>DASYEP010000001.1:0-134862 GCA_036498965.1 Mucilaginibacter sp.
CCATGACGATAATGCGCCTTTACCGCTGTTAACTTTTCCACAAAAATTACAGTTATTAACAAAGAAAAAGAAGCAAAAAGAAAGCTTCAACAATAATAATAACCGCTTATTCTTGTTGAAGCTAATCTAAAGGCAATGACGTGTAAATTTC
The DNA here is from genome assembly GCA_036498965.1 of Mucilaginibacter sp. Lineage (GTDB taxonomy): Bacteria > Bacteroidota > Bacteroidia > Sphingobacteriales > Sphingobacteriaceae > Mucilaginibacter. The sequence goes on from DASYEP010000001.1 coordinate 152, forward strand.
CGATCTCCGACATCTGACCTCCGACATCTGACATCTGACATCCACTCTCAACCCCTCCCATCAAAATTTTTACTAAACTTTGTATTGCAGTGCCGGCAATTGGTACTATATTGATCAAAGTTTTCAGAAATTATAAACCACCGGATACCTGATTCTTTATTTCCGGAAACAAACACGCTGTAAACAATAAATTACAAGCAATCGCGCAATCTATGTTAAATGCTAACCATTACGATGCCATTGTTGTGGGCTCGGGTATCTCGGGCGGCTGGGCGGCCAAGGAACTTTGCGAAAAGGGGTTGAAGGTGCTGATGCTGGAACGGGGCCGCGATGTTGTACACATATCGGGCTATAAAAACGCTACTAAGCTGCCTTGGGAGTTTTCGGACCGGGGACTGGCCACCCAAGAAATGATAAAGGACGGAAACCTGAACCCGGTTAGGGAGTTTTTTGTCAATAAAAAGGAATATCCTTATGTCGAGAAAAAGCCCTACGGCTGGACGCGGGGTTACCAGGTTGGCGGCCGGTCGTTAGTGTGGGGGCGGCAATGCTATCGCATAGGCGATCTGGATTTTGAACAGAACGCAAAGCATGGAATCGCTATAGACTGGCCGATCCGTTACAACGACCTTGCGCCATGGTACAGCAAGGTAGAAAAATTTATCGGGGTAAGCGGGTCGAAGGAAGGCCTGCCGCATTTGCCCGACGGCGAATTTTTACCGCCCATGCAATTAAATGCCCTCGAAAAAGAAATGCAAAAGCGGATGAAGAAATTATACGGCGGTAACCGTCATTTCTTTATCGGGCGCACGGCCAACGTAACCCTGCCGCACCAGGGCAGAAACTGCTATTACCGGAATAAGTGCGTATTGGGCTGCCCTTTCGGGGGATATTTCAGCACACAATCGTCTACCCTACCGGCGGCGGTGAATACCGGAAACCTCACGCTTCGCCCCTTTTCTATTGTTAAGGAAGTAATTTATGATCGGGACACCAAAAAAGCCAAAGGGGTTGAAATTATTGATGCCGAAACCCATCAAACCATCACTTATACCTCGAAAATAGTTTTTCTGTGTGCCTCCAATATCAATTCAGCCTTTATCCTGATGAATTCCGCAACCAACCTGTGGCCGGGTGGCTTAGGCAGCAGCAGCGGCGAATTGGGGCATAACTTTATGGATCACCACGGCATCGGTGCATGGGGTATGTTTGAGGGGCTTGAGGACAAATATATTTTCGGCAGGCGGCCTAATGGTATATTGATCCCCCGGTTCAGGAATGTTGGCAACGACAAGCAGGACTTCATTGGCGGTTACGATTTCCAGGGAAACGGACGAAGAGATGGAGCAGGCGGCGTCGGGAAAAATATAGCCGGGCAATATATGGTTGCCGATATTCCGCTGGCCAGTCTGAAAGAAACGCTGATGCATCCCGGCCAATGGGGTTTTGAATATTCAGGTTTTGGTGAGACGCTGCCTTATCATGAAAATAAGATCTCTGTAAGCAAAACACTAAAAGACCGCTGGGGAATGCCTTTGGTTGAGATTGACGCCGAGGGTAAGGAAAACGAACACAAGATGGATAAGGATATGGCTCATACTTCGGTAGAAATGCTGGTAGCTATGGGCTTTAAGGACGTAAAGCTAAAGCCGGGCCACAAAGTAGGCGACAACAAGATAGGTGCGGTGCACGAGATGGGCCTTGCCAGGATGGGTAAAGACCCTAAAACCTCCGTATTAAACAAGCACAACCAGGTGTGGGATGCCAAAAATGTATTTGTAACCGACGGCGCCTGCATGGTTTCGTCGTCGTGCCAAAACCCGTCGCTCACCTATATGGCAATGACAGCAAGGGCCGTGGATTTTGCTGTAGCTGAATTAAAGAAAGGGAATATTTAATGGATTATGACACAAATTCTCACTAATTTTTTCGAATTACACGAATGAAAAAAATAGTTTCGTGTAATTGGTTTTAATTCGTGACAATTTGTACTTATCAAATTAAGCCTTATGAACAGACGACAAGCTTTACGAACAACTGCTCTGCTGGGGGCAATGGCGCTCTCCCCCAGCCTGCTGCGGGCAACAGAAAATATCGGCAAACCATCGCTGGGCGGAATAGCGTTAGATGCCGGACAGATAGCCCTGCTGGATGAAATAGCAGATACGATGCTGCCCACCACAACCGATTCGCCGGGCGCAAAGGCAGCAGGCTGCGGCAAGGTAATGGCCGGTATTATCAAAGATTGCTACGTACCCGAAGATGGCAAGCTGTTTACAGGTTTGCTGGCAGAGATCAATCAGAAAAGCCAGGCACAGTTCAAGAATGACTTTACCAAGCTGTCGTTCGAAAACCGCCTGAAGGTTTTAACACCCTTTGATGTAAAAAAAGGAGAAGCCTATGTAAAAATGAAGGAGCTGGCGGTCTTTGTTTACTTTACCTCAAAACCCGGCATGAATCAGGCACTAAGATACCTCGAAGTGCCCGGTAAATATGATGGCAGTTTGCCCCTGCATAAGGGTGACAAGGCCTGGGCGTGGTCGTATTTTACCTACTAACAACACCTAACAGAAGAAATAATGATCGCTGTAAACAATCCAAAAACATTACTCTTGTGCCTGCTGCTGTTACTCGGCTATAGCCTCAATTTGCTTGCGCAGGAAAAGCCCAGGGTTTTGATCTACACCAAAGTAACCGGTTATGCCCATGCCTCCATCCCCGACGGAATAAAGGCTGTTCAAAAAATAGCCATGGAAGATAATTTCATTGCTGATACCACATCAAAAAATACTGATTTCACCGAGGATAACTTGAAACGGTATGCGGCCATTGTATTTATCAGCACCAATGCCAACACTTTAGATAGCGCTCAGCGGATAGAATTTGAAAGGTACATTGAGGCGGGAGGAGGTTTCGTGGGCATTCACGGGGCATCCACCGGCGGCAAGGGCTGGCCCTGGTATGTGAAGCTGGTGGGCGCTTCCTTTAACAGTCACCCCGAACCAAAAGAGGGCGTATTGCATGTGGAAGATCCCAATAATGAGTCAACACGGCAATTTCCCGATCACATGACCTGGAAGGATGAATGGTATAATTTCGACAACATTCAAAGCGGACTGCATATATTATTATTTGTGGATGAGGCCTCGTACGTAGGCGGTATAAACGGCAGGAAGCACCCTCTGGCCTGGTACCATGATTTTGATGGCGGCAGGTCCTTTTATACGGCGCTCGGCCATTTTTCCTATCACTATACTGATATTTTATTTGTGAAGCACATAGAGGGCGGTCTTAAATATGCGATGGGCAATAACGTAAAATTGGATTATTCGAAGGCATCCACACCAAAGTATACCGGTAAATAATATTTATTAAAAACAGCTTAAAATATAACATGATGTTACCAGGCAAAATATCCCGTGTTTTAACAGGCAGTCTGCTTGCGCTAAGTTTGTTGGTACCGGTATGCTCGATCGGCGCTGCGCATCGGTCGAAGTTCAAAAGCGTTCAATTGGTAAAGATACCTGACCCGAAATTCCTTGCTTATTTAAAGGAAAAAATACCCGGGGCATTCACAGGTGATGAGATGAACATCAACAGCGATGAAGTTGCCACGCTGACACGGATCAACGTGATCAATAAAAAGGTGATCAACTTTGAAGGTATCGGCTATTTTACCAACCTGGAGGAATTTAACTGCACCTATAACCTCGCAGCAACGCTCGATCTTTCCAAAAACACCAAACTAAAATACCTGGTTTGCTGGGAAAACAGGCTTACCGCCTTGGACCTGTCGAAAAATACAACGCTGGCCATACTGAATTGCGGGGATAATAAAATCATCTCGCTGAATATTTCTAAAAACGCGCATCTAAGGGAATTATACTGCGAATACAACCAGCTCCCGGCGCTTAATTTATCCAACAACCCCGAATTATCCATATTATACTGCCCGGCCAACAAACTAACCGCGCTCGACTTGTCAAAAAACACCAACCTGGAGAAACTGGAATGTGCCTTTAATCCACTGACTTCGGTAACTAAAAATAAGTTGTTGGTTGAAATCCCTGATCAGAACTTCAGGCGCTGGCTGAAGCAAAAAATACCCAATGCCTTTGCAGGAGATTATTTGAACACCAGGCATAATGACGTAGTCTATCTGAAGGAACTTGAACTGGCCGCTAGTAACATTTCCTCCCTGCAAGGTATAGAATACTTTAAGGGCCTTGAGAAGCTGGATTGCAGCGGTAACCAGCTAACATCGCTTGATTTGTCGAAGAACACCGCGTTAACGGACCTGAACTTCGACAATAATCCTATAAATGTTCTTGATTTAAGGGGAATGAGAGCAGCGGACCATCTTACCGATTTATCAGCAATTACAACGCTTGTTTCGGTTAAAGTGCATGTGAAAATAAGAGATGACGACAAGATCATTGCCCTTAAGAAAAAAAGAGGAGGCGCATTAACTATATCAGTCTATGGTGCGGCAGCCGGTTCAGTTAATTACATCCTGATCAATTCAAACGATGTTCCGGGGAAACTGGATAACAAGTACAGAAACAACAGTTAGCATACACTTTTTATATTTCGCCAATGTTGTCCGTATGGATGAGGGCTGAGGATGGATATTAGAACTCTATAAAAATTTAATCAATAACCTGTCATGAAACCAAAATTATTACTACGCATTGCCGCCGCTCTGATGCTGCTGCATACTATCGGGCACACCTTAGGGGCGCTCACCTGGAAAGAAGCGCCAAATGCTGCTATCGCCCGGGTGATTACTGAAATGATTAGCAACCGGTTCGATTTTATGGGACGATCCGTAACCATTGCTCTCTTTTTCGAGGGTTATGGCATAACTATGATCTTTGTGCTGCTGCTGGTCAGCGTATGTTTATGGCTCTTTTCGGTAGATACTGAAAGCCGGCTCACGCAGCGCTTGACTATTGTCTTTGCGGTCTTTTTAATAGCCGTATCCATTACCGAATTTATTTACTTTTTTCCGCTTGCTGCATCGTTTTCGCTGTTAGCTGGTATTTGCTCGTTATTTGCCGGCGTTCAAAAAAAATCAGCCCGATGAGTTGCAGCAAGACCTGATAAGCGACTTACTACCGTTGTCATCTCGAACGATAGTGAGAAAACTTATTCGCTTAGCATAGCCGTTTTGCATGTACAACTTACATACTTAGCTTTGCATATTATTTAAGTTTTCTCTCCGCTTATCAGCGGATCGAAATGACATAACTGGCGAATTAAGCTTGTCATCCCGTTTTCGAAGTTTCCTGAAATGCTATGGCAGTAAGTAACTACTCTTCGTAGTTCTCTATCGTATCCTGACCCCTCATCTGCGCTTTATTGGGATTCTTCCCAGCGTCGCGTAAACCAACACGCTGGTGCAGCAGATCCCAGTATTGGTCAAGCTCCGCTTTAACCTTGTGCAGTTCTTTAATATCGCCGTCCGACAAATTTTCTTTACCGTAAAGCTCCTGCTCTTTTTCTGTCAGTTTTTTTATGTGCGACATTACTGTCCCGTCGGGTGTTTGATTGTTCATAGTTGATGTCTAAATGATAAATTACGGATATAAGTACCGAGTGTTTGGATTTCATAATGCAATACCTTCGATTTGCCGGAGACAACTCCGGCAAAGGCAAGAGTATTTGACTGGGGGGAGACAACTCCCGCAAAGTCCGCAAAAAGAACCTATTTCAAATTCTCTTTAAAAAAATCTATCGTCCTGCTCCAGGCAAGTTCTGCGGCGGCTTTGTCGTAACGGGGAGTAGTGTCGTTATGAAAGCCGTGGTTTACGTTGTCGTAGATAAAAGCCTGGTATTTTTTGCCATTTGCTTTTAATGCTGCTTCGTAGGCAGGCCAGCCGGCGTCAATGCGGGTATCCAGTCCGGCGTAGTGCAGCATCAGTGGTGCGTTTATTTTCGGAACATCTTCAGCCGCAGGCTGTGCCCCGTAAAAAGGAACGGCTGCCGCCAGGTCGGGTACCCGTACGGCCATCATATTGGCAATCCCACCGCCATAGCAAAAGCCTACAACACCTACTTTGCCATTGCAGTCCTTATTGTCTTTGAGGTAATGGAAAGCGTCTATAAAATCCTGCTCCATTTCACCTTTGTCGCGTTTAGCCTGCATATCGCGTCCTGCATCGTCATTGCCTGGATAACCGCCCAGGGGAGTAAGTGCATCAGGCGCAAGCGTAATAAAACCTGCAAGAGCAGCCCTTCTGGCCACATCTTCAATATATGGATTCAGTCCCCGGTTTTCATGAACCACCACTATGCCGCCAAGTTTTCCCTTCGCATCTACCGGTTTCGATAGCAGCGCTTTAATATTTCCGCCGCCTTTTGGAGAGTTATAGGTAATATATTCTGATTTTAAGCGGGGATCATCTGCCTTTATTTGAATGTTGTTTTTATAATCGGGCATCAGGAAACTCATCAGTGCTGGTACGGTTAAACCACCGACCGCATAAAGGGATAGTTTTTCCATAAATACGCGCCGGTTTAAACGGCTGTGCGCGTAGTCGTCGTAAAGGTCAAACACTTCCTGTTTGATGTCTTCTTTTTTGATCTGGCTCATAGATACCTAGGTTATGTTCAAATTTAAATTATTCCCTCACAAGGCTTTCTATTTAGTTTGTAACAGTCTCGTTACATCATGGAAGGATGTCGGATGTCGGATTTCACAATTGTTGCACGCTGTCCGAAGCAGTCTCTGACTCCGGATACAATAGGTCTTAGACGATTGCAATTAAAAAAATAAAAAGGAAACCATCTCCATTTATGCCTGTTATTTATTCCAAATCTTATTTTGGGGTATTTATGCAACTGTGATGCGATTCTATTTACAATACTAAAACTACTATTCTAATTATGCATTTAGTAAGGGAGATAAAGCCTGAAATGATAAAAGAGATAGCAGAAATGCTGGATACAGGCATGCTTTGTTTTTATAACAAAAAAACAGGCGAGATGGATAGTTACCCCGACGAACTCAAAAACCCCGGCTTTGATGAAGAACCCTGGACTGAAACTATAGATAAGATAGACCAAAACTATGGCGATTACATAAGGTTTGAGGGGATGAGCAGTCATGAAGGGTTTAAAGTAATGGAAGATTTTATTGCGGGGATAAAACACATACAAACGCATAACAAATTTATCGATGTTATATCACGCAAAAAACCGTTTCGGAATTTCAACGACCTGCTGCATTATTACCCCGGTTTGCGCCAGGAATGGTTCACTTATAAATTAGAAAGATATATTGCTTATGTGAAGGAACAGATACCAATGTAAAAGAAACACTATTACTCCTTATAATTTTTTTTAGCTTTTTGATAACGAAACAGTTGGCTATTTTAGCGTTTCATAGAATGGGATAAGAGTATGTCATTAACGCTTAAAAACTACACGAAACAGCTGTCAAAAGAACTGATACAGCTCGCAGAAAAGAATGCAGTAAGAGAATGCGATGAAACCGGGAACGGGCATTTTATAGCCTATGTTGATGAAGGCAGTAATAGCTTCGATGTTTCGCTGACCGTATTGCCCAACAATGAAATTGGTAAAAGTACATGCGACTGTAAAAACAACGTGGTTTTTTGCAGGCATAAAACTGCCTTACTAATGCATATCGCCAATGACAAAAAAATAAAAGGTATTGTTAAAATAAAGAAGAAAGCAAGCAACGCAGAAGCATTACTGGAACAAGCAGACTTTGGTCAGTTGAAAGATTGGTTAAAAAGTTTGTTCGAAAAAAATAAAGAGATTGAACTTACATTCTTGCATCATTTCTCGGTTAAAAAGCAATACCATACTGCTGAAGAGGTAATAAAACTCATTAAAGATGCTATCAAGGCCACGGGTAGCAATAAAAAAAACATAGATGCTACGCAATTAAGAAAGCTTGTGGAGTTATGGTCGAACGTGCTTCAACCAGTGGTGGAGTATTATTATTCGAATGTGATGGACGAAAAGGCTTTTCAAAGTTTTCACACCCTGGTTGAAAATTGCCTCCAATTTCAAGTGGGCAGCAGTACCAGGGTTACCAAATACATCGACGAGATCTTACAAAAGTCACAGGCGCCAATAAATAATTTACTTAATGAAGACGCCTGGTACAAAGCCGTGGGCTTTTTTGTAGAGCATGTTCCTGACACGGCAAATAATAGAATAAGGATGTATTATTTGCTGCATCTGCAGAATTTGATCGTCGCCTGCAACAGTGAAAATAGAGAAAAAATAATAGATCTGCTTGTCGGTCAATTTAAAAAAGTGGATTCGGAGTACATCGTTGGCGGCAGCACTTATGCTAAAACTATTTTCGGAATCGTTGAAACCCATAATCTTTTGCCGCAATATTTTAACGTATTTAAGCCGCTGCATTTTGACAATGATTTTAATAAAAAATTGATTACCCTTTTAATTGAAAATGGTCACTTTAAACTTGCCGTAAAATATTGCGCTGAACAAATTGGACGCAATTACCGGGAAGAATATAATGTACCTTACTTAAAACTTTTGAAAGAAATTTATACCATTCAAAAAGACGAGGCAAAACTGGCAAATGTATTAACAGCGCTTTTTCCCTATTCATTCAATTTCGATGACTATCTTTTTATTATTGACCGCTTGCAACCCGACGAGAAAAAAAAATGGCGTACAAAAATTTTAACGAGAGCCCGGAATGCTATACGCAGTTATTATAGAGAACCCGTGGAATTTTGCTTCAAATTAGTGGATTATGAGAAAGACTATAAAAAGATGATAGGTTATATCGATTCATACACACCCTATGATATTATACTAAAATATTTTGAACCTATGGTGTCGGCAGATAAAACGAAACTGTTGGATGCCATTATTAACAAATCGGATGACGATTGGTCGCCTTATTCAAGTAAGGCCGAAAAAGAAGACTCATGTTTCCCTGAATTATTTGATATTACTGAAAAATACTATAAAGCAGACTATTTAAGAATGGTTATTCGCCAGCAAGAAAAAAACCGGTATTATTTCCGTCCAGGTCGTTTTTTTGTTTATATGAAAGAACGATTGATTATGCATGTAATATAACATTGAAAAATGTTGTTTTTAATATTAACCACAGCCTATAAAAATGCGCTGACCGTCTCAATTATATTTGTGCTACGCTTCGGACTTCAGACCTCCGGCTCTCCGACTTCGGATTTTCCATATTTATTATCAACCATTGTGCAGAAAAAAACGCGTAAAGTATTGTTTTTAAGTGCTTTAATATAAACCATCTGTAAGTAGATCTGTTATTATACAAATCTTTCTATCATGGCAGTAAAGGGAACCGCTGGCGAGCGCAAAAGCGCCATTTTGTTAAAGAAATATGAGTTAAACCGTGAGGATAAAACAATTAAACCCGGCATTTGGAAAAGGTTGCGGGTTAATAAAACGGACGGTCTCTTACAGTTTAAAAGCATCCGAAAATATGACCGAATTAAAAGAAACGACCAACCAAAGGAATTTGCGTCCATTGAGAAAGAGCCCATATACTTTTGGGAAATTGCGTAAAAGATTTTGGTCCGATATTTCGCCAATTCCTTTAAAACCTGAAAGGATCAAATCGCCTGTTCTGAGCTTTTGTTTGCCGCTTTTATTCGCACAAATAATTTATCCTTATCATTGTATCATAAAACCGTCATTAACGTTATATCATCAATAAAAAAATCCAATAGTGGTATTTACCTGCCCCGGCAGACCGATATAAAAACGGGTCATTTTTAATGAAAAAAATACATCTTTTATTACTCAGAGCTTTCATCCGGCCGTTCCTGGTTACTTTCCTGATAGTAATGTTTGTGTTGCTGATGCTGTTTTTATTTAAATACATCGACGACCTTATTGGTAAAGGATTTGAATGGTATATCATTGCGGAGCTTATGCTTTATGCATCGGCTACAAATGTGCAGATGGCCCTGCCTTTATCGGTGCTGCTTTCTTCAATAATGACTTATGGGAGTTTGGGTGAGAATTATGAGCTGGTAGCCATAAAATCAGCCGGGATTTCGCTGCGACGGGCTTTAACACCAATGCTTGTTGCAGTTGCAATTTTAAGTGTAGTGGCCTTTATTTTCTCAGATTATATGCTGCCCAAGGCTAATCTTAAGTACTATTCCTTACTGTATGATGCACGGCAGCAAAAATCAGCAAACTTTCTGCCCGAAGGCGTATTCAGCAATAGCTTTCCGGGTTATTCAATCCGCGTAAGCAAAAAAGATGCTGACGGCCAGACCTTACATGGCGTTATGATCTACTCCAAAAACGCTGCCGATAACAATACCAATGTTTTGATTGCCAAAGAGGGCGTGATGTACCGTACACCTAATGGCGATTTTATTGTTTTAAAACTTAAAGATGGTGTAAAATATGAAGAAACACCAGGTCAATATAATATAGATGTGCGTCAAAGATTAACACGTTACCGTTTTAAAGAAACGGAACAAAAGTTTTCTATTTCGGGTCTTAAGATGCATCGCACGGATGAAAATGAGTTTAAGTCGGCTTTTCAAATGATGAATTTAAGACAGTTGAAAGAAAGCGAACTATCGACGAGGCGGCAGGTTGACAGTGGCTTAACGCTGAACTTCAGATTGATAACAGCTTACATAAAATATTTCACCCTGCCTGCAAAGTCAATCAATGTTAAAAAATATCTTCCGGCAAGTGCAGATACATTAGCCGGTACAAAAATTAATGAACAATTAAGCGCACTTTCCAATGCCACCGGCGAAGCCCGCTCTATCCAGGACCTGATAAAAAACCGTGCGGACCGCGATGGCGAGCTTGTTAAAAATATACGCAGAGCGGTGTTGGAGTATCAGAAAAAATTTACGCTATCGGCCGCATGTATTGCTTTGTTTTTAATAGGAGCGCCACTTGGAGCAATTATCAGGAAAGGCGGCCTCGGTTTGCCGGTAGTTGTTTCCGTGATCTTTTTCCTCGTTTACTATATAATTTCAACCATCGGGGAGAAATCGGCAAAAGATGGCGACCTGTCGCCTGTAATTGGTTCATGGATAGCAATAGTTATTATAACGCCAATCGGAATCTTCCTTTCCTATAAAGCCGCAACTGATTCCGTAATTTTCGATACGGACTTATACAAGCGTTTTTTTAATAAGCTATTTAAGAAGAAGACACAGGTTAGTTGATTGTGGTTGTAAGGGTTAGTTGAAAATGTTGTAAGAGTTGTAGTAGTTGTAGTAGTTGTAAATGTTAAAAAAGGTTGAAACGGTTTTAATGGTCAAAATAGTAAGCAACTCCAACCCTTACAACTACTGCAACCCCTCAAACGACTACAACCTTTACAACTACTACAACCTTTATAACTACTACAACCCTTCAAACAACTACAACCTTTACAACTACTGCAACCACCACAACTTTTATAACTTGCCACAAGCAACCAAGTAGCAGTTAAGCCACGTACTAATTTACAAAGCGACGACCTGAATGATTGGATTATCATTTAAATTTGCGTAAATTCAAAAAAAGATATGGTTCCGTTTTGTTTTTTGGGAGCGGCCATATAAAAAAGTATCACTATGCTAAATACGATTGAAGAAGCGATAGAAGCCATTAAAAATGGAAAAACCATAATAGTTGTTGATGATGAAGACCGTGAAAACGAAGGGGATTTTTTAACTGCCGCGCGGAATGCCACACCCGAAACAATAAATTTTATGGCGAGGCATGGCAGAGGACTGGTTTGCGCTCCAATCACAAAAAAACGCGCCAAGGAACTTGACCTTGAACCAATGGTTAGTCACAATACAACCTCGCACGAGACAAATTTCACTGTTTCGGTTGATTTGATTGAAGGCTGTACTACCGGCATCTCTGCCTCAGATCGCTCAAAAACTACACTTGCATTAATTGATCCCAAAACGAAGCCTGAAGATTTAGGAAGGCCCGGACATATTTTCCCCTTAATTGCAAAGGACGGGGGTGTATTACGCCGTACCGGCCACACCGAGGCAGCTATTGACCTGGCTGTATTGGCTGGGTTTGAACCTGCTGGTGTAATATGCGAAATAATGAAAGAAGACGGAGAGATGGCCCGCCTGCCTGATTTACTGGAGATAGCGAAAGAATTTGATTTGAAAATTGTTTCAATTGAGGACCTTATTGCTTACCGGTTGGCTACCGAAACCTTAGTGCACAGGGATATATCTGTAAAAATGCCTACGCAATGGGGCGATTTTGATATGGTTGCTTTCACCCAGGTAAACACCGGTGAAAATCACCTGGCGCTTGTAAAGGGCAGCTGGGAGCCTGGCGAACCTATATTGGTAAGGGTACATAGCTCGTGCGTTACCGGTGATATTTTTGGATCGTGCCGGTGCGATTGCGGCCCACAGCTGCATAAAGCTATGGAGATGATTAACCGTGAAGGGAGAGGTGTGGTGGTTTACATGAACCAGGAAGGGCGCGGAATAGGCCTGATAAATAAGCTTAAGGCCTATCATTTACAGGAAAACGGCATGGATACCGTGGAAGCGAATCTTGAATTGGGCTTTAAAATGGATCAGCGCGACTATGGTGTTGGTGCACAAATACTGCGTAGCCTTGGTGTATCCAAAATGCGTTTAATGACTAACAACCCAAAAAAACGGGCGGGCTTAATCGGCTATGGATTGGAGGTGGTTGAGAATGTGCCAATTGAGATAAAATCCAACCCACATAATGAAGCTTATCTTAAAACAAAACGCGATAAAATGGATCATGCCATTATGCTTGATCATTAATTTTCCTCTTCTGATCTTAATTCGGTGCTGCCTGATGTGGTCAAAGCAGGGGTACTAATGGGTGCGGGTTTAATAGGATCCCTCCTGGTGTTTCTTTTGAAGATGTTTTTTATGAATTCAGAAAAGGTGTCAAAATCTTTCTGATAGATCAATCCTATACCATTTACATAAACTTCGTTTAGCTGGTCATTCAGCGTGTTTAGCGTGGTACTATTGAGCACGCGATAAGAGTACCTGGCGCTGAGATTGCCTTCTTTATAGATGAGGTATTGAGCTTCAAAATCTTTTGTGAGTACGTTAAAATTTGAATTAAATAAGCTTCCGGTATTTTGAAATATTTCATTGTTACTCGAAGTTGTGTTAAATAAACTGCCGGTAATTACAAAACGGTTTTTAATTCTGTACGAAGCGCTAAAATCATTAAATGAACGAATATTTAAGTCCAGGTTTTTAATATTCGATTGTGATATAAAGCTGTTCAGCTTGTTGAAGGCAAATTCACTTACTGCCTGGGTTGCTGTACCGAAAACCTGGTTAGTTAGGTTGTTGTTTGAGCCGTTCGAAAAATTGCGTCTCACAATAATGCTTAGTGCCTGCTGGCTCCTGTTATTATTATCGGCCAGGTAAGTGCCCAGATCATCTTTTATCGACGGATCAAGCGGAAAATTAAAATCGAAATCGATGTTGGGCTGTAACAACGATTTAGTTAAATTTAACTCGGCTTGTACCAATTCAAGTGAGTGGCCCTTTGGCGATGATGAACCTGCGGCCTGGTAAAGAGCGTAAATATCAGTTCGCACCTCATAAATTGCACTCAGGTTAATTGTAGCATTCGACGGGTTGCCCGTCCACCGTATGGTACCGCCCTGATTAACGGCAAAATTCTTACTGATGAAGTTTTTCGCGGTAAACTCAAATTTACCCGAAGTGATTAAAAAGTCGCCAAACATTTCAAAATCGCCAAGGCTGTTTATATTTAGGGCAAGGTTATTTGCCTGCCCGGTTCCTTCAAGTACTCCATAATCCGTAAAAATTTTAACCGTGGTTTTTTCATCAACAGTAAGGTCAAAATTTAAGGTAACGCCATTAAAATTATTTTGCTTTGCAGCAGTCTTAGCTACATCGTTATGACCAACAAATTTTATAAAATCATAATCGCCTACTGTTGTTGAAGTGTTGAGTGGGATGTTAAATATCGTACCTGCGTTAGTTCTGGCTTTGATGTCAATTTTCATATTATCAACCGGTCCGTTAAAATTAAATCTGCCGCTGGCAAATGCTGTCCCGTAATAAAGGTGGTTATCCTTAAAAGTAGTGTTCAATGCCATCAAGTTCCTGGCAGTAAGTACAGCTTCGATATCAGGATTCGAAAAATCATTCAAATCAACAGTTCCGGTAATTTTGCCGGTGCCGCCCTTACTGTCTTTAACAGTCATTTCGGTTATTTTTACCACACTGTTAACCACTGTTAATGTATCGGTAACCTTATAGGCAGTTTTCAAATAGTTAACTGTTACCCCGGTATTCGAGAACATGATCTCGCCGTTTAGCTGTGGTTTTGACGGGGGTCCCGTTAGTTTCAGGTTTGTTGAGATATTTCCCTTAACGTTTGAAACCAGGTTATTTATAAACGGTTCAAAAATTATCCCTTCGGTTTGATTCATTTTCACGTCGAAATCAAGGTTGTCTTCAACGCCTTTCCCTATTTTATATATCCCCGCAATATTAACCGTTTCTGTGCCGTGATTATTTACGCTCACCTTTACATTAGCTTGTTTGCGCTCATTGCCCAGGTCCGATTCAATATTAACATTACCAACCAATGTATTATTCAACGCAAGCGAATCAATAGCTAAATGCGCATCTATGCCTGGCGTTTTAGTAATTGCGCTCAACAGCACGTCGCCGTTTAGCGAACCATTCAGCACAACACCTGCCGACCGCCTGGTCAGCTGGTTAAATGTCGCCATACTGAATTTTTCAAACGATAATTTCAATTGATCGGCTGGGTCATCGGAAATAAACCCGTCTATTTTTACCTTTTGGATTCCATTAGAAAGTTCAAAACCTGATACCTCTGTTTTTCCTTCGTGCACCTTTATCCGTACTTTTTCGGCAATTCTCCAGTTTTTACGTTCCAGCATTACGTCAGATGGCAGCAATTGCAGTTGAGCGGTGGTATCCCGGCCAAAATTCACCAGACCGTAAAGGTCCAGTGAGTTTACAGCGTCTTTGTCTGATAACTTAACGTTAAAGTTTAAACTATCGTTCTTTAAAGAGTTGTTGATAGTTATATTTTTAACAAACAAACTATCAGTAAGGTCTATTTTACTTAATGATATGTTAAGCCCCAGGTAATCGGTATTTGTGCTCTCATCTATGATAAAATCGTGAAATACCATTTTATTGTACTGTATGGTTTTAATGTAAACCTGGAGGGTGGCCGTTTTAGTTTCCGAATTAAATTCTCCGACGAAAGTACCCTGATCCGGTATCTTAAGGTCCGGCATAAACATAGCAATCAGCGGATCAGTATTTTTGAGTGTCAAATTGAATGAAAACTCCTGGGGTTTAGGCGTAACAATAGTTGTTTTTAACGAGGGGATATATTTTTTAACAATGGTTTTAAAATAAGATGGCAGTGTAGGCAAATCAAAATGCCCTTTAATATAACCATCAACCATATCCGACCGCAGGCTAATAGTCCTGGTATTGCCCGCGCCGTTTGCTGATAAAACAATTGAATCAATCGGATAGTTATGTCTTGGATCTACCACCCTCGACCTGATCAGCAAAATATTGCCGGTGAGGTTGTTCAGGCTGTTGCCCGAGAAATTGGTTGATATCTGTGAGGTAAATGTAATGGTATCGTCTAATAGTTTCAAAGTATGCAATTGAGCGTTATCAATACTTCCATTAACACTATAAACAGGTAAGGTTGGATTTAGATCGATAGTGCCATTTAAATCGAGTTTAATGTTCTTGTCATTAATGGTTATTTTGGCATTAGCCATCTTTTTATTGAAAGAGCCATTTACAGTTAGATTTTGATAATTATAGCCTTTAAAATCGAGCGCACTGATGCGGGCGTTTAAATTTTCATTTAAATTTTTCAGGTTATCACCGCTCCCTTTAACATTTGCTTTTAAACTAACGCGGCCCAATGTTTCAACATCAATCAGGCTGCCAAGGTCAAAAGCATAAGTATTTATCTTTCCACTGTAAAAAGGCACACCTGCTTTATTGATTTTCAAATTAATATCGGGATCAAACCTGCCGAGTTTGGTTTTAAAAGTGCCGTATGCAACAAAGTCATTTTGCAACCCGGTAAACCGTCCGCTAAAATTAATATTCCCGAATTTTGAGATAATATCAGGTACGTGGCTGTTTGGTGTACCAGTAAAATTGCTGTATAAATAATCAAGATCAGCTTTGTTCGTAGCAATCTGCTCAAAATTCAACTCAAGGAAAGTATTATCCCAATCGGGAAGGCCGCGGAGTTTAAAATCGCCTTTAACGTACGTGGCCTTGCCACCGGTAATCAACAGGTTCTTTGCACTAAGGTTATTAACATATCCTTTAATTTTGCCATCTAAACCTAAATCAAACTTAACATGTTCCAAACCATCTGTAAAAAAAGAGATGTCACTTGATGAAATTTGCGATGATTTGAAATCACCCTCCATGTAAACTTTATTTTCGATATGCTCCCCTACGTCCCTAAAGGATTTAAACTTCATCCTGAAAAAGCTTTTAATGCTCGAATGGTTTGTTAATATAAACAGATTCCGGGCCAATATCTGGTTAGTGTCGATGGTGGCCAAAGCATCAAATTTTTTAAGGTAAAATCCACTCTTTTCGCGGAGGGAAAGGTTACTGATATCCGCTTTAAAAAGGTGGTTCTTTAGGTCCATATTTTTTATTACAGCGCTAAAGTTTTTTACATCGAGATCATCAAAGTTCACCTGTTTCGTAAAAGTATCTACCAGCTTATTCTTAAACCTGAAATGAAAATTATTAATGGCAATTTTTTCAAATTCCATTTGCCATGGCTTGCTTGCGGCAGGCGTTTTAGTTGTATCGGCAGATTTAAAATAATCAATAATAAACTGAAGATTGGTGGTGCTGTCCTTTTGCTTTTTTAAATAAACCGAGCCATTATCCAGCTCTATTAGCGAAAAGTCAATTTTCCGGTCGCCGATGCTGCTGAAAAGCGAAAATTTACTTAGGTTAACCGTGAGTTTCGGTGTGCTAAGTAACGTGTCTTTTTGCTTGTCGAGCACGTAAAATCCTTCCAGCACAACTGAAGAAAAAGGCTCGACGTAAAGGCTTTTTATATCAACTTTTGTTTGGAGTTTTTCTGACAAATACCCGGCAGCTTGTTTTGCAGCCCAGGTTTGCACCGGCTTATATTGAAAAAGCAACAGCAGTATGCTAAATACCAGTAATATACCCAGTACTATTATTAACGCTATTTTGAGTAGTTTTTTAATAACTTTGCCGTTTAATTAATTAGTGAATTATTGATTTAGTGAGTTATTGATTGTTAAACATACTATACAAATTAAGGTTTAACAATCATAAGTAATAATAATTCAACAATTTGCCAACTCATTAAATCAATAATTCATTAAATCAATAATTCAACCTTGTTAATATTAGGAATCGAATCTTCTTGTGATGAAACCTCCGCTTCAATTTGTGCCGATGGTGTAATATTAAGCAATATTATTGCTAATCAAACCATTCACGAAGCTTATGGAGGTGTTGTCCCCGAGCTTGCGTCAAGGGCCCACCAGCAAAACATTGTCCCTGCCGTTGAACAAGCATTATTAAACGCAAAAGTAAACAAAAATGATATTGATGCGGTTGCTTTTACACGTGGTCCCGGACTTTTAGGTTCACTGCTGGTCGGTGTTTCATTTGCCAAGGCTTTTGCGCTCGCCAGGAACATTCCGCTTATAGATATAAACCACATGCAGGCACACGTGCTGGCTCATTTTATTGGCGATAACAAGCCATCATTTCCATTTTTATGCTTAACAGTTTCGGGTGGTCATACGCAAATTGTTTTGGTAAAAGACTATTTTGATATGGAAGTGATAGGCCAAACCCTCGACGACGCGGCCGGCGAAGCGATGGATAAAACCAGTAAAATTTTAGGATTGCCTTATCCTGGTGGTCCTTTGATTGATAAATATGCGCGTTTGGGTAATCCTGATGCTTATCAGTTTCCCGAACCGCAAATATCGGGTTATAATTTTAGCTTTAGCGGATTAAAAACAGCTATCCTCTATTTTATAAGGGACAACGTTGCTATTGATCCTGACTTCGTACAGAAAAACTTAAATGATATTTGTGCTTCTGTCGAAAAGCGTATAGCGACCATTTTGTTAAACAAATTAGCTAAAGCAGCTAAGGCTTATAACATTAAGGATATTGCATTAGCGGGCGGCGTATCAGCCAATACAGGTTTACGGCAAGGTTTACTCGCGTTGGGTGAAAAGAATAATTGGCGCTGTTTTATTCCTAAATTAGAATATTGTACCGATAATGCAGCCATGATTGCCATTGCAGGTTATTATAAATTTTTAAAAGGCGATTTTGTTGGGCAGGAAATTACTCCGCTTGCAAGAATGCCATTGTAAATTAGTGATTTAGTGAGTTATTGATTTAGTGAATTTTAAAAAAACTAATGAACGATTTGACTTTTAAAGAGACTTTAATTATTGCCCGCTTCCCATTCACTAAATCACTAATTCGATAATTCAAAACTCAAAAAATAAATGAACATTCCATCACTTATATTCTGGGCAGTTTTTGTACTGCCACTTGTTGCGTTTTTAGTATGGCTTATGCGCCAGGATAAACGCAAAGGGGTTACCGGCCTCGTTGTATTGGCAATAATTGTTATCGGCGGTATAGTTTATATGTACCTGCAAACTAAGGGGCAATAATTCTGAACCGCTGATTTATTTGATAGAAGGATTGCGTTGATTACATTTCTGAAACAATCCTTGAATCCTGATATCCTTCAAATCTTAGTTCAGACAAACAGAAATAAAAAAACTTCCGAAGTTTTAAAAACTTCGGAAGTTTAAAAGAATTTGCGCTGTTTAAATAATCCTTAAATCTTCAAATCCTACGAATCTTAGTCCTATTTACCGCCGGCTACCTGCATTGGGTTTACGCCCACAGATGCGCCACGAGCCGGGCCGCTAGCAGCTTTCTGTTTAAACACCTGGAATTTTGATGGTTCAGGCAACTTACCCCAATAATTGTTGGCTTCGTCAATATCGCATGTTTCGCGATATGGGTCTACCAAAATCGACGCTACTTCTTTATCCTGCACATAGAATTTTGATACGTGCTTTTCGTTCATGCGCCAGATTTGTGCCGGTATACGGTCAATCAGTTTGGTGCCGTCAGTATATGTAAACTGTACAATGATAGGCATTACCAATCCACCTTTGTTACTAAAATTCAGCTCGTAGAAAAACTTATTGGCAAATTTTATTTTGTCGTCGTCTGTAAATGGTACAGGAGTGCGGTCAGCTGCCATATTTTTAGCTTTTGTCATGTCCTTGAATTTAGAACTGTCGACAGATGCAAGGCCACGGTCGTATTTCCAATAAAAATCGCGTACCGTAGTATCGCGGTCTACATAAAATTGTATCTTCTTATCCTCACGGTTCCTGACTTTTGAAATGTCATCGTAATTATTCACAATCGGAGCGGCAACTTTATTGGGGTCGGGGGCGCCTGGAAACCTTACCTGACCAAATTGTGGAAGCTTCCCATTCAGATCAGCTTTTGCAACCTTTACCGAATCAAGCGAAATGTCGCAGGCGTCGGTTCCGTAGAACCAGCCTCTCCAAAACCAATCCAGGTTTTCGCCGCTGGCATCTTCCATTGTTCTGAAAAAATCAGCAGGTGTAGGATGTTTAAATTCCCAGCGCCTTGCATATTCTTTAAAGGCGAAATCAAATAACTCACGCCCCATGATTGTTTCGCGCAGGATATTCAGCCCGGTAGCAGGTTTAGTATAAGCATTTGGTCCAAAACGAACTATGTTTTCCGAATTGGTCATGATAGGCTCCAATTCATCTTTGGGCAATTTCATATAGTCAACCTGGGTATAGGCAGCTCCTTTTTTGCTTGGGAACTTATTATCCCAAAGTTCTTCGGTAAGGTATTCCACAAACGAATTCAGGCCTTCGTCCATCCAGGTCCACTGACGCTCGTCGCTGTTTACAATCATCGGGAAGAAGTTGTGGCCGACTTCGTGGATGATTACTCCTATCATGCCGTTCTTGGTGCTTTCGCTGTAAGTTCCATCTGCCTGGGTACGACCGTTGTTAAAGCAGATCATTGGATATTCCATACCGTTCGAAGCCTCAACACTTTGAGCTACAGGATATGGATAAGGGAAGGTGAAACTTGAATAAGTTTTCACGGTATGCGCCACCAGCCTGGTTGAATATTTACTGTACAAACCGTATGCTTCTTTACCATAGTAGCTCATACACATTACATTTTTCCCTTCAACATTCTGCCCCATTCCATCCCAGACAAATTTACGGGACGATGTCCATGCAAAATCACGGACGTTGCTGGCCTGGAAAACCCAGGTCTTTTTTGCTGTGCTTGGATTAGCTTCGCGTTTTTTTGCCTCATCAAGCGTTACTATCTGTACCGGAACTTTTGAAGTTTTGGCCTCTGTATATTTAGCCAATTGTGCAGGAGTTAATACTGCTGCATAGTTGATACATTCGCCTGTGCCACCAACAACGTGATCGGCAGGAACAGTGATCTGTACCTTGAAATTTCCGAAAGTTAAAGCAAACTCACCCCTGCCCGCGAACTGGTGGTTTTGCCATCCCTGGAAATCGCTATATACGCATAAACGTGGGTACCATTGGGTCATGGTAAACAAATAGTTGCCATCGGTAGGGAAGTACTCATAACCCCCACGGCCGCCATAAGTAAGCCTGTCGGATATTTTGTAGCTCCATTTTAAATTAAACACAAAATGCTGCCCCGATTTCAATGCCGCCGGCAGATCGATGCGCATCATGGTTTTATTTACAGTATACGGAAGCGCTTTACCTAAGGCATCAGTGATACTCAAAATTTTATCACCAAAACCGTTGTCGTCAGTCTTCATCTCGGCTCTTTCCAATATCGCAGTACCGGCAACCTTTGGCATAACCGAGCTGCTTTGGTAGTTGGCATTATTCAAATTACTGTGTTGATTTTCGTCCAGCTGAAGCCAAATGTAATCGAGCGGATCGGGAGAGTTATTGTAATAAGTAACGGTTTCTGTCCCAGAGAGTTTCTGGATTTTTTCGTCGAGTTCGCATTTAATATCATAATCGGCGCGTTGCTGCCAGTACTTTACACCGGGCGCACCGCTGGCTGTGCGCTGCTCGTTTGGCGTTGGCAAAATGGTGCCAAGCTGTTCAAACTTGTTACCATGGTTGCTGCCCGGGTTATTGTGAATATCCTGGGCAACAGCGGCCCCGACGAGGGTGCAGGCCGCTAATACAGTTGTAAAAACTTTTTTCATTTCAATTATTATTTTTAGAGAGTCAGTTTTATTTTTTAGTCCGGAAGTCCGGAAAGTCAGTAAAGTCCGAAAGTAAAAAAAGTTCGCAAAGCCTCATCGGCCAAATAGTCTTTCGGACTTTACTGACTTTTCAGACTTTCGGACTTCCTCAAAACGGAAGTCTTTCCAACGCCATCTTTACCGATAGCGCGAATACTCCCGATGACAGGAAAAATATCCAATCGCGTCTTTTTATCTTTAATACATTTAAGAACATCCAGCCGATGATGAGAATTATCGCTACGCAGAATATCTGGCCCACCTCTAATCCCACATTGAAACCAAACAGGCCCAAGCCTATGGTTTGGTCTTTGGCGAGCATAATGCGTATGGCGTTTGCGAAGCCCATGCCATGAATCAGACCGAAAAACAAAGCAAGGTAATAATTTATTTTTGCACTTTTAGCGGACGAACGTATCTGAAAAATATTGTTGAGCGCAGTGATAAAAATAGTGCAGGGTATCAAAAACTCTACCCATTTACTGCTGAACCGGATAATATCATACACACTTAAGGCAAGGGTTAATGAATGCCCAATGGTGAACGCCGTAACCAGTATCAATACCCGTCTGATGTCGTTGATTGCATAAACACACGCAAGGGCCAGGATAAACAGCTGATGGTCTAACGCATCCTTGCTGATAATGTGCTCCCAACCCATTTTAAAATAAAAAGCAAAGTCGGACATTGCGAACTACAGGTTGAAAGCACTAATTTAGCGCCTTTTATTTACTATTAAAACTTCAATACACTATGGGTGCTATAATTTATCAACCGCTATTATATTGTTACATTGTTTTAAGCGCATTGATACCTGAAAAGCGGGCTGTGAAGACATTCCATCCTATCCATGTTAGCACCACCAATATTGAATACAATAAGCAGGACAATAAACTGGAAGTGATCTGCACCATTTTTACCGATGACTTTGAGGCCGCCCTCGAAAAACAATATCACGCCAAAACCGACCTCACCAAAGCCGATATGCACGCCGCCATGGATGCGCTGGTAAAAAGTTATATAGCTGCCAATTTGAATATAAAGGCAGGCGATACGCCCCAAAAACTAAGCTACCTGGGCTTCGAAATTAACAAGGAGGCTACGGACGTTTATTTGGAATCGGAGAAAATACCGGCTGTTAAAAAGGTTGATGTGGACGTTAGCCTGCTGTACAACATATTCGACGATCAGATAAACATCGTACACATTATTGTAAATAGCGTGAGGAAAAGTGAAAAAGTGAATTATCCGGATAAGAGGGTGGAGCAGGTGTTTTGATATGCTCGCCTTAACTCCCCTTTTTTATTAACTTTCTAAGACTTGTATCGAACTTTACGTCCCGATTTGATTGTCAAAACAACAAAGTTTACCCCGATAGCTTTTATCAAACGATTAAATATTCTTCCCCTCAATAATCTTGAAAAACTCATCACGATAAGTGTCACCTACCGGTATAATTTTGTCTTTTATAAAAATACGACTGCGTTCAATGCTGTCAATTTTGTTGATGGATACAATGTATGATTTATGCACGCGTGTGAAATGCCTGGGTGGCAGGGCATCCTCCATCTTCTTCATATTTTGCAGGGTAATGATCCTTTCTGCTGGAGTAAAAATGGAGATGTAATCCTTTAATCCTTCTATAAACAGGATATCATTTAAATAAACCTTCTGTATTTTGTGCTCGGTTTTAACAAAAATAAAGTCACTCAGAAAATCCTGTTGCGGTTGTTGTACGGGTTCGGCTTGTACTGATTTTGCATTAGCAGCCGAGTGGGGTTGTAATATCGATTGTGCTTTTTGTACCGATTTAAAAAAACGGTCGAAAGCTATTGGCTTCAACAAATAGTCAATTACATCAAGTTCATATCCCTCGAGCGCATATTGGGGGTAGGCAGTTGTTAATATTACCTTCGCTTTGCCGTTTGATATCTTTAAAAACTGGATCCCAGTCAGTTCGGGCATTTGTACATCCAAAAATACAAGATCAATATTCCCTTCCTGTACCAATGTTAATGCTTCAATAGGATTTGTTGTAGACTTAATTAACTGCAAAAAAGGAATCTTGGAAATATAGTCCTCCAATATCTGCAGCGCCAAAGGCTCATCATCAACAATAAGGCATCTGATCATATTATAAAATTAACGATAGTTCAACGGTATAAATATCGGCTTCGTCGCGGATATCCAGGTTATATTTCCCCCTGTAAAGTAAATTAAGCCGGCGTTTTACATTGTTTAAACCGATACCGCCAGATGCATCCCGATTATTTGTATGTTTTTTGTTTTGCAAATAAAATTGAAGATGCGATTCTTGTACATCTATTAACATACGGATAGGCATAAGCGGGTTATTAGCTACCCCATGTTTAAAAGCATTTTCAATAAATGCTATTAACAATAGTGGAACTATTTGCTGGTTTTCTACCTTCCCTTCAATTTTAAAATCAATATAAGCCTTATCTCCGAATCTTATTTTTTGAAGATCGATATAATTCTGCAAATACTGCAATTCTTTGGAAAGGTCAACTTTGTTATCGTTACATTCATACAGCATATAACGCATAATTTCCGAAAGCTTTAAAATAGCCTCGGGTGTGGTTTCCGATCGCTGATAGGCAAGCGAGTAAATGCTGTTTAACGAATTAAACAAAAAGTGTGGGTTAATCTGTGATTTTAAAAAAGCCAGTTCCGCGCTAAGCCGCTGGTTTTCCAGGTCGCGCTGTATACGTTCGTTCAAAAACCAGTCTATAGTAAACTTTAATACCGCACTTAAAAATAAAAAGAACAGGCTGGTAAATACTGTGCTTAAAAAATAGTGGCCAAAACCTGTTAGCTGGCCTTTCATGCGCATCAGCACATATTCCTTAAAAATAAGTGCGCCGCCGTATTTAACAAAACCATAAAAAACAACAGCGAAAACTATGGAAATAGCATAAATGCCATATCGTTTTTTATCAAGAAACTGAGGGATTAAAACAATGAAGTTTAGGTAAAATAAACTGATGTTGATAATGCCATATAGCACGAATATAACCAACAGATCGTTGGTGCTCATTTTTGTATTATTGCGCGCAAATGCGAGGCAAAACGTAATGACAACAACCCAAAAAAAGACATGCCAAAATATTTGCCAGCGAAATTTCATCAGACCTAAATTAATATTTTGATACTGAATAAGGACAAGTTTTATATATAGTACCACGCTTCATCGATGAACGCCCCTAAATATCCGACGAACGGGTATTTCGGGTTAAACGACTGTTCATCTATGAATGCTGTCCGTTCGTCTAATTCTTTTTAGCAGATAAAAACTTTGATATTTCTTTGTATCATCAAAAAACATCGCAATGAAGAAGCTAATCACAAACTCAAACCCGTTCATCTTATTATTGATCCCAGTGCTATTTGCCATTATTATGGGAGTAAGCTACCAGTTTCAGCAAAAGAGAGAAGTCATAGTTGGCTCAACAGTTCATGCTACATCACTTTTCTATAAAAGTGTTAGCCTGGTAAAAACTGTATGCTCAATAGCCAAAGAAAAAGTATGGTAATCAGCACCGAAGGGTTAACCTTTAACTTTGGCCAGCAAACAGTTGTAAAATCGTTATCCCTACAGGTGCCTGAGGGGAGTATATATGGTTTCCTGGGCCCTAATGGCGCCGGGAAAACTACCACAATTAAACTTTTAATGAACCTGCTGAAAACCCAGCAGGGGACTATACATATTTTTGAAAAGGAGCTGCAAAGCAATCGCATACAAATTCTTTCTCAAATTGGTTCGTTAATAGAGCAGCCGGCTATTTATGCTCATCTATCCGGCAAAGAGAACCTTATGAACAGGGCGTTGCTTTTGGAAATCCCCGAAAAACGGGTCGATGAGATGCTCGACCTGGTCCATTTAACTAACGCTGCACATAAAAAAGCCGGGCAATATTCATTGGGTATGAAACAAAGACTGGGCATAGCTTTGGCCCTGCTGCCCGATCCTAAATTGTTGATACTTGACGAGCCCACAAACGGCCTTGATCCCAATGGCATTATAGAGGTGCGCGAATTGCTGATCAGATTAGTTAATCAACATCAAAAAACAGTTTTTATATCAAGCCACCTTTTGGCCGAAATTGAGCGGATGGCTACCCACGTTGGAATAATTAACAACGGGGAGCTTTTATTCCAGGGGAGCATTAAAGAACTGGAATCGTTAAGCCAGCCCTTAATACAAATTGAAACAGACAACACAGTTGATGCGGCCAACTTTTTAAACCGCAGCAACTATAAGGTTAGCGACGTTAACGATCATCATTTGTATGTTCCGTATACCTCGAAACAGCAAATAGGAGCAATAAATACTTTGCTTAATCAAAACGGTTTTACCGTGTACAGCATAAACAAGCAACAAAAAGATCTCGAAAAGCTATTTTTAGCTATTACTCAAAACGCCTAAACCATGAAAGGATTTATACTATCGTTCCGTTCCGAATTTTATAAAACCCGTAAAACAATGGGATTTTGGAGTGCGGTACTGTTGCCATTGCTGCTCTGCGTATTAGTGTCTATTGGTTTTTTTTCTCACAGCGACCAAATGGCAAACAAGCCGGGGATGATACTTTGGATACAGTTTGCATCAATAATTTTTGCTGTGATGGGTTCACTGCTATTGCCGATGCTGGTAGTGTTTATCGCGTACTCGGTTAACAGTATAGAACATAAAGCCGACACTTGGAAAACACTGTTCAGCCTGCCAATATCAAAACTTTCAGTTTATTCGGCCAAATACTTCTACGCTTTCTTTTTAATATTTTTGTGTTTACTATTATTTGTGGTTTTTACAGTTAGCTTTGGGAATTTTTTAGGTGTTTTAAAGCCACAATTAAAATTTAGCGAATACAACATATTAGGCATTTTATCGCAGCTTTATTTTAAGTTTTTCCTTTCCTCTTTGGGTATTTTATCAATACAATTTTTATTAAGCCTTTTATTCCGTGATTTTTTAAAACCGATGGGTATTGGATTTATAGGTATTATAACTGGGGATATTTTGGTTGGGAACAATTGGCAGTATGCGTACTTATTCCCATACTCTCACCCCATGTTAGTATTAAGGGCATTGCAGGCTGGCACGGGTAAAGGTAACGCAACGCCTCAAATAACCATCGATATGTTTACAAAAGATACAATGGTAAGCCTTGCAGTGGCCGTAGTAGTTTTTATCGCAGGTTATTTTATCGTATTAAAAAAGAGCGTAAAATAACTTTGTAGAGACGCAATACTTTGCGTCTTTTTTACTTTGCATCCCTCATCATCAACACATCAAAAAAATCTCAGCTTTTTTATTGGAAATAGGCATTATTGATAACGTCGAGGGTTAACTTATCTGTCGGCGTAGTTGCAGTTGCAAGGCCGTAAAACCAGAATGTATAAACAAAACCATTGTTCAGGTTAATGTTTGAAAGAGATGCCAGCACAGTACTTGTTCCAGCCTGGTGAACTTCAATCGTGTATATAACATTTCCTGGTATTGGTGCAAAAGATGAATGTCCTTTGAATGACTTGTTGGAAACCAAAACGGCGCCGCCTTTAACAACCAGGTCAACAGCAGGTGCATCGGGGCTTAGGTTGACAAAACGGATATTGGCATTTCCCGAAGTTGGTTTGCCGATTGTGTCAGTAAGCAGCAAAATTTCGGGCTGTGTTGCCTTATTGGCAAGAAACATTGAATAAACGGCGTTTTCAACGAAATTAATCGTATCAGATAGCACCGTTAGCCCGGTGACATTACTGGAAAAAGTAACTGAGTTTTTGCCGGGCGAAATGGTGAAATTATTAATAGTCTCTCCATAATGTATAAAAGACTTGTTAACCTTGCCCCCACCGATAAATAGATCCAGGGGAGGTTCATCAGAGGACGCCTGGATGAAGGTAACTCCGGTTACAGGGGCCGTCGTTACATAATCAAGTTGATGCTTTTGGCAGGATGATAAGAAGGCCAATAAGCCCGCCATGCAAATTAACACCGGCACGTATTTTAGATTTTTTTTATAAGTTTTCATTAACCCGCATATTTGAAAAACAAACGTAAAAATATATTATAAATATATACGGACGCGAAAAAGAAAATGCGACATCATTAAGATTGAATTTTGCTGCCAGAAGGGGATTCTAATTATAATCCAAACCAGCGGGCTTTACGGCTCGATCCAAAGAGTTCTTTCTCGGCAACCAGCGCTTCTGAAGCATCAGTATGCGTCCCTTTCGGCGCCGGACCAGAGAAGAAGTCAACATCCACCTTACCCACCTGCCCATGACCGAATTCTATATAGCAAGTTCCTGCACCCGTATATGGCGGCGGATTTTCTCCTTTTTCAAGTTCTGCAATTATTGATTCGGCAGCTATTTTTGCGGCCCCCTCGGCAAATACCCCGGCTTTAGGAGTGCCTACGCTGGTAACATCACCAATAGCATAAACACCCGGAAATTTTGTTTTTAGATTTGCTTTATCAACGGGAATCCATCCATTTTCGGTGATGCCGCTTTGAAGCACTACTTCGGGTGCACAGTGTTTTGGAATACCCAGGAACAGGTCGAACGGCATTTCAGTTCCATCGTCAAGAATAGCCATTTTGTGCAGCGGCTCAATTGAAGCCACCGTTTTTTTAGGAATGAACTTAATATTACGCTCAGCAAAGGCCGTAAGCAGTGCCTTTGAAGAATCGGGCGAAGGCGGGATTGGCACACCGAATGGCATAACAAGGCTGATTTCGCAGGAATTGCGTACGCCCCGTTCGGTAAGATAATCATGCATTAGCAGTGCTGCCTCGCTCGGTGCCGGCGGACATTTGAATGGCGCACCCGCTACACCGACAATTACACGGCCCTTTTTGAAAGCAGGAAGAATATCCCTGAGACGTTCGGCACCGGCGAAAGTGTAAAATTCATTTCCGCCTTCTTCAAGTCCTGGCGTTGCATCAATATTATAATCAGCGCCAAGTGCAATCACCAATATATCTGCCGCGAATGTTCCGTCTTGCGTTACTACCCGTTTGGTTAAGGGATCGATAACAACAACAGTACTTTTGCGAAACTTTACCCCGGGTTTTACAATGCTGCTGTAGGGGTACTTTACGGCTTTTGACGATTTACGGCCAAACATTACATCAAACTTCGAAAAGCCAAAATAAAAGGAATCGCTTTTGTCTATCAGCGTTATATCGAGGCCATCTCTCATTTTTTCAGAAAGTATGGTGGTGAGCTCAAGGCCTCCAAAACCTGCTCCAAGGACAACTACCCGTGGTTTCATTTTCTACTTGTTTTTGTTGCTTATCAGTAAATTATCCTTATCCGCCCCGAACGCCTACCACAAACTAAATATAAGAATTTATTTTTTGGATAGGCAAGGTTCATTTAAAGCTTGTTTTTTGAAATATTTGGAAGAAATAGGGAGTTAGCATCGAGCTTCCTTCCTGACGTGAATTTCAATGCTGTTCCTAATCCTTAAAGATGTATTAAATTTTGTACCTTCGGGTAAACCTTAATGCAATGAAAAAGAAAACCCTTTTTACCATTAGTCTTTTATTAACATTTATTGCCCTTGTGTATTTTATATGTGTTCATGTTTTAACATATTCTTATACAAAAGATAGATTAAGTAGTGGCTATAGTTTTGGTTTGTCCATAGGATGGTGGGAAATATTATTATTAATTATATTGATTGCATTTATGATTTATTTGATTAGAAAAATAAAAAAACATTGAAATATTATCTTTGTTCTAATTGGTATATCATTACCCCAAGAGGGGAGCCCCCCACACACAGTCCCCTCAGTTACCCCAACGCCTGCTCCAAATCCTTAATTAAATAATCAGCATCTTCCAAACCGGCATACATTCTTATTAACTGGTGGCGCATGTTTTTGCTGTCATAATCTTCTTTTGGTATCCCGGCTATGGAGGGTATAACCAGGCTCTCATGCCCTCCCCATGATACCGCCATTAAAATATGTTGGAGCTTATCGCAAAAGGTCTCAATTTTTTGCATGGATGAATTTTTCAGTGTAAAACTGAACATGCTTCCACATCCCTGCATTTGTTGGTGAGCCAATTCCAATTGTTTAAAATCGGGGCTAAATGGCCATAGCACTTTGTCGATTGCGGGATGTTGTTGCAACCAGGCGGTAATTGTCTTAGCGGTTTCAAAACTTCGCTGCATCCGCAAAGGAAGTGTGCGGAGACCTCTTATCAGCAGCCATGCCGAATGCGGAGAAAGCGACGGCCCGATATTCATAAATTCATTATCAAATATCTTATTGATCAGTTCTCTGCTTCCGGTTAAAACACCTGCTACTATATCCGAATGTCCGCCTAAATATTTGGTTGCCGATTGAGCCACAAGGTCGATGCCTAAGCTGATGGGTTGCTGGTACAGTGGGCCGCAATAGCTGTTATCAATCATGGTTAAAATGCCTCTTGATTTTGCCAGGTTTGACACCGCTTTAAGGTCCTGCAATTCGTAACTAAACGTATTCGGGCTTTCCAGGTAAATGAGCTTTGTATTTGGACGGATGGCGTTTTCAATGTTTTTTACCTCGGAGCCATCAACAAATGTGGCGGTGATGCCGAATTTTGGTAAAAAGTTGTTGAACAGTTTTATGGTCCAGCTGTAGGGATTTTCTACAATAACCGCATGGTCGCCTTGATTTAGCAAAGCTAAAATAGGCACACTGATGGCTGCAATACCGCTGCTGAACACCAGGGCGTCTTCGGCGCCATCCAGTGCCGCCAGTTTTTTTCGTAGTATATTGAGGGTCGGGTTGTTCCCGCGCGAATACAACATCGCATCAAACTCGTTACCCAGGGCATCCCTGAAATCGTTTACCGTTTTAAATGTAAAATTGCTGGTCTGAATTATGGGAGGCGAAACGGCGTTGAAATAATTTTCGCGATCCTCGCCTAATTCGTTCAGTATATATGAAAGCTCCATTCTATATAGTTCTTATTACCTTATTCTTTTTGTAGGTACTTATATAATAAATCACCAGCCCAACCCCATACGCAGCCAGACAAATCAGCGCGGCATAAGGGTTCTCTTTAAAAGTTATAAAAATATTGATGGTTACAAACCAGTACGATATGATAAATATCAGCGGTACAAGGGGGAACCATTTAATGGTGTAAATCCCCGTTCCATCAAATTCTTTAGTCTTTCGTCGCAGCCTAAAAATAGAAAGCGCCGCCAGCGAAAGGCCTATCGTATCAAAAAACATCACATACTTAAGCATGTCGCTAAATTTTGCTACAAAGAATAGTACTATTATAATGGCAGCTATAAAAAAGCTCATTCCAAATTCCTGCACCTGGGTTTTTGGGTTTACTTTCTTAAATATTTCGGGTAGAATTCCATCTTCGGCCATGGCATAATATACGCGTGGGTTGGCCAGTACATTAACATTTACATAGGCCAGCACCGAGAGAAATATCATGATGGAAGTTATCTTATAGCCGGTGGTGCCAAACACCACGCCTACCATTTTTGCTGCCAAGGCGGGTGTTTGCTGAAGGCCCCCTATTCCTAAAATATGGAAATAAGCATAGTTAATAGATAAGTAAAGGATCAGCACTACGGTAATACCGAAAAAGACGGCTTTGGGTATGTTAGTTTTAGCATTGATAATATCGCCGCCAAAATTAATTGTTTGCTGATAACCGCCATAAGTAAAAAATACCGCTACCAGGCTAAGTCCGAAAGCGGTAATCATGTTTCCTGTATGGGGCGTAATATGACCAGTTGCTGGCACGGCATTGCTTATAAAAACGGTGGAGCAAATAAGCAATATCATTCCCATTTTAAATATAATAAGTACGCTTTGTGTGCGGGCGCTCATTTTTATTCCCAAATAGTTGATAACGTAGAGGATCATTACCGAGGTGATGGTGATTATTTTTGTACCCAAATCATTTTGCAAATTCGCGGGCAATAAAAATGGTTTGATATAATCAGACCCAATAAGGGCGACCGCGGCAACTGAGGCCGCATTACTGATAACGAGCACCCAGTTAATCATGAACGCTACAGCTGGATGATAACAATATGAAAAGACCTTATAAAAACCACCGGCTGTGGGATACCTGGCGCCAATCTCGGCAAACGTAAGTGCGCCGCACAAGCTTACCAAGCCGCCAAATATCCATGCGCCAAAAAATATCCATGCATTTCCGCCCTTAATAGCCACTTCGCTTGGAGTTGCAAATATACCCATCCCAATCACCAGGCTAATCACTATCATGGTGAGATCAAAGCGGTTAAGTTTTGGCTTTATGCTCATTTATTAAACTATTTGCTCTATATTTAATTTTAAATTTTATTTTTGTTTGATATACGATCCTCTAATTTGTAATTAATATTCTTTTTTGCATAATGACGAAAAATATTTTGAAGCAAAGTAAGCAAATATTAATTATCGCGGTCCTTACGGTTAGTATTGCTTCAATTTACGCACAGCAAAAACAGGTTGCACCTGTGAACGAAAAGCAGGTACCCCGCATGAGCAGTCAGCTTAAGGAATTTTATCGTTTAACCGTACAAGCTAGCGCTTCTTTTATATTCCCTAAAGAATTTAAGGAAGTTAAAGCGCCAAATGATGAGGATTTTTCTTTTGACTATGCCATGGAGCTTCCCGGCAAGGGCTTTGAAATATGGCTGCTGGTTAAATCGGAAAAAGACGACTGGAACAATTTTGTAAAGGCCCAGGCACAAAATAGTGACGTTTTGCAGGCCAATCCCGATTCGCTTTACGCTTCTATGGGATCAGCCCAGGCTAATGCTTTTACCGGCGAAAGAAACTACCTGGTGAGGAGCATATCGCCTGATTATCTCACCGCCTATAATGCCGATGTTGGAAAATCATACCTGCTTACCCTGCTTGACCTGCCCGACACAAAGCATTATAAATATGCGTTGATGTTCACGCTTCAAAAATTTCACACGGGCACTATCCTGGCTGTTTGCTTTACCAACGACAAAGGCCCCGAATTTTTTAAGAACATTAACAAGGTAAAAAACTGCCTCAAATTTAAATCCTGAACACATTGTTGATAAGTTAGGATATTGAAACGATGACTTCAATGTCCTAAATATTATTTTTGCTGCATTGGTGAAATAACCAATGACTAATAATTAACAACTAAAAACATGGCAGAAGCTGCAGATTATAGTGATGATAGTATCCGTTCACTGGATTGGAAAGAACATATCCGGTTACGGCCGGGGATGTATATCGGCAAGCTCGGTGATGGCTCGGCTTACGACGACGGCATTTATGTTTTACTAAAAGAAGTTATCGACAACTCAATTGACGAGTTCGTAATGGGGGCCGGTAAAACTATTGAAGTGACCATGAGCGATCATAAAGTATCGGTACGCGACTTTGGCCGGGGAATCCCTTTGGGGAAAGTGATTGATTGCGTATCGAAAATAAATACCGGCGGTAAGTATGATAGTAAGGCGTTTCAAAAATCGGTAGGACTAAACGGTGTGGGAACCAAAGCGGTTAATGCGCTTTCAAATTTCTTTACCGTTCAATCATATAGGGACGGACGCACCAAATCGGCTGAATTTGAAAAGGGTGAATTGATAAAGAACGAACCCGAAAAGGATACCACGCAACGCAACGGTACCAACATAAACTTCATACCGGATGATACCATTTTCAGGAATTACCATTTTATTCCGGAATTTGTAGAGAGCATGATATGGAACTATGTGTTCCTCAATTCCGGCCTCACGCTTGTTTTTAACGGTCAAAAGTATCTTTCTGAACGGGGGCTGTACGACCTCCTTACCCGCAACACCGATTCCGAAACGCTGCGTTACCCTATAATCCATTTAAAGGGAGAAGACATAGAAATTGCCATGACACATGGTCAGCAATACGGCGAGGAATACTACTCTTTTGTGAACGGACAGCATACTACGCAGGGGGGCACACACCAGGCAGCATTCCGCGAAGCAGTTGCTAAAACTGTTAAGGAATTCTATAAAAAGGACTTTGATGCTTCCGATATAAGGGCATCGATTGTAGCTGCAATTGCTATTAAAGTGCAGGAGCCGGTGTTTGAGTCGCAAACAAAAACAAAATTGGGCTCTCAGAATATTGGCCCCGAAGGTCCATCGGTACGTGGCTTTATTAATGATTTTGTAAAAAAAGAATTAGACAATTACCTGCATAAAAATCCGGCTGTAGCCGACGCCTTATTAAAGCGTATTATGCAATCAGAAAGGGAAAGGAAGGAAATTGCAGGTATTAAGAAACTGGCAAATGAACGCGCTAAAAAGGCGTCGCTCCATAATCGCAAATTACGCGATTGCAAGGTTCATTTTGACGACAAACACGAACGCCACCAGGATACTACTTTATTTATTACGGAAGGTGACTCGGCCAGCGGTTCGATAACCAAATCACGCGACGTAGCTACGCAGGCTGTTTTTAGCCTCAAGGGAAAGCCGCTTAACTGCTACGGCCTCACAAAAAAGGTGGTTTATGAAAACGAAGAGTTTAACCTGCTGCAGCATGCGTTGAACATTGAAGACGGATTGGACGATTTAAGATATAACAACATTGTAATCGCTACTGATGCCGATGTTGACGGTATGCACATCAGGCTTTTGCTGATGACTTTTTTCCTTCAGTTTTTCCCGGATCTGGTAAAAGCAGGGCATGTTTCTATTTTGCAAACGCCTCTATTCCGTGTACGCAATAAAAAAGAAACTATTTATTGCTACAGCGACGAGGAGCGGCGTAACGCCATTGCAAAATTGGGTGTAAAGCCGGAGATTACCAGGTTTAAAGGGCTTGGTGAGATATCGCCGGACGAGTTTGGTTTGTTTATAGGCAAGGATATTCGCCTTGATCCGGTTATATTAAAAGATGCCAATATAAAAGGTTTGCTTGAGTATTTTATGGGCAAAAATACGCCGGCCCGTCAACTGCACATTGTAAATAACCTAAGGGTTGAAAAAGATGATGAAAGCGTTAACCCGCTGGTGGCTGAAGATGTAGAAACTGTGAGTTTACCAGTAGCGGTGTAATTGTCTGAACCGTCGATTTTTGTGAGTCAATGATTTCTTTGATGCTTTTTATTAGGCAAACTAGAAACATCGATTTTAAGATAGAATTTGAAGAAAATATTTAACCAAGAAACTTAAGTCTTTTGTGAGCCTATTTCTTCAAAAACAGCAATATAAAACCGAATGTAACGGCCACCTGTCCCACCCAAAAAATAAACATCCACTTAATCATTTCAGCGTTTCTTTCAGTTAATTTTAATTCAAGGGCAGCAATATCCTGTTTGGCAGCTAAAATATTATTTTGTGTCTGAACTTGATCTTTAGTTTGCGTGCCGGTTAAAGTCATAATTTGTAAATGCCAAGATAGTAAAAAGTCACTTCGCTTGCGAATAATATTGAGAAACCGAAAGGATTAATTACGATGTTAAATTCTTATATATCAATATTTTCGAGATACTTATAGCCGCTGCCGGTGTTTATAAGCAGTACTTTTTCATCAGGTTTTATCCACCCGGCAGTGCTTAGTTTTTTAAATGCCTGCCACAGCGAAGCACCTTCGGGTGAGATAAGCATACCCTCGTTAACAGATATTTCTTTTAAAGCGTGGCTCATCTCCCGATCGCTTATTGCAATTGCAAAACCATTACTTTTCCTCAATATTTTTAATATTAACTTATCGGCGTACGGCTTAGGCACTCTCAGGCCATTGGCGATTGTAAATCCGCCATCGGTAAATTCAGAAACAGTATTTCCTGCATTAAAAGCTTTGACAATACCGTTGCAACTCTCTGATTGAACGGCCACCATGCGCGGACGTTTGCTGTCTATCCAGCCCAATTGCTCCAGTTCATCAAATGCCTTCCATATACCTATAAGTCCTGTACCGCCGCCGGTTGGGTAAAATATAACGTCGGGTAGCTGCCAGTTAAACTGCTCCGCAATTTCGTAGCCCATCGTTTTTTTACCTTCCAGTCGATAGGGTTCTTTTAACGTTGATACCTGGAACCAATCATTTAGCAAAGCATGTTCATTTATTAGCTTACCGCAGTCGCTGATGTTACCGTCAATCTCAACAAGGTTGGCCCCGTATAAGCGGCATTCATCTTTAAAAACTTTTGGAGTTTGCCTGGGCATATATACAATTGCCTTTATACCTGCCCGCGCAGCATACGCGGCTAAGGCGCCGCCTGCGTTACCGGCGGTAGGCGTGGCAATTACTTCGATCCCCAATTCCTTAGCTTTAGACACCGCAGAGCTGATACCCCGTGCTTTGAAAGAGCCGGTGGGATTTCCGGACTCGTCTTTCCAAAAAATCTCATTGTCCCCTATAAATTTTTTAAGGTTTTCAATGGGTATTATGGGAGTAAAGCCTTCGCCAAGGGTAACAATATTTTTTTCGTCAATAACAGGCAAAAATTCTTTGTAACGCCACATGGTGGCGGGCCGCCCGTGCAATACCTGTTTGTTTAACGCCGTTCTTAAATTATACTTTGCAAACAAGCTGGATCCGCAAGAATCATTAACGCATACTGTGTGGATGTGACCGGCATTATATGTAGTACCGCATTCGGGGCATTTTAACAAGGTTAATAACGACCCTGTTTCTATTTCAATATGATTGTCTATTAACGCCATTAGCTAATGTAAAGATGTTAAACAGGTATACGTATCCTGTCAACATTTTGTCATCACTTTACAGAAAAAATATCACCGGGGTTCCAGGTTGGCCTTTCAGCGTCTTGCGCTACAAGGTAACCGATTAAAAAGTTAAGCTCGGCGTAGGTTTTTCCGGCTCCAAAATTAAATATGCCGTTAATATCGTCCTGCGGCTTGTGGTAGTATTTTGCGCGCCAGATCGCAACGAAATCGTTAAGATTATTTTTACCGTCGGCTGTTTTACTGCCGTATTTAATATGTAAAGCCGGAATTCCCTGCAAAACAAAACTATACTGGTCACTCCTTGTAAACCGCGCCTGTTTAGGTTCAGGGTCTGGCTCAACGCCAAGGTTCAGATAGGCTGCCGCCTCGTTAACCTGGTTTATTAATGATGAATGTTCGGCTCCTAAAGCGGTTATGGATAGCAAAGGTGCTATGATGGTTGGCATATCGGTATTAACATCTGCAACTATATCTTTAACCGGTACAGTAGGGTATTTTGCAAAATAACCTGAGCCAAGGTCGCCCATTTCTTCTCCGGTCATCAACACCATCAAAATGGAGCGTTTAGGTTTTTGTTTAATGTTTTTGTAAATTTTGGCTATCCCCAAAACACTCGCCACGCCTGATGCATTATCGTGTGCCCCGTTATAAAGCGAGTCGCCCTGTACAGGCGTACCGATACCCAAATGATCGAGATGCGCGCTATGTACAACATAAGTATTTTTCAGCTCGGGATCGGAACCTTCTATTTTGCCAATAACATTGTAGCTGATTATGTCCTGGTAAGTTGTTGAGTAGGAAACATTCATACTCCGGGTTAACAAAAAAGAATTTGGCCGTCCGGATTTAAGCCTGGACTTTAACGTGTCCAGAGAAACGCCATTATCCTTCAAAAACCCCTTAAACATATTATATACTACGCTCCCAAAAACCTTTACCTGGTCAGAATAATACGTTGATGATACAGCGACATTTTTATCTTTATCCAGAACGCTGTAGATACCCCTGCTCAAATTTGGTGTACGGGCAGTGGAATCAGTCATGCAGACGATAACACCCACGGCTCCATGTTCGGCCGCCACTTTTACAAGGTGCGTTGAGCTCATCACATGAGCGGCAACCGAAGACGAAAACTTATCAGGTGTTCCGCGGGTTATCAGGACAATTTTCCCTTTTACATCTATCCCGGCATAATCATCATAACCAAGTGATGGCTCGCTGATGCCATATCCTGCGAAAGCCAAACCAGCTGTTATTTTAACATCCGGCAAAGCCGGATTCGGAAAAATAGCATAACTGCCCGACACATAACCATATAGTTTTTCCTGATCGGTATTTGTTGTTATAACAGGATTATGCACAAAAGCCCTGCGTAACCTAACTTCCTGCAGCCAGGTATTATTCTCGCCTGCCGGTTTAACACCAAGCGCCTTTAATTGGGAAACCACATAATCAACCGCCATCTGATACCCCTCTGTACCCGGAAGCCTGCCTTTTAGCTTGTCATCGGCCAGGTAAGTAATATCGGCTTTAATTTGAGCTGTATCAACCCCGTTTAACGCATTTTCTACTTCTTTGCTTAATTTAATTTGCTGGGCAATCCCTGTAACGGAAAGAGAAATGAGAGAAATAACTAGTATCGGTTTAGTAATCTTTATCATTAGGGCTTTTAATAAGAAAGTTTACAAGGTATCAACTAAGTCCTTTAACTGCAAGTAACGATAATGTTACCGTTAACGTCTCATCTTTGTACAAGATGCATCACAACCTATAGCCACTGTTATGGCTCCTCAGTCAATCCTTTGATTATTGGAATTGTAGCTGTCCAATAAAAAATTGAATGTTTGTATATTGTTTCTGTTACGAAATTACTATGTATAAGTGTTAACATTGTTTTATTCCCCACAGGTGTTAAACTAAATTCAATCACCGAATAATTTTCAGGTATGTCTGACAAATTCGAAAAAGCGCTTAAATAACTGTACTGAAAATTTTTTTCTTTATCAAACCTTAATATTATTCCTTTGTCGTGATATTCAACATCATGAGCACTTCCGGTAAAAGTTATAGAACTCCCGACTTTCCAATCAGAAGATATTTTTATCTGTGTTTCAGATAGCCACAACCTAATTAATTCCGGCGTCGTCAATGCATCCCACACCATGGAAGGTTTTGCATTAATGGTGACGACTTTTTTTACAAATTTGTTTAATGTCATTTATTATTGATAGCAATTTTTACTTTCTCCGGCAGGGCCCTCGTCCTGCCGGATGAAAAGTCTTTGAATTAAATCTGCTTGTGGATTTCTACCCTGCGGTTTAACACCTTTCCTGCATCGGTGTTATTGGCGGCAACAGGATTAGCAGTACCATAGCCTTTTGTTATCAGGTTGGCAGAACTAACTCCGGAATTAACCAGGTAATCCTTAACTGAATTGGCCCTGTCCTGTGACAATATCATGTTATGTGCTTCAGTTCCTTCGATAGAGGCGTAACCATTTAAATTTAACTTAACCGAGGGGTTCATTTTCATTTCGGAAGCTACTTTATCTAAAGTTGGATATGAAGCAGTTTTTAATACGTCCGAATCAAATTCAAATTGAATATTGGCGAAACTGAAATCTGGTTTCGCAACCGGCGCAGGTGGTTGAACAGGAGGAGCCGCGGGCTTTGCTTGCTGTACCGGAGTAGCAGGCTTTGTGGTTTCCGCAACCGGGGCGGGTTTTTGAATCATTTTTTTTGCTTTACATGCCTGTAATGCGATTAATGCAGACGAAATAATAACTATAGCGAAACTTGATCTTATGAGTTTCATGTTTGAAATTTTTTATATATAAAACGAAAGATTTTACTTCATCAACTAATTGAACGAAGCTGTTATTAACTAAAAAAACTTGGGTAATGGAATATTTGCGTCGGTTTATATATGGGGCTTATCCGTAATTAGCGGCCCGGTTAATTTATAATTTGCTTGAGTGCCGAACTCTTCGTCCAGACGTCGAAAAAGATAGCGAATTAAAAAGAAAACGCGTAAATTGATATAAACCTCGTATTGGCCTTTATTTCAGATGCGGAGCGTGCAAAAAGAAAGATAAGAATACTGTAGACTATGTAATATTTGAGATTGGGGCTGGATTGATCTTGATTTTACCTTAGAGAGTGCTAATCCCATAAAAATGAGAACTAAGCACTTTTGAACAAAAAAGAGGGAATTAAGGGGGTCATTATCAAAAGTTGATTTATCAAGGATCTTCAAAAAATTGATCGAATTAAAATTATCAGATTTTACCCGTGCGTGGAAAACTAAACCTGGGGTAGAAATCGTTTGTGAGTAAGCCGGTGCATATCGGGGAATGAAAAGCATATTTGTAAATGACCCCAATAAGTAAGTCATTAAAAATAATAATGCCAATCGTTTAAAAAGAATTTGCGACTTAAATTTTTTCACGGAAAATTGCAATAAAGCTGCATAAATGAAGTATCAAACTTAAATATAAAATACTTGCTTGTCAATATTATATTTTGTTGACAAGCTAAAATATAACACGTTTGATAAAAAAATATTGTTCCTTATTCCGTTTTGCGGGAGGCAACAGGATGGGGAGGGATTACTAATGTTTTAACTCTTACATACTACCAATTAATTAACTTACTGATAAACAACATATTAAATAAAGACCACAAACTGCGATTTTAGCTTTTAAACGTTTTCTCTTACTCCAATAGTGCAGTTACTAACCTTACCGGTCAATCTTAACTGCTTGATATATTGTTCAATAATTTATACCTTTCTCGAAACATACAACTGACCCATTTCATCTTTTACCATTATCCACTTCAACAATCAGCATCATGAAGAAGGTATTAACTCTATTAGGTATCCTGATATATGCAACTGTTGCACACTCTCAATTTCAAAAAGCTACGCCTCCCATTGCCAATAAGAAAATACACTGGCGCACTGTTCACGCTGATAGTGTTTTGGATAATTACTATTGGATGTATGATTACTTTGGTAAGGGCCCCGACAGCACCCGTGCTGTGAGCTACTTGAAAGCAGAAAATGCTTATTTGGATACAGTAATGAGCGGCACAAAAAAGCTGCAGGCTGATTTGTTTACCGAAATGAAAGCCCGGATAAAAGAAAAAGACGAAAGCTTGCCCATATTTAAAAAAGGCTACTACTACTATACACGTACCGAAACCGGTAAACAATATTATAAATATTGCCGCAAAAAGGGCACCCTGGCGGCAAAAGAAGAGGTTTTGCTTGATGTTGATAAAATGGCAGTTGGCCATCCATATTTTGCCGTTACCGGCTTTGATATGAGCTCAAACAACAAGCTGCTGGCCTTTGGTGTAGATGAAGTTAGCCGAAGACGTTATACCATTTATATAAAAGACCTTGAAACCGGAAAAATGCTAAAGGATACCATTGGTGACACTGAAGGTGACCCCTGCTGGGCTAACGACAATAAGACGATTTTTTACACCGAAAAGAACCCTGTAACACTGCTATCGGAGAAGATTAAACGCCACACGCTGGGTACCGGCGCCAATAGTGACCCTATGGTATATGAGGAGAAGGACAAGAGTAATTACATTGGCGTAGGGAAAAGTAAGAATGACAAGTACATTTTTATTTACTCGCAAGCTACCTTATCCGCAGAGGCGCGGATGATTGATGCATCCAAACCCAATGATGCTTTCACGGTATTTCAGCCACGCATGAAAGATGTTTTGTACGATGTGATACCCATGGCAGATAAATTTTTGATACGCACCAATAAAGACGGGGCAAAGAACTTTAAACTGATGGAATGCCCGCTGGATAAAACCGGCGAGGCCAACTGGAAAGATGTGATCCCTCATCGTAACGACGTATTGCTGGAACAGGTTGAGGAGTTTAAAGACTTTATTGCCCTGAGCGAACGCAAAGACGGGTTAACAAGGATACGTATCCGCAATTTAAAGAACGGGCAGGAGCACTACATAAACTTTGGCGAAGCTGCTTATGCAGCCGACTTTGGCGCAAATCCGGAATATAACAGCGCTGTTTTACGTTACGGGTATACGTCGCTAACGGTACCTGTTTCTGTATTTGATTATAATATGATAACGAAAGTTAAAACGTTAAAGAAACAGCAGCCGGTACTCGGCGGATACAAACCCAGTGATTATGTTAGCGAGCGGGTATATATAACCGCCAGGGACGGCGCGAAGGTGCCGCTTTCCATTGTATACAAAAAAGGTTTTAAAAAGGATGGCAAAGCTCCTTTGCTGCTGTATGCTTATGGAAGTTATGGATACAGTACCGACGCTAGCTTTAACAGTACCCGCCTTACGTTAT
This sequence comes from Mucilaginibacter sp., assembly GCA_036498965.1. Lineage (GTDB taxonomy): Bacteria > Bacteroidota > Bacteroidia > Sphingobacteriales > Sphingobacteriaceae > Mucilaginibacter. The sequence continues at coordinate 41,628 of DASYEP010000001.1, forward strand.
TAAACCGCGGCTTTGCTTTCGCTATAGCACATATTCGTGGCGGGCAGGAAATGGGCCGTCAATGGTATCTGGACGGCAAGCTGATGAAAAAGAAAAACACCTTTACCGACTTTGTTGACTGCGGCGAATATTTAGTGAAACAAAACTATACCAGCAAACAACATTTGTATGCCAACGGAGGCAGCGCCGGGGGCCTTTTAATGGGAGCCGTAATCAATATGGCGCCTGACTTATGGCACGGCGTAATTGCAGCGGTACCTTTTGTGGATGTGGTGAACACCATGCTTGATGATAAGATACCGCTTACCACCAACGAGTACGACGAGTGGGGTAACCCGAACGAAAAGGAGGCCTACTTTTATATGAAAAGCTATGCTCCCTACGAAAATGTTGAACATAAAAACTATCCCAATATTATTGTTACCACCGGTTTACACGACAGCCAGGTACAATACTTTGAGCCAGCCAAATGGGTAGCAAAGCTAAGGGCAATGAAAACCGATAATAACATTATTTTATTGCATACCAACATGGAGTTCGGTCATGGCGGAGCAAGCGGGCGTTTTGATTATTTAAAGGATGTAGCATTGAATTATGCTTTCCTGTTTACTTTGGAGGGGATAAAGCAATAGCTTTATAATAGGAACCAGGAAAACTGTTATTGCTGACAAATTAAGATTTTAGGTTTTCTCTTACCCTATCTTCTGCTTGCTTAACCAATTCCTCGGCCGATCTCCCATTCGGTTCAATCGGTTCGAGCACTTCCCATGTCATGCGTAAGAAGGTATTGAGGGGATAGTAACCATATTGGGTCATTTTCCATGAATTATTGATGGCAATCGGGACAAGTAGTGCTTCTGGACATTTTTTCAGAATAGTAGCTACTCCGGCAGATTGAAATGGTCTTAACTTTCCGTCTTTTGAGCGTGTCCCTTCCGGAAATATCACGGCAGACCATTTATTTTCCTTCATCCGATTAGCCAGCTTAACTATTTCAGTAATAGACTGTCGCGGATCATTCCGGTCTATATTAGCTGCGCCTCCATATTTTAAATTAAAAGATATGGATGGGATGCCTTTTGTCAGTTCAATCTTGGAGATAAATTTAGCATGGTATTTACGCAAATAGTAAATCAGCGGCGGAATATCGAACATGCTTTGGTGGTTAGCCAAAAAAATAATTGGCCTGCCAATCGGTAAGTTTTGTTTATTGATAAAAATCACCCTGTTTCCTGCAAGGTAAACCGTCCTTAAAAGGCAAAGATTTAAAATATCAACTACTCTTTTATGGGCAGTATAACCGAAAAATCTATAGGCGATCCATTGTAACGGCTGAAAAATTATCAGCATCAGGAAAAAAGCCAGTGCAGCAAAAGGGGATAATATGTACCCGAGGAACTTTCTCATAAAGAACCAAATTTAGATTTTTTCTGGCAGTTGATATATACCTGCAGATTTGTTTTCTATTAATAATAAACGAACTTTCAAAACTGCCGCTACTGTCATTGAATCTGTAATTTCACCTTTGCAAACCATTTGGTATACGTCTTCGAATGGCAGCTTTTTAACTATAAGCTGCTCGGTATCTTCGGGCTCCGGTTCAAATTGTTCAAAGTCGCGTGCAAGATATATAATGCTTAACTCGTCACTCACAGAGTTTGAAAGGTGGATGCGTAATAATTCGCTCCAGTTTTGTGCCTTAAGGCCGGTTTCCTCCAATAATTCACGTTTTGCGGATTCTAAAGGGTCAACCCCTATAGGACCTCCTCCTTCCGGCATTTCCCAGCTATATTGCCCCAACGCAAACCGGTACTGACCAACCAGGTAAGTATTCAGTTCATCATCCAATGGCAAAACACCGATTGCAATATTTTTAAAGCGAACTTTGCCATAAATTCCCGGGTTACCTGATGGGTTGATCACCTCGTACTCTGTTAAGTTGATCCAGGGGTTGTTATAAATTTCCTTTTCGGAAGTGATTTTCCAGGGATTATCTTCGGGATGATGCATTTGATCTGATTATGAATTTCCTTCGAAATAAAAGGTTCTTACGACTGTCTTAATTAAAAGTGCTTTTGCCAATGTTATATACTATCGCCTTCTATAAATTATTGCACTAAAACTAGTAGGTTGATCTATAATAAATTTTGGATCAGGAGATCCATTTCTTTGTAGTGCAGCTATCGCTCTTTTTACGCCAACGTTAAAGGTGTTAATAAATCCTAAATTTTTGGCAGCCTCTGCAAGTGTTGGATTCCTATAATCGTTTTTATTGGGGAAATTTTCCGGTCGGGCATCGCCATATAAACCACCAGGGTTGGTTATCTCAATTCTATCAATAAACTCATAAAATTTTATTGGAGCATTAGATTGATAGTCACGATGAATAATCGCATTATAAAGTAACTCTTGTACAGCGGATGCCGGATAAGCAGCGACATAATCTTCGCCGAGTTTATGTTGAACTCTTTTTACAATCTGAGCCTTAATAAAATCGTCCAATACTCTCATCTGAGTGGTCAAATCCCCTTCAAACCGATATTCAAAATCAAAATCGCTAATCTCATCTTTTCCAACAAATCTAACGTATTGAATATAAGCACCGCTTAAATAATACCTCGGATTTTTTCCAAACAGCAATATTCCAGCATTTGTAGGAATGTCAGTTTTCAAATCGTAAAATTTCAATGATGATAGCTGTTGTTTTATTTCCCTTCCATTTTCTATTAAGGTGTCATTATCAATCGCGGTTGGCAAATAGATAAGTTTAAAAATATCTATACTGATATCGTCAATATTACTGCCATAAGCCGGTTGTGTGTCAAATGATCTCGCAAATGTTGATCTCCTTTCACTCAAAATTCGTTCTTCGGCTTCATTCGCTGTTCCTTTTCTCGGTCCAATTCTTATACACACCTTACCCTTATATCTTACAGGAGGCACTACAGATGGTCGGACTTCTATAACTGCAACATCACCGGTTGGATAAGTAAATTTAGCAACGACCATAGCCGGAGGTGGAACAATACGTCCATCTGTTCTATAGCTCAGTAAAGTTTGCATTAATTGTTCATCTACTGTTGTAGCATTTAAACTCCCATCATCATTAGCGCCAATAATCAAATAACCGGGCAATTGATGATTTGGCATATCATTACAGAATGAGCATATCGCTTCACCAAATTTGTCAGCGTCATTCTTAGAGACGGTTTTTTCAATGCGGTCTGTTTCTAACGATGGCAAAAGTTTACTTAATTCTTCCTGAGAAATCATTTTTAGCTCTTAAATGTCTTTTCTGTAATTTAACAAAAATAAGATTAAAAGCTAACGTGTTACTTTTCTTAAACAATTTAAAGATTATGGTTTATTTAAACCCAGATTTGAAGTTTATCTCCCAAACGCCCAGCACAAAAACTTAGGCATGGCCTTAGCCCATGTTGCCGTGTCATGACTCCCGCCAACCATTTCCAGGTATTGAATATCATCCGGCCGTTTAAATCCCTTTTTTTCAAGTTCTATTATAAGGTCAATGGTATCGTCAATTGAATCGATGATCCCGTTCTTGTTGCGGTCGGCGGTTTCGTCTTTTGTTCCGGTTTGCAGCCAAATCTTTAAATTTGGTTTTGTTTTACTATTCCTGATAACGCTATGCATAATACGGTCGTTGTCAGTATAACCTTTACCAAGGTCTTTGCTGCGCCACCAAAACGAACCCGAAAACACGCCGGCTTTATCAAACAGTTGCGAATTATTCCAGGCTATATCGAGTGCAGAAAGGCCGCCTAACGAAAATCCTGCAAAAGCAATTGGACCAAATTTCTCAATTCCTGTGTAATTGATAATCGCCGGTAATAGCTCGGTCTTTATAAAGTCAGTATATATCGCCGCCTTCGATCCTCTCTTTTTAAAGTCGGGATTACCCGCCACGCCATACTCTTGTAAACGTTCATCTCCCGCATCAATAGCAACAACCAGTAATGGTTTTATCCGACCTTTGTCTGCCAATTCCTCCAACGTTTCTTTAAGCTGAAGGTTTTCTATCTCCTGCCCATCATTCAGCAATAACAAACCCGGGGCTTCGTTAAAAGTATTTCCTTCCGGCATCAGCAGTGTACATGTAACATCCCGCTTCAGCAAGGTTGAATTAATAGCAATTTTATTTTCCGTGATCGTCATTTCCAGCTCAAGCCCACTCCAGTACATCTTTATTTTAAATTAATTAGGGCTGCAAAAGTAAGGTTTTCAAATTAAAAACTCCGCCTCACCTAAATCCTCTCCAAAGGAGAGGACTTAAAAATTCTTTTTGAACCCTCTCCTTTGGAGAGGGCAGGGTGAGGCAAAATTCATTTCCTCAATTTAAAATTTATTTCTTTAACTTACATTCATCAAATAACCTTGACTTAAATTGACCGAAAAATATCATCGCTGGTATTCGCCAAACTTAAGTATGGACCTTGAAATGCTGGTATTCGGCGACAGGGGCTATCCGGTTATTCTTTTTCCAACCACCAAAGGGCGTTACTACCAAAACAAAGATTTCGGGTTAATAGATAGTGTAAAGTGGTTTATTGATGAGGGCCTGGTTAAAATATATTGTCCTGATACCATTGATGCCATAAGCTGGTATGATAAAAGCATATATCCGGCAGACCGCGCGCGAAATTATGCATGGTACGATAAAATGCTGGTTGATGAACTCGCACCATGGGCGATGTACGAAACCGGGGTTAATAAAGTTGTTGCCGCCGGCTGCAGCTTTGGCGGCTACCATGCAGCCAACTTTGCCTTTAAACATCCCGAAAAGGTGGCACATCTGTTTACCATGGGTGGCGCTTTTGATATTAAAATGTTTACCGATGGGTACTACGACGATAATGTCTTTTACAATAACCCGGTAGATTTTCTTCCGGGAAGCAACCAGCCTGAATTATGCCAGATGAATATCATCCTCGGCACTTCGGAGCACGACATGTGCAAGGATTATAATATCCAAATGTCAAACATTCTGAAACAAAAAAATATTAATCATTGGTTGGATATCCGCCCATTTGCCAATCACGATTGGCCCATTTGGAAAGAGATGTTTCCGCATTATTTATCAACTGTAAAATAATTATTGAATTATTGAATTATTGAGTTGGCTATAAAACATATGTAAATCAATAAAATTACTACCATGAAAAAAATAGGCATTCTTTTCGGACAGGAAAATTCATTTCCCCAGGCTTTTGTTGATCGCATCAACCATAAAGCTGAAAAAAACATCACAGCCGAGTTTGTTCGCATTGATAAAGTGATGCAGGCTGAGCCGCTGGATTACGCGGTAATTGTGGACCGTATTTCGCAGGATGTTCCTTTTTACAGAGCGACCTTGAAAAATGCCGCCATATGCGGCACGGCGGTGATTAACAACCCTTTTTGGTGGAGCGCTGACGAAAAGTTTTTTAATAATGCCTTAGCTGTAAAAATTGGCGTACCGGTACCCAAAACGGTAATCCTACCATCAAAGGACCATCCAGATGATACTACTGACAAATCATTCCGCAATATGGCCTATCCGCTCGATTGGGATGGTATATTTAACTATGTGGGCTTTCCTGCTTATATGAAGCCTTTTGATGGCGGCGGCTGGAAAGAGGTTTATAAACTTCACGATAAGGACGACTTCTTTGACAAATACAATAAAACCAAACAGTATGTGATGATGCTGCAGGAAGAAGTTGTTTTTGATGATTATTTCCGCTGTTACTGCATTGGCGGTAAGCACGTACGCATTATGCAATATGAGCCGCGTAATCCTCATCATTTACGGTATGAGCATGGCAAAGCTCCAGCGGAAAAAAAACTGTTGGATACCGTTAAAAACTATGTAATAAAGCTAAACAAGTACCTGGGCTACGATTTTAATACGGTAGAGTTTGCCATCCGTGGTGGGGTACCTTATGCAATTGATTTTTGCAATCCCGCACCGGATGCAGAAGTGACCAGCGTTGGGCAGGAAAATTTTGAATGGGTAGTTGAAACCGCTGCCGACTATGCCATAGAGCGCGCAAAAAAACAAAAAAATGGCATGGATAATTTAACCTGGGGCGAATATGTAAAAACAGGCGCCGTCGGGCAGGATCTTTTATCATCGGAGAAGAAAGTAGAAAAGAAGGCTGATAAAAAAGAGGCAAGCGCAGGAAAGATAGATCATGAAATTTTGGCGGAGGGGACGATAAAAACAACGATGCCCAAAAAGGCGACGACAAAAGCAGCAACTAAGAAATAATTATGGTGGACAACGAGATCAACAGCGTGGATCAAAAATTATTAGATGACATTGAAAAGTATGGTCTGCATGTTCTTCATATTTTTGGTGAAGAGGATTATCCACCTTTTAGTTATTCGGTCGGATTATATAAAACCTATAATCACCCGGAAATTATTATTGTTGGATTAAAACAGCAATTATCCCATATCATAATAAATAACATAGCGGAGGATATAAAAAATGGGGTTAACTACAGCCCTTTTTCATCGTCTGATAATATATTGGATAATTACAGATGTCTTTTTATCCCCGTTAATAAATCTAATTATAAAGGGTACGTTGGATATGACCGGTGGTACTACAAAGGCGATGATTTCCCTGTGTTGCAGTGTATCTATCCAACAACTAAAGGAATTTATCCATGGGAAGATGCATGGCCTGATAATATAAAAAAATTGCAGCCTCTATTAGGCCCAATCGATAAAACCTGAACAAATTATGAATAATTTTACCTTAGGTGTTGAAGAAGAATTCATGGTGATTGATCCTGTAAGCCGGGAACTAACATCGCATGAACAAAAAATTGTAGAAGGTGCGCAAAAGGTGCATGAAGACCAGGTAAAGGCCGAAATGCACCAGGCGGTAGTTGAAGTAGGCACCCACATTTGCCAAAATACCGGCGAAGCCCGTGCCGAGGTGAGTAAACTTCGAGGCACAGTTGCCCAACTGGCCGGCGATTTAGGCTTACGGATCGGAGCAGCGGGTACCCATCCATTTTCGCACTGGCAGCACCAGCTCATCACGGATCACCCAAGGTATTTCGAAATTGTGGATGAGTTGCAGGAGGCCGCACGTTCAAACCTAATTTTCGGCCTGCATGTGCATGTAGGCATTCAATCGCGCAATATGGCCATTCATATTGCCAACCAGGCCCGCTATTTTTTGCCGCATGTATACGCCCTGTCAACCAATTCACCTTTTTGGGAGGGGCGTAACACCGGGTATAAATCGTTCAGAACCAAAGTATTTGACAAATTTCCACGTACTGGTATACCTGATTATTTTAGCAGTATTGAAGATTACGACAACTATGTAAAGCTGCTGGTAAAAACAAATTGCATTGATAATGCTAAAAAAATATGGTGGGATATCCGCGTGCACCCGTTTTTTGAAACCATCGAATTCAGGATCTGCGACTGCCCGATGCTGGTTGATGAAACAATGACCTTTGTTGCACTGTTCCAGGCCATTTGTTCTAAATTATACAAGCTCCGCCTGCAAAACATGGAATTTATCACCTATAACCGTGCGCTTATCAATGAAAACAAATGGCGGGCTGCGCGCTATGGCATTGATGGTAAGATGATAGATTTCGGCAAAGAAACAGAAGTAAATACAAGGGCATTGATACTTGAACTTTTGGATTTTGTAGACGACGTGGTTGACGAATTAGGTTGCCGGGAAGACCTGCAATATGTACATAAAATACTGGAACATGGCACCGGTGCCGACAGACAGTTAGCAGTTTACCAGCAAAATAGTAACTTTGCCGATGTTGTTGATTATATTACATCACAAACATTAAAAGGAATATAGTAAGAAGATGCAGACAGATAAACAGCCGATAAAGGTAGCCATACTTGATCTTTACGATGGAATTGAAAATGAGGGAATGCGCGGGTTCCAGGATATATTAAAACGTTATAAGGCGAAAAACAACTTAAATTTAAGTTTCGAAATATTTGATGTACGCCGGAAAGTTGAAGTACCGGATATGGATTTTGATATCTATATCCATAGCGGTGGCCCCGGCAGTCCAATTGACAGTGAGGGGACAGAATGGGAAAAGAAATATTTTCAATTGATTGATAAAATTGAAGATCATAACCTTTCAAATAACCCGCAAAAAAAATACGGATTTTACGTTTGTCATTCTTTCCAGTTAATGTGTCGTAAATATCGTTTAGGCGATGTTAATATGCGTAAATCAGCATCTTTTGGGGTTTTACCCATTCATCAAACAAAAGCTGGTTTAAGCGAGCCGGTGTTTGAGGGTTTGAAAGACCCATTTTACGCTGTCGACTCGCGTCATTGGCAGGTGATTCATCCAAACGAAAAACGTTTTACGGAGTTGGGCATGAAATTGCTGGCTATTGAAAAGGAACGTCCGTACGTTGACTTGCCGAGAGCGATGATGGCCATCCGCTTTGATGACTATTCCATTGCTACGCAATTCCATCCCGAGGCTGATGCGGTTGGTGTGAGAACCCTTTTATTAAAAGAGGATGAAAAACAGGATGTGGTGCAGGAACACGGCCTTGATAAATACAATGAAATGCTGGAACTGCTTGAAGACCCGGATAAGTTGACTTATACACAAAATACTATGATCCCAAACTTTTTAGATCAGGCTGTTTTGAGTTTCCAGGAGATGTAATGGTCTAATTTTATAAATATAAAGCTTTGTCATTGCGAGGTACGAAGCAATCTCTTAGCTATGCATCGACGTAAATGCATTAGCGCTAATGCAGGTCGACGAGATTGCTTCGTACCTCGCAATGACAAATGGAGTAATTTACGGTTTAGAATTTAAATTCCTCACCTATGAACCCATCTGCCCGCAAAATTTTTAATGAAAATTTCACTGTTGAAAAATACGAACAGTTTTTAGCAGGCGTAAATAAAGATTTGCGATCTCCCGTCCCTTTTCGCATGGCCGAAACGCCGGTATTTTTAACTGCGGAGTTTAAGGATAAACTAATAAAGGCAGGCAATGATATTATCGAAACTATTCTCCAGCCCGATTTTAAACAGCTGACAGAAAGAGCAATTCCCGATAAATGGCGTGTGGCAAATGAAAACGATCATTGTCATTTCATTACACTGGATTTTGGCATCTGTAAGGATGAAAAGGGCGATATCGTACCAAAATTAATCGAATTACAGGGCTTTCCATCGCTATATAGTTTCCAGGTCGATCTTGGCGAAAATTATTCAAAAGCTTTTGATATTGGGCCAGATTGGAGTATTTACTTCAGCGGCCTGGATAAAGTGGGTTATATTAACCTCCTCAAAAAAACAATTATCGGCCCCTATAAATCCGAAGAAGTTGTTTTAATGGACGTTAATGCCCCGGAGCAGAAAACGGCTGTCGATTTTTATTTAACTCAAAAATATCTTGATATCCCGATTATATCTTTAAACGATATAGAACGGGACGGCCGGCAGCTTTTTTATAGATCGAATGGTGAAAAAAAATCGATCAAACGCATCTATAACAGGCTCATTTTTGATGAGATAGATAACGATCCGGATATCTTTAATAAAGTGGTCGACATCAGGCAGCCGCTCGATGTAGAATGGATAACACATCCAAACTGGTTTTATCGCATCAGCAAATTTACTATGCCTTTTTTAAAAGGGGATTACATACCAAAAACCCAATTCCTGCATCAGCTAACGGAAATGCCAGCCGATCTGGAAAATTATGTACTCAAGCCTCTGTTTTCCTTTGCGGGTCAGGGTGTTATTATTGATGTAGCAGAAAGCGACTTTAAAAATATAAAAGACCCTGAAAACTGGATACTTCAGCAAAAGGTAAATTACGAACCTGTAGTAAAAGCACCGGATGGAGGTGTTAAGGTTGAGATAAGGCTCCTATACCTGTGGCCAAACGGCGACGAAAAACCAACACTGGTTATCAATCTCGCTCGCTTAAGCCGGGGAAAGATGATAGGTGTGCGGTACAATAAAGATTTCGATTGGGTTGGGGGTACTGTGGCCTTTATGCCGGTTTAAGAGAGCCAAGAATCAAGAGCCAGGAATCAAGAAAGTATGCGACGCTTTAGATAATAATCTTATATCTTGATTCCTGGCTCTTGTATCTTGATTCTATCCCCTCATCCAAACCAAATACTATTTTCCTTGTATATACGTATATATATAAATTGTATTAAATTTGTGACGTGAATATCCAGACAATTATAATAGCTTTATTATTCGCTGCAGCATTGTTTTATGTTTGCCGGCTCGTTTACAGGAATTTATTTGCTAAAAAAAGCTGTGGCGAAAATTGTAAATGTGGGGTTGATTTTTCGGCAATTGAACCTGGTAAAACACAAAAATAGGCCAAATTTAAACCTCTATAGCAAACCAATATTTTTATTTAAGAGCATTTAATGGCTGATAAACAGGTTTTTCAAACTGATACACCCGGTAGATGGATCCGTTTTAAATGGCTTAGCCGTGTCCTCATAATTGTGCTGGCATGCAGCGTTCTGGCCGCCGCTATTACTGTAACTTCCAAGCATTACCCAACGCTGCCTAATTTAAATCCGGCCCCGAAAAAGCTGTCAAAAGAAGAGCTTGAAAATCTAAAAAAATCAAAAAAATACAAGGATTTTAAGATTGATAAAACCGGAATTGAAAAGCTTGCGCACACCAGGCATTTACATCAGTTAAAACATCCCAATAATAAAGACCGAATTAATGCAGGGTTTTACCGGCCCTGGGAACCACAGGCATACAGATCACTTGTTGATCATATGGCAAAATTGGATATGGTGGTAAGCGAGGGATTCTTTATTTCGCCAAACAGGGATACAATGATTGCCAATATAGATACCGGGTTAATAAATCTGAACAAAAAATATAAAAAGCCGGTATTGATTACGCTATCCAATTATGTTAATGTAAACAACGTTACCGGCGGTTATGATACAAAAGACATAGATCGTATCATAAAAAATCAAAAACTCCGCACCCAGTTTATCGAAAACATCGCGAAACAACTTACACGATATAAATTCCAGGGAGTAAATCTAGATTTTGACAATATTCTTGATTTAAACAGCAAAACCTATATCACTTTTGAGAATGATCTTTACAACATATTGCACCCTTTGGGTTTTTTAGTTACCCAAAACGTAATTCCGGATGATGATAGATTTGAACTTGAGCGGCTACAACGTATAAACGACTTTTTGTTTGTAATGGCCATTGATCAGCACAACGAGGGCAGTAACGCCGGCGATCTTTCGAATCAACATTGGGTTGAAAAAATATTGGATAACGTATGTTCAAGGATACCGAGTGAAAAAGTGATCCTTACAATTGCGGGGGGAGCTTACGACTGGCCCGAAGGGAGTGTAGGGAAGCCCATTGGTTATCCCCAGGCAATTAGTACCGCACAGGAAAACCACAGTAAAATTACTTTTGACCCGAATTCAGCCAACCTGCACTATACTTACTTCGATTTAGACAGTTTGGAGCACACCGTTTATTTTACCGATGCTGCAACCAACTTTAACGTTATCAGGATGGCGGACGACTGGGCTACCGGCGGTGTAGCACTTTGGCGCCTGGGTTCTGAAGATCCGCGCTTATGGACGTTCTTCCAAAAGAACCTGGCAATTGACTCATTGTTAAAAACCGGGGTTGACGTTAAAAAGCTAACTACTGTCGGCTTAAATAACAAAATTGACTATGATGGCGACGGTGAAGTACTCGACCTGATAACCACACCTACTACAGGCGTAATTGATGTCCACATGGACACAACAAACTTTGTGATAACCGATCAGCACTACATTAAATTACCCACAAAGTATGTGATCAGGAAATATGGTTATGCACCCGGTAAAATAGTTTTAACTTTTGACGACGGTCCCGATCCGGATTATACCCCCCGTATATTGGATATATTAAAACGTGAAAACGTGCCCGCTGCATTTTTCGTGGTGGGATCAATGGCCGAAAAAAACATCCAGATTCTTAGAAGGGAATATGATGAAGGTTATGAAATTGGTAATCATACCTTTTTCCACCCCGATATTTCTACCATTAGTATTGACCGGGTAAATCTTGAATTGAACGCCACACGAAAGTTGATTGAATCAGTAACCGGCAGAAGCACAATATTATTCCGACCTCCATTTAACGCTGATGCCGAGCCAACGACACTTGCAGAAGTTATACCGGTTGCTGAAAGCCGTAAACAAAGTTACATCACCATTGGCGAATCAATTGACCCCTGGGATTGGCAGCCTGGCGTTACCGCCGATAGTATACTCGCCCGTACTATAAAGCAAAGAAATGCCGGCTCAATGATATTATTGCATGACGCAGGCGGTGATACACGCGAAGAAACAGTAAAAGCATTGCCGGAAATAATACGTTACTTTAAAAGCCACGGGTATCAGTTTACCACCATAGCTGATGTTTTGCATAAAACCAAGGCAGATTTGATGCCGCCAATAAGAGACGACGCCAATTCAGGAATTTTAGGTTCGTTGTATAACCTGCTGATCCAGTTTTACTTTTATGGCAATATGTTTTTGCTCTATTTGTTTTTATCTGCAATTTTCCTTGCCGTAGGGCGTGTTCTGCTAATAGGGATACTTGCCGTCCGGCAATTTGCCGAAAACAAAAAGTTTAACCGCACACTGGTGGACGCCTCCCAACTTCCGCACGTAAGTATAATTGTACCCGGTTACAATGAGGAGGTTACAGTCATAAAAACAATCCAAAGCTTACTTAAAACGGAGTACCCTTCATTTGAAATTATTTTTATTGATGACGGGTCGAAAGACAAAACCTACGAACTCGTTAATTCAGCATATGGCCATCATCCTTTAGTTAAAGTATTAACCAAACCAAACGGTGGCAAAGCGTCCGCACTGAACTACGGAATAGAACGCGCTCAATATGATTTTGTGGTTTGTATTGACGCTGATACACAGCTGCAAACAGATGCTGTTTATCACTTAATGACCTATTTTACCGATGAAGAAATTGGTGCAGTTGCAGGCACTGTTAAGGTGGGCAATGAAAATAACCTTATTACCCGCTGGCAATCAATTGAATATATTACAGCTCAAAATATGGATCGCCGTGCTTTTGACCTGATTAATAGTATAACTGTTGTGCCGGGCGCCATAGGTGCATTCCGCAAATCGGCTATATTTAAAGCGGGAGAGTTCACTTATGATACTTTAGCCGAGGATTGCGACCTGACCATGCGGATTTTAAAACAGGGCTATATTGTAAAAAATTGCGACGAAGCCATTGCCTATACCGAAGCTCCCGAAACGCTTAACGGCTTATTGAAACAACGTTTCCGCTGGAGTTTTGGTGTAATGCAAAGTTTCTGGAAAAACAAGGACGCTTTGTTTAATAGAAAGTATAAGTATTTTGGGATGTTAGGCATGCCGAATATTCTTGTTTTTCAAATCCTGTTGCCCTTGTTTTCCCCGCTCGCCGACTTAATAATGATATTCGGCTTATTCAGTGATAAACCCGGCAAAATATTGGCTTATTATGCTGGTTTTGTGCTGATCGATTTCATAGTGGCGGTTATCGCTTTCTGGATGCAAAAAGAAGATTACAAAAAATTGGTGTACATAATACCGCAGCGTTTTATATGGCGGCAGTTAATGTACTACGTATTGTTTAAATCTATCCGCAAAGCGCTAAAAGGCGAGTTAAGTGGCTGGGGAGCGCTAAAACGTACCGGCAATGTGACGATGAAAAAAGATGTCGCGGTAAGCAGTTGATAGTCCGAAAGTCAGTAAAGTCCGGAAGTAGGCAAAGTTGTCGTAGGACTCAAGATATTCCTTTAATATTTAATGTAAACGATTTAAGCATACCCGTTCCAATACTCTGGATATGTGTTTTTTCTTTCGGACTTTACTGACTTTCGGACTTCTCTATCAAACAAACAGCGTAAGCAACTACGCCTTCCTGACGGCCAATAAAACCCAACTGCTCATTGGTGGTTGCTTTAATTGATATATCATCCTCTTCTATAGCTGCGGCTTTTGCTATATTGACTTTCATTTCCGGAATGTGCGGGTTTATTTTTGGTTCCTCAAGGCATACCATTGCATCAATATTACCTATCTGCCATCCTTTATCTTTCAAAAGCTTTACCACATGCTGTAATAAAACCAGGCTGCTTATGCCTTTCCATCTTTCGTCTTTGTTTGAAAAGTGAAAACCTATATCACGCAAATTTGCCGCCCCTAACAAGGCATCGCATATAGCATGTAACAGCACATCAGCATCCGAATGGCCAAAGGCACCTGCGTGATGTTGTAAATTAACACCGCCTAAAATAAAAGGGTGATGTTCTTTTAACTGATGCACATCAAAACCAAAACCAACCTTTATTTTTCCCATTATCGTTTATTTGCATTTTTATTACCGCCAAAATTAGCGATTAAAGTAAAACGTAATGTATTTGACAAAGCGCTGGTTTGCTGACTGGCGGCGATATATGAAAAATCGAAATTAAATTCGTTATACTTAACGCCTACACCCAGGGTAAGGTAATTTCCCCCAACGCCATTGACATTATTCTGATCGTTAGGGTTATGATAATAGTAACCTACCCTCACGGCAAATATCTGGCTGTACCAATATTCTAATCCGCTGGAAATTGTGATCTCCTGCAATTCTCCTTTAAAGCCACTGGGAGAATCAGAAAAAGATTGAAATATACTTGCCGGAACAGAAATATCATCATCCTTCCCGGCTATGATATTCCCTTCTGCATCCCGTATAGGTGGTGTTGGCGTTAGTAATTTATTAAAGTCAACGGCTAAAGTTATCTGGTTAAAATCATCGAGATTTATTGTATTCGCTGCTCCGATTTTCAGATTGGCGGGCAAAAAGTATTTTGTGCCGACATCACTATAGCTGATCTTTGAACCTATGTTTGAGATATTTGTTCCGAAAGAGATAGTTGCATCGTTACCAAACTCCTGCAATTGATTGGTATAATATAAAGAAACGCCAGCGGCTACCGCATTACCTGCCCTATTCTGTTGTGCTAATCCTGCTGAATAATTGGAATGAATATAACCTGCTGTTAATCCAAGTGAAAACTCGTCCCCAAATTTTCGTGAAAAGGCTCCGTTTATAGAAAATTCATTTGGATAGTATGTGCCCTGACTATTGCCATAGATATCTGTAAGTGAGGTGGCACCGTAGTTAAAATACCGCAGCGATGCCCCGATAGAATTGCGGTCATCGATCTTATGTGCATAACTTAAATAAGATAAGCTCAGATCAGGTACTAAAGGCCGGAGCCATGGACTATATGATAAAGATATATCATTATTATTTTCGAGAAAAGCAAGCTTGGCTGGATTCCAGTAATTGGCATTAACATCGGATGTAAGTGCAACACCTGCGTCGCCCAAAGCCCCGGAGCGCGAATCAGGTGTTAAATTTAAAAAGATTACTTCAGTATTTCCCTTTACAGTAGTCTGTGACATTGCCAGGGAAGGCAATAATATTGAAATGAAAAAAAAAATAGTTTTAAAGGAGAAAAACTTCATCAGGATAATTTATCTTATTATAGGGGATAAATATATAGTAATTCAGCCTATTACGTTTAACTGTTTAAATAAGTTTTCCTGTAAAAGAATTAAAATAGTGAAACTACATGAGCAAGTTTTGCGTTAAAACCTTCATGACACTTTAATTATCCAAAAGAAAAGATAATTAAATCAACATTTTATTCAAAATGTTTTAAATTTACATTAAAAAAAATAACTGTAAAAAAATGAAAGTACTTTTTACGCAAACTGCTATTATGCTGTTAGGCATAGGTACCTTGATGAGCAGCTGCAGTAAACATCAGCAACAATCTCAAAAAACAGGGATTACCTATAACGATAAAAAGACCGGTGGCTATCTGCGGTTTAGGCAAACACACCCATCGCCTGGCCCTGGCCTTATTCCTATTGAAGGCGGTACTTTTGTAATGGGTGGAAGCGCAAACCAGGACGTTACTTATGAATATAATAATATTCGCCGCAGGGTTACTGTACCTTCATTTTATATGGATGAAACAGAAGTTGCTAATCAGGATTGGCTTGATTACATGCACTGGTTAAACGTTACCTTTCCTCAGGATCGCGAACTATATTATAATGCCATTCCTGATACTTTGGTTTGGCGTAAACCTCTTTCATACAACGAACCATATGTTGACAACTATTTAAGGCACCCGGCTTTTCAGGACTACCCAGTAGTTGGTGTATCATGGGACCAGGTACAGGATTATTGTGTTTGGCGTACCGATCGTGTTAACGAAAATATTTTAAGAGAAAAAGGCAACCTGGTGTCCTGGCAAGATCTGAATGCACCTGGAAAAGGTAAAAAAGGTGGAAATGCTGCGGGTTCTGCGGCCGGCGGAGGTAAAGATCCTTTCAATACCGATATGTACCTGAACGGTCAATTAACCGGCCCTGGGTATGATGGTAAAAAAATGTTACCTGATTTAAGCCCTAATGCAAAATCAACCGGTACTGGTAAAGGAGCAAAAGGACCAGTTAGGCCAGCCGGCATAGAAGATGGTATTTTGAAACAAGCTTATCGCCTTCCTTCAGAAGCTGAATGGGAATATGCAGCTTTATCATTGATAGGAAACACACAGTTTGAAAATATTAACGACGAAAAAATATACCCATGGAATGGTTTAGGCGTTCGTTCGTCAAAAAGATCAACCCGCGGATTAATATTAGCTAACTTTAAACGTGGTGCTGGTGATAATGCTGGTGTTGGCGGATACTTAAATGACAAAGCAGATATAACAGCGCCGTGCAGATCATATCAACCGAATGATTTTGGCTTATACAATATGGCTGGCAACGTTAATGAGTGGGTACAGGATACATATCGTCAAACATCATTTGAAGAATTTGAAGACTTTAACCCTTTCCGTGGTAACGAGTTTAGCAACAAACGTTTGGCTGATGCTTCAAAAGGCCGTTATGCAAAAGACAAATATGGCCGTCCTATTAAAGACCCAGCCAAATCAGATAAAAAGCTAAAATATAGCGAGTTACTGGCTATACAGCAAGCGCAAAGTGCACCTGCTAATGCAGCGAATCAGCCGGCAGCTAATCCTGCTAATCCTAATGCTGCTCCCGCTACCACAACTCCGGGCGCTCCTGTACCGTCAAGTTCATTAACCGGCAAGGCATTTACTCCGGACGTTAGAGGCTACGGCGATACAACCAATACAGCCTTATATGGCGCTACATCATTGGTAAGCGATCATTCAAAAGTTTATAAAGGTGGTTCATGGAACGATTTAGCTTTCTGGTTAAATCCCGCAACACGCCGCTTTATGAACGAAGACGACGCAAGTGCTGAAGTTGGTTTCCGTTGCGCAATGACACTTGTTGGTGCACCTGAAATACATCCTGAAGGTAAACCGCATTACGGCGTGAAAGCTCCTAAACCATTCAAGGCAAAATAAAGAATCAAAAAACTTACAGTTATATAGAACAGAAAAAGCCGGGTTAGCCCGGCTTTTTCTGTTCTATTTTGTGATGAGACTAACTTAAAACATCATTAACACTTGTCCCTTTTCCACCTTATCGCCGGGCTTTATTTTAACAGTATTAACTGTTACATCCGCCGGTGACTTGATAATATTTTCCATTTTCATAGCTTCTAAAACAAAAAGATTTTCATCTTTCTTTACTTCCATTCCTTCACTAACAAAAATTTTGAGTACCATACCAGGCATAGGCGCCCTTATTTCGCTAATCTTTGCCGAACTTAAATTACTCATTCCCAACTTATCCAACAAAATATCAAACTGGTCTTTTGCCGTAACGGTATAAACATTGTTATTTACCTTAATTTCTGCTGTTTTTTGCAGTCTGTCAAAACTTATCACTTCAACACTGTGCGACTGTAAATTATTGATAATGTGCCACGTCGATTCGTTTATCTTTCTTGTATCCGCATTAATTTTTTCACCGTTTACCAATGGCCCCTCGCCATTCTTTTCAAAGTCGTAATTGTACTTTTCGTTTACTTTAATATGATACATAAATAATAAAGACAGGAGATTACTTAATTGGAGGTAAGGTAATTAAATATTTGCCAGAATAAAAACTTATTTTGTGAGCACGTACTGAATCAGGTTAGCACCCATTTTTAAAGCCTTCAAGCGGGTTTCCTGTGTATCGCCCGCATAGGTGCCATAGTCTTCCCAGCCATTTCCCAGGTCACACTCGTAAGTATAAAAGCATACAAGCCTGCCTTTGTAAATCAGGCCGAAGCCTTGTGGTCGCTTTCCATCATGTTCGTGTATTTTCGGCAACCCTAGTGGGAAGCTAAACTTTTGATGATAAATAGGGTGATTTAACGGCAATTCAACAAACTCAAGTTCAGGGAAAACCTTTTTCATTTGAGGGCGGACAAATTGGTTCAATCCATAATTATCATCGATATGCAAAAAGCCACCGCCGATTAAATATTTTCTGAGATTGCTGGCTTCCTGGTCTGAAAATATAACATTGCCATGGCCGGTCATAAAAACAAATGGATAGTTAAACAATTCAGCACTGCCGACATCCACAGTTTCGTCTTCGGGCTGAAAGTTTGTTTTCAAGTTCTCGTTGCAGAACTTTATTAAGTTAGGTAATGCGGTCCTGTCGCCATACCAATCGCCGCCACCGCTATATTTAAGCTTGCCCATTTTGTAGGTGGGCTCGCCAAAACTACTTATCAGGGATATTACAGCAAAAGCACAAAATATATAAGTTAACCTTTTCATATTTTTCAATAATACCATAACAACATATTTTGCTTTAAGTCAAAACTTAATCAACCACTCACCCAATCAACTTAATCAACCAATTATCTACCGATTCAGAAAGTTCACTTCGAAACAAGCTTCCAATGCAGCTGTCTCGGTCCTTAAACGACTCTCCCCTAAAGATATTGCTGTAAAACCATTGTGCAAAGCACTGTCAATTTCGTCTGGTGTAAAATCACCCTCCGGCCCTATCAAAACTAAGTAGCGCCCATGGTTAACAAAGTCGCTTTTTAAAACTGTTTTATTGCCTTCCTCGCAATGGGCAATAAATTTTTGCCCGTCGAACGATTTGCTCAATAACTGATTAAAGCTTAATGGTGAATTTAATACCGGGTGGTAGGCTTTTAAAGATTGTTTTATTGCTGAAGTGATAATCTTATTCAACCGGTCAACCTTTACCTCTTTGCGCTCGGAACGCTGACAAATAATGAGCGATATTTCATCAATCCCAATTTCAGTTGCTTTTTCCAAAAACCATTCTACCCGCTCAATATTTTTGGTTGGGGCAATTGCTATGTGCAGGTAATGGTTCCGTTTATTGAGTTCCGTTGTAACTGATTTTATGTGAAGTAAAGTTCTTTTAGGATGCGCATCTTCGATATCGGCAACATACATCCCACCTTTCCCATCAATTAGCTGAACCTCATTACCGGCCTCAAGTCTTAGTACCCTGATGCAATGTTTGCTTTCTTCCTCATTAAGAAAATAATGTGTTTGGGAGGGATCAATATCTGGTGTAAAAAAAAGTTGCATTGGTAAAGCAGATCAATGTAAATCTACAGTATCCTCTTCATTTATCAGCAGTTCGAGTTTAACTGACTCAATATTTTGTTCAGATTTTTTCAATACGGTAATATTATATCCGTTTGATTCCTTTTGCTCGCCAACTTCAGGTATTTTCCCAAATATATCACCGAGCCAGCCCGATACGGTATCAAAATCGCCATCTTCCGGTAAGTCGTGCGGCAAATGTTCGTTTACGTCATAAATTGGCGCGAGTGCGTTTACAATAAATTCCCGGTCGTTTATTACTTCAACAATAGGCTTTTCCTCGTCATACTCATCCTGTATTTCGCCAACCAGTTCTTCCACAATGTCTTCAAGGGTTACCATACCTGCCGTACCGCCAAACTCATCCAATACAATGGCAATTTGAATCCGCTTTTGCTGCAGCTCGGCCATCAGGTCATTAATCTTTTTTGTTTCCGGTATAAAATAGGGCTTACGAATGATATCCTTTAAAACAATTTCCTCGTGACGTGCTAATATGGGTAAGATATCCTTGGCATGCACGATACCAACAATCTTATCAATAACATCATCATAGACAGGCATGCGCGAATAGCCTTCAGTTATTAATATTTCGATAAGTTTATCCTGACCTGTATTGATATCAACACCGGATATTTTCGTTCGCGGAACCATGATGTTTTTAACCACGCGTTCGTTAAAATCAAAAACATTCTGGATAAGCTCATGTTCGTTAGAGTCGATGGCGCCTGTTTCTTTCCCTTGGTCGAGCAGGTACTGCAACTCCTCAGAGCTATGATGCGCTTCCCCTTGAACCGCACTTATTCCTACCAACTTCAAGATAAAATTTGCAAAACCATTCAGCAGCCAGATTAAAGGCTTGAAAACAATAAAAAAGAAACGTAAGGGAACGGAAATGGTCATTATTGTCCGCACCGATCTTTGTATAGCGATCGACTTAGGAGCCAACTCACCAAATACAATATGTAAAATAGTAATAAATGCAAAAGCAACTACGTGGCTGGTATTAATTACAAATCCCGAAGTAATAACCACGCCGAAGAGGGCAAACAGGTTTAGCATTAGCTTCGTCACCACCTCCTGACCAACCCAGCCTAAACCCAAAGAAGCTATAGTAATACCTAGTTGTGTTGCGGCAAGATAGCCATCGAGGTTGTGCATAATGCCACGCGCTACCCTTGCTACCGGGCTGCCCGACTTAGCTTTGAGTTCAATTTGCGAACCCCTAACTCTTACCATGGCAAACTCCGCGGCAACAAAAAAGCCGTTTAACAAAACCAGGAAAAGGGTAAGGAACAAATATAAACCGCTTATTTCAAGATCAGGGCCCATGTTTAATTATTGGTATACAGGAAAGGTTGACTTATACAACTCAAGGCTTTCGGCAATTACCTTATGAGCATAACGCACTCCTAAAAGGTGCTCAATCGTTACGTTCTTTCCTTCGAGCTTTTTATAATCCTTAAAAAAACGGACTATTTCCGTCATGGCATGTGGCGGCAGCTCAGCTAAATCATTGATATAATTTACCGACATATCATTTTTTGCCACAGCAATTATCTTATCGTCCTGTTCGCCATTGTCAACCATATGCATAACTCCGATTACTTTTGCCTCAATAATCGACATCGGAAAAACATCAATTGAACAAAGTACAAGAATGTCTAAAGGGTCATTGTCATCACAATATGTTTGAGGTATAAAACCGTAATTAGCCGGGTATACTACTGATGAAAACAGCACACGGTCCAATTTTAAAAGGCCTGATTCCTTATCTATTTCGTACTTAGCTTTTGAACCTTTAGGTATTTCAATTATAGCATTGACGATTTCAGGAAGGTTTTCGCCGGGCGAAACCTGGTGCCACGGATGTTGTGTACTCATTTATTAAATTTTATTTTAATTCATTAACTTTCTCGTTTTTCTGCAATTTTCTTTTTGCGAAAGCATAAACGAGCGGTATTGTTGTAAATGTAATTAGCCCTAATACAATGTATTCCAGGTAGTCTTGTAATTGAGGATATTTTCTCCCCAGAAAAAAACCAGCTAAAGTAAAAATGGTTACCCAGGCAACGCTGCCTGCAAGATTGTAAAGTGTAAACTTTTTAATGTCTACTTTAACCACACCTGCAAAGATAGGTGCAAAAGTTCTAATTATAGGGAAAAATCTGCCTAAAACCAGTGCCATACCACCGTGTTTATCGTAAAATTCTTCCGCAAGCTTTAAATAGTGCCTTTTGAAGAATACGGAATTATTTTTGCTGAATAGTGCCGGGCCGGTTTTATACCCGAACCAATAACCGGTAAAGTTACCCAATACACCGGACGCTATCAACGATAACACCAATGTATAAATAGACACGTTAAGGTGCCCTGTAGAGCAAAGCAGACCGGCCATAAATAGCAGATAGTCTCCCGGTAAAAAAAATCCGAAAAACAACCCGGTTTCAGCAAAAACTACTATAAGCAAAAAGTAAAACCCTAAGCTTATGATGGATTGAGCGTCCGTTAAATTTTGAAAATGTTCCCAAAAATTATCCATTCACTATATCCGTAAAACTACAAATATTAAATCAATTTGTAATACGCGCGTTACAGATTAAATGAGGTTTGCTATTAAAGTTGGATAAATACCTATTAAAATAGTAATTATGGCTGACAAACCGAGGACGATTTTATAATAAAAGGGCACGGTAAGCTCCGCGTGATCAGCATCGCGAAAGTACATGGCGACAATTACCCTGAAATAGTAGAAAATACTTATGATAGCATTTACAACTGCCAGTATAACCAGCCAAACCTGGTACTTCATAAGTGCACCCGAAAACATGAAAAACTTGCCGATGAAACCCGCAGTAAGTGGAATTCCCGCTAATGAAAGCATAGCAATGGTTAAAACAAGTGCCAGGAAAGGGTTTTTCCTGCCAAGCCCATTAAAACTCTCAAAATTATCGCTGCCGGAATGCTGATTAACCAATATTAAAGCGCCGAATGCTATGATTGATGCGACTGAATAAGCTGTTGCATAGATAAATACTGAGTTAGCCGAACTTGCACCCAAAGCCACTATCGCAAAAAGTAAATACCCAGCGTGCGATATACTTGAAAATGCAAGCATCCGCTTAAAGCTCTGTTGATAAAGTGCTGTTATATTTCCGATAAAGAGTGTAACAATAGTTATGATCAGGAGTACCGGCACCCAGAAATCAGATATCGGTGCAAAACAGGCAGAAAACAATCTTAAAAATGCCGCAAACCCTGCTGTCTTTACAACTGTCGACATGAAAGCGGTAATCAATGTTGGAGAACCTTCATATACATCAGGCGTCCAGAAGTGGAATGGAGCGGCCCCAACTTTAAAACAAAGGCCCACGATAATTAATAAGATACCTGCATAAAACATAGGTGTTATGCCACTTGAATGCGGATGGGCTAAAACCCAATCGCGTATAGCTTCGAGGCTAAATGAACCGGATGCTCCATAAATTAATGTGATGCCAAACAGTAAAAAGCCCGTTGAAAAGGCACCCATCAGAAAGTATTTTAAAGCGGCTTCGTTTGATGCAAAGTCACTCTTTTTGATACCCGCCAGTATGTATAAGCTTACAGACATAATTTCGATCCCTATAAACAACATAACCAGGTTGTAGAAGGAAACCATCACTATAATACCTGCCAATGAAAACAGGATGATAGCATAATATTCTGCTATGTGCCTGCTTATCCTTTCAAAATAACCCCTCGAAAGTAACAAGATGAGTATAGTTGATACAATAGTTATACCCGAAAATGCAACAGAAAAATTATCGAACAGCATCATTCCGCTATATATCGGTTGTGCGCTGTTATTCCATTGGGCAACAGCGCAACCAAGAGCAGCAAGTAATCCTATTACAGTAACGGGCAATAAGGCATTCTGGGCTTTATACAAACCCAAATACAAAAGCAGTATAGGTAATACGGATATAATAATTAAGGTACTCATGGTCTTAGATTGTAAAATTTAGTATCCACAGAATGAACCAGCTCTCTGACGGCTGCTTCGGATATATGAAGAACAGGCTGCGGATAAACGCCTATTATTATAATTAAAGCGCATATGATGCTAAGCACCAACGTTTCGGAACCGTTAATATCTGTAAAAGTGGCAGTCAAAGCGTTGGTTTCGCCCTGCATCACTTTCTTATACATGCGCAACATATAAACTGCACCAAATATCATGGTTAGGCCGGCAGCCGTTACCATCCATATATTCCACTGCAACACGCTAAACAGCAATAAAAATTCACCTATAAAACCATTGGTTAAAGGCAAAGCAACAGTTCCTAAAACAATAATTAAAAATGCCAAAGCAAATTTAGGTGCCACTTTAGCTATACCGCCTAAATCCCCGATCTCGCGAGTATTTAAGCGCCTGCTGATGATATCCCATATAAAGAACATACCGACAATATTAATACCGTGGCTGAGCATCTGAATCATAGCACCCTGAACGCCTTCAAACGTCCACACAAATATGCCGGCGGCCATTAAGCCAACGTGCGCCATGGACGAGTAAGCGACTAAGCGCTTCCCGTCTTTTTGAGTAAATGCGATAATCGAAGCGTAAACAATACCTATAACAGCAAGCATTATTGTCATGCTTTGCCATTGTAAAAAACCCAAAGGAGCGTTCGGAATCATCCAGCGAATAACGCCATACACACCCATTTTTAACATAATGCCCGAAAGCATCATGGTACCAGCGGACGGCGCTTCGGTATAAGTATCAGGCTGCCAGGTATGCAATGGGAACAACGGCATTTTTATAGCAAACGCCAGGAAGAAAGCCCAGAACACTAATGACTGGTGATGAGCATCAAGATTTAAATTGTAAAATTGGAATAAATCGTAAGTTTTTGCGGGCGTTTGCAAATACAGGTAAATTATCCCCACCAGCATGAACAAAGAACCTGAAAAGGTATAAATAAAAAATTTCAGTGTTATGCGTATACGATTCTCACCGCCCCACAGCGAACAGATAAAATAGATTGGAATAAGCGCTGCTTCCCAACCCACGTAAAACAAAAATCCATCTAAAGCAGTAAACACTACAAGCAACCCGGCTTGCATAAACAATATCAGCGCATAAAAAGCAGATTCATTTTTATACTGATGCTTGTACGTAGTTAAAATTATTAATGGAACCAGTAAAGTGGTAAGCAATATCATTGTCATACTGATACCATCAATACCCGCACTAAAATAGATTCCCAATTTTGGTATCCAGGGCGCAGCGACAGCAAACTGTGTGGAAGCGTCGGGTATAAAGTGGCATAAAAAATATGCAGCTAAAGCCAGTTCTGCAACAGCAAAAGCTAATGCTACGTGTTTGGCAATACCGTTTTTAAATAATAGAACAGCTAATGCCGCAATAACCGGTAAAAAAATTAAAATACTAACCGTCATTTTTTGTTGTAAACGTTATTCGTTTTATACTTTTATTAAAATATACATTAACACGGAAATGATACCCAACACCATCATAAATATATAAAACCCAACATTTCCAGTTTGCAGTAGCCTTAAGCCTTTACTTGATTCAATGGCGCCTTTGCCAAGTCCGTTTACGATACCATCAATACCTAAACGGTCGACTACTTTATAAAAGAATACAGATAAAGCATCAAGTGGCTTGCGGATCAATACGTCGTATAATTCATCCACATAAAATTTATGATATGAGATATCAACCAGTGCTGGGCGTTCCTCTTCATCAGAAACCGGAACTTCTGCATTCTTGTTATATTTAACATATGCATAAAACAGCGCCGCCAAAGCTGCGGTTACTGATATTCCCATTAATATAAGCTCGGTTTGTTGTGATAACTCACCTTTGGTCATAAGGGCTGCCGATGCTTTAAAAACCGGCGATAAAAATTCTCCTAGCAAATGATGGCTGCCCCACGATTCAGGGAGTCCAACGAAACCGCCAACGATTGACAATATTGCCAGGACGATCAGCGGGATATACATAGTTGGAGGCGATTCATGAAGGTGGTGTTCCTGTTCATGCGTACCGCGGAACTTTCCATAAAAAGTAAGATACAGCATACGGAACATATAGAACGAAGTGAACATGGCCGTAATAACGCCAATTACGTACATTGTTATACTGTGAGTAAATGTATGCGCAAGTATTTCGTCTTTTGAAAAGAAGCCGGCAAACGGTGGAATGCCCGAAATTGCTATTGTTCCGATAAGCATCGTCCAAAATGTAATTGGCAGCTTGCTTTTTAAGCCGCCCATTTTGCGCATATCCTGTTCGCCACTAACTGCGTGAATTACGGAACCTGCGCCAAGGAATAATAAGGCTTTAAAAAATGCATGGGTAAGCACGTGGAAAAATGCACCGGTATAAGCGCCTACGCCTAATCCCAAAAACATGTATCCCAACTGCGATACAGTTGAATAAGCCAGTACTTTTTTAATATCTGTTTGCGTTAACGCGATCAACGCTGCTATAACCGCGGTAGTTAATCCGATAACTGCTATAACATGAAGCGTAATCGGCGCCAGCGTAAATAAAATGTTTGAGCGGGCTATCATATAGACGCCAGCTGTAACCATCGTCGCTGCATGTATCAAAGCAGATACCGGCGTTGGGCCGGCCATCGCATCAGGAAGCCAGGTAAATAGCGGTATTTGAGCCGATTTGCCTACTGCGCCAACAAATAATAATAGCGTAATTAATGTAAAGTTTACCGCAGCATATTCCTTCATTGGAGCTTTGTGAAAAATATCGCTAAATGAAGTGCTTCCAAAAACAAGGATGAGTATAAATATAGCGATCACAAATCCCAAATCTCCGATACGATTCATTATAAAGGCTTTCTTGGCTGCATCTGCATAGTCGGCGTTTGTGTACCAAAAGCCAATTAACAGGTAAGAGCAAAGGCCAACGCCTTCCCAGCCAATAAACATAACCACGTAATTTGACCCGAGTACCAGCAACAGCATAAAGAAAACAAACAGGTTGAGGTAAGCGAAAAACTTGCCGTAACCTTCATCTTCTTTCATGTACCCAACGGAATATAAATGTATCAGAAAGCCAACGCCGGTAATAATTAACAGCATTATGGCACTTAATTGATCAATCAAAAACGCAAAAGGAATTTTAATGTTCCCAACGGAAAACCAATTAAATAAAGGAACATTAATAGCACCGGTAGATTTTACCTGAAAAAAGGCGGCTAAACTTAAACCAAAAGAAATCAACACCAAAAAACTACCAATAAAGCCTATAATGCTTTTTGGCAGGGCGTTGCGGCCAACACCGTTAATAATAAAACCAGCTAAAGGTAATAAAGGAATAAGCCAGATGTATTTGTCCATATGCCCCCTGACCTCCGCCAGCTGGCGGAGAAATTTTTAATTGTTTTTTAAATAATATTTTGTTAGCTCCTCAAAACTCCCCCTTTAGGGGGTTGGGGGGCTACCATTTTAACCTGTTCAGCACATTAATATCTATCGAGTTTGTATTACGATAGATCATAACAATTATAGCCAGACCTACCGCAACTTCGGCGGCAGCAAGGGCCATAATAAAAAATACGAAAACCTGACCCGTAGCGTCTCCGCGATATACGGAGAAAGCGGCTAACAGCAGGTTTACAGCATTCAGCATCAGCTCAACCGACATGAAAATTACTATTGCATTGCGGCGGATCAATACACCAATAACGCCTATTGAAAATATAATGGCGCATAAAATGATGTAGTGATTTAAAGGTATAGCCTGAATATTTTGTGTTATGGTTTCCATCAGGAGGCAGTTTTAGTTTCTTTAGTGGCCAATAGAACAGCGCCTACCATTGCTGATAAAAGCAGTATTGATGATACTTCAAATGGCAATAAATATTCGTTAAACAGTATTTTACCCAGGTTTTTCACCAAACCCAGGTTAGGATCAGCCAGCACTACCTGTTTTGAAACACCAAATGCTTTTAATGCCGCCACTATGGTAACCAAAAAACATCCGCCGCCAATAACGCCGGCAAACTTAACCAAGTTTGATTTGCGGGGTTCCGATTCCTTGTTCAGGTTAATCAGCATAAGTGTATATAAAAACAATACTAAGATTGCTCCCATGTACACTATAAAATTAACAATGGCTAAAAACTGGGCATTCATTAAAATATAATGAATGGTAAAAGTAAAAAAGGTTAGTACAAGGTAAAGAATACTGTGTACAGGGTTTTTCGCAGTGATAACCAGTATTGAGAAAAATACGGACAAAAATGCGATGAAGTAAAATGTACTCATGGTTTATGTTTGCAAAATACCTTTCCTTTAAAAGCAGGGCAAAGGTATAAAACTTCTTTATTGATTTAAGGGTGCTTCTACTAATTTGTCTTTACCGTAAATAAAATCTTTCCTCAAGTAATCAGCAGGAACATGATCGCCGTCGAGATAAATTGCTTCCTTAGGGCAAGCCTCTTCGCACAGACCACAAAAAATACAGCGCAGCATATTTATTTCATATACTGCTGCATATTTTTCCTCACGATATAAATTCTCCTCACCTTTTTGGCGTTCGGCAGCTATCATGGTAATAGCTTCCGCAGGACATGATAAAGCGCACAAGCCACAGGCAGTGCAGCGTTCACGTCCTTCTTCATCGCGCTTAAGCGAATGCATGCCGCGAAAGTTTTCGGAGTATTCGCGTCTTTGCTCAGGGTAGCTAATAGTTACGGGCTTTCTGAAAAAGTGCTTCATAGTTATAGAAAGCCCTTGTGCAATAGCGGGTAAATATAGCCGTTCCCAAAAATTGAGTGGTTTGTGCTCAAGTACTTTCCGTTTATTACTTAGTGGTTCCATCTTGCTTAATCCTCTGTTAATTTAAAAAAGTAATAACAACTCCGGTGATAATTATGTTGGCAATAGCCAGGGGAATTAAACCCTTCCAGCCCAAATCCATTAACTGATCGTAGCGGAAACGCGGAATGGTCCAGCGTACCCACATGAAAAAGAATATAAAGAAAAATATCTTCGCGAATAAAGCAACTATACCCAGTATAACTACGAGATTACCCGGGCCAATCAAATCCATAAAAGGGAAGTTGTAGCCGCCAAAATAAAGCGTAGCCATTACTGCCGATGATATAAACATATTGATATATTCAGAAAACAGGTAGAAACCCAGCTTCATTGACGAATACTCGGTATGATAACCGCCTACTAGCTCCGTTTCACACTCGGGTAAGTCAAACGGTGTCCGGTTAGTTTCGGCGAAAGCGCAAACAATAAACAATAAAAATCCTAAGGGTTGTTTAAAAAAGTTCCAGGTAAAATAACCATTCGCCCAAAAGCCATGCTGTTGTTCAGCAATTTGGCGCAAGCTTAACGTACCCGTTACCATCAACAACGCAATGATGGATAGTCCCATCGACAACTCATAACTGATATTTTGCGATGCCGCACGAATGGCTCCCAATAGCGAGTATTTATTATTTGATGCCCAGCCGCCGATCATTACTCCATAAACACCAAGGGAAACTACTCCAAGGATATATAGCACGCCCACGTTTATATCAGTAACCTGCAAATCAATAACATGAGTACCAATGGTTAACGTTTGTCCCCACGGAATAACTGCGGAGCCAATACAGGCCGTAAGTATAGATAGCGATGGCCCCGCAATGAATAAAAAAGCGTTGGCGTTTGTGGGGATGATCTCCTCTTTTAAAAACATTTTTGCACCATCGGCAAATGGCTGTAGTATGCCAAATGGGCCGGCGCGGTTTGGGCCTATCCTATCCTGGAAAAAGGCTGCTACTTTACGTTCCGCATAGGTGGAATATAAAGCTATTAATAAACTGATGGCAAATATGATTACCACCAGTATAAATTTAATTATGATATCTGCTAGTCCCATTATAAGCGTGTGTCGCGTTCAAATTGTTCTTCGTTAGCTTCCTTTAATAAAGGATTTGTTTTAACCACTGGCAAAGGTTTAAATTCGTAATGATTTGAACTGATTACCGATTTATTCGATACTTTGCTTGGTCCTTCAATTACCCAGTCGGAAGTTTTCTTTTGTTCAAAACGGCAGGTATTGCAGATAAACTCTTCAACTTCGCCATATTGATCCTTACGTGCTGTTACACGTAAAACTTCCTCCCCTTTATACCAGAGTGTTACCTTGCCGCTGCATTTGTCGCAATCGCGATGCGCCTGCACGGGTTTGGTAAACCAAACACGATTTTTAAAACGGAAAGTTTTATCGGTCAATGCGCCAACAGGGCATACATCAATCACGTTTCCAGAAAAATCGTTATCAATAACATGATGTATGTAGGTTGATATTTCTGAATGATCACCGCGGTTTAATATACCGTGTATACGATGGTCTGTTATTTGATCGGCAACGAAAACACAGCGGTAGCATAAAATACAGCGTGTCATGTGCAATTGTATCTTATCGCCTATATCTATCTTCTCGAAAGTGCGGCGGTCAAACTCATAACGGGTTTTTGCCGCGCCATGATCAAACCCAAGATTTTGCAAATCGCACTCGCCGGCCTGGTCGCAGATAGGGCAATCAAGCGGGTGGTTGATCAATAGCATTTCTACTATACCTTTACGGGCTTCCAGCACTTCAGGCGACGTGATGTTTTGCACTTCCATACCGTCCATTACAGTGGTACGACATGAAGCCACCAGCTTAGGCATAGGCCGCGGATCTTTTTCGGATCCTTTACTTACTTTAACCAAACAAGTACGGCATTTACCGCCGCTGTCTTTAAGTTTGGAATAATAGCACATAGCAGGCGGAACAATGTCTCCACCAATCTGCCTTGCAGCATTAAGAATGGTTGTCCCTGGTTCTACGTCAACCGATATTCCGTCTATTGTTACTTTAACTGACATTTTATAGTTGTCAAAAATTATATTCTATTTTATTAAGATCTGGCCTTAAAGTAAATTGCGAAAAACATCATCTAAAGCCAATTCAAATCCGGGTAATATTAATGTGCTGATTTTGTCCCCCAAAGTTAATGCCCTTCCTTCAGCAATAAATTTTCCTTCACTATTCAGCACGTATTTTAATATAGAAAGCTCTCCGGGATAAACAATCCAATACTCCTTTACACCAAACTCCTCATATAAATCGTATTTTATTTTTATCTCTTTTGCATTATTTCCCGGCGACAAAATTTCTACTACAAGGTCAGGCGCACCTAAACAACTTCTTGTATCTGCCAGTTTATTTAAATCACAAACCACACATACATCAGGCTGCACAACCGTTTTTACTTTTTTGTCGTTTGTTTCGTCTCTATCCAAACGGACGTCGAAAGGCGCAGCAAGAACTTTACACGGTTTATTTTTTAAAAAATTATAAAGTTCACCGGAAATATTGATAGATATTATTTGATGATTGCCACCTGGCGCCGGACTCATTCTAAAAATCTTACCTTTAATTAATTCCAAACGTTCCTCGAAACGCCATGAATAATAATCAGCGTAAGTATAAGTTTTTGAAAAGTCTAAATCGTCGATGCTGTTCATAAACAAAAATACCTCAAATTAGCTAAGCCGTTTCCAATTTATTTAAAGGATCCGCATAATGCGCTAATCCATAGTTCCTTATCACCGCTTCCGATGCATTAGTTACATGCCATTCAAACTCATCCCTGAAATGGCGGATCGCGCTGGCCACCGGCCATGCAGCTGCGTCACCCAGCGGACAAATTGTATTTCCTTCAATCTTCTTCGACACATCAACCAACAGGTCCATGTCGCTCAAAGAGCCGTGGCCATGTTCCAAACGGTGTAATACTTTTTCCATCCAGCCGGTACCTTCGCGACATGGTGAACATTGTCCGCAGCTTTCGTGATGATAAAAACGGGTAAAATTCCACGTGTTACGAACGATGCACTGATCTTCATCATAAGCGATAAATCCGCCCGAGCCAAGCATTGTTCCGCTAACAAATCCACCGTCGGCTAACGATTCATAGCTCATTAATCGTGGTTCGTTGTTTATAGTTTTAAGGAACAAATTAGCCGGAAGAATCGGAACCGATGAACCACCCGCAACAACCGCTTTTAAACGTTTGCCGTTTGCAATACCACCACAAAATTCATCAGAATACAAAAATTCTTCGACCGGCAATCCCAGGTCTATCTCGTAAACGCCAGGTTTCTTTACGTTACCACCTGCTGATATAAGCTTAGTGCCTGTGCTGCGTCCTACACCTATTTTTGAATATTCTTCGCCGCCTTCGTTAATAATCGGCACTACTGCAGCGATAGATTCCACGTTATTTACAACAGTAGGGCAGCCATATAGTCCCGCTATAGCGGGAAAAGGTGGTTTTATACGTGGGTTGCCCCTTTTACCTTCTAACGACTCCAATAAAGCAGTTTCTTCTCCGCATATATATGCTCCGCCGCCAGGCTGAACATATAACTCCAGATCGTAACCGGTGCCCAATATATTTTTACCAAGAAATCCGGCATTTTTGGCTTCGGCTATTGCTCTTTCCAGTATCCTTATCTGCGGCATCATTTCGCCGCGAACGTATATATAGGAGACCTTCGCACCCAAAGCAAAACTCGATACGATCATTCCCTCGATTAATAAATGAGGGATATAAGTCATCAGGTACCGATCCTTAAAAGTACCGGGTTCCGATTCGTCAGCATTACAAACCAGGTAACGTGCAACCCCTTCGGGCTTGGCCAGGAAACTCCACTTCATCCCGGTAGGAAAACCTGCTCCTCCCCGTCCGCGTAAACCTGATTTTTTTACTTCTTCCACTATGGCGTCGGGCGACATAGTTTTCAAAGCTTTTTCAACAGAGGCATAACCACCTTTTGACCGGTAAACATCAAAAGTGTTGATGCCGGGTACGTTTATATGCTCTAAAAGTAATTTGCGTGCCATTTACTTAATATAACCTTTTGGTATGCTTGTAATAATTAATATGCCTTATAACACAAGTTAAAAAGGCTGCTACTACCAGGAACTTTAAAAATAACGGACTTTTACTGAAACCATCATCAAAATAATTTATTGAAATTATTACTGCGACGAACAGTGAATCTGCTATAATTAAAATTGACCTGGTCATTCTAACTGCTGCCCCGAGTTTT
Organism: Mucilaginibacter sp.; assembly: GCA_036498965.1. Lineage (GTDB taxonomy): Bacteria > Bacteroidota > Bacteroidia > Sphingobacteriales > Sphingobacteriaceae > Mucilaginibacter. Next base: position 74,420 of record DASYEP010000001.1, read on the forward strand.
TAAATCTGCAATTAGTTTATCGACCGATTCATTGGTCAGGTTTTCATAAAATGTATATTCGGGACCAATCTGCAAAACCGGCGCATAACCGCAAGCTGCCAAACATTCCACTCCGCGCCAGCTAAAAAGTCCATCGGGTGTAACTTCTCCTTCTTTAACGCCAAGTTTTTGTTCAATATGATCCATTATTTTTTCAGCACCTACAACACAGCAAGGCCCTGTACGGCAAACTTCCAAAACGTATTTACCCTGCGGGCGCAAGAAATACATGCTGTAAAAGGTAGCTACCTCATAAACTTCAATATCCTGTAAGTGCAGGTACCCGGCAACTTTATCCATTGCAGGTGGACTAAGCCAGCCATGTTCGGCCTGTACCAAATGCAATATGGGTAACAACGCAGATTTTTGCTTTCCGTCAGGATAACGACTTACAATATCGTCAAACTTTTTTATCAGTTCCGGCGAAAATTCCACCGGCGCCTGGGTCTCTTCAACTTTAAGCATCTAATTCTCCGGCTATAACGTTTAAACTACTCATATTAATAATTGCGTCTGATAGTAACATCCCCCGGCTCATTGGCGCATACATCTGATAATTGATGAAGCTTGGCCTGCGGAAATGTAAACGGTATGGTGACCGCCCTCCGTCATTCACCAGGTAAAAGCCCAGCTCTCCGTTTCCGCCTTCAACCGCATGATAAACTTCGGTATTAGGTGTGGGTATTTCGCCCATCACAATTTTAAAGTGATAGATAAGGGCTTCCATGTTATTATAAACTTCTTCTTTTGGTGGCAGGTAAAAATCAGGCACATCCGCATGAAAAATATCTGATGGCTCTTTTTCTATCTTATTCAAAGCCTGCTCAATTAAGCGCAGACTTTGCCACATTTCTTCGTTACGTACCAAATAACGGCTATATATGTCACCATTATCACCTACGGGTACTTCAAACTCCAGATCTTCGTAAGATGAGTAAGGCTCCATAGCACGTACGTCATAGTCAACGCCTGTGGCACGAAGTAAGGGCCCGCTCCAGCTATAACTTAATGCTGCTTCGGCAGTTACAGCAGCAACATCCCTGGTACGGTCAATAAATATGCGGTTGCGTTTGGTAAGATTTTCAAACTCTTTCAGTACAACCGGGTACTCTTTTAAAAATTTGCGGATTTTATTGAAGGCTATCGTATTGAAATTTCGCTCGAAGCCGCCGATTCTGCCAATATTAGTTGTCAATCTCGAACCGCAAATCTCTTCGTAGATTTCATAAATCGCCTCGCGGTATTCCATTACATAAAAGAAACCGGTAGCCGCACCGGTGTCAACAGCCAATACACTATTGCAGATCAAATGGTCTGAAATCCGCGCCAGTTCCATGATAATTATCCGCATGTAATCCACCCTTTTCGGGGTTTCTATACCCAGCAGTTTTTCAACCGTCATGTGCCAGCCCATATTGTTTATAGGCGATGAGCAATAGTTTAATCTGTCGGTAAGCGGGGTTATTTGGTAAAATGGCCTGTGCTCGGCAATTTTTTCAAAAGCCCTGTGTATATAACCTATGGTGGATACACCGCTCACTATTCTTTCTCCGTCAAGTTGAAGTACATTCTGAAAAACACCATGTGTGGCAGGATGCGTTGGCCCGAGGTTGAGCGTTGAAAGCTCGCCTTGGGGGTCGTTGTCTGTGTATACCGGGTGGTTCTGCATTTCCTTTATCTCCCAAAAAAATAATCCTTTTTATCAACACGGTTGGGGTCTTCCAGCGGAAATTCTTTTCGCATTGGGAAGGCCTCCATATCGTCAACATTTAATATCCTTCGCAAATCCGGATGTCCATCGAACATCACTCCAAAAAAATCGTACGTCTCTCTTTCCATCCAGTTAGCGCCGTCCCAAACGGTTGTGGCTGTGGGTATATGAACATCCTCATTATGCAAAAACACTTTTAAACGTATACGAACATTGTTTGTAAGGCTATGCAAATGATAAATAACACCTATAGGTTTTTCCTGTTCGGGATAATGTATGGCAGTAATATCTGTTAAATAGATAAACTGTAGAGTAGGTTCACTTTTTAACCAAGACAGCACCTCAATAATCTGCTCCCGGCTTGTTTCAAGAGTTGCAAGGCCAAAAGGCTCACCGAGCACCATTACCCGATCCTGAAACTTATCGTTTATTTTTTTTAAAAGCTCTTCGTTTGTTAGTTTGCCCATTATTGTATTCCGTATGAAGCTAATAATTTCTGATAGCGGGGTTCATTGCGGCGGCGCAATGTCTCTGATTTTACAAGCTCCTGTATATTCATAAAGCCGTCAATAATCGCTTCAGGGCGCGGTGGGCATCCCGGAACATAAACGTCAACGGGTATTATTTCATCTATACCCTGTAAAACAGAGTAAGTATCAAAAATACCACCGCTCGATGCGCATGCGCCTACTGCCATTACCCAGCGTGGTTCGGCCATCTGCAGATACACTTGTCTCAGCACCGGTCCCATTTTTTTTGCTATCGTACCCATTACCATTAAAAGATCGGCCTGGCGCGGCGAAAAGCTTAAACGTTCAGCCCCAAATCTGGCAAGGTCATAATGCGGAGACATAGTGGCCATAAACTCAATACCGCAGCAAGAAGTTGCAAACGGCAAGGGCCATAACGAATTTGAACGCCCTATACCTATGACTTTATCAAGACTGGTAGCGAAAAATCCGGCCCCTTCTACACCTGGAGGGGCATCAACTAATTGAATATCACTCATGATCTATATCGAACAAAAACCTATCCAAAATAATAGCGACAAATTTACAACAAATTACTATGTAAGAAGTACACTGAGGTATGGTAAATGTATTTAGAAACAGTCTAAACAGGACTTTCGCCTCAAATTTGCCTCACCTAAAATCCTCTCTCCAAAGGAGAGGACTTAAACTTCACTTTTTTAGAACCCTCTCCTTGCGCCACCGCTAAAGCTAATGCGCACGCGGTTGGAGAGGGCAGGGTGAGGCACTATGCCTTAATCCCAATCCAGTGCGCCTTTTTTTATAACATATATAAAGCCAAGCAGCAGGGTGCCCATAAAAATAAACATCTCAATCATGCCATCTTTACCCAGGTCCCTGAAATTCACTGCCCAGGGATACATGAATATAACTTCCACATCGAACAGTACGAATAGGATAGCAACCAAAAAATATTTAATAGAAATTGGGGTACGGGCATTTCCAATTACCTCAATACCCGATTCAAATGGTGTTAATTTATCTTTTGTTACTCTCTTTGGTCCAATTTTATGTGTTACAAACATGGTACCAACCACAAAGCCCAAAGCAACCAGCATTTGGAAAATGATGGGCAAATAATTAACGGGTAAACTATGTACTTCCATGCCGCAAATATACAAACGGAACTATAATAAAAAAGCCCCCTGAAAAATCAGAGGGCTCCTATTTATAAAAAATTGTTTATTTACTCTTTCCTTGTCCTTTTTTTGCGAAATAATAGACCACTTGCGGATTAGTAGGATCCATATCCTTCGCTTTGGTATAAAGGTCCAAAGCTTTGGCAGAATCTTTTTCCTTGAATTCAGCATAGTTACCTAAGTACACATATGCTATAGCCAGGTTTGGTTTCGTTTTATCATCCGGTGCACCTTTGGCAGTTACTACCTGGATATATTGCTCAAAAAGCGGTTTTGCCAGTCCTTTTATATTATTTCTATCGCCTTCCTGAAAATCCTTAACATTGGCGTGGAAAAATATAATTTGTGAATTTGGCGCTGGAAGCTTCCGTTCTACATAAGTAAAAGCCGAATCAGCTTTTGTAAGTAATGTTGAATCGGGTTTTATGGTTTTGACTGTTTGAGATTTGATAAGTTGGTCTTTATAAGCCTGATAATAGCTAAATCCTTCATAAAAGTGATCGGTAAGCTTAGCCTGGCGCGACCGTTCAGCGTATACTTTGTAGGCATCGCCGGCATCAATATATTTTTGCGTAGCATACAATGACTTTGCAATTTCACCATAAATATCAACCTGTGTGGTGTCTAAAGACAACGCTTTGCGTAAACTAATTACACCTAAAGAGTCCTTTTTCTGTGCCAATTGTATACGGCCCATGTATAAATAATCATTAGGGATAACACGTTTAGGATCAGCCTGGGATATCCATTTGGTCATTGCTGTTTCGGCGGTCGCATAGTCTTTGTTTTCATACGCAGCCATAGCCAAATAGCGGTATACCCTTAAATTTGATCCTTTTGCAGCGGTAAGATCACCCGCCACCTTTTGGAGGGTAACGTAATCTTTCGCGTCAATAAGGAAATCCGCATAGCGCATTTGTGACTCTGTTGAATAGTCAGTTAAGCTGATATATTTTTTATAGTTCTCCACGGCTTCCTTCACTTTTGCATCATAAATCGCAGCGTCAGATCTGGCCCAGCGTATATCAGTTTCGGCCCATTCGCGATAAGCAGGGCCATAATTTGGGTCGATTACAAGGGCAGCCTGGAATTGCTTCTGAGAGTCTTCAAAGTTATCGGCAAATCTCCATAAAACGCCTTCAGCAACATTTGCCGCGGCTGATTTTGGATCAATCGCCAATGCCGACGAATAATTATTATAAGCATCTGTGCTTTTTAATTGTGAACGATAAGCGTCACCTAATGCTATCAGTATTTCCGCGTCTTTAGGATTAACCACTTTGCCTTTGTTCAGTATTGCTATAGCTGCATCTGCGTTAGCTGGAAAGATAACAGCTCCATTGGGGCCGATATTGCTTCCGCTAAGTGGTAATAAGTAGCCTAAACCTGCATACAAGTAAGGTTTACTGTTTTTACCTGCAAGGGCAATTGCCTGGTTAAAGTTATTAGTAGCAGTTGTGTTGTCCTTATCAACATGGGCAGCTGCACCCAAACCTGCATAGTTTAACGCAGATTTTGGATTTACAGCAATTCCCTTATTAAAAGCCGTTTTTGCTGAATCGGTATACTCCTGTTTAAGGTATACCCAACCCAGATAAAAAAAGTTCTCGTCCTTATCTGCTTGCGTCGCAGTAAGGTTTTTAAGCATAGATTTGGCTTTCTGATACTGCTCATCATCAATAGCTTTTTTGGCATCGGCTAAGCTTTGCGCAAAAGCTGAAGAACCCACAGACATCAATGCCAACGCCGCGCAGGCTATTTTACTGATCATTTTCATTTGATTGATTATTCGTATTAAGTTAATATTTAACTGCTTTTACCCTGCAGCGTTGTTTTGTTTGTTTTACTATTTAAGAACTGATTGATTAGCAAACTGATGCAGATGCTTCATTTTGCAATAATATATTTTTTTGACTGAATTTGCATATACAAGTTTAAACAAGTTTATACAATGCATTGTTATCATTTATTGTTTTATCTTTTTTTCGATCATTATTACTCTCTGAGGGATGCTGTCGGGCAACAGGCCTGACTTTAAAATTATTCTTTGTCCGCGATCTCCTGCTAAAAAGGTAGCAAATTTCATTCCCAAACCATGGAAACCGGTAAAATTTAAGATATACAAATTTCTTACCAGGGGGTATTGCTTTAGTGCCAACGTGGTTTGCGATGGAGAAAAATACTGCGGAGGCGCGTTTTTAGTTATATCATCCTTCACGTTTACTATCTTAACTTTCTCCACATCATCGGCATAATCTTTATCCGGATCATTAAGCCAGCTAAAATCTGTTATGCCGATGGCATCAGGATGCTGGCTCACGTATTTTATAACCTCTTTATTGGATTTAAGCGAATAAATATTTTTTTGTTTTAATTCCTTATTGCCCGAAAACTCTTTTAAATACCTTACCAAACCTGAATTCGGGTTATCAAAAACGATATTCTTATCGGTTTTAGTATTTCCGTTCAACATTTTTTTTATTTCACTTACCGTCATCATCGTATCGTTCGAAGCCTGGTTCACAATCAGCGTAATAGCATCAATAGCAAAACGGTTAGTCATAGGCCTTAAGTTTCTGCTTTCTAACTGCGCATATTCCTGCGGGGTCAAATCCCTGGAAATTATTGCAACCCGCGCACTATCATTCATTAATAGATTTATTGCCTGGTCTTCAGGAGCATACAAAACCGTTGGATGGACTTCATCATGCAGTGCTTTAAAAATATAAAGTTCTTCATCAACTATTGGCCTGAACGATTCGTCAACAGCAATTTTTGCCGAGTCGGAAGTAAAACTTTCGATTTTGGCGGTATCAACTTTGTGTATACAGCTTTGCAGAAAAAGCAATAAAGCCGCGCAAAACCCTATCAGTCGTAAATTAGATCTCATCCTGTTTTCTTTTTAGAAGTCGTGAAAAACGTATAACCGCATAAACAATTATTATTATTCCAAATACAACTTTCTGTGTTTTGGGAAGATTTGGCAGCATGCTATCCCAAAAGATAATCATCAATCCCAAACAACAAAAACAAATAAATGCAGTAACTCCTAAAATAAGCAAAAACCGCCTTTTGGGCGATTTTTGCTCGTTATTGTTATATAACATTGGTTTTTTATTCTGCTAACGTGAAAGATATTGGCACACTATAGGCCACACGCACTGCGCGTCCGTTTTGAATACCAGGCTTCCACTTTGGAGAAGCCCTTAACACCCTAACTGCTTCCTCGTCGCAACCGTCGCCAATGCCACGGGCAACTTTAACATCAGTTAAAGATCCGTCTTTTTCGCACACAAAGCTCACAATAACACGGCCTTGAGTACCGTTTTCCCTGGCAACAGCCGGGTAACGAATTGATTTCCCGAGATAAGCGTAAAATTTCTCAATACCTCCGGGAAATTCCGGAACCTGCTCAACCGAGGTAAAAATCTTATTAGGATCTTCTTCCGTTACTTTAGCATCAGAGTTACCAACCGGCTCATCGATAGTTACATCCGCGTTCTTGTCCCCTTTAAGGTTCTTTTGGCCCGGATCGGCAACTTTCAACTCTTCAATAGTTGGTGGTTTCTCTTTTACTTCAACGTCCGGTTTTACAACTGGAGGTGGGAATTTAACCTGGTCAACCTTTGGTTTAGGCGGCTCAGGCGGAGGTGGCGGAGGTGGTTTTTTGGGGTCTATAGGGGGTGCGGCAAGCACCACGTTGGTGATCTTCACCTTTTCGTGCGCTTTGGGAATGAACCCGGCAATAAGGTTAATAATCGTATTAGCTGATATAACAAAAACAAACACTGCTACACCGATGATAAGGGCTTTGTTCGTATTCCGCCCATTGTCCTTTCGTAATTCGTAAGCACCGTAATTTTTGTTACGCCCAGTAAAAACGACATCAATCCATTGCTGATTTAATATGTCTAATTTTGATCCGAACATTTTGTTAGGCTTTAATATTTATTAACGTTTTTACTATTAGCATATTACTAATAGATATTATTCTTTTTTAAGTCCTCAACTTCCAGTGGCAGGATATCCACAATGGCGTATGACTTAACACCAGTGATACTCATCTCATCGAGCACCGAAACCAGGTTCTCGTAGTTAGATTTATCACTTGGCTTTATTAAAACAATCATGAAATTATCGGGAGCTGCATGTGTTTCTGCAACATGTTTACCGTTTTCAATCAATGCTTTACGGATACCGTCTTTCCCAAAGTTATCAACTGTGGGGGCCGTTTTACCAGCTTCGCCTAAATACCATTCCAGTTTATTATGACTACCCAAAAGTATAGTCATTGATCGGGTGGCTGCAACAGGCAATTGGTTAGTTTTTACTGTCTTGTCCGGCATCGCAAGGTCCATTGCCTTGGGTTTATTGAGGGTTGTGGTAAGCATAAAGAAAGTAATCAGTAAGAAAGCAAGGTCAACCATCGCTGTCAAATCGACGCGTGTAGATGCCTTTTTACTCCTTACCTTCCCGCCTTTATGTTTACCCCCGCCGGAGGTATCTAATTCTGCCATAATTACTTACTTTTTTTAGGTGCTTGGTTAAGCGCCGTAATTAAACTAAACTTGTTAATTTTTTGCTTCTGCAGGATATCTATAACCATTTTAATAGCAGGGTACTGTTCTCTTCTGTCTCCTTTTATTGCAAAACTTAAGTCTTTGCCATGCAATCCCAAAGTTGCCTTACGCGAGTTTAGTATCCAGTTTGTCAGCTCGTTAGTGGTTGTTGTATCTGCAGGAATACCCGGCTGCACATAAGTTTTCTTGTCTTCTGCAGTCATGTTCAGATACTGTTTTAACTGGTTCATCGGCACCCCGAAAATTTCGGTAACGGCAAACCTTGCGGTCTCTTCGGGCGTAAAAGTAATGTGATATGCATCACCCATTACTTTTAATGTTTCTGTACGCACGTCGGTACCGGTCACAGCATAGAATATTTTGTTTCCCTGACCAATAGTTACCACCCCAACATTATCATCGGGTATAGCTTGCTCTTTTGAAGATGGAGGTACATCCGCATGAGCGGGGTCTTCAACCCTGGGCTTTGCTGTTAATATAAAAAACGTAAGTAACAGGAATGCCACATCGCACATGGCTGTCATATCAATAAATGTGCTTTTCCTTGCAACTTTTACTCTAGGCATAATTTATAGTTTTTTTAAGATATATTAATTTATTATACCACTCACCGGTTTTGCCGATGGTGAAAACTAAGCGCTAATGAGTATTATTTATTTTTATGAGATGCAGCAAATGTTTGAACAATGCTGAATCCTGTTTCGTCAATTGCGTAAGTCAGTTTATCAATTTTTGATGTAAATACGTTGTACATGATAATTGAAATAGCTGATGTACTGATACCTAACGCTGTGTTAACAAGAGCTTCAGAGATAGCTGTTGAAAGAGCTGTTGGGTTTGGTGATCCTGCGTGCGCTAACTCAGAGAAGGCCTTGATCATACCGATTACTGTACCTAACAGGCCAGTTAATGTACCGATAGATACCAAAGTTGCAATAAGAGTTAAGTTTTGCTCAAGCATTGGCATTTCAAGGGCAGTTGCTTCTTCAATGTCTTTTTGAATAGCCATAGTTTTTTGATCCACATCAAGTGCTGTTTCTTGTTCCATCTCACGGTATTTTTTCAAACCCGATTTGATAACATTGGCAACAGAACCTTTTTGTTTGTCGCACTCGGCACTGGCTGCGTCGATGTTTCCTGCGTTAAGAAAGCTTTGTACTTTTCTAACAAATGCATCTACATTTCCTGTGCCCGAAGCTTTGCTGATAACAACAAAACGCTCGATAGAAAATACGATAACCATTAATAAATAGGACATAATTAATGGTACAATTATACCCCCTCTGTGCACAGTTCCAAAAAGATCACTTGGCGTGCCTTTTTCTACGTCACCTCCCTCATAATGACTTGCATCACCTAATATGAAAATGAATATTAAAATTGCAACCACGATACAGATGGGAATAGTGAAAGTTGCAGATATGCCTGAAGCACTGCCTTCTTTTTTAACAGGAGTAGTTGGTTTTGTTGGTGCGTTTGCCATTACTTTTAAGTTTTTAGTTTTAGTTTATTTTAGTTTATATAAGTTATTTAAATGCGAAATATTAGCGAATAACAAAAATAGAATTTTAATGAATTAAAAAAACTATTTGTGCAATTCTTTATGATTTTTTAATACAAATTTTATTTCCTTATTAAATTGGTGGATACAATAACGTTAGAAAAAATAAAAATTGTTATTTATACAATAATTTTCTGCAATAAAACCTATTTTTTTTAATAATAGCAAACAATAACATGTAAAAATTATGTAACTGACTAAAATAATAACATGTGGTTAGAGTTTACAATCCAGGGCCCCGCTAATTCAATGGTGGTAGTAAAAGAGTTTTAATAATTAAACTTGCAAAATTATTTTCATAAATCAAAATAGTTTGCCGGTTTAAATTACAAAGCTAAACTTATCCCCCAGCTTTTTTTGCTTTATAGCCGTCAGCCAGTAGCAGTGTTAACACTTTGTCCCGAAAATCGCCCTGCAAAAGTATCTCGCCATCCTTTACGGAGCCGCCTACACCGCATTTGGATTTAAGCTTTTTCCCGATCACCTCGAGGTCTTCATCCGCGCCGATAAATCCGGTTATTCTTGTCACCAATTTACCCCCGCCTTTCCGGTCAAGATGAATTTTCAGATTTTGCTGTTGAGGAGGCAAAGTTGACGATGAGCCGCGGGAATTCTCCTGGTATTGAAAATCAGGGTCGGTGGAGTAAACTACCCCTGTGAAATTCTTTTTTGACATGCCTTTTTAATTTAAGTCTGAAGTCCTGAGTCAAAAGTCGTAAGTAACTTGCAATATTAAAACACAAAAAAATGCCTTTAGACTTAGGACTTATGACTTCCTTTGTAGCCCGGGCCCACTATTACTCTTAACGAGGCAGGTACCACGTCAATTTCTATGTCTGTACCCTTTATTTTCGGTTCTCCGTCAAGGTGTACAGGGCCAGGGTTGTCGCGCTTAACATGTATTTTTTTGCCGCGGATTATCTCAACATAGCTGGTGCCTTCAGATTTTTTAGTGATCATTCTTAAGCCCATTTCTGGAAATCGCCATAGCGGGAACTTCTTTATGATACAAACATCCAACAAGCCATCCTGTACCGAAGCGTGAGGCGAAATATGAGCATTATTACCGTATTGCGATGAGTTTGCAAAGCTCAGCATAAAAGCTTCACGCTCATAAACGGTTCCGTCTATGTTCAACTGGTAAGTTTGAGAATGATAGTTTGCGATCTCGCGAATGGAGGATTTGATATAATTAACAAATCCACGTTTTTCTATGTGCGAAAAAACTTCGGCTATATGCGCATCAAAGCCCATACCTGCCATGTTAAAAAACGGTTTCCCGTTTACCTTTCCTGAGTCAATGACTTCAACACGACCGGAATTAAGCATTTTTATTGCTTTTTTTGCATTCAAGGAGATCCCAAGAAAACGTGAAAGTCCGTTGCCCGATCCATACGGTATTATTCCCAATATTGTATCGCTCCCTACAATTGCTGAAGCTACTTCATTTATGGTGCCATCCCCTCCTACCGCTACAATCAGGTCGAATTTATTTACCGCCTCCATAGCTATTTGCTGCGCGTGCGACACGCCATCACTAAAAACAATTACGGGTTGTAATGTTTCTTTATCCAGGTATTTCTCTATCAGCTCCGGAACCCCGTCCTTTTTCTTGCCGCCCGATATTGGGTTAATAATAAATAACGCGTTCCGTTTCAACTATATGTAATTTCTGGCGGTAAAAGTAAATGTATTTTCGGGTTTGTGAAAATTGTTTTATTTTAGCCGCCTGAATGTGGACTGATTTAATTGTTTGATCCCGATTACCATCGGACGAACCGGATTGCAACCACGTAAAAAAGTGCTAAAGCCTGCTTCTTTTTACTACAATCCTCGAATCTTCTTATTTCATTTATTATTACAACAAAAAACAGCACCTGTGAAGACGCAAAATATTTCGTCTCTGCAATAATTAAATTATCAAATTAAAATCTTATGTCATATTTATTTACATCAGAGTCAGTATCAGAAGGGCATCCGGATAAAGTTGCCGACCAGGTATCAGACGCATTAATAGATCAGTTTTTAGCTTTTGATCCCGAATCAAAAGTTGCATGCGAAACGTTGGTGACCACAGGGCTCGTGGTTCTGGCCGGCGAAGTAAAATCCAAAGCTTACCTGGATGTGCAGAAAATTGCCCGTGAAGTGATAAACAAAATTGGTTATACCAAGGGCGAATATATGTTCGATGGCAACTCATGTGCCGTATTATCAGCCATTCATGAACAATCTCCTGACATTAATCAGGGTGTTGAACGCAAAGCAAAAGAAGAGCAGGGTGCCGGCGACCAGGGGATGATGTTTGGTTATGCAACCAGCGAAACGGATAACTATATGCCCCTCGCATTAGATATTGCACATGCACTTTTAATTGAGCTAGCTGCTGTCCGTCGTGAAAACACTGAAATTAAGTACTTGCGCCCTGACGCAAAATCGCAGGTAACGCTTGAATATGATGACGACAACAAACCGGTGCGCATAGATGCGATAGTAATATCAACCCAACACGACGATTTTGACGAAGAAAAAACCATGCTTGAGAAGATCAGCAAGGATATCATCAGCATTCTTATTCCACGCGTAAAAGCAAAATATCCAAAATATGCACACTTCTTTGGCGATGGAATCAAATATCACATTAACCCAACCGGTAAATTTGTTATCGGCGGTCCGCATGGTGATACAGGCTTAACCGGCCGTAAAATTATTGTAGATACCTACGGCGGCAAAGGAGCACATGGCGGCGGTGCGTTTTCAGGAAAAGATCCATCAAAAGTTGACAGGTCTGCTGCTTATGCAACACGCCACATTGCCAAAAACCTTGTTGCTGCCGGCGTTTGCGACGAAGTATTGGTACAGGTATCCTATGCCATCGGCGTTGCCCAGCCAATGGGTATTTATGTAAATACTTACGGAACAGGCAAGGTTGGTTTGCACGATGGCGATATCGCTAAAAAGGTTGAAGCAATCTTTAATATGACCCCTTATGCTATTGAAACCCGCTTTAAGCTGCGCAACCCTATTTATAGCGAAACAGCCGCGTATGGCCACTTCGGTAAACCAAGTAAAATAATAACCAAAATATTTACAAGTCCTGAAGGCACCGTGGTAAAAAAAGAAGTTGAATTGTTTACCTGGGAAAAACTGGATTATGTTGATAAGGTAAAGCAAGCTTTTGGTTTGTAAGCTTATTAAATATAGAATTAGTTTCAGGGACTAAAACGTTTTTTCAATCCGGACATGGTATATTTCAGGGTATGTCTGGATATAACCTCTTCCACCCTCTTTTTTAAACAAAAAGAGGGTTTTTTATTTAACTCCGGCTTTGTAATTTTACATGATTACAATTCAAATAGGGATTATCACACAAACAATAATATGTTCCATATTCGATTCGTTCAACTTACTTTGGTAATCAAATAAAAGTCTGCATTATGAATAGTCTGAAAATAGCAACCGCGCAGTTTGAACATAAAAGCGGAGATAAGAAATATAATCTTCAAATTATCAGCCAGCTCTCGGCAAAGGCGGCGAAGGAAGGCGCAAACGTGGTCGCCTTTCACGAATGCTCAATAACCGGCTATACCTTTGCCAGGTACCTTAATAAAGAACAGATGCTCGACTTAGCAGAGTTGATTCCGAATGGCCCCAGTATAGCTGCATTAACCAAAATTGCCCGCGAGCATCATATTACAGTTTTAGCAGGTCTTTTTGAAAAGGACAGCGACAACAACCTGTTCAAAGCATACGTTTGCGTGGATGAGAACGGGTTGGTGGCTAAATTCAGAAAGCTTCATCCCTTTATTAACCCGCATCTTACGCCCGGAAACGAATATGTAGTTTTTGATTTGTATGGGTGGAAATGCGGCATATTGATTTGCTATGATAACAACATTATTGAAAATGTAAGGGCTACAGCTTTGTTGGGAGCCGACATAATTTTTATGCCCCACGTTACCATGTGTACACCATCTACCCGGCCAGGAGCTGGCTTTGTCGACCCTGAATTATGGGAAAACAGGGAAAATGATCCCACATCCCTGCGGCAAGAGTTTGATGGCCCCAAAGGGCGCGAATGGCTGATGAAGTGGCTACCTGCCAGGGCTTACGATAATGCCGTTTATGCCATATTTGCCAATGCAATCGGCATGGATGACGACCAGTTAAAAAATGGCTGCTCGATGATCCTTGATCCTTACGGCGATATTATTGCCGAATGCCGCAAGCTTGATAACGATATTGCGATAGCTACAATTACTCCTGATAAACTTCATAAAGCAGGCGGATACCGTTATCGGAGAGCAAGACGGCCCGATCTTTACAGGGATATTATTGGAGAAGAACATGTTGCAGAGCAAAAAGTTGTGTGGTTAAGCTAATCTGTCGATTCATTTGATTATACTTGAAACGGCAGAAGCATCAACTATGAAAAAACTTTTTACCTCACTTGTAACATTATTCCTTTTATCTCAGGCAGGTTTTGCGCAACCTGCTATTTATGTGAACCAGGTTGGTTTCGATACTAAAGGCCCCAAATTGGCTGTTATTGGTTGTGATCACCAATTTACCCGTAAAACTGTTTTTAGTATTATAAACACTTCAACCAACCAAACCGAATTTACAGGCGTGCTTAGCGGGCCGCAAACCATTGATGAATGGACACCCGGTAAATTTTATTATCAGGCAGATTTTTCAGCTTTTAAAAAAAGCGGCAAATATGCTGTTCGTGTTGAATTAGAAGATAAGCCTTATACCTCTTTTCCTTTTTCCGTTGAAGAAGATGCGCTGGCCAAGCTTACTATTTCTTCAATTATCCACTATTATAATAAGCAACGCGCCAATACCCCAGCTGAACTGGCCGCTGATGCTCACATGCACCTGGCTGGCGGCGGCGATAAAACTGTTGATATGCGTGGCGGCTGGTGCGATGCATCGGGCGATGTAAGTAAATATTTTTCGCACCTGGCTTATGCCAATTTTATGTCGCCGCAGCAAACGCCGCTGGTAGTATGGTCGATGGTGAGTGCATCAGAAGCTATCCCCGGATTGCTTACTAAATGGAATATTAAAGACTCACTAGATAATCAGGCGCTTTATGGAGCCGATTATATGATGCGGGCCTTATCAAAGGATGATTATTTTTATATGATCGTTTTTAGCTTTTTTAATAAGGACCCAAATGCCCGCCGTATTGTTGGTTTACATGCCAATAGTGTAACTACCGACGAATATCAGTGCGCCTTTCGTGAAGGCGGCGGGATGGCCATTGCTGCACTTGCGCGTATCTCGCAATGGAAAAAGAACGGCGAGTTTACATCTGTACAATATCTCGATGGTGCAAAAAGGGCCTTCGCACACCTGCTCATTAATAATACCAAATACGATGACGACGGTAAAGAAAATATCATTGACGATTATGGCGCGCTCATGGCCGCTACAGAACTCTGGATTGCTACCGATAGCTCCCTTTACCGCGACGAGGCCAGGAAACGCGCCCAAAACCTCGCCAAAAGAATGACAGCTGAAGGTTATTTTATTGCCAACGACAGTAACCGTCCTTATTGGCACGCTTCGGATGCGGGGCTACCGGTTTTGGCGCTGTCACGTTATCTCGTAAAAGAAAAAGATTCTAAATTTCGGGATGAAGCTATGGCAACCATAAAAAAGGCGCTGGATTACAACGTGGCGGTTACCAATAAAGTAAGTAACCCTTTTGGTTACGCCAGGCAAACATTTTTATACAAAGGAGCTGTTAAAGATGGCTTTTTTATACCGCATGATAACGAAACAGGCTGGTGGTGGCAGGGTGAAGACGCCCGTTTAGGGTCGTTGGCTACAGCAGCACTGGTTGGCGGAAAGTTAGTTTATCCTGCGAAAGGGAATTGGGGAATAACAACTCCACTTGCAGATTTCGCATCGCAGCAGGTTTCGTGGATATTGGGATGTAATCCGTACGATATGTGTTTCATGTATGGCTTTGGCAAAAACAATGTACCTTACATGCATTCTAACTTTGGACATGGATCGGAAAGGGGCGGAATATCAAACGGCATAACTGGTAAAGATGGAAATGGCGATGGCAGCGGCATCGATTTTAAAACCGAAGCTGCCGGCAACGAATGGCGTTGGACGGAACAATGGATACCGCATGCTGCATGGTTTTTACAGGCGGTTGCAACTATGGCTGCCAATAACGTGAACAATTAAATTGAAAATTTCTAAAATTTTATTTAATCTTATTTAAAATAACCGCCTATTGATAGTTTTACACAAAAAGCAACATTTTATTAAAAAATTTGCTTATTTTTGCGCTTAACTGTTAATTTATTACAATAGATAAATAACAAGATCCGATTTAAAGTCTCACCTTTAAGAGGAAACATTTTTTACGCGGTCCGGCCGCAATTATAAGTCAGATACAGCAGTGTTGTTAGCGTACCAGAGTTCTTCTTATCAAAATAGCCATCCATTAATTAACTGTAGCAGGCCTGCTCAGCCGCAGGCGTCTCAGTACATCCTCTTTTTAATCATGATTTCAATGTTTGGTGGTTACAAACATCAATTTTTAATCCGCTTATCAGAAATGGGTAATTAGTATGAAGGATATTGATAAGCTAAGATACATATTTGATCTTTCTCCTGATTTGCTGTGTCAATTAACTGCGGATGGCAATATCGTAATGGCAAATAAAGCTTTAACGACTGCCTTAGGTTATATAAATGAGGAATTGTTATCGAAACATTATTTGGATTTCATCCATCCGGAAGATAAAGAAGACACGCTTAAACAGTTTGAGATTTCATTAAAAACTCAAACTGTTTGTGTGTTTATGAACCGCTTTCGCTGTGCCGACGGCCAGTATAAATGGCTTTCATGGAATATAAATCAGTTGCCCGACAAATCCATTTACGCTTCCGCAAGAGACGTTATTCATCATAAAGACCTGCTTGGGCAATTTGACAAGATCGTTTCCGGAAATCGTCACAGATCGCTCATTGAATCAGAAGAAAATTATAAGCTTTTGTTTTACTCGAGTCCACAGCCGATTTTAATTTTCGATCGGAAAACCATGGCCATTCTTGATGCTAACCAGGCAGCAACCGAACTATACGGTTATACCATCGATGAGTTTTTAACTATGGTGATTACCGATTTACACAATCCTGAAGAGCTGCATTCTGTGCTTGAAGAAATTAAAAAACGAAAATTTCATAATGGAACAGATATTGGGATCAGGAACCACGTAAAAAAGAATGGCGAACATATTAAGGTAGATGTTAAAAGACATTACTTAAAGCATAAAGGCATAAATTGCATGATCGTAATATTCAGTGATGTTACCGAAAAAACATCCGTATTGCGTTCTCTTCAAACAAGTAATGAAAGGTTTGAATATGTTACTAAAGCCACCTCAGAAGTTATTTGGGATTGGAATTTGATGACAGATGAAGTTTATTACTCTGACAATATAAAACATTTATTCGGGCATATCCCAGGCACCAATAAGGATAACTTGCCGTTTTATTTTGAACATGTGCACCCGGAAGACAGAGAAAGAGTGATTCTTTATACCGACCAGGTAAAATACGGCAATATGATAAACTGGACGGAGGAATACCGGTTTAAAAAGACAAATGGCGAATATGCTTTTGTTCTTGATAAAGGGATTGTTATCAGGGATGAGAACGGGGTAGGCACCCGGATGATCGGGGCGATGCAGGATATCACTATCTTTAAACAAAACGAATTTCGCATAACACATCAAAATGAACAATTAATGGAGATTGCCCGAATCAATGCTCATGAAATAAGAAAGCCGGTTGCTTCTATTTTGGGCTTGTTTCAACTCTTTAATAAAAAGTCCATGGGCGACAAAGCTAACGGCGAAATACTCGGCCTGCTTGAGGTCGCCACACATGATCTTGATGAAGTAATCAGGCGTATTATTGGCAAAACGGCTCTTTAACACCTTTACTCCACGTTTTGAAGTTCTTAAATCTTCGCCGGGACGTCTTAAAATCACTGAGCAGATCTATCCCTCAAACTATTTATTTTTTTCGCTGCTGTTCAAGCAAGGGCCTGGGATCAAAAACAACTCTGATCGAACTGATCTGACCACCTCCCACGCAATACCATCCACAACTGAAGATCGTTTGGCCGGACATCGCAATATCATATAGTATACACACATCATCCCCATCAGCAAACGCCTTTTTTATACCATATTTAAACTTCATACTACTCATGTCTGCAATGTAAACTTTGGCGCCGTCACGGGTTCCTAAAACGCCTTCAAATTTCATATCGTCGCTTAAATATTTCTTTGCGGTATCAAAATCTTCGTCGTTTAACGCTTTCAAAAAAGCCAGTACAACCTCTTTTGCGTCGCTTTCTGCAGGTCTTTTTGCTGTAATCATTTTTTACTTTTATGTTTAAACAACAACTTCCGGTTCAAGTTTTGTTGTAATACCGATTCTGTTCCAGGCATTAATGGTAATAACAGCCATTATAATTTGCGACAGGTAAGTCTTGTCAAAAAGGTTGGCGGCATTATTATAAGTTTCATCAGAAACTTTGTTACTAATAAGCGTAACCTCTTCGGTAAGCGCCAGTATAGCCCGTTCCCACTCGTCGAAAAACGGCGTATCGCGCCATGCATTAAGCGCGTATATGCGTTGTTCCGTTTCACCAGCCTTCCGGGCATCGCAGGTGTGCATATCAAGGCAATAGGCACAGCCGTTAATTTGTGACGCTCTTATCTTTATCAGGTCTTTGTGCCTGGTACTAAGCCCGGTATTTTCTATATAATGTTCCATTGCCAACATTGCTTTGTATGCTGCGGGGTCTGCCTGATTTATTTTAATTCTGTTGCTCATTTATTTGTTTTTGTTGATACAAATTTGAGCAATAATATAGGCTCAAAAAATGAACCGTGGTTAAGAAATTGAGGGCTTTATTCTTTGCCTCACCTAAATCCTCTCCAAAGGAGAGGACTTTAACTTCGCTCTTTTTAAAACCCTCTCCTTTGGAAAGGGCAGGATGAGGCAAAAGAAGACGTGAGCGAATATTCTTGAAGAGAAAATTTATTGCAGCTTGAGCTATCAACCCTTCTTTGCTCTTAAACGACTTAAAAACTGAGGGGTAAAGCCAAGGTACGACGCAAGCATATATTGCGGTACGCGCTGCATAAAGCCGGGGAACTGGCTGGCGAAGTGCCGGTAACGTTCTTCGTCTGTCTGATTAAAAATAAAACCTATCCTGCGTTGGGATGCTACAAAGGCCTTTTGCATCATTATCATAAAATAACCTTCCAGCGAGGGAATCTTTTTATATAGTTCCGACCGGTTCCTTTCAGATAACAGCAATACTTCTGAAGGTTCTATTGCCTGTATGTAACAGGCCGAGGGTTGGTGATTTAACAAACTGTCGTGATCGGCTATCCACCAGTTTTCGATGCCGAATTGTATAATTTGCTCGTTTAACTTGTTATTTAAGAAATACTGCCTTACACAGCCTTTAACAACAAAGTAATTTCCGCGACATATTTTGCCTGGCTCAAGCAGAAATTCCTTTTTCTTTACCTTTTTAAATTCCAGGCTTTTACAAAGCAATTGTTCTTCCTGTGGAGTGAGTTGGATATATCTTCTGATATGATTCAATAATTCAGGGTACATTTAGTGAATTTACCAAATTTTTAGATGACATAAGTCAGTTTTTAATCGGAGATTGAGAAAAGTCAATAATATTACTTGTTGATTTGCAGGACAAAATTAAAAGACTCGGTTTGTAAATCTGAATCATTAGTATAATAATACCTATTGCTTATTCCATAAAACTTTTTCCACTGAATCGGAATTAATTTTTAAGGCGTAGGTAGCACCCTCTTCATTTCTTTTCTCCTCTTTATTATAACGGTTATAAGGTGCAAAAATAGAGATAAACAAATTAGAATTTTTACTTACAAGCATGTCTAAAACATTATCGCTGCAACGGTCGTCAATGAGTTTTCGAATATATTCGTAATTCAATGTATCCTGGTGACTTCCTTTCATAAAATTTAATATCTCTCCTTTAAATAAAGGATATAACTTTTCGTTCTGATCATTGAAAGCCTTCAAAGTTTCTGAATTTATTAATGCTATTCCGACAGAATCGTCTGTACACGTTTGATATAAAATTGTGGTAACCGCAAATTCATCCGGAAAATGCTGAACCAGCTCTTGAATTTCATTGATCCGGCTATTAATAGGCTTCTTGTCCAGAAAATTTACATTTTTAGCTAGCTCTATAAACCCCGAACTCGATTCATTATTTCCCAACATATATTGCTTAATATCGCCGGCCCTGCATAATAAATCATAATTGTTATCTGCTTCGTGTTTTAGAATGCAGATACAAATGATGACAGAAATAGCGGTAAGGGAAGCCAGTGTTCTTTTTGTTTTTTTATCGTCAACCAGTTTATCAGCAATGCTTAAAACAAAAAAAACGATGATGAGTGTGATGGCGATGATTAATCCAAGGACTCCTACCCAGTCCAGCTTAGCCAGGAAATCATATGCGCTGATTGCATCCTGTACTTTCATCTTGTTAATAAATTAAATTTATTAATACTTAAGTAAAGATGATTAACCTGCGTGAGAAATTAAACCGTGAAAACCCCCTTTTTCTAACGTAGAAATACGCAATCTAACGGGGCATTATTATGAAAGATTTATGAGGATTTAATTCTCCGGATATTTCTTCCTCGTATAATCGGCCGATTGCTTTACCAGGCTTTCAAGTATGTCGAGATTCACATCGTCAAGCTTCTTTAAGTAAAGGCATCCTTTTCCTGCTTTATGCTTTCCTAACCTTGCAAGCAAGTCTTCCTGACCCGGAAAACCAGCCAGAACGTATAGGGATAGGTTTCCTTTGCGGGGAGAAAACCCGCTTAAACAGATTTCCCCTTCATGACCGCTGTCGTATTTGTAATGATATTTACCAAAGCCAACTATACTCAGTCCCCACATTTTAGCTTTTTCACCGATAACTTTTTCCATTAATTGAATAAGCTTAAAGCTGTCGTTCCGGGCATTTTCGTCCGTAAGTTTATCCAAAAAGCTTTCTACGTTTACTTCCGTGGGTTTGGTTTTCATCTCAGCCATAGGAATTATATGAATTGTGTTATGATGATACCTAATTTATCGTTTCAGATAAATCAAATATACAATTCCCCCTCCAGAAAAGATATTTTATAATTCTAACAATACTTATCTGAAACAGACGACCAGTCATGGTGTATATTGGTCATTAGTAAAGCATTATCAAACTGAACCGAACCTTTTGGAAAGATTAATTCGTTCTCAAAATAACTTGACCGTATATTACTGACTTTAAGAGGTTTCACTTCCCATTTGCTAATAGTCAGTGATAAACCCTCAAATTTATTGCCATTTGGTGAGTAACCGGTCGATCCGTTTTTAAAAAAAATTGAAGCTGTAAATAAATCTTTAAATATTGATTCCCCATTTAAGTTATCGGTCAGGGAAGCGTCTACACTGATTATTGTTCCGTCAGAACTTTTAAAGGCAACATGATAATCATTTGCGGTTTCTTTTATATCAAATTTCGCTCTATAATGCTTTCCAGGAAATGCCCTGCCACCTACCAATGTATTAAATAGTGAGGATGTATCCCTTCTGGGTACATAAACACCTTCTTTAACTTCACCTTGTTCAGTCCATTCTACGGCAAACCTGTGTGCACCGTTTTCCGAACCGAAACCTATAAATGCCGGCAGACCTTTCGGCCGCACTTGTTTTAATCTGATTAGACAAATTCCTCCAATAGCCTTCCCGTTAAAAATTTTTGGCGTAAACTGTGCAGGTAGAATTGTTTTTGCTATTTCAGGGTCAATAGTGTAGTTAACCAGAATACGCCTGTCTATTATTCCGGTTACGATAGGGATTTTCATATAAACACTAAAATAGTGTTTATTCAATAATTAAATGTGACAGAAAATAAACTTATTATATCCCGGCTACCTGGTCTTCCAATTCATGGTACCACTCTTCTCCATATTTACGGATTAAGGGCGCCTTCAAAAATTCGTGTACGCGAACCTTAAGTTCATTTCCAAAAGAGCATGCAGGGCTGCAAATACTCCAACGATCGTAATTTAGCACATCGAATTCCGGATATTTAGTTACACGGATGGGATACAAGTGGCACGAAATAGGTTTTTTCCAATTAATAGCGCCATGCTCATACGCTTTTTCAATGGCGCATTTCGTGATGCCGTTTTCAAAAATAACGTAAGCACACTCTTTATTTACGTCAACACAGGGTGTTGTATAGTCTCCTTCAAAATCTTTTACATAGGTGCCAACCTTTTCAACGGTTTTAATTCCTTTGGCATTCATAAATGGCTTTACTTTTGGATATATTTCATTCAAAATATCCAGTTCGTCAGTGTTCAACGGAGCCCCGGAATCACCTTCGAGACAGCACGCGCCCTTGCATTTATTCAAATTACAAACAAAATTCTCCTTCACTACATCCTCATGCAGTAATACATTGCCAACTTCTATCATATTATTTACTTAAAGGATTTAACGGGTATTTCAAATCTTTTGCACCTGTTAAGTCCATCGTTACACTTCCTATAACCAATTCAACATGCGCCTTTACCGGTATCCTGTTATCGTCATCGGTTATCCAAAGGTATAACTTACTGTCTTTTCGGAATACACGGCCCGGTATAATTGTAGGATTAAACTTGAGACAATTAAATTGACCCATAGGGCAACTTACTTTTTCTTTTCCAACATAGGTTATCGTCAGCGTATGAACGCCATCTTCTAAAAAATACTTCAGATCGAATTTGTCGCCTATTCTAATTTTTGAAACATCAATCCCCCGTGAAAAGTAATACGCCGACAAAAAATCGAACACTTTTCCTTTAAATGGGAAAGTGCCTTTTGCAGCCGTAATTTTATCGTCCTGATGATCAAAAGTTACGTTATCGGTATGCCTGTAATTCGCTTCGCGACGGTTCTCCGTATAAAAATAAGGTTGCAGGGTAGTTTCGTCGACATAGGTCTCATATCGGTTTCGAACTTTATAAAAAATATCAAAGGTGCCCGCGGTTCTGCCGTCAGCGATTATGTGATAAGCAGGGTGTCCGTCAAATTTCTTGTCGCTCTGTTCTACGCGTAAATTTGCTTCGGCACCAGTAAAAAAACCATATTTTAATCTGTAGCTCAATTGTTCGCCGGCTTTAAATACTGGTTCATCCATCTTGACCAACTCCTGGCTGTAACTTTTGTAGAAGCCGGTTGTTAGGAAAAATAATGTTAGAAGAAGATACTTTACACGCCCGATGTTCAAAAACCTTTTAAAAATGAAATAAAATTTGTCATTGCGAGCGATAGCGTGGCAATCTGGTCGCAAATGCATTAACGCCAATTGCACGCGAGGAGATTGCTTCGTACCTCGCAATGACCAAGCTTTTTTATTTTTAAAATCGCGAGCAGTACTCAGTCGCCTTGTAAAGTTCGCGATTGCTTCGTCGTTCCTCTTCGCAATGACAATATTCATTTTTAAGTTTATCAATCTTTCCTTTTATAAATGGGCACTGTTGAACAGGGCTCGCCAAACATCAGGCTTTTTACAACGGGTGTAAGTTTTTTTGTGAGTTCCACATAGGCAGAAACCGGTACCGATATATCGCCGCAGCCTTTTAATACAAGGCGCTGATCGCGGTATTGCTCCATATCCATTTTTGCTATATTTTTCACGAAAAGGACCGTCTCCAAAACCTCTTCATTTCCAAAAACGACTTCGCGGGCATATGGGGTGAGCCTGTTTGCAAGTAACACATACGCCCACGCAGGTACTATTGCATCTGCAGTACAGGTAACGGCAACATTTTTATCTTTGTATTGTGACCAGTCGTGCGTTTTTACAAATTCCCTGAAGTCTTTTTCACGTAATATAAGGCCCTGGAATAAATTGTCGGCTATGTCATAAACAACACGCTCGCCTTCGGGATAAAAAGAAGCCGGATCAAGCGTAACCAAGCCGCTTTGGGCCACTTTATTTATTATAGTTTCCTGTATTTCCATTATCGTAAAAATAAAAAAGCCTGGAACAGCTATAACGCTATTCCAGGCTACAAAATTACCTTTTATTTTCTTATAAGAATTTAGCTCTGTAATCTTTTACATTCGCCTTATCTTTCAGGGCTTCAAATAGCTGTGAGTCGGCACGTTGTAACAATGCCTGGCCCAATTGTTGTTTTTCCCTAACCGCGTTTGTAAGCGGAGCAGGGTTTACAAAGCTATCCAAAACAAATACGTAAACCCCTTGCTGGCCTTCAACAGGCTCAGAAATTTTGTTTGGCTTCGAGCCAAAAACAGTTCCGATAACCTTGTATTCGGCCGATGAGCCAGGGATAACCGGATTTGCGAAAACAATATTCTGTATAGGGTTAACCTTGCTGCCTGCTTTTTGTGCAACCTGGTCAATTGACGAACTTCCTGATAAAGCCGATTTAAATTTATCTGCTAATAATTTGGCTTTAACCTTGTTTTTAACCATTGGCTCAATTTGTTTTTTAACCAGATTAAGCGCTAAGGTTCCCTGCGGTTTAATTTCAACCAAATGCGCTATAATATATTGGTCGCCCGCAATATAAACCTTATCGGAAAAATCTCCGGTTTCTGCGCCAAACACCCATCTAACAATTTCGCGCGCATTTTCAATACCCTGAGTCGAAACTGCCAGCCCGTTTACATCAGCTGCGGTTTTCTTGGCTAGTCCGGCTTTTTTTACCTCTTCATCAAAATTCTCTTTTGTTAAAGTGCCCAAAAATGCTTGGGCTTTGCTATAAGCAACAGTTTGGGTGCTGCTGCTTGCCTTAATAGGTATGTCAACAACTGCTACTTTTGCAACCTTTACTGATCCTTTCTGATCTTCAATCTGTATCAAATGAACGCCAAATTGAGAAGTCACCACTTTAAGATCACCTTTTTTTCCACTAAATACCGCGTCCTCAAAAACCGGTACCATAGCGCCACGCCCAAATGTTGGTAAATCACCGCCTTTTGCGGCAGAGCCATCAATGGAAAATAAACGGGCAAGGTCTTCGAATGATTTACCTCCTTCAATTAACTTTTTGAGAGAGTCGGCTTTTGCGACTGCTTTTTCAACGCCGATGGTCCGATCGTCAATTAATATATGTCTGGCTTTTACTGAATCAGCTTCAACATGGGCGTCAACAAGTTTTGCAATTTTATATTCACCATTTGAAAGGTATGGCCCGTAAACATAACCATTGGGCGAACTGAACATAATGGAGTCTGCTTTATGGTCGAGTTTACCTATATGCTGATAGGTAAGTGGCGCCTTAGTTTCAGCATTTATCTGTACAAAAAGCGAATCGTTTGTGCTTGCTTTAAAATCAACCGCCAATTTATCGGCTTGTTTTTTTACCGCTGCAGAATCTTCTTTTGAAGGCGAAGCACTGATACTAACGTAGTCAAAAGTCCTCATTTCCTGCGGATTTTTAAATTCTGCTTTATGCTCATCATAATAAGCCTGATAATCGCCATCGGTAATAGTAATTTTATTATCTGGAACTGAGGCATAATCAAGCACGGCATATTTGAAATTAGCCAGCTTGTTTTTGGCTTCATAATCATCCTTAGCTTCGAGCGAGTTTACATACAGGCCGTTAGTTACTAATGAAATATATTTTTCAGATAATTTATTATCAATCATTTGCGTCAAAAAATCGGACCACTGCTGTTTAAGCGGGTCGTCAGCTTTCGCGGCAGCAAGGTTACCTTTAAAAGTATTTAGCCTGTTGGCATCAACTCTTCCAGTCTTAGGGTCGCCGAATGCCTGTACAATCTGCGGATCAGGATTACTACCGTTAATCATGGAATTAACCTCATCATCGCCAACAACCAAACCAAGCCGATCAACTTCCTTTTGCAGGATTTTTTGATTTACCATTTGGTTCCAAACATTTCCCTGCACGTAGTTCAATATCTGAGGGCTCAAGGCGCCCTGTCCTGATTGTTGTTTGAATTGAGCGCTGCTTTGGTCAACTCTTTTTGTAAAATCGTCATAAGCAATCTTTTCACCGCTTACCTCACCAAGCATATTACGATCATCCCTGAAAAACGATCCGCCTGAACGCACTACCTCACCAATAATAAATGCTAACAACGCGAAACCAATAAAGAATGCGAGAATTTTCCCCATCCGGTCGCGCAAAAAACCCATTATACCCATATACTTCTATAAATTATTTTATTCTCTTGAAAAGAGGGCGCAAGATACAATTTTTGGTAAAACTTTAAAGCACAAAATTTTGAGTAAAATAAAGTGGACAAAATCAACTATAAATTCTCCGCCACTAATGAATAAACTCTTTTTAAATTCAAATTATTGCACCGCCTTTTCCTCAACATGAAACACACCGGTTGATTGATCAATATGCCAGGGGTAGAGGCTTTCATTACTATTAAATCCGGTACCATTCATAACATTACCACTTTTCATTATGATTTCGACCGGTTTGTTAGAGTAAAGTTTCTTTTTTCCCTGATCATCTATCAACTCATCCGACTTAAATATCTCGCCCTGCGCATTTGTGGCCACTACATTTCTTCTAAACTCAATTATGTTCTCCTTTTCGCGTTGAACAGCATAATCTGCAGTTATCGTGCCTTTTTCTTTAAGGTCGTCGTCAAAAAAAACTATCTTAACGCCTTTGGGCATCTCCCGATAGGGCTTTGCTTCATCCAAATATTCAATCATCAGCGGGGCGGTAAGCCTTGCCTTCACTTTTGCGGAATCACTATAAATAACATCGACACCAGTCGACTTCGAAATCGGCTTATTTTCCTCTGCTGATGCTATTTTTTTTATATCGTTTAAGGAGTTTTCGCATGAGCTTAGTATCAGCATGCAAATAAACAATGCCGGCAAATTCAGGAACAACCACTTTTTTGCCCGACTATACATAGTGAAATTATTGGAATTTAAACCTTTGGAACCACTTATCATTAAGCGTGAAAGCTAAATGTAAATTAATGTAGTTCTCTTTAATGAGGCCATTTTCTAACGTTCCCTGCTTGCCAAATTCGGCCGAGAAATTAATTTTATAAAAGCTGAGATTATTTGGGGCAAGCGGCAAACCGAGACCAATGGTTATCGCTGTTTGTTTTATATCTGTATTATTTAATTTAAGATAGGTATCATTATAAATAAACCCTAAACGATAATCGGCCCTTGCAAAATAATTACGAAGTGCATTAACATCGGGCGTATACTGGCCACCTATGTTAAATGTTTTGCTATCCTGCAAACCTGAATTAGTACCATCAACAGAAAGGGTTGACCATTTACCTATACTATAATCCGCTCCAACTAAAAAGTGCCCGTCGTTTTGAAAAGCAATACCAAAATGATTGATTGACGGGAGCTTAATTTTGGCGCTGGGTGATTTGTAGCTTACTACCGAATCTGCGGCGATATTTTCGTTGCCACTGTTATCATAAGTATACTGGCTAACAATATAAGTTTGAGTACCGTTAATATTATTAGCCGTTGAAGCCGAATAGCCGAGCGTAAGATGTTTTGTATCGGTGAAGTCAAATGTATATTGTGCGCCATAGTCGTAGTTAAGGCCCCTTACGGCGTTATTTTGTTCAACTCTCGAATTCAGCATCCCATACAGCCCCGGTATTTCGACGGAACTGTATTGCTGTAAAGTACCAAATAAATAGGAAAGATTTCCGCCTAAAAGCAAGTGTTTGCCTATTCCGAAACCATAACCCAAATACGCTTTTGAAATTCCTCCTTTGCCAGTGTACAAATAGTTCGCCACATTAGTATCAACCGGCGAGTTCGAACCAAAACCTTTGCCGCTGACTTGTTTGTAATTGTATCCCATCTCACTATAAGGCAATAAGCCGAAACTAAAAGCCGAGTGTTTAGATATAGGGATAGCAAAAGCAACATGGCTCAATTTAAAATTATAATTTGTTGCATTTACTGTCCCGTTTGGCCCTTGTTGGCTTAAGAAAGAAATATTCGATGAAGTACCTGCATCAATAGTGGTAAAATTTATGGCACCATACGAAGCCGGGTTAAGCGGGTTAATGTTGTTGTAACCACTTAACTTATTAATAGCGGTTGCAATTCCGCCCATGCCTATACTTTGCGGTAATAATTGCGGGTTAATGGTTCCGATTCCATACATGGAGTATGGAGAACTGGTTGTGGCAAGTGAAGATGAAGATTGTGCATTTGCTCCAATGGCAATAGTGGCGAGTAGAAACGTTATAACAAATTGGGTATATTTAATCATTCTTGTTGTGTATAGCTGCATTTAATCCTTTTAATACCAGGTAAGGCTCAATTTTAATATAGGGGGCAAAGATGCTATTTTTCAATAGAGTATCAAAAAAAATACTATCACCCCCGGTAAGAAGAATATTGAGGCCTTCCAGGTCCTTTTTATAACTTTCTATAAATCCCGTTAATTCATATTTAACACCATTTTGTACTCCTGACAGTATTGCTGTTAATGTACTATCGCCGTAATGCTTTGCAAAAGTTGAGTCAGCGTTAACAAGTGGCAAACCAGCCGTGTAATAGTTTAACGCTTTATAACGCATATTTAACCCCGGCGATATACTGCCGCCAAAATAATTACCCCCGGCATCTACCGAATCATAAGTTATACAAGTGCCCGCGTCTATTATTACTGAATTTTTACCAGGGTATAAGTAATGTGCACCGATAACGGCCGCCAATCTATCCAGTCCCAGCGTATCGGGCGTACGGTAATGATTGATGACCCCCTTTGTCATTTTTAAATTAAAATAGGTTAAAGGGACCTTTTGGGATAATACCGATTGCCACTTCTCTTTATCTTTTTTTACTGTCGAGATAATCGCATCCTTAACCTGGTATTCATTCAGGATACCATTTAATTCTTCCGTTTCAACTACCGGAAATTGCGCAGTGTGCAATAATTCGTCCAGCTTAAAAACTGCAATTTTTGTGAAGGTATTGCCGATATCTATAACCAATGTCATTATTCAAATAAATATGATAACCTTATATATTTTGAAAAGGACATTTGGCAATTATTGGCACTATTTGCGATTTATGCTTTGAAATAAAAGGCTTTCGACCTGGCATCAGACTCTAACCATTGATAGTATTGATTCAAAAATAGCCAGCCCATCTTCGTTGGCCACCAAACTATCCGAAGCACGCTCAGGGTGAGGCATAAAGCCAAACACATTTCTTTCGATATTGCAAATGCCAGCGATGTTATCTAACGAGCCATTCGGATTGGATTCGGATATTATATTACCAGACTCATCACAATACCTGAACAGCACCTGATCGTTATCATTAAGAGATTTTAACACATCAGCCTCAGCAAAATAATTACCCTCCCCATGCGCAATAGGTATTTTTAAGGCTCTTTGAGGGTCTATTTGTGAGGTAATTAAAGAATGTACAGTTTGTGCCTTCATGTAAATATTACGGCAAATAAACTTACGGTTCTCGTTATGCAACAGCGCCCCCTGTAAAAGGCCGGCTTCTGTTAATATCTGAAAACCATTGCATATTCCCAATACATAGCCTCCTTTTGCGGCAAATTGTATTACTTCTATCATAATTGGAGAGAAACGGGCAATTGCCCCGGAGCGGAGATAATCGCCGAACGAAAAGCCGCCTGGCAAAACGATGAATTCAGCCCCTTGCAGGTCATGATCTTTATGCCATAACCTAACTACCTGTTGTCCAAGTATTTTTTCCAATACAAAGATGATGTCCTCATCGCAATTGGATCCTGGAAATATTACTACTCCAAATTTCATTTGATTAAATATTTAATACCTGAATGGAAATTATTACAAGCCGACTGTTTACGTACCAGCCCGGCTGCAAATAGTTTCATTTTACAAAACTAATATAACAGTTGTAAAACGAACGAATGTAAAAGTTAAAAAGTGTTAAACTGAAAGTAGACGATGCTTATTAACAGTAAAAGAAACAGTGATTCGTAAAACCACCTGGCCCTGGCATATAAAAAATAGTATGAAAAAAATACCGTTGCCGGTACCGTACACAACAGGAAATGACTCAGGTTAAACACCCCCTTTAAATAAAAAGAAAATCCGGCTATCAAAAAGAGGAAGAACAGCAGCTGAAACGATTTACGGATTTGCACATAACTTTTGAAGAAATTTTGCTGTAATTTAAAAAAACACAAGAGCAAAATTATTCCGACAGGAATAAGTATAAGATAATTATAGTTGTCCAATTTAATATTATCAGCAGATCGTGCACTGAACGGTACCCAAAAGTCGTAAAATTGTTGTAAGCTGTTATTCCAATAATAGTATACCGCTAAAAAGAAAAATATAGTAAGGTATCCTATTACGGCAGCGGCTAGTTCCCGCCAGTTAAACGGCTTGAATATTATTAATCCGATGACGATTGATAAGAATAAATAAATAAACGGGAAATAGATAAATGAGCCAACGGCCACCATCATACCCAGGTCATAGGCAGCTGATTTTGAATCCTTGTTTTTATAGAAGCTGAATAATTTAAAAAGCATCCATATCACCAAAAAATTACATATCAAAGGTGGACTTAATACTAAAAAGGGAGTAAACAAGCCTGATGCAGTCACATACATTAATGCCGGTAAGAAGGTAGGTTTGCCCAGTAAATTATAATGATTAATTAAGTAGTTCAACAATAGCGCCTGGGCAAATACTATGAGGCCCGTTAATACAACATTATTAAGCGGAGAGATTGTATATGAGCCAGCTGAAGTTAATAATAGGCGGGCAAACGGTTCGGCAAAGGCAAATTCTGTTTTAGGGGGACTGTGTAATACATATCCTGCCCGTAATAAAAATAGTAAAATTGCCAGCCATAATATATTAAGCGGGTTAAGTGCCTTGAAAATATTGATCATTTTGGCTTGTTTGTGTGGCTAAATTAGAAGAAAAACTGATTACGAAAAAACTACTTGCTGTTTTGCGTATCGTTTTATCATATTATCCACAATTTGAGCGGTTTCGTCAGGGAAATTAACCTTCACTATTTGGCCCTCTGCTAGCCAGTTGTTGATGCGGTATACAAAAGTGTCATCAATCTCGTTTATAACAGGCACACCCAACCTGGAAGCAGCGAGAGCGTTGCATTGCTGTTCATACTGGCCTTTCATTGGTATCATTAACACTTTTTTTTGCAAGAAAAGCGCTTCTGCCGGTCCTTCAAATCCACCGCCGGTTAGCAGCCCTTCGCAGCTGGCAAGGCTATTGTTAAAAGCTTCATTATTTATAGGAAATATATGAACGTTGCCTTCTACATAAGCTGTTTTTTGACGCTTTGAAAACACATGCCATTGTACCCGATTTACCTTTTTTAGTAGTCCGGCCAGTGTTTTATCATCATAAGCGGGCAAATAAACGGTATAATGCCCCTGGTTTGAGGTCGTCAGGTTTCTTATTTCGCTTCGTATTACCGGTGTGTGAATAAAATCATCATACCGTTCAAAATGGAAGCCTATATTATAAGTAGTAGGCGAATAATACTTCAGCAGCCATTCAGCAAAACTCCATTTTGCCGGACGCGGGGTTTTGGGCGAAACGAACGAGCACTGGTGGCTTAATGAAACAGAAGGTATTTTTTGCAGCTTACAGGCCCATGCACTAACTGGCTCAAAATCATTTATAATAAGGTCATATTGTTTTAAGGGTAAGTTCCGGATATCGCGCCAAAGTTGGCGCGTATTCATTATTTTATAAGTGGCCCACTTGTCGACGCCTCCGTTTGTGCCAAAAACAAAACTAAACCCGTGAAATTTGTATTTAAGCGGCTGCGATAAAGTAACCTCTGCTTCAGTGCCGCTAACAAGCAAATCTACTTCGCCATATCGTTGTAACAGCGGTACTATTTCCCTGGCCCTGCTAATATGACCATTGCCTGTACCCTGAATCGCAAATAATATTTTCATGTGGTAAATGTTGTACGGTTATAAAGTTGAAATGTTGGAACGCTATCCTGAAACATTTACTGCACAACTAATTTACCCAAAGAAACACTAAAATGTTGTAAAGTTGAAATGTTAGAAGGTGGAAGGTTGAAGAAGTTACAGGAGTTGTAAGGGTTGTAATTTTTTTGCCCTATGCTAAATTATAGACGGGAACTAATTTCTTTTCACTTTTACAACCCTTATAACTTTTACAACCTTTTAACAAATCCTCAACCGGGTTCCTGCTTAAACCTTTCCAGCAAAATTTTTACATCCAGTTTGGCGTCAAGGTCCTCTGCGTCTGTTTTGTCCTCGTCGTCTATGTCGTGATTAAAATTGTCGGGGTTGTATTTATATATTGTCCAGTTTCCATTATTATATTCCAGCGCCGAGAGGCTTTCAACCCAATCACCGGAATTTAAGTATAAAACAGAACCTGTTTTTTCTGTCGATTCCATTTTTCTAATCTCTGCATGATGGATATGACCACATATTACATATTCGTATCCTTTTTCAACCGCCAGGTCAGCTGCAGTTTGTTCAAATTGATTGATAAATTTAACTGCGTCTTTAAATTTCGCTTTTACTTTTTGCGAGAAACTCATTTTTTGACGGCCCATCAGGGTCAAAAACCAGTTGCATAAACTGTTTATTAAAATAAGGGTATCATAGCCAACGGCTCCCAATTTGGCCAGCCATTTGGAGTACTGCATCGTCACATCAAATACGTCACCGTGAAATATCCATGCTTTTTTTCCATCAATGTTCAATACAATTTTGTTGAGCAGCTGAAATGAACCAAGGTCAAAATCTGCAAATTTGCGCAGCATTTCATCATGATTGCCGGTTAAATAATAAACAGGTATACCTTCGGTAACGAATTTTAAAATGCGCCTAACCACTTTCATGTGCGCCTCGGGCCAGTAGTTTTTGCTGAACTGCCATATATCGATAATATCGCCGTTTAGAATAAGGATTTTAGGCTTAATACTCTTCAAATATTTCAGCAGTTCTTTGGCGTGGCAGCCATATGTGCCCAAATGCACGTCGGATATAACTACAATATCAACTTCGCGTTTAGCCATTAAAATAGGGAAGATGCTTTTATGACCGGTAAATTATTATACCAGAAGGATATTAAAAAAATGCAGAAAAAACGATTACTCTTCTTCTTCGTCGTCGTCATTAACTTTTAATTCAAATGGGCTAAGGTAGAATACACCTACTAAAAAAAGTAATCCCACAACAACCAAATAAGCAAACTCAAAATGCATTGTCATAACTTTACAAATATCCCTGAATTAGGTTACCTATATGTTAAGACTCTGTTAAATAAAAAAGGTTTCATTTGGTTTGAAATTTTTTTTGAATCCTGGCCAGTTGTTCCAGATGATGCAGGGCATGTATGCGCATGAATTTAAACCATTGCGGGGCATTGAGCATGCCCAAACGGGCGTGTTTACTCCTGGCGTCTGGTGTTGCGCCTTTTATAAGCGGCATCACATTGCCTATACGTTTGCGGCATTTAATAATTAAATTTTTTGCTTCTTCTTTACTGATTTTTTCGACTGGCGTCTTATCAGCTACGGCTTTGGGTACTTTTACGCGAATAGGAGGAAACCTTCCTGTAAACATCATTAGCTTGCCTATAAACGTTGGCCCTTTTTTGGTTGGTTCAGTAGTGCCGTTTGCACATCTTTCCACGTTGATTGACGACCCCAAAGTGGTTTTTAAAATATGCGAATAAACTTCGGCGTATGACCATCCGCCACCGGGAGGGGTAACCGTAAAAAGCTCGTCGGGGATTGTGTCCAGTTGCGCCCGGTAGTTGTCTAAGGCGGCCTCTATGGTTTTGTGTTCTTTAGCGATGTTCATAACAATACGATTAACTCTTTTAAATGAGTAATTTGAAGCGGTACATCATCAGGCTTGGGTGCATTAAAAGGATTAAAATAAATGGCATCCATGCCAAAATTTAATGCCCCATATACATCGGCTTCAATGCTATCGCCAACCATCAGGCTTTCATTTTTTTTAGCGCCGACCAAATCAAGCGCATGCTCAAATATGGCTTTGTCTGGTTTGTTAACGCCAACAATTTCGGATATAATGACATGCTTAAAATAACCCCCGATATTGGTATTGCCTATTTTATATTCCGATGTTTCTTTAAATCCATTGGTTATCAGGTGAAGGATATATTTATTTGACAGGTATTTCAATGTTTCGTGCGCATGCGGAAAAAGATTGGTTTTGGTTGGGCACAGTTTCACATAATCGTCCTCAAACGCCAAAGGTACCGCATCAGCGTGAACACCGAGCTCTAAAAACGTTCGCTTAAAACGAGTCTCGCGCAATTCGTTTTTGGTGATCTTCCCGGTATGATAATCGGCCCAAAGCTGGTGGTTATTGCGGGTATAAGTTTCTATAAATAAAGCCGCCGATGGCAAGCCGATTTCATCTAATTTATAAATATCATAAAGCTCATACAAGGTTTCTTCTGCATTTTTATCGAAATCCCAGATGGTATGATCGAGATCGAAAAAGATGTGCTTGTATATTTTCATTTCGGATTTCGGACGTTCGATTTCGGAATTTTGTTGCATTTTTGATTTGACCTGCTATCTTTAACTATCAATAATATTTACCGGGCAAATCTAAATGTTAAAAATGAAAAGATTAAAAGGTCTAAGCACTAATCAACTTTTCCAGTTCACCGGCATATTCTCTTAAAATAACATTTACTTTTTTCATCGAATCCATCAGTTTTTCATAATCCACATACATTCTCTGAATTTCCTGTGGGCTTTTTTCTTTGTTGGTGTCGTCTTTTAATGCCGCGTCATACCATCTTCTAAACTTCGTCTGGTATTCAGTTAAATGGGGTCTTAAGCCCTTGTTTAAAATTTCAATTGCCAGTTTTTCAAGCGCAGCCGTACTTTCATTTTGCTGTAGTAATTTGCCGGGTATTTTCTTTAATTCATCGCGGGTAAGTTGAAATAATATATGCCAGGAGTCGTAAACTTCTTCAATAATATCATATTCCCCTTCAATGAGCAGCGCTGCTTT
The DNA here is from genome assembly GCA_036498965.1 of Mucilaginibacter sp. Lineage (GTDB taxonomy): Bacteria > Bacteroidota > Bacteroidia > Sphingobacteriales > Sphingobacteriaceae > Mucilaginibacter. Next base: position 109,122 of record DASYEP010000001.1, read on the forward strand.
TCTTGTAATTAATTCAACATGAAGCCGGTGCGCTATCTCAACATTTTCATAATTCCTTTCTATGTGATACTTGGTTTTAACGCCCCCAAAATCAATTTCCAACTCAACAGGCTGCACGTCTGTTTTTACCAGTGATTTCTTGTTTATAACTTTAAAAAGCCAAACAAAGCCTATCGATAGCAGAATTATAACAACACATAACAACAAATTAATTTGTAAACCAACAGCGTATTTTTTGCTGTCAAATGTTACGTGAATAATGTCGGTTATCGATGTAGTGTCACTCATGAGCTATCATTTCAATTTCCGCAGTCCAAATTTTATTAAACCTCCATAAAGATAGTGGTTAGTAACTAAAAGTTAATCTTTCGTAAGCCAAATCCGACATCACCGTTCGTAAATCCGAAATCGAAATTCCGACATCCGAAATCAAGATCACAACATTTTCTCTCCAAAAGCCAAATCTCCTGCATCGCCGAGTCCGGGTACTATATAGGCTTTCGAGGTCATTTCTTCATCTACGGCACAAAGCCAAAGGCGCGCTTTGGGCAAATTGGCACGCACATGCGTTACCCCTTCTGTGCTTGCTATAATGGCCGCAATATGTATTTCTTTTATGGAGTAAGTAGCCATCAGCGCTTTACAAACCTGCACCATACTTTGTCCGGTGGCCAGCATGGTATCGCAAATAATCAATGTTTTATTCTCCAGATCGGGTGAAGAGATATGGTCAATATTGATAATGAATGTGCCGTTCTTTTTAACTTTACGATACGCCGTAACAAACGCTGAAGATGACTGATCAAAAAAATTCATAAATCCCTGGTGAAACGGCAATCCCGCCCTCAGAATGGTGCATAGTACAGGAGTTTCGACAGGCATGCTGACATTAGCTATGCCTAATGGCGTTTGCACCTCCTGCTCGGCATACTTAAATGTTTTGCTGATTTCATAGGCCAGAATCTCACCAAGTTTTTCCTGGTTTCTTCTGAAGCGTTGTTTATCCTGCTGGATGTTGACGTCTCTTAGTTCGGCAAGAAATTGGTTGGCAATAGTGTTTGTTTTATCAAGGATGAAGATCATGGTTAAAATTACGATTTAATGAGTGTAGATTAAAGAGTCAAGAACCAGGAGACAAGAACCAAGATTAATATTTATCTCCGATCTGATATATTTCGATTCCTTTAACAATCCTGTTGACATACGGTTGTCATAATCCGTTATTTAATTTGAATAAAATTATTGCTTCCGCCTTCCGGACTTTCAGACTCTCCGGACTTTCGGACTAAAACAGTATTTTTGTATTTATCTATGGATTTCAGCTTAACTTCTCAGTATCAACCCACCGGCGACCAGCCGGAAGCCATAAGGCAACTGGTTGACGGGGTAAACAATTACGACCCTTTTCAAACGTTGCTTGGCGTTACAGGCTCGGGTAAGACTTTTACAATAGCTAATGTTATTGCGCAAACGCAAAAACCAACGTTGATATTAAGTCATAACAAAACGCTTGCCGCACAATTGTATGGCGAGTTTAAGCAGTTTTTTCCGGAAAATGCGGTTAACTATTTTGTTTCTTATTATGACTATTATCAGCCGGAAGCATTTATCGCAAGCAGCAATACCTATATTGAAAAAGACCTTCAGATAAATGAGGAAATTGAAAAACTGCGTCTCCGTACTACCTCGGCATTAATGTCGGGCCGGCGGGATGTTATCGTTGTTTCTTCCATCTCGTGCATATATGGTATGGGGAACCCGGAAGACTTTAAAGATTCTGTTTTTCGTTTCGCAGTAGGAACCCGGATAAGCAGAAATGCATTTTTACACCGGTTGGTAGAGATTTTATATTCGCGCACCACAGCCGATTTTAAGCGTGGCACCTTCAGGGTAAAAGGCGATGTAGTGGATATTTTCCCAGCATATATGGATCATGCTTACCGGGTATCTTTTTTCGGCGACGATATTGAAGAGTTAACCACCTTTGATGTAACCACGGGGAAAACCATCGAAAAAATGACCCACATGGTGTTGTTCCCGGCTAACTTATATGTGGCGCCAAGGGAACGTTTTACACAATCCATTTGGGCTATACAGGAAGAACTTGAAACCAGAAAGAAGCAATTTATTGACGATGGCAGGTTTTTAGAAGCCAAGCGACTGGAAGAAAGGGTAAACTACGACCTGGAAATGATACGTGAATTGGGTTATTGCTCAGGCATTGAAAATTATTCGCGTTTTTTTGACGGGCGCCAGCCCGGCGCACGCCCATTCTGTTTGCTTGATTATTTCCCCGACGATTACCTGATGGTTATTGACGAAAGCCATGCTACTGTTCCACAGATAAGGGCTATGTATGGCGGCGACCGTTCCCGTAAAATATCGCTGGTTGAGTACGGCTTCCGGCTGCCTGCTGCGCTGGACAATCGTCCGCTTAATTTCCAGGAATTTGAAAAGCTGGCGCCCCAAACTATCTATGTGAGTGCAACACCCGGTGATTTTGAATTGGAAAAATCTGGCGGTGTTGTTGTAGAACAGGTAATACGGCCAACCGGTCTGCTCGACCCGGTGATTGATGTAAGGCCGGTAATAAACCAGGTAGACGATCTGTTGGAAGAAGTGGACAAAACCGTAAAAATGGGCGATCGCGTATTGGTAACAACGCTTACCAAGCGCATGTCCGAGGAATTGGCAAAATACATGGACAGGCTGGGCATCAAGTGCCGTTATATCCATTCGGAAGTTAAAACATTGGAAAGGGTGGAGATTTTAAGAGGTTTGCGTCTCGGCGAATTCGACGTCCTTATCGGCATTAACCTGCTGCGCGAAGGTTTGGATTTGCCGGAAGTGTCTCTGGTAGCTATTTTAGATGCTGATAAGGAGGGCTTTCTTCGTTCGGAGCGCTCGCTGATCCAAACCATAGGGCGAGCAGCGCGAAATGACAGAGGCCGGGTAATTATGTATGCCGATAAAATTACCGATTCGATGCAAATCACCATGGATGAGACTAATCGTCGTCGCGACATACAGATAGCCTATAATACCGCTAATGGCATCACGCCTACTACTGTTGGAAAAACCCGCAGCGAGATTATGGAGCAAACATCGGTAATGGATTTTAAAGGCGGGGTTCAAAAAGCCTATGTTGAAACCGACGTGGCCTCTCTTGCGGCAGACCCAATTGTTCAGTATATGACAAAACCTGATCTTAAAAAGTCTATCGAGAATACAAAAAAAGATATGCTTGCCGCAGCAAAAAATATGGACTTTTTATTGGCTGCCAAGCTGCGTGATGAAATGTTTGCTTTGGAGAAGATGATGGAAGAGAAGTTTTGATGTTCAGATGTGCGGATATGCAAATGTGCGGATGTGCAGATTGTTTTTAATTTGAAGATGTACACCATCAAGCTAATGTCAGTTTTAAAATGAGCTTGTAACAAAATGAATCCATCATTTGTCAAAAAAAAAAGCAAAAATCATACGCAAACATTTTTGTCGTTATAGTATTATATTTGCAGACTTAATTTTAATCAGACATGGGAGAGTTACTTAGTTTCCTGATTACAGCGATATTAATTTTATATATTATACGGAGCCTGGCCCGTATATTTTTGCCTATGCTTTTTCAAAGCGTGGTAAATAAAGCGCAGCAACAGCAACAATCAAATGGCGGTCAGCAAAGTTACAGGCGTCAAAGTCAGCCTGATGCCAAAATAAAAGTTGACTATATCCCGCAAGGCAAAAAAAATACTGTTCCTGATTCCGAAGGAGAATTTGTAGATTACGAAGAAGTAAAATAATTATGATCCCCGAAGAAGTATTTAAGCGTCGGCGCAGGCACAATAATACACCCGAGTCCGTACTTCTTATCATCGCAAATTTCGTTGTCGTTTCAGTAGCAATCACATTGTTTACTGATAAGCGTCATATCAATTGGTTTTTTTGGGTAGTGATCTCATTGCTGGCCTTATATAATTTTTATACCATCCGCAGAAACCGCGAAGAATTTGGCACGAGAAACGTCATAATTTCCTTTTCCATAAGCATTGTGATTCTGATTATCCTGTTTTTTCTTTTCAAAGGGAAGATGTAAATGTTAGTGAGTAGTTGACCAGGAGATTGGTTGATTAAGTTGGAATTGCATTAGAATTTCACTCCACCAATCACCACACAATCAATCTACTCAACACAATAAATTTTATTTAACTCATTCACCCAATCAACTTAATCAACCTCTTACAATAATCAACCAATAACAAATTAATTCCTATTCTCCCGTAAATTTATATTTTTGACGATTATATTTTTCTCTTTCAAAAAAAACTTAAATGAATAACTGGTTCAAGCAGAATGGCATTCACTTTTTAGTTGGTGCAATTTTTTTAGTGATATGCTTCCTGTATTTTACTCCTGCTTTTCAAGGTAAAACCTTGGGGCAAAGTGACGTAATCGGTGCGCAGTCCACCCAAAAAGAAATAAACGATTACAAAGCAAAAGATACTACGATATTGTGGACCAATCAAATATTTGGGGGCATGCCTGCTTTCCAAATATGGGCACCATATCCCGACAACGTAACAACACATGTCGTCTCAATAATAAAAACCATATTTCCAAACCCTGTAGACACCGTGCTGCTACTTTTATTTGGAACTTATTTTTTGTTTTTTGTATTAAAACTCAATCCTTGGCTTGCAGCCGCCGGCGCCCTTGCTTTCACCTTTTCATCATACAATATAATTTTGCTCGCGGCGGGGCATTCTAACCAGGCATTTGCCATAGCCTTTTTTGCTCCCATAATAGCAAGCATAATTTTAACCTTCAGGGGTAATTATTTATTGGGAGGCTCGCTCACGACGCTATTTTTAGCAATGGAAATTCGGGCAAACCATATTCAAATGACCTATTACCTATTGATAATATTGATCATATTGTTAGGTATTGAATTGTACCATTCCATTAAAAATAAAGAAACAGCTCCTTTTTTAAAGGCATTCGCCTACCTGGGCATCGCCACCATTTTAGCATTTGCTGTAAATGCTTCTTTATTGTGGAGTACCTATGAATACGGGAAGGATACGATTCGTGGTCAATCGAACTTAACACAACATGCAAAAGAACCAAGTAACGGGCTTTCGAAAGAGTATGCTTATGAATATAGCCAGACGGTTGGTGAAAACATTACTTTTTTAATTCCAAATGCCTATGGCGGCGAGACCGGTACAGCTTCTCTTGATATACCAAATTCGGAAGTTAGTAAAGCTATTACTGCTGCGGGCGTACCTGCGGAACAAGCTGAAAACGCCATCCAACAACTGGGAAGCTATGGTTTAATATCAGCCTATTGGGGCGATAAGCCTTTAACCAGCGGCCCCCATTACCTCGGAGCGGTAATTTGTTTTCTTTTTATACTGGGGCTGATGATTGTTAAAAACCGCATTAAGTGGTGGTTACTCGTGTCGGTCATACTTACTATGCTGCTTTCAATTGGCAGTTCTTTTCCATTCGTGTCCGATATCTTTTTTAATTATTTCCCTCTATACAATAAATTCCGGGCGATTGAATCCATTTTGGCTGTCACTGGTTTATGTGTCCCAATACTTGCCTTACTTGCCATTCAGGAAATAATTGTAGACGCTAATAAAACCGAATTATTCAAAAAACTAAAGTTAGCCTTATATATTACCGGCGGATTTACACTGCTATTCATTTTAATACCTGGTATATTTTTAAGTTTTAAACAAAGTAACCAGGCTTTAATTGTTTCTCAGCTCACACAGCTTTTAAAAGGGAACGGCACAGCGGCAAATAACATTGTAAATGGATTGATCACCGATAGAACTGCCCTCGAGCGTAGCGATGCTATAAGGTCTCTTATTTTTATAATAATAGCATTTGGAATAATATGGGCTTTCATCAAAAATAAAATAAATGCAACCATTTTTTCTGCTGCTTTCCTGATGTTAATATTAGTAGACCTGTGGCAGATTGATAAGAGATATTTAAAAGATGTTAGTTTCCAGGAAAAGCAGGATGCCGACCAATTGGTAAGACCAAGAGAGGTTGACAAATTTATTGCGCGGGACCCCGATCCTGATTTCCGGGTTTTCGATTTAACTGCCGGGATAAAACAAGATATGTTTAACCCTTTTTTCCATAAGTCGATAAGCGGATACTCGGCTGCGCGCTTAAAACGGTATGACGAGTTGATTGATAACCAATTAGGTAATAATCCGCCGAATCACGACGTTTTGGATATGCTAAATACCAAATACATAATTTCGGCTGATACCGCCCGAAATTATTCGATGGTGGCTAATCCCACCGCATGCGGACACGTTTGGTTTGTTAAGAGTGTAAAATATGCCAAAAATGCCGACGAGGAGATGCAGGCAATTAGCTCCTTCTCACCAAAAGACGCAGCCATTGTTGATAATCGTTACAGAAACTTAATTGACGAAGCACAGTTGAGCGTTGCCCCGAACGCTACCATTAAACTTGTTAGCTATAATCCCGACCATTTGGTATATCAATCGGGTTCTACCGCGACAGAAATTGCTGTTTTTTCGGAAATCTACTATGATAAAGGCTGGACGATGCTGATAGACGGAGTTGAACACCCCTATTTCAGGGCGGACTATGTTTTGCGTGCAGCAGAAATACCGTTAGGCAATCATAAGATAGAGTTTATTTTCCACCCGGCATCATACTATACTGGCGAAAAGATATCACTGGCGGGATCCGTGTTATTGGTATTGGCTTTAGCTGGTGCGGTTTATACAGAAACAAAGAAAAAGAAAGGCCCTGCTGTTAAACAGACATCCAAGACTGAAGCTCCTAAAAGCGAGGCTGCGAAACCTGTTAAGAAGGATAAGAAGTAAAGAATGACGCGAGGTTCAAAAATAGCGATGGGTTTACAAACTCATCGCTATTTTTTATTACGGGGGTTAGGCACTTGAATCTTTTTTAACCCTTAAACCTTTACAACAATTACAACCTATTTCAATCATTCGTCCTTCTGTTCCTAACCCAATACCATCCCAAATTAAAAGCAATAACAAAGTGGTTAAGAACGGTTGGCACTAACCCATAATACCGCTTCATAATATCAAAACGCTCCAGCAAACTTTCGCGGTGTTTGGTTTTTGACATACCTCCTACCTGGTATTTGGCAACATATTGATTTACATTGATAATCTTTCTTGATTTTTTTGCCGCGCGGATTATCCAGTCAATATCTGCACTTAATTTGTATCGACTATTATAGGGCTCAACCAGGGAACGGCGGATATAAATGGCCTGATGACTTACGTTCATACCATATTTAAAACTCCGCCAGTTGAAATTCTCAGGCGCTTTATGCCTGCGCTGACCATGGCTTTGACCTTTATCGTCAATCATTTCTGTTTCGCCATAATAAATATCAGCATCATCGCCAGCAGCAAATACTTTGGCAACGGTTTCAGGTTCATAAAACTCATCAGCGGAGTTCATGAACAAAACGTAGTCACCCGTTGCAATTGCCAAACCCTTATTCATGGCATCATAAATACCCTTATCCTTTTCGCTGATGAGTTTGGCGATACGGCTTTTATAGCGTTTTATAATTTCTAACGTTCCGTCGTTTGATAAGCCATCGACAATAATGTACTCGATGTTTGGGTACGATTGGTTTAATACCGACAGCATCGTGCGCTCAATATCTTTCGCATTATTATAAACCACGGTGATTACCGTCAATTTGGGTTGCCACGACTGTTTCATGCTTCAGTGTGCTTTAACAGTTCGTGATATAACTCGATATGCTTATCAGCAATAATATTTTCCGAGAATTTTTCCATCACTGTTTGCCGGGCTTGTTGCTGCAGTTTTTCCTTTTCGGGATGTTTAATAATCCATTCCATGCCATCGGCAAAGCTTTCGGAAGAACGGTATTTGGCCAGATAGCCGTTGTATTCATGCTGCACCATATCAGGTATGCCACCGGTTGTAAAAGCAATTACCGACGTGCCACACGACAGGCTTTCCATTACTGTATATGGTAAATTATCTTCGAGTGATGGGATTAAAAAAGCATCGGCGGCGGCATAGCAGGCTGCCAGTTTTTTGTCGTCATTAATGGTCCCTAAGAAATTTGCTTTGAACGGAAAATCCGGCAAATCTTCCGTATTACGATTACCGAAAATTACCAGCTCGACGTCATCTGCCGCAACACCCAGGCGCTCTTTCAGTAAATCAAGGCTTTCCAGCAGATAAGATGTGCCTTTATGCAAGTCCTTACGCGAAGGCATAAAACCGCTCAGAAAAATAAATTTATCAACCGGTAAACCGAGTTGCCTTTTTGCGTCACTTTTATTTATTGGCCTGAATATATCGGTCTCCAGTGTATTGGGGATCTGTCTTGCAGCCTTCCCGGACATTAAGCTTGCCGCTTTTAGTGAATTTAACATCCACGAGCTTGGCGCTACAATATTGAAGTTTAATACCTGGTAAGCTTTATTTTTTTGCCTCCATATAGTATGTGAAATATCATCAGGCGAGGCATTTTTTAATAATGGACAGTCGCCGCATTGTCGTTGAAAATGGTCGCAGGTATAACGTACATGGCAGCCGCCGGTAAAGGCATTGCTATCATGGAATGTCCATACTACCGGTTTGTTCAATTTGGCAATCTCCGCTAAATGCGATGGGTTTAAAAAACTATGATTAACCCAATGCAAATGAATGATATCGGCATTTTTAACATCGGGATGATGTATAACCGAGCGCCCAAACCAGGCAAACGAAAACGGCGTACGGCCCGGCTTTAGGTATAGCTTTGCTAAAATGCGTTCAGCAACGATGGTTGCAGCGGTGTAGACCTTTTGAACTGAATTTAAGTTAAAAGTCTTTATTGCCGGGTTTTTCCCGAATTTATAATGAACAACTATTTTCGAATCAATACCCTGGTTAAGCAAAGCCCGGTTAAGTCTCACACAGCCTCGCCCGGCGCCGCCGTTACCATCGTAAGTATTCAAATGAACAACTCTTAACATGGTACTAATTACACCAATTTTATCGAATTACACGAATTTGAGTTTTTTAAATTCTGGCTAGTAATTTCTCCTGTAGAAAAATAGTTATCTTAACGCCTCTTAAATTGATATGAATTTTTGGCATAAATTGTTTCTGAAATCAGTAGCCCTTATTATTACATTTTTTGTTTTATTCAAGATAGTTGAGTTGGAATTCTGCATTGACTTGATCACTTCTTTTTTTCCAGGATGGCATACAACTATTCATTGGTTTAATTGGTTGATAGTTCCATTTGAGTTTATGTTTCTTGTTTTTATTGTTAGTCTTTCTTCTTACCTGTTATACAAATATGTGTTGCGATTTTTAACTTACATTTGGCTGAAAATATTCCGTCTTCATTCATGAGCAACGAACTCACCGATAAAACATTCTGGGCCAATTACTGGGAATCAAAAAAAGGACTGGCGTTTAAAGTACCTCCCGATTATACATTTTATAAACTGTTAGATCGAGTAATAAAAGAACATAAGCCTTTATCTGCTGTTGAATTAGGCGGCTTTCCTGGATATTACGCCATTTTTTTGAAGAAGTATTTCGGCCTCAACACCACACTTTTTGATTATTATATTCATCCCGGGGTATTAAAGGAAGTATTGAATGTAAATGACTTAAGCGAAAAAGATATAGAAATAATAGAAGGGGACCTTTTTACTTATCAGTCACAAAAACAATACGATTTGGTTTTATCCTGTGGTTTGATAGAGCATTTTAACGATACCCAAGACATCATAGCAAGGCATCTGAATTTCTTAAAGCCAGGTGGTACACTGTTTATTACGTTACCAAATTTTACCGGGGTAAATGGATGGGTACAACGCAAGTTCGACAAAAGCAATTACGATAAACATAATATCAGCAGCATGAACCCGCAGCTGCTCGCTGATTATTGCAAAGTGCTCGGCCTTAAAAACGTAGAAGCATATTATTATGGAAAATTCTCTGTTTGGCTGGAAAATAAGCAGCAGCAAACAGGTTTGGTAAAGGCTTTCCTAAAAACAATTTGGCTCACCGGCAAAATAGCAACTAAAATTATCCCGGTTGAAAGCAAGGAGCTTTCGCCGTATATTGTTTTAAAGGCGACTATGTAAAATTTTATATCGTTAATAATGATTAAACCACTTCTTGACATTTTTAGTCGCTTATGGCGAGGAAAAAAGGACAATAAAATTTCAAAAGAGAATACGTCAGCGGAAGAAATACTAAAGTCGGTAGAAAATTTCAAGAACAGGCCTATTTACAAAGTATTGACCGCAGAAATAATAGACAGAACTCCTGATGACCAACTGCTACAGGTTATTTTTGACAATCTATGTGAGAAATTGCCGAAAGACTATTCAAAAACATATACGAGCATTCTAAGTTTTTCAGAGGGACAACAGATAATTTACGTAATATGGTTATTAGCAGCAGAAGTGAACAATGGTGGTTTTAATCAATATTATTTCAATTCAAGCGGGAAATTCAGAAAACTCGTGCCAGATGCTTTAAGATTAATAAATGCGGGCAAATTTGTAGATCTTATGACAAGGGCGAACCTGATATTTGAAACAGAAAATGAAAAGATAACTAAACATCAGGACGGAACACTTGAGGGTTTTAGTGAATCATATAAAGACAATCCATTAAACGCCCTCGACAAGAAGTTTTATGAATTGGACAAAAACGATCAATTAGATAAATTACAGGTTCAATTCATTAGAAAAAACAAAATTGAATTTATTGATAATTAAACCCCTATAGAGATGCGATGCATCGCATCTCTACTCTCCTGTCACAGGCAAACACCTTTCAAAGGATCGGTAATATCTCATTTACCGCCCCTTTCCCCCTCTTTACCGAAATTTTGCCGCGCTTCGCCAAATGCCATATTACCCTGGTTTAAATAACAATTAGATTTGTGTTATAAGATCATTAATCTCTTAGGTTTTGTTATTTGAATAAGGTTTTGTAACACAAATTATTAGCTTTATTGCTTTCGGGCTGAAGAATAATTCCGAAAATTATATCGTAAATAATAACCATCAAATAACAACACACCTAACAACAAAAGAAATGAAAAACGCAATCATAACCGCATCAACAAAAGGAATGGGCCGCGCAATTGCCATCGCTTTCGCAAAAGAAGGCACTAACCTGGCGATTTGCGCAAGGAATAATGATGATCTTGTATCTTTTAAAAACGAGTTACTTGCACTAAACCCTGCCATTAAAGTATTCACATCGGTTACCGATTGCAGCGTAAAACAACAGTTGTTAAACTTTGCGGAGGAAGCCGAACAAGCGCTTGGCACGATCAGCATTATTGTGAACAACGTGGGCATGTACGAGCACAGCAGCATACTAAATGATGGCGAAGAAACTTTTGAAAAAGAGGTAAACACCAACCTGGCGCCTGCTTATTTACTGTACCGTTATTTTGGTAAAAAGTTGATGGCCGCACGTGATGGGCATATTTTCACCATCTGCTCGGTTGCAGCCTTAAACCCTATAGCTGAGGCAGGTACGTATAGTGTAACAAAATATGCGCTGCTTGGTCTTAGTAAGGTAATGAGGTTGGAAATGCAGCCATACGGAGTAAAGGTAACTGCCATTATACCCGGCTCAACATTAACAGATTCATGGAAGGGCATGACCGTTGACAAAGATCAAATGGTTTTGCCCGAAGACATTGCTTCGGCTGTAATGAATATTTACAAAATGAGTGCCGGCGCAAACGTAGATGAAATAATAATTAAACCCGCTTACGGACAAATATAAATAGACCTTAAAACTTAATATTATGAGCAAAAAACTATACAGAGATGAGCATCACAAAGTATTTGGTGGTGTTTGTTCGGGCCTGGCCGAGTACTTTGAGATGGATGTTGTTGTTGTGCGCCTTTTATTCGTGTTTACTTTTTTAATAATGGGAGTAGGCTTTATACCATATGTTATTTTATGGATAGTACTGCCCAAAAAAGGTTATATGTACAATGGCTTCAACAACCCAACCGTTGACTATACAGTACCACCGCAACAACCAGGGTCACCCTTTAATTCCCCCCAGGGAAATACTTTCGGTAATCCCCCTTATGGCAATTTCCCGCACGGTTTTAATCCGCCGCCAAGGCAAAGATCAAATGCCGGTGTCATTGTAGGAATGGTGTTGATTGTTTTGGGAGCTATCATTTTAATTGATGAATATGACCTTATCCCTGATTTTAATTTCGACAGGGTATGGCCGTTGATATTGGTTGTTGTTGGCGGAGCGCTTATTGCTTCTGGTCAACGTAAGCACCCATGGGAACACGCCGACTGGAAAAACGGAGATAACAAAGAAACTTCAATCACCAATAATCCACCGGCGACAGACGCCCCGTCAGCCACCGGTAATACCACCACTATTGAACCATAATCCCATAATTGATAGACTATTAAAAATTAAGTCATGAAAAACGATAAACTAATCCCAGGCCTTGTCCTGGTACTCATAGGCGCAGCGTTCCTGCTGAATAATTTTGGATACATCCATTTTCATTGGTATAATATTTTTCACCTGTGGCCAATATTTCTGGTAATTGCAGGCGTTAACCTGGTATTTGCGCACAATAACTCACCCTGGGCCACTATCTTAAAAATATCGGTAGTTGTAGGAGGAATAGGCCTAATGCTCTTTGGTAATTTCGGCGACCGCTTTAATTTTTGGCCCGGTCATCATGTCTATTATAATAATGACAATAATAATATGGATGATGATAACAATTACGACGATGACGACGATACTACCGGTAGTAAAGGTGTAAAATTAATTGGCAAAGGAAATTTTGAAGAGCCTTACAAGGCTGATGTAAAAACCGTACGCCTTAATATTAGCGGTGGCGGAACTTCGTACACCTTAACTGATACAACCAATCAACTGTTCAGTGCTGATACAAGGAACACTTTTGGCCGGTACGATTTTTCGCACAGCCAGGACGATTCAGTTTACGTGCTTGACTTTAAAATGAAGAACCACCATGGATTTAATTTTGACTCGGATAAAAACTCGGCAGTTATGCGTCTAAATCCAAACCCTGTATGGGAAATCCATGTAGAAACAGGCGCTACCAAGCTTGATTTTGACTTATCGAAATTTAAGATCAGGGAACTTAAATTACATGGTGGCGCTGCTTCCTTTAACGTAAAAATGGGTCAGCCTCTAGCCATGACCGATGTTGATGTTGCAACCGGCGTTTCCGGTGTCGAGATCAGCATACCTCAAACTGCGGCCTGCAGCATTGAAACATCTTCGGGTTTATCAGATAATCATTTCGATGGATTCAATAAAACAAGGGATAATAATTATGAAACTCCCGGTTTTGCGACCGCAAAAAACAAAATGCACATACATATTACCGGCGGCCTATCTGATTTTAAGGTAACGCGCTATTAGGATTGTTAAAATATCAAACACCGAATTTCGAATATCGAGTCGCGAAGTTTACTTCGAAATTCGGCGTTCGAAATTCGGTGTTCATTATTAAATTCAAACCTCGCTAAATAATGCCCCAAAAGTATCTGCTTGTAATAAACGGTAAGCCCCAGGGTCCGTTCAATATCGATCAATTAAAAACGATGGGGGTAAAACCAGGCGATTTTTTGAAAACCGCCGATATGGATGACTACAAAGAAGCCCATGAAATTGCGGAATTACGTGACTTTTTCGGTTTCAGCAAGCGCACAGTCATCCCACAATATTTCGGGAGTTTTGACCAGCGCCTGCTGGCGTCAGCACTCGATTGGTTTTTTGTTTCGGGCGTATGCATTATCTTAGCACTAATTACAACCATTGTATTTACTGACAAAGCTGCAAGGATTTTCATTGCCTTTAGCCTTTTGGCAGTTATTCCAGTAGCAAAGCTGATTTACCATATTTTTATGGAAAGTTCCCCAAAACAAGCTACCTACGGCAAGCAGATACTAAAGATAAAAGTTTGCGACTTGCTGGGAAATAAAATAAGTCTAGTGCATTCGGCAGGCCGTAATTTCGCCAAAATATTTTCTGTACTTACCTTCTTTATCGGTTACCTGTTTTGCTTTTTCAATAAGCAGCAACAATGCATGCACGATATGATTGCCGGAACCCTGGTGATGAAGGACAGGTTGTTTTGAGAGGCGAAGAATAGCAGCAGGGTTCAGACCAATCCCAGTCTCTCCCTTAACGGTTCCCTGTACGTGCTGCCGATTGGAATTTTCTCACCATTGACAATCAGCTGGTGAACCTCGATCATGGTGATATGCCTGGTGGCTACTATATATGATTTATGTACACGTACAAAGTCGGTGGACGGCACGAGGTCGAAAATATCGCTCATATTTTCACGGATCAATATTTGTTTATCCTTTAAATGAACAGTAATGTAATTGCCGTCCTTTTCGAGGTAAAGAATATCGGCGACTTTCACCTGGTAGGTTTGCGAACCGCTTTTTATAAAAACAGTAGCCGCTTCATCATCCCTGGTAGCGGTATTACTTTTTGTTGCAAGCAGATTCGCTGCCTTATTAACTGCGGCAAGGAATCGTTCGAAAGTGATCGGTTTAAGTAAATAGTCGGCGGCATTGAGGCTATAACTATCCACTGCATAAGCGCTGTACGCAGTTGTAAATATGATCATCGGTTTTGAGGTCAGGGTCTGTACCAGTTGCATTCCGTCGATCTCGGGCATGTTAATGTCTAGGAAAATCAGGTCGACCTTTTCCAGGTTAAGATACTCAATAGCTTTTACCGGCTCGCGGAAGGTGGCTTTAAGGTCGACCAGGCTGCTTTTTTGGCAATACCGTTCTATCACCTCCAGGGCCTTTGGTTCATCGTCAATAGCTATGCAGGTTATCATTTCTTGTTAACTATAAGCAGTTTCGCCTCACCCCAACTCCTCTCCAAGAGAGAGGGGCTGGTAAGACGATTTAAATTTATAAATTGATTTCTTAAAGTCCGCTCCTTTGGAGAGGATTTAGGTGAGGCGTACCGTATCATCATAAATCAATTTCGAGCTTAACGTTAAATTTCCCGTCTTCATTATCTATGAGCAATTTGTGTTTACCAGGATAAACCAGGTCCAACCTTCGTTTCACATTATCGAGTCCGATGCCGCTTTGTTCTTCAGTCATCTTTTTAATAGAGCTATAGCACTTGTTTTGACAGTTAAAGGTTAGTTGTTTGTTGCTCAGAGAAATCGAAATATCAATTTGTGAAGACTGTCCGATAGATACCCCATGCTTAAAAGCATTTTCAACAAAAGGTATAAAAAGCATGGGTGCTATAAAAATGCCTTCCATTTTGTCGGGATAATCAAATACCACTTTCGCCTCGTTATCGGCGTAACGCAACTTGTTAAGTACAATACAATTCTGCAGGTATTCGATCTCCTTTTTTAAGGGGACACTATCTTCATTACTTTCGTAGATCATGTAGCGCATCATACCTGAAAGCTTTGAAATGCCGTCAGCTAGTTCGTCGTTGCCCCTGCCCTGCGCCATCGAAAACAGGTTATTGAGTGTATTAAACAGGAAATGCGGGTTGATTTGCGATTTGAGGAATTTGATTTCTGTATCGAGCTGGACGGCTTCCAGGTGCGAACGCATCTTTTCGGCAGCGGCCCATTCCTTTAAAAAGAAATAAGCTAAAGAAAGACCGAATACGATAACGAAGACAAATAATATCGTATTTGATAAGCCACTTCCCGCGAAAACAAAGGCCGTGGTTTGCTTGAACATGATATCGTCTTTTTCAACACGAGGGGGCGGTGGTGGAACATCTTTGCCCTGGTTAAGCGTGAGGGTATGCACAACCGGGTCGTGACGTTGTCCCGGTAGCAATTGCCCCACGTAATAATTTGCTGTAATAATGGCGATAAACCAAACTACCGGCAAAGCTATCCGTATCAAAATATTCTTGTAGCGAAGCGCTCTTCTGAACAGCAATATATTGCCATAGAATAATAACATCAGGAACCCAAGCGTGAGAAATATGTGCGGCGACAAGGTTTGCCGCACATCCCTTTCCATAATAAAGCCGTTATGGTCTATCCGCATTTTGATGTGCGACACGCTAAGTGACAACAGCGTATAAAAAACCCCTATCCAAAATGCGATGTGGAGCACTATCTCTGTCCAATATCTCTTTGTAATTGAAAGCATAGAAACAAAGTTAGAATATAGCGGTTGTCGTCAAAAAATAATGTTACTAATGAGATTAATAGGTAGCTGAACGGGCGGTTTTTGAAATTTGGGGGTAAATTGCCTCATCCCAAACCCCTCTCCAAGGAGTAATAGCCCAAGAAGTGACAGAGCCTTGAAACAACGGCAGGCGATTCCCTGGCAGCGGGTGGTTGGGTTTCTGCGACTACCTGGTGGATAACACCCTCCCTGCCTTTCCGCACGGCCAGCCCTACCCCTCCTGCAATGCTATTAAGTAAAGGAGAACATTCGGGTACTCAATGCACCATCGGTGCAAAATATTTGTAGAAAAACAAGACATAAGTTTTGCATGCCGTCAGGTATGCCACAACCGCTGTGTAATTAAACGCTGTGTTCCGCACCTGACGGCGCGGTATGCTTATTTGCCTATTCTCTACAAATATTTGACTCCGATGGAGTCTGTCTTTCCTTAACTTAATAGCATCGACTCTCCCATTGGGAGGTAATCGCACAAGCCCATGCTTTTTAAGATGGCAAGCCAATATTACCTCCGGATAACAAATATCTGTTTTTCATCAATGTTAAACCTCCGTTTGTACCAAAGTTTTTAAAAGACGGTAAACACAAAATACTATTGCTTAAAAAAATAATGTTTATGAAAAAGCAATTATTCCTGGCCGCCACTTTACTGGCAACATTTTTCACTGCTAAAGCTCAAAAACCGGATACCGCGCAGCTGCTGGCGCATTATAAATTCACTCATGTTAGGGACACCGCAGATCGGACGCACCCCTATACGGAAAACATGGTGTTACTGGTGGGTAAAAGCGCAAGCGCTTATAAAAGCTACGACGGGATACAGGACGCGATTGCCGTTAGAAAGCAGATTGAAGAACAAAAAGCCAACAGCCCGGATGGCAATATCAGTATACACCACCGCTCAACCGCCTCGCGTACCCAATATTACCAATTCCCGAATGAGCAAAAACTCTTCACGGTTGACGGATTGCTGATGAACAGCTACCTGATGGAAGACCCGATACCAGCTATCGACTGGAAGATCAGCAGCGATACGGCAACCTTTGGCGGCTTGCATTGCCAAAAAGCGACTACCCGTTTCAAAGGACGTGATTACACTGCGTGGTTTTGTCCCGATTTGCCCGTGCACGCCGGCCCCTGGAAACTGAACGGTTTACCTGGTGTGGTTGTAGATGCACATGATTCAAAAAATGACGTGGTATTTAAGTTCGACGGGGTGGAGAAAGCAATCCCATCGCCGCCAAAAAGCAGCGCTGCCAGTAATCCAAACCCAGATGGCCGACAACATACGGTAATGATTGGCATGGACGATTCGGACGCGGATCCAAATTTGATCGCGCCACCGGCAAAGGCGATTAAAACCACCCAAAAGGAATTCGCTAAGTTAAAGGAAGCCATGCGCAAAGATCCCCAAGCCTTTGCAGACGCCATTATGAATAGCCAGAACGCCAACATGCCGGGCAACCACGATAAAATGATGATCAAAGTTAAGGCCGGCCCCGAGCCCGTGAACAATAATCCGATAGAGTTACCTGAGAAGAAATAATAGTGTTGAAGAACCGATAGTGTTCGAAATGTTAAAAAAGCATGGGCCGGTGCGATTCCCCTCTTGAGAGGGGTGGAGGGGTGTGTTATGCGGCCGCGTATTGAATAACACACCCCTGCCCCTCTCAAGAGGGGATCCCAACGCTTTTGGCCTGTTTTAAATCAAAATAAAAACATGAAAAGACTATTATTATTTGGAGCCATACTAACGCTCATGGCCCGTGGCGCAGCTGCGCAGCAGCCCGATAAAGCGCAGGTTATAGTTCATTACAAATTTATTCACATAAGGGACACCAACAACCGGACGCATCCTTATCTCGAAAATATGGCGTTGTACATCGGCAAAAGCGCAAGTATCTACAGGAGCTACGAATTCATATTAGAGGATGCCCGGTATAAAAAAGAGTTTGAACAGCAACTGGCCAAAAGCCCTAATGGGTACGTTACTGTAAACCACTATTATACAGGTTCGCCTACCGAATATTACCTGTTCCCGAATGAGCAAAAATTATTCACGGTTGAAAAACTATTATCTAACAGTTACCTGATGGACAACCCGATGCCGGTGATAAATTGGAAGATAAGTAGTGAAACGGCTACCATCGGCGACTTGCGTTGCCAGAAGGCAAGCTGCCATTTTAAAGGCAGAGATTATACCGTGTGGTTTTGCCCCGATCTTCCTGTGCACACCGGTCCCTGGAAACTAAACGGCTTGCCCGGCGTGATAGTAGATGCGCATGATACAAAAAATGAAGTCGTATTCAAGTTTGACGGGGTGGAAAAAGCGGGACCCTGGCCTCCAAAAGGAAGCACTCCGGCTAATGGTAAGAAACCGCTTCCGATCCTCGGCACGGATAATTCAAATACCGACCCGAACCTGATAGCGCTGCCGGCTAATGCGATCAAAACAACACAAAAGCAATTTGACAAATTAAGTGCGGCCATGCACAAAGATCCTAATGCTTTCGCGCAAGCCTCGACGGCGGGCCAGGGAGGTTTGAAGGGTGATGGCCCTAAAATGGATGCCAAAGCTAAAGGCGGCGGCGGACCTGTAATCAATAACCCGATAGAATTACCTGAAAAGAAATGAAACAGCTAATGAGGATTGCAGGCCTGATGTTTTTATGCGTTTTATCTGCTGCGTGGAGCTTTGCTCAAACTGTAAAGGGCACCGTGAAGGATAGCACAGGGAAGGCATTGCCTTATGCTACCGTTAACCTGAAGAACGGCACCAGCAACGCCATTGTAGCCTATACCATAACAGACGGCAAAGGCACTTACATATTGCAGGTTCCTGCAAATACTGCCGCAAACAGTTTAGTGATCGAGGTGCGTAGTCTTGGTTTTAAAACCCAGGTTAAAAACATTGCCGGGTTCGACGCGCCGGTTGATTTTAGGCTGACCGCCACAGTGAACCAGTTGCAGGAAGTGGTAATTAAAAATAACCGGCCGATATTACGTACCCACGGCGATACGCTGACTTATAAAGTGTCTGATTTCAGTAGCCCGCAGGATAGGGTAATTGGCGACGTGATCAAGAAGCTCCCGGGCATTTCGGTAGCTTCCGATGGGACGATCAGTTATAACAACAAGCCGGTTTCGGCTGTATACATCGGCGGCGACAATTTGCTCGACGATAAATACAGTATAGCCACCAGTACCATTCCACAGGGAGCAGTTGACAAGGTACAGGTGATTCAAAATGATCAGCCCATTAAGGTACTGCAAAACAAAGTAATGAGCGATGATGTGGCGCTTAACCTGGGTATTAAAAAAGATGCAAAACTACAGGTGGTTGGGCAGGAGACCGTCGGCGCAGGACTGCCGGGTAACTATGACGTTAACCTGAACGCCATGATGTTTAAGGATAACTACAAGGCCATCAACTACCTCAAAGGCAACAATACCGGCAACGATGTGCGGCAGGAAGTTGTATCGCATAACGTGGCTGATTACCTCCAGCGGATAGACAATGACGTGCCTGCCACCGTACTTTCACTGGGTGCCATGACTACTCCGGCCTTAGAACTAAACAGGTACCTGTTTAACCAGTCGGGCCTGCTTAATCTGAATAATCTCATCAACCTGAAAAAAAATGTGCAACTGAGGGTTAATGCCTACTATCTGCACGATACCCAGCTACAGGATTACAGCCAGCAAACCACCATCCTTTTACCCGGCGATACCGTGCGGTATAATGAAACACAGCACAACCGGTTCAGGCCCGATATTTTTCATACACAGTTTACGCTCAAGGTTAACCAGGATAAATATTACCTGAACGATGTGTTGCTGATGGACTATAGCCACACCACCAGCTATTCCAAATTAAATACCGACAGCTCCATGATTAATCAGGTATTTAAGGATAACCCGCTGAATTTCTCGAATGAGTTTAACCTGATCAAATCATTAAAGTCAAACAATATTATCGAGGCCTATTCTTATATCAGCTACTTCGCCGAGCCGGAGAACAGGGTGAATGCACCAGGATACAATGAAGCAATATTCAACAAAAATATACCTTATGCGCAGCTTGTTCAAAATGTAAACGTGCCTACCTGGTACACCAATAATTATTTGTCGTTCAAGATACCGTCAGACCTGGTGACACAAAGTTTCAGAACAGGCTTTAGCGTACAATCGCAAACGCTTACTTCCGCCCTCAACGTTGTGCAAAATAATAACAGTATAAACCTGGCGTCGGACAGTACCATAAACCATGTAAACTGGACCAAGAAAAAGGTGTACGCCGAAGCCGCCTACGATCTGCCTGGTACGATATTAAAGGCTAATCTTACCCTGCCGCTCACACTGCAGCAAATCGACTATTCCGACGGTTTATATACGTTGAACAAAAGCCTTACACGATTCCACTTTGACCCGAGACTGAGAGTAAAATATCAGGTAAGTGCTGAGAATTACCTGACCCTGCTTTACAATTACCGCAACCAGATTGGCACCATTGAGAATGTTTACCGGGGGTACATCCTTACCGATTATCGTACCCTCTATGCCAACAGCGCCGACCTTACCGAACGGCAAAACCAACTGGCAGCCGTTGGGTTTAACTACCGCAAGGCCCTTACCTTGTTTTTTTGGAGTATCAATGCCCTTTATAATCATATCGCGGCCAATAATATTGCATCGAGTGTGATTACCAACGCCCTTCAGAAGGGCATTGTATTTCCTTACCCGAACAGCACAGATTCATGGACGCTCAATGGCACCATCAGCAAATATTCATTCGCCCTGCGCACCACCTTTAGCGGCGCGGTGCAATGGCAAAGCAACCGCTCGGTAGAGATACAGAATAACGCCCTGCTACCCTTCAACACCATATCCCAAATGTTTAACCTAAGCTCCGATACCAAAGTGAGCGACCAGGTAAATTTTAGCTACAAGGCCACATTAACCCAAACCCAAAGTCATTCGGATGTGGATGCATCGGCCTATCATATCGACCAATTACTGCAGCAGGCGACGGTTAATTATGATCCTGTCGAAAGTGTGCAGTTTAAGCTATCCGGTGAACATTATTTCACCCGCCAACAGGGCAATCCCGATCTGAAGTATTTCTTTGCCGATGCTTCGGCCAAATTCAGGATCAGCAAATGGAAAACCGACCTTGAACTAAGTGCCGTTAATTTCCTGAATGTAAAAACCTATAACGCGCTTTACCTGTCAGCCAATACGCTGATGGAAAGTTCGTATACCCTGCCGGGGAGGATCATTCTGTTGAAGCTGATGTTTAATATTTAATTAGTGAGCAGTTGACGTTAAGCATAAAATTCCGGGTTGGCTGCACTAGGGGTGGGCTTTACAGTAGTATGCCTGCCTTAAACCTCAAAAAGGGAAAATAGATTAATGATAAATCCGTTAATATTTGTTTTTATATTTGAACTGAAGTATGTTGATGGGCTCAATTAAGAAATAGGTCCTTTTAATGCCCTGTGAAATTTTCCAATAAACGATCATGACAAAATTGCAGCGCTATACAAGCTTTGAAAAGCTGAAATCCACCACGGATTCTAAAGAGAAGCCTTCTATTACTGATGTGGCAAAATCCTCCGAATTAGAAGATTTTATTATTTCATTAAGAAATAATTTATCGGCTCTAAAAAAGGAAAAAACGGCGCATGAAAAACACGCTAACCGATAATATTCTCAATATTTGTAAGGTTCTCAGCAACCATGCTGTCGAATATATGATAGTTGGTGGCGCTGCCGTTGCATTACACGGATATTTTCGGCCCTCACTGGATGATGCCGGGAGTTTTACTGATAAACCTGATCTTGACTTTTGGTACAACCCTGCCTACGCTAACTATTTTAACCTTCTTAATGCATTTGAGGAACTGAAACTCGATGTGGAAGAATTTAAAAATGAAACAGCGCCAAATCCAAAGAAATCATTTTTTAAATTCGAGTGTGAAAATTTTACGCTCGACTTTTTACCTGAATTAAAAGGACTTACAAGATTTAGTACTTCGTTCAAAAACAAGGAGGCAGTAAGCTTACAAGGCACGGAAATTTGGTTCATCGGTTATGATGATTTGATAAAAGACAAGGCGGAAAATGCGAGACCTAAAGACTTGATAGATATCGAACACTTAAAAAATAAAAGAAGCGAACAAAAGTAATTACCGGCCGGGTTGGCAAACAGCTAACCGCCCACTGCAAACTGAATCAATCCCTTTTAACAACGTATGTTTTAGCCAGCAAATCATGCATAGCCTGGCGGTGTTCGGTAAATAATATGCTTAAAAAACCGAGGTAAAGGAAGTAAATGGAGGCAGCTTTACCTACACTTCTTAAAAGCGCGCTAAAAAAGCTAAGCCTTACACCGTCAATATCTACTACAACTATTTTTAATAATCTTTTACCGATACTGCCTCTCATAGGAGTTGCTTCACATATTGAATTATATATAACTAGGGTAAGTAAGGTAATCCAGGTGAGGTATTGCAGTTCAGCTCTCGGCATTTTAAGAATGTCGTTGTATGAATGTAGTTTTATCGACACGCCGTTTAAAACCAGGATGGCAAGAATAAAGTCCATCAAAAACGACAAAATGATAATATCAATTACAAAAGCGAGCAATCGCCAGCCAAATGAAGCCAGGTTGTCGCCGGTTGGCAGATATATTCCCTGGGCCTCAAAATAAGGATAAAGTTCAGGCAGGTCGCAGGCGTCTTGCCATACATCTGTATTAGGCTGTAATATCCTTGTATGGACATCCAGCTCGAATTCCGTTAATTCGTCAAATGTGTAGGGACCGGTCTGTTCCCCGTCTTCTAAAATAAAATAGCCGTCAGTCATTGTGCTATAATACGGGCAAAAAATAGAAATGTTATAATTAGGGGCGAAAGATAGAAATATTAGTTGATTACTTTTTGAGAGTTGGGATAAGTTGTAAAGGTTGGAGTGGTTGTAGTAGTTGTAAAAGTGGTAGGAATTAAAAATCATTAACGAATAATTTGAGATATATTCAGAGATCAACCTAAATTTATAAATTAGCTTAAAGTTTTGATATGGAAGAAATTACACCTGATAACGGCCAGCATCCTGGACCGAATAAAAAAAAGCACATCCCCGAGGTTTATATTTTAAGAGACTGGAAAGAATATGTGGGGGAATCATTCCTTATTATTTTCAGCGTTATACTGGCGCTTATAGTTACCGAGTTTTTTAGTAACCTGCACGAAAAGAGGGAAACTCAAGACTTGATAAACAATATCCGCACCGAATTGGAGACCAACAAGAAATTTGAAACCGAACAATATGCTTATCAACTGAAAGTATTAAGATCAATTGATTCGGCGCTTGCTAATCCTGAAATTCAAAAAACGATTGTTTCAAATGATGAATTTCATCTTAAAAAAATAGCGCCAGAAGGTATTTTATATCGCAAATTAAATAATGCTGCCTGGGAAATCGCCAAAAGTCATGATATATTATCGAAAATAGATTTTAAAACTGTACAAGTCCTTACTTACATTTATCAGGACCAGGATAGGATTATGAAAGTTGAGGATGAGGTGGCCAAAGTCATTTTCAACGAGGATTCAAGAAAAACGGAAGATGCACACCTAACGCTGATGCTTATCCGTGATAATTACAACGGCTGGGCAGTTGACAGGGCACCGGGTTTGTTGAAGCAATATGATAAGGCAATTAAGCTTTTAGAAGAGGAGAAATAGAGCTTTAATAGTTTTATTTGTGCATCCCATGGCCTTTTATATACGTCGGGTACTTGTTTCATACCAGCTGCAAATTCACTGTTTTGCAGTGGCGGGATAACCTAATCTTTTACTTTCCAAGGGTTATGCGATAATATTAGGGTGATATGGTGTTAGTGTCAAGTCAACAGTCTTTAGTCGTAAGTGTGGAGTGACATTTTGCTCTTTTTTTGGCTTAAGACTCGAGACTTCAGACTCAGGACTTGGCGGCATTTTACTATTGACACAACACTAGCTTGCAACCAATTTACCTAACTTTATAAGCTTAAATAAAAAAACAACCAGGAGACAAACACACATAACGAAAACAGCTGAGATTATAGGGATTATAATTGTACAACCAGGAAACTGCGGATGAATACCAAAAGATGTGAAAATGGGTTTAAAACAAACAACCACCAGGGGATTTATACAAAAAATTCCAAGCGTGCTGGCCGATACTTTCTCAATTATTTTCCCCAGCCGGACATTAAGCATTTGATAGGTTATATTTGTTTGAATAAATGAACTGAAAAGAAAGAAAGAAGCCACAAATGTGCTTGGCAGCAGATATCGTATCGGAAAACGATTTAAGAAATAGTATTCGAGCGGAATAAGGGCAAGGGAACAAACCGCAACTATTACTGGTACTTTGAACTTAACCTCCTTTTGAGAATAAATTATGCCAATCATAGCATATGGTATCCAATAAAAAAAAGGTCGGTCACCCAGTAAGTCTATAATATGTATATTAAACAAACCTGAATAGGTTATCAGTATATAAAAAAGTAAAAAAATAAAAAAAAGGACAGGCAAAAAATTGGCCAAATACTTGCTTATTCGACTTATTACGGGAAAAAAAAGTAATAGCTGAAATAAAATGATAAAATAGTATTGTCCGCTCCATCCATATCCAAGCCAATATTTAGTCAAAATAGACCTTAGTCCGATTTTAAAATCCGCCAAAATAAGGAAATAAATAGTTGACCAAAATAAAAATGGAATAAGAAGCTTATAAAAGCGGGAAATTATATAACCCGTTCCTTTTTTTGATATGGATTTATTCATAAAATAAGCCCATAATATTATAAATACCGGTACACAAAAAGAAAATAAGTGCGTTACTATTTCATAGTCCAACTCAGCTGAATTAATATCAGGCTTTGAAAAAGAAATCAACGCTGTACCGTGAATATACACCACGCCAAAAATTGCCATTAATTTTAATATGTCGGCAGATGCCAACCTATTCTGTAACGGCAAATTAGCTTTAATTAAAACACCATTTTCATTTGCAGGAAGAGCTTGGTCCATAAAATAAAATATAAGGTTAAAGTATCATTTAAACTAATTACACAATAAAAATACCTAAACTAAATTCCAATATCCTCATTTGTTTACTGTAAATATATCAGTTTTATGATATTATAAATCAGCTACCAATATTTTTCTAAAAAAAAGAAGACTACCTGTAATAGAGATACAAATAACAACGGAATGAATGATATTTACGAAAAATCTTAATATGATTGGTTAAGTATTGTCTTATGCGCGTCGCGGCTGCGATAAATCGAGTAGGAAGTAAGGGATTATTTCCCCTACTGTCCTCTCACACCACCGTACGTGCCGTTCGGCATACGGCGGTTCATTAAACATTAACAGTTTAAGGGGGTTACGATGTCTTTTAGGCATAGTAGTCCCTCTTT
>DASYEP010000002.1:0-30603 GCA_036498965.1 Mucilaginibacter sp.
TTGCCCATTTTACCGTATCCTAATAATGCAATTTTCATCAGAACAATATATTGTTTAAGGTATTACCGAGACCAGGAAGCCGAGAATAGGTTTTTGGTCACGTAAAGTATTTTATTTTAGCGTAAAGGTAATTTTTATACCCGGAATTAATGAACCATTTAAATTTTGAGCATACATCGGCTGATTAAGCAATTGCGGGGTAACCTTCATCGAAAGATTATTGTCCATTGTATAGCTATTTATAAATTTCGCATCGATATAGGCATCAAGCACATTTATGCCCCAAAAGCCTACAAAGCCAAGTATGGAAAGATCACGATTACGGCGATAACCATCCTGAGCGTCGTAAAGCGCCTGGGTAGAAACCGGATTCGCGGGGTTGTTGTACAATACATATTCAGCATAGTATTTATCGCCTGGGTTGGGATGTGTTCCATGCTCCCTGTATATCGACAATTGCAAAAACTGCTGATAATAAGTATTGTTAAATACTATCGCCCACCCTAAAAGGCCTAGTCCAGTATAAATAAGGGGTACCTTCCACCATTTGTGATTGTATATCTGGCCCAGGCCGGGGAGCATCAACGAACGATAAACTGCTTTTTTAGGGCTATGCGTGCTGTCGGGGGTTGTGAATTTTCCTTTCTTGGTTTTTGGCGGCTTGGGTGCCAATGACCTCGCAGCCAAGGTATCTTGTTTTGTCGAGATTAACGTATCCTTGGCGTTTTTCGCCGCGACGGATGAGGTATCTGGTTTTTGCGCCGTTGCGGTAAAAACAGCGCCGGCTAATAACCAAATTAAGAGCAGATATTTATGCATTTTATATTTTAAAACTTCACCGCTGTCGGGGTTTATATTTACCAGTCCAGCATTTCAAGTATACGGCTCAGGTCACTTTCTGATAAGAAGGGTATCTCGATAGTACCTTTACCCTGGTTTGATATTTTTAATTTAACTCTTGTGCTAAATTTCGATGCCAGGTCATCTTGTATCTTTTGAATCTGGAAAGATATGGGTTCTGGTTGCTTCCCTTCCTTTTTCACCGGCGCCTTTTGCAAATCACGAACTATCTCTTCTGTTCTTCGAACCGATAACCCTTGATTCATTATGAGCTGGTGAATATATATCTGTTTGGATGGGTCCTCAATAGTTATCAGCGCTTTGGCATGTCCCATGGTCAATTGGCCATCGCGTATGGAAGCCTGTATGCTTGGGGGTAATTTTAATAAGCGAAGGTAATTAGTTACCGTCGAACGGTTTTTGCTTACGCGTTCGCCCAACTCGTCCTGTTTGAGGCTGCACTCTTCAATCATTCGTTGAAAGCTCAGGGCTACTTCTATTGCGTTTAGGTTTTCGCGCTGAATGTTTTCGATGAGCGCCATTTCCAGCATTTGCTGATCATTAGCGGTGCGAACATAGGCAGGTATCTGTGTTAAACCGGCCAGCTTCGAAGCACGCAAACGACGTTCGCCTGATATCAGCTGATAGGCGTTCGCATTTACCCGCCTTACTGTAATAGGCTGAATGAGTCCCTGTAGTTTTATGGAGTCTGTCAGTTCCTGTAAGGCATCTTCATCAAAATCGGTACGCGGTTGAAATGGGTTTACCTCAATTTCAGATAGTTTAATTTCGTTTACCGAACCCGGGCTATTTACCTCGGATCCCGAGACTGCATTACTTTTAGTTGGCTGTACATTTTCCGAATCATTCAACAAGGCGCTTAATCCTCTTCCCAAAGCATTTCTTTTTTCTGCACTCATTTGTTTCACGCTGTTTCAATTTTTGCCGCAGCATCGGAATTTATCAGACCGTTCTTTTTTACAATTTCACGGGCAAGATTAAGATAGTTAATTGCCCCTTTACTGGTTGCATCATGCATAATAACCGATATTCCAAAACTTGGAGCTTCACTTAAACGTGTATTACGCTGTATAATTGTATCAAACACCATTTCCTCAAAATGTGTCCGTACCTCTTCAACTACCTGGTTTGACAGTCGAAGCCTAACATCGTACATTGTTAACAATATGCCTTCTATCTCCAATTGAGGGTTTAACCTTGATTGAACAATCTTGATAGTATTTAACAGTTTCCCCAAACCTTCTAAAGCGAAATATTCGCATTGAACCGGAATAATTACAGAATCGGCGGCGGTTAAGGCATTTATAGTAATAAGGCCTAATGAAGGAGAACAATCGATTATAATAAAATCATATTCGCTTTTTATAGCGTTTAACACCGCTTTCATTTTGTACTCGCGGTCCGTCATATTGATCATTTCAATTTCGGCGCCCACAAGGTCAATATGCGCGGGTAAGAGATCCAGATTAGGAGTGTCCGTTTTTTGAATAGCCTCATGAGGGTCAACCTCGTTAATGATGCACTCATAAATACTATTTTTTATGTTTCTCGGATCAAACCCAATTCCCGATGTTGAATTAGCCTGCGGATCTGCATCAACCAATAATGTTTTGTATTCTAATACAGCTAAACATGCTGCCAGGTTAATGGAAGATGTGGTTTTACCGACACCACCTTTTTGATTGGCTAAAGCAATAATTTTACTCATTTTGTATTTTCAAAAGTTTTTTAAGGGGTCTAAACAACTACAAAAACAGGAACCTGATTTGTTCCTTCTCATAATTTAGTTAACCGGGTAAAGATACATATTTAAACAATTCGGAAATCCACAGGTTTTGCCTATTTACAAACAGTTATTCAATTAGTGATTTATTGAATTAGTGAATTAGTGATTTATTGAGTTAATTTGTTGATGTGTGATTTATTGTCGATGATTTGCCTATTTCATTCACTAAATCACTAATTCACTAACTCAAAACTACATATGGTTACCATAATTTCAGGCACCAACCGTCCAAATAGTTCAACATTAAAACTGGCTCAATATTATAAGAAACGCTTGCTTGAAAAGGGCCTGGATGCGAATTTACTTCCGTTAACGGAGTTACCCGGAAGACTAATTGAGACCGATCTTTATGGCAACAGGAGCCGGGAATTTGAGTCAATACAGGACATCATTACCAAAACGCAAAAATTCTTGTTTATAATGCCTGAATACAATGGAAGTTTCCCGGGGGTTTTAAAGACTTTTATAGATGCCTGCAGTTTCCCTGAAAGCTTTTATGAAAAAAAGGCGGCGCTTACAGGCTTGTCTTCCGGCAAATATGGAAATATCCGGGGTATTGATCATTTCACTGGCATTTGCCATTACCTTCACTTAAACGTTATGCCGCTAAAAATACATATCGCAGCAATTAATAAGGAATTTGACGAAAGCGGTAATCTCTTTAAAAAGGACACCGTACAATTTACAGACGAGCAAATGGATAAATTTATTGCTTTTTAGTTTGTCAGAATCAGGATTTTCAGGATTAGAAGATTTTCAGGATGCACGGTTAGTGTAATTTCTGTCGAACCCATCACATCTTTCCACCACTAATCAATTTCGCCATAACGAAGGCCGCTGCTGCCGCAAGGGCACCAATAAGCAATACTTTAAACGCTCCTGATAACGCCGGCTGCCCGGTGACCTTACTTTTAAAATATCCAAAAACAAACAGGCATACCATGGTGATGGCGCATGAATAGTAAAGCGCAATTTGTGAATTATCTTCAAAAAAATATGGAGAAAGAGGAATTATACCGCCAACTATATACGAAATACCAATGGTAACAGCACTTTGCGTGGCCCGGTTGTCTTGTGGTTTTTCAAGGCCAAGTTCATAGCGCATCATAAAATCAACCCATTTATCTTTATCTTTTGCCATTTCATCGGCAATCTGATCCTGTAATGCTGCGGATAACCCAAAATCAGCGAATACTTCCTTAACCTCTGCTTTTTCCTGCTCAGGCACTCTCTCAATTTCCTCATATTCACGTTTCAACTCCGAATTATAATGATCCGATTCTGTGCGCCCGGCCAAAAAGCCTCCAAGACCCATTGCTATTGAACCGGCCACAATTTCAGCAATCCCTGCTGTCACAACAATCCCCGAAGAGTTTACGGCTCCGCTTAAGCCAGCGGCAAGCGCAAATGGAACAGTTAAACCGTCCGACATTCCTATAACAATGTCGCGTATGGTATCCGAGCTTTTTAAATGGTGTTCATGATGCATGATTAAATGTACTGGTATAAACCAGATTTTTTAAAACAAAAAATCAATTTATTATTAATCTTAATTACATTTACGGCGCCAACAACAATATATCACAATTATTTCTAAACCACCTTATGCACAATTTCTACAAAACAGTACTCGCAGCTATTTTATTTCCATTATTCACATTAGCCCAAAGCAATTACAAACCAGCCTTAGTAATCAACTTAAAAGGTGACACTGTTCACGGCTTCATCGACTATAAAGAATGGGATAAAAACCCTAAAAATATTAATTTCAAGAGTAGCCTGAACGCACCGACAACTGAAGTTATTTCATCAAAAAATGCGGCCGGCTTTGCTATCACCGGACTTGAATTTTACCAGCGTTCTATTTTATCAATCAGTATTGATCAGATTGATATCAGTAAGCTTGCAACGAGGCTTGATACCAGCGCTGTTGTTGATACTGTATTTTTAAAAGTAATCGCTAAAGGCAAGTATCTTACCTTATTCAGGTATAGCGATGACATTAAACGACGGTTTTTTATTCAGGAAGCAGGGGAACTTCAACCCGAGGAATTAATTTACCGCGCTTATTATAGTGCTGATATATCATCGTCAGTACAATATATTAACAGATATAGGAATCAGTTGGAATATCTTGCCCAGAGATACGCAGCTAATAGCGCGAAATTAAGCGAACAAATTTTGGAAGCTAATTATAATGAACCGGACTTAATTAAAATTGTTCAAATTATAAATGGAAGCTCGTCCCAGCAATACGCCAGCCCAAGCCTTACCGGGTCGAGATGGTTTGCAGGAGCAGGCGTAAGTTATAGCGACTTGAAGTTTACAACCACAGGTGGCACTACATTTACAAATAGCACTACCACTCACAGCAATAGTATTTCCCCAAAATTGACAGGTGGAATCGATTTTTTTCCAAATAAAAACGTACAACGTATCTTATTACGTGCCGAATTTTCATTCACAATTAATCAGTACGATATATCTAATACAAATAACACAACCACGCCTCAATCAACAAACAGCTTGAAATTTACGCAATATAATTACGCTATTACTCCGCAAATTATTTATAATGTTTACAATAAAGAGCGGCTGAAAACATTTATTGGTGTAGGTGCAGGGCTTAATTTTTCCGCATATAACCAATACCAGTACATCACAAAATATGAAGGTTCATTCCCTGATGTTATACAAAACAACTATCCCGCGTTCGATAAGTTCCGTTTGTCTATTCCTATAACGGCCGGTATAACGCTTAACAACAAGATAGAATTCAGCATAGGCTATATCCCATCTTCATCCTTACAAAAGGATAATGGAACATTTTTGAGTGATGTAACCGTATACCAGGCTGGTATTAACTATTTATTCGGGAAATAACAGCCATTACTCTAAACCAATTAATTTTAATATTGATTAACCCCAAACCCATCAGAATGAAAATGTTTAAAAAGTTATTATTCGCACTGTTTTTATTTCCATTATTTACCCTGGCACAAAGCAATTACAAACCTGGTTTAATAGTTACCTTAAAAGGAGACACTGTTCATGGCTTTGTCGACTATAAAGAATGGGAAAATAATCCCGGGAGCATAAATTTTAAGTCTTCAGCAAGTGCATCAGCACAACAATACACACCTAATGAAATCAAATATTTCCAAGTAGACCAATTAGAATACTATAAAGCATACAATGGCAAAATAAGTACCGACGCGACTAATTTAAGCCATCTCTCAACGGGCAAAGATACAAGCTTTAAAACAGCTGCTGTGTTTTTGAAGCTGGAGCAAGATGGCAAGCATATAGCGTTGTATTCGTATGCTGATGATTTAAAGAAAAGATATTTTATTGTTGAGAAGACAAACAATGAGCCTTTTGAATTGATTTACAGAACCTACAATAACCTGGATCAAACCTATATCAATGTAATTGAAACTAAATATAAAGGCCAGTTGATCTATTTGTCGTCGAAATATGACAGCAACACAGATGATATCAAAAAAAAGATAGAAAATTCAAGCTATGATCAGAGTCTTATAGATGTTGTTAATAAGATAAACCATAATACTGCGAGGCCGGCGAGCGCTAAGAAAAAATCAAGTATTTCTTTCTATGCAGGATTACATTCAGGGAAAACCTCGATCACGCCGCCTGACTACGATGGAAACATTGCTTACAAAAATGTATCCGCTGGTTCTTCTTACCTCCCCGGGGTATTATTGGGAATAAATGTTTATACAAACCCCGAAGTTGGAAGGTTGGTTTTTAGGGGAGAGATTGGCTTTTCACCAAGTTCTGTAAAGACTTCCTTTAGTACGCCCTTCGGTTCTACTTATGGCTCTGACGCAAGATCATATTTTACAGTAGATCAATATACGCTATCTCTTTCTCCGCAGGTATTGTACAATATTTATAATTCCAATAGTTTTAAATTCTATTTGGAGTGTGGCGTGTCTGCTAATTTTTCAAAGTACAGCGATGAGAAGCTTTATAACGGGTTATACAATACAACCACTTACGGCTATACTCCATTTTCAACCAAATGGATTTCGATCCCATTATCTGCCGGAATAACGCTGAAGAACAGGGTTGGGATATTTGCGACCTATACACCCCCTGTCACAATTTCAGACGATGGTAACTATACTTATTCCAGCATACGATTTGGGGTCAGTTATACTTTCGGGAGGAAATAATTTAATCAGATAAAACTTAACGTACAATAAACACCCACCCTGCAATTTTTGGGGTATTGTTTTTCAGGTCAATTACATAATAATAAGTACCCGGAGGTAATGCTGAACCGTTGTAAGTGCCGTCCCACGGTTTGGCATATCCGGTACTTTGATAAACTTTTTGCCCGTACCGGTCATAAACCATTATTGAACTTTGAGGATAGGTTACCAGAGCATCAATATTCCAATTATCATTTATTCCATCACTATTTGGTGAAAAAGCATTTGGTACCGTGATCTGTTGATAAACTTTTACAAAAACGGTGCTTGTTGAAATACCACAGGTCTGTGACAATACAGTCAAAGTATACGTGATATCGATAGGTGGATTTGCCGTAGGTGTAAGCGAAAACGGATCGTCCAGGAAACTTGATGGTGACCAATAATAGTTGGTGATGTTATCGCCCGTCACAGTTCCATTGAGTTTTACAGACTGGCCTCCAAATATAACTTTATCACTGCCTGCATTAGCAACCGGAGGCTGATTTACAGTTACCGTTACTGATTTTGAGCTGTCGGCGCAACCGCCGTTACTAATATCAACGTGGTAGGTGGTGGTTTGCGATGGAGTGGCAATAGGATTAGGGATAGTATCATTATTCAGCCCGGTTGAAGGCGTCCATTTATAATACACCCCGCCAGATGCATAAAGCTGTGTGGTTTCGCCTGCACATATTGATACGTCATTGCTTATTGCCGGCGTTATGTTTGGTACAACTTTTACAATTACCGGCGTGGGCGAAACAGAGCAGCCACTGGCTGAAGAGACCACCACCGTATAGGTTCCGGCATTTGCCGTCGTAACATTATTAATGATCAGGGGATTTTGCGAAGTAGGCGCCATGTTGGGGCCTGTCCAGGTATAGGTTGCTCCGCCCGAGGCCGTTAATTGCAGTGCATTTCCTGCGCAAATAGTCTTCGGTGCGATGGCTGGCACTACAGGGAGAGGGTTTACATTTACTGATAAAACAGGTGAATAAACACGGCACTGAGCAGAAGAATTTGAACCATTTGCCACCCCGAGCCGGTACAAGTATGAGCCGGTAATCGCATTAACAAATCCAACATCAAGTGAATCGTCTGTTTTGCCCGGTATGTCAGACCAACCTTTCCTGTAATAGTTGTACTGCCATTGATAAACGGGATTATTAGTTCCTAAAACCTGGGCCTTTAAAGTATACCTCGCGTTATCTCCCTGGCATATTTCCTTGTCGGCAGGACCATTGGTTGCCGCAAAACCGAGGTTAATTATCGGGCCGCATGCCCTGAAAGTGATATCGTCTAAAATAAAATCATTACCATTACCACCAGGAGCATTGTTGGTCATTTTAACAACGATATTGGTAACATTTGCCGGGGTTGTAAAGAACGTTCCATATTGAATCCAGGTAGGGCCCGTAGGGCTTGGAGGAATGGTGCCGGTATTATTGGTCGCCAAAACTTGTCCCGATGTCGATTCAATAGAAAAGGTAATATTGGGCTCAGTAAAATTAACGGTATTTGAAGTGGGTATAATTAAGTTGAGTATATAAGCCGAAAAGTAATAAGTGGTATTTGGGCAGAGGCCGCTTGCCGGTTGAGTAAAAAAAATACTTGGCTGATACGACGCGTTAACGATCATCATATAGCCGTTAAGACTACCAGTGTGATCTTTGGTTACATTATACCACGTATCAGGGTGACAATTACCGCCGCCTGTAAGGCTGGTTGAAATAGTATAAAAACCATCATCCGGACAATTGTTTGTGGTATACGTCAAATTGGTAGTGCCCCCTGCCAGTGCCCCTCCAGGATTTTGACCTGCGCTAAAATCCTGGTTAATGACAGGGTCGCCCAAACTTCCTGTGCAAGTTTGAGCCAGGGTCTTTATAGTTAACGCTGTAAAGATTATCAGTAAAAAGAATTTCAGTTTAATTAGGCTCATCAATAACCAACCGATAATAGCAGTTGTATCCAAAAATAATTTATTTAAGTGTATAATTGACTGCTATTTACCTGATTCATTGAAATATAATTATGAACGGGTTGGCGTCGCGGAAACTATCTTTTTATAATTAAAAAAAGTAATTTTAACAGCACCTATTTAATGTCTGTGATAAAAAAATTTCTCCCCCTAATTCTTATTTTTTTGACCACGTTGAGCGTCAAGGCCCAGGATAAATCCGACACCTTAAAAAAAGACAGCACCAAACAGCTGCAGTCTGTGACTATCAAAGGTTATCTGTCGGAGCAGCCTGTTCTCAGGGTACCTGCCTCTGTCGGCGTAATTAGCCAGGCTCAGCTAAACTTGCAACCCAGCAATTCGTTTATTTCTGTATTGAATACCGTGCCGGGCGTACGCGCGGAAGAACGTTCTCCGGGCAGTTATCGGCTATCTATCCGCGGCAGCTTATTACGTTCCCCTTTTGGGATTCGCGATGTGAAAATTTACTATGATGAACTTCCGCTTACGGATGCCGGCGGTAACACCTACTTAAATGCGATCGATTTTAACAGCGTTCATAATATGGAGGTACTAAAAGGTCCCGATGGAAGCTTGTTCGGCGCAAACTCTGGTGGTGTTGTTTTATTGAGTCCTGTTAACCGGCGTGCCGACAGCAACTATGTATCCGCCGGCTTAAATGGCGGATCGTACGGGTTGCTGCACGAAAATACAGATCTGCAACAACGTTCGGGCAATTACCAACTAAACTTAAACCAGGCATATGAAAGCTATGACGGTTACCGTCAGCACAGCGCCATGAAACGCAATTATATTCAGGCTGTTAACGACTGGACATATAACAAAAACGATGACATCCGGGTGCTTGCTTTTTATTCTGATATGAGTTATGAAACTCCAGGGGGGTTAACATTGACCCAATACCAGGTCAATCCACAACTGGCCCGACTACCAACCAAAGCCACACCGGGCGCCATTCAGCAAAAAGCAGGGATATATCAAAAGATACTTTATGGAGGAGTAGTTAATGAGTATCATATTAATGATCAGTTAAGAAACGTTTTAAGCGTTTTTGGCACTTACGTAGATTTTGCAAATCCGTTTATTACTGATTACGAAAACCGATATGAAGGAACTTACGGCTTTCGTACTTATTTTGAATATACTGGTAAAAAACAAGCCAATTTTGGCTGGAAGGTAAATTTAGGCGTGGAGTGGCAGCAAACCGATGCCGATATCAACAATTACGGTAACAGGAATGGCGTTAGGGATACCGCGCAAACATTGGATAAGATAAACACCAATCAGCATTTTTTCTTTGCCCGTTACATGGCCGATATTGTTAAACGGCTGCACGTTGAAGCTGCATTGAGCCTTAATTTTTATGACTACAAATTCCTGAACGTTTACCCAAATGCAGAAACGGCATACACCAACCGCGATTTTACGCCACAGTTGATGCCAAGGATAGCATTGTCGTATCAAGTAACTAACGATTTTGCCTGGAGAGCTTCCGTTAGTAGAGGTTATTCAACGCCCACCACAGCAGAAATAAGACCCACAGACCATACCATCAATCCAAATTTACAAGCTCAATATGGCTGGAATTATGAAACCGGTTTCCGCATAAGAAATAAGGACGAAAGCATGTATCTCGATGCCTCGGTGTTTTATTATCGCCTGCAAAATGCTATTGTTCCGCGTTTTAATGCCGATGAAACCCAATATTATATAAATGCCGGTGGCACTAATCAACCTGGGTTTGAATTATACTTTACGGATTGGCTTATCCGGCAAAACAATTCGGGTTTTATAAGGGGACTTCAGTTTAATGAATCACTAACTTTCGATAAGTTCACCTTCAGCAGCGACTATCATGATGCTACCAACAATTATGCAGGTAACCATCTTACAGGTGTACCCGAACAGGTTATAGTTTCGAGCATTCAGATTAAATTCCCGCAATATTTTTATCTGTTTGTCGAACATAATTACACTGCTCAAATTCCGCTTAACGATGGCAATACTGCCTATGCAGCCCATTATAATTTATTACAGGCAAAAGCCGGCTGGCAGCATAATTTTAACCGTAAAAGCCGTGTGGAAATTTATGCCGGAGCCGATAACCTGTTAAACCAAAAATATAGCCTTGGCAACGATTTGAATGCTGTTGGGAACCGGTACTACAACGCAGCGCCGTTGAGGAATTATTATGTTGGGTTTAATGTGGTGTTTTAAAAGGATTCATAATTTCTTGTTAGAACCAATTAGTTTATAAAAGAGGAGGTAAATTCTGCGTGAAATCGATTACTTGCCATTAGGCTTTGTTTCAGAATAACTCAGGAATTTTTCATTTTATTGCTAAATTTTTAAGGACTGAAAGAAAAATTTTACAAGCAGATACTAAAATATTACGTAACTTTAAAGAAAATTGTACGTATCGGGTATAATTTCTCCCCTTAAAAATGGCAACCAAAGAAATAGAAAATATTCAGGCCAAAGTCGGTGAAGGTATCTATAGTAAAAGAGACGTTGCTGATATTTTGCACCTGCCTTACCATAAAGTAAGTAGGTGGATGAATGACTTTTGGAGTGATTATACGTTTGGGAATGCTGAAAATAAACTTATAAACTTTAAAACCCTTATTGAATTTTATACTTTTTATCATTTACGAGAAAATGGATTCAGTTCTCAACACACAAAAGCGATTCATGCAAGCATCGCGAAGGACTTAAATACTCCATATCCTTTTGCAACCAAAATACATTTCATTAATAGTGAAAATTTAAAAAG
Organism: Mucilaginibacter sp.; assembly: GCA_036498965.1. GTDB lineage: Bacteria > Bacteroidota > Bacteroidia > Sphingobacteriales > Sphingobacteriaceae > Mucilaginibacter. The sequence goes on from DASYEP010000002.1 coordinate 11,622, forward strand.
TAAAAAGTATGTATATTATGAGGTTGGAGATCATATTATAAAATCTGATGGTAAAAAACAATTCGATCTTAAACCATTTTTAATTCCGTTTTTGAATAAAATAGAGTTTAACAATGATGAAATACCAATAGTAGATAAATTTTATCCATTAGAAAATTCTAAAAGAATAGTAGTTGACCCAAAATTACAATTTGGGAAACCAACAATAACAGGAACTGGAATTAAAGCAGAGGTTATAAACGGATTTTATGAGGGGGGTGAAAGTAAAGAAAGCATATGTAAAATTTATAATTTACATATCCAGCAAGTGGAGGATGCCATTCTTTACTTTAAACAAACCGCTTAATGTATGTAGTTTTCGATGAAAACGTGCCTAATTGCATTATTGAGGCACTTACAGCCTTATCAACAATAGCATATCGGGGAGATGTAACCATTTCATCCGTTTCTATTTTAGGTCTTAATGGACAACCCGACGAAAATGTTTTACATGCTGTAGGTAAAAATGGTATATTAATTACCTATGACAAAGATTTTAAAAAACAAAGGGCGCTTTATTCAATCATAAAGCAATATGATATTGGAGTATTTTGGGTAAGGCAACCTACTGTTAAGACAGTTTGGATACTTGCCCAACTAATGGTTCAACATTGGCAAAAAATATTGGAAAATGCCGAAAGTGAACAAAGACCATTTCTTTTTGAAGTAACAAAAACAGGAGTATCTGCGATAGAGGTGTTTAAATAGTTTGCCCCAACGTGTATATAGTTGCCCCCGAAGCGGGAAAATAAAAATGATATCTTTAATTTGGATAGCAGCAGGAGCGCCCTCAACAACGCCCTGCTGCTTGTTATTATGGAGTAACTGGTTCTGAAACGTTACTGCCGCGCCCTTTAGTATCAAAGGCTCTGAACTTTAGGGCACTTCCGTCGTTTGTAACAGCATCGTTATATATTTTGCTTTTCGTATCCGGATCCTTGCCGTTCGCGGTGTACCTGATGGTTAATCCGGGGAATTGTTCATTAGCCCGGTATTTGCCATCCTGTAAAATTACACCCGGTTTTGGTATGCGATAATTGTAGCCGCCGTTGTAATAATTCAGGCGTGGCAGTTCTCTTTTCCCCAATACGTTTAAAAAGTTTACCCAGGCCACCTGGTATAATGAGTCACTCTTTGCGGCGTTTTTTTCAGTTGCCCAATCAGGGTCTTTCGCCCATGCCCGTTCGGCAAATCCTAATAAACGAGGCAGCATCATATATTCCAGGCGTTCAATGCTTTTGATATTTTCGCCCCAAACTGCGCTTTGTAAACCTATAATGTTGGTCTTGCCATAATCAGTTAAACGCTGTTTCCCGATGAAAATACTTCTGTCTAACGGCAATCCGTTTTTATCAACTTTTGAGTTTTTAAAATAATCAAATGGGATAAAGGAAAAAGGCTTATCAATATCTGCGAAAGCGCCCCAATAATAACCCGGCTCGTCATACGATTTATAATGGGCCATATCAAAATACAAATTGGTTACACAGGTAAGCACCGTTTTATAACCGGCATTGGCCAGTTTATAAGCCAGGTCCTCATTACCGCCACCGAGCGTGTTGTTCCAAACTTCGGCTTGCAAATGCTCGGGCATAAAATCGGGGTTGGGAACATAAAAAGGGTTGCCGTCAATTGTTGTTTTACGCAACGCCATTTCTTCCCATCCCGCAAGGAAAAGGCCCTTTGCCTTCATTAGTTGGTTAACCCTGCCGTAAAAATAATACCACAGATCAGCAGTACTTTGTATTTCGGGATGAGTTGCTTTTAAGGTTAAATATGCCGGCGACTTTTCCCAAACCCCTTTTGGCACTTCGTCGCCACCCCAGTTAATGGTTGTAAGCGGAACACCAGCTTCTTTGTACAGGTTAACGATATCGTTAATAACAGTTTCAACAAAGTTATAGGTTGACGGAAGTGACACGTCTATTACGTTATCCGTCCAATATTGGGCTGTACTGTATACCGATTTATCATTAGGATCGCTAAGCAGGAAACGTTCAGCCTCGTCCTTTTTACCTTGCGCCAGCAAACGTGCATAACGGTTATTCATTGCTTTAACGGCAGAGCGCGCATGTCCCGGCGCCTCCATTTCTGGTACTACCATAATATGCAGTTTATCAGCGTATTTTAATATCTCGATAAAATCAGCTTTTGTATAGTAACCCGTTCCGGTTTTATTTTCAATTTCACCACCCGAGCCATGCGATGGCGGTAAATTATTTTTAGCATCGAGCGTATGCCCGCGTTTGGCGCCAACTGATGTTAACTCCGGCAGCGATGGGATCTCCAAACGCCAGCCTTCGTCGTCCGTTAAGTGCATATGAAATACATTCAGCTTGTATAAGGCCATTACATCGAGCACTCTGAATATTTCACTTTTCGGCTGAAAATTGCGGGCCACATCTATCATAAAAGCACGGTAAGGAAACCTCGGCCCATCTTTTATTTGTACGCAGGGTATTTCAATTTCTTTTTTAGGGCTGGTTAACGCCGATGACGGTATTAACGTTTTTAATGATTGGATACCATAAAATGCACCGGCTGGAGCAGATGCCAGGATGGTGATGCCACCTGTGTTGACGGTAAGCCGGTAGTCCTCTGGCATAAGATCACCTTCGTATAAAATATTTATCATCTTAACCAGGCCCGTCCCCGGCTTAGTCGCGAATCTCTCGCCCATCAATGACTCTAAATATTCTTTTAAAAGATTGGTTTCAGTCGCGAACTTCTCAGTTGGGGCGGCACCGATGATGACGTTTTTATCAACAATAAATACACCATCAGCCGACCTGTAACTTGCAGGAGTTGGAAACACTTTTTTTAATTGTTGCTCCGGTATATCCTGTACAATTTTATTCTGATCGTATATAATAGCCGGAGTAATCAAACCCGCATAATTTGGCTTAAACGGTTTAATGGTTAAAGCACCGGTATTATACCCTTTGGTTGGCTCATCATACCAAACTATATAAAAACCTTCAGGACCGTCTGTAACATTAACTACCGGCTCTTCCCCTATAAATTCAATCCGTACTGATTCTTTGGGTTTTAATTCGGGAAAGGTACTAGTTGGCATTAGGCTGAACAGGTCGCCGTTTACAAAGCTAATTTTAGCATTGCCGGTAACGGTTTCGGATACAATTAAACGCGCTGAGTTAAAATACATCCTCCATCCAATAGCAGGAAAAGCAGCTTTTCCATTGTTGGTGATGGTAATGGCGTTCAATGATTGCTGTGGTTTCTGATAATTATTTTGTATTGGCTCCCATACAATACTAAGGTCGTGAGTGTTAAACTTGGGTTTATCTACAGGTTGTGCTGCTACCTTAACAAATGTTGCTGCCATTAGCAGAACAATAAAACAGTATCTCATTGAACAATATTTAGGATTATTGAATGAGTAAATATAGAGTATTTATGAAACAGAAAACACTTTTTAAAATATTTTAAAAAGTGTTCAAGCATGCTAATTTTCTGGGGTTCTAATAGACAAACAACTATAGAACGTCGTTTAAAAGCCATTTTTAAAAGATGAAGCTTTCATTAAAATACTGTAATACAATAAAATACAGTTAGCCGATTAAAATAACAGCTTAGTCTACTTTCATGGCCTCACGGTCTATTTCATTTTTTATACATGCTAAAAGGTTGTTGCTTTAGACATTGAAAACAACAAATAACCACAACTTAAAATATTAAAACAATGAAAACAATAATCTTAACACTAGCAATCACATTAGCAACAGTAGTAGGCACCAGCCATTCAACTTATGCAGCGACAGGTAACAGCACCCAGGTTAGCACTATTTTAACCGATGTAACCAGCATTAGCAAAATTGAAGTGCATGGCAATGTTCAAGTGTACATATCAAGTGGTACCGCCGATCAGGTAAAAGTTTATAATAACTACTACGCTGAAAGCCCATTGGTACAGAATGAAAACGGCATATTGCGCATCACCAACTATGCAGCACAAAAACTGACAGTTTGGGTTACTGCAAGCCAACTGCAAAACATTTCTGCTTACGATAATGCGGTAGTGAAATCTTTCGGAAAGCTTTCGGCCATTGACCTCGATATAAAACTATTTGGTAACGCTTATGCTAAACTTAATCTTGATACCTATTCAACAAAGCTAGATTTAAAAGGCAAGGCTAAAGCTGACCTTTCAGGCTCTGTGACAGAAGCTTCAATGCGCTATGATCGGTCAGCTTTTTTGAATACTACCGAACTTTCGGCTTCACATTTAACTGAAATAATAAACTATGGCCACAAACCTCACTTTCATCATTTTGATCACCATTCAGAACTGGCGTCACTTTAATCCGACATTACTTAATTAAAAAACCCCATTGAATTGATCAGTGCGGTTTTTTTGTCGTTACGAAGTACGGTTGACTATACGTTTTTTGCCAGCCAGTCCCCTACTTCACTTGTTTTGTACGCTTTATTTTTACCGGCCAAATCTTCTGTTACTATGCCTTCTGCCAAAGATTTGTTTACTACCGACCTGATCAGCTCAGCTTCTTCCTTTAATCCAAAAGCATCTTCGAACATCATGGCAGCAGATAAAACAGTTGCCAAGGGATTTGCAATATCTTTACCAGCAGCCTGTGGATATGAGCCATGGATCGGCTCGAACAGCGAGGTATGAACACCTATTGACGCAGATGGCATCAATCCCATAGAGCCTGAAATTACTGAGGCTTCATCGGTTAAGATATCACCAAAAAGATTTTCGGTGATCATTACATCATACGAATTTGGCCACTGAACCAGGCGCATCGCAACGGCATCCACAAACTCATAGCTCACCTTAACTTCGGGAAAATCTTTTTCCATATCCTGTACCGTTTCACGCCATAAACGTGAGGTCTCCAATACGTTGGCCTTATCTACACAGCAAAGTCTTTTGCTGCGCGCCATTGCCATTTCAAAACCTAGTTTAGCCAGGCGCTGAACTTCTTCACGGGTATAGGTACAGGTATCAAAGGCTGTGTTTCCATCATCTTTTCTACCTCTCTCACCAAAATAAATACCGCCGGTTAATTCACGAAGAATAATCAAATCGGTACCTTCTATACGCTCCCTTTTTAGTGGGGAATTATCAATTAAAGATGGAAAAGTAAATGTTGGGCGAACATTTGCGAACAATCCCAACTTCTTGCGCATTTTCAGCAAGCCCTGCTCCGGACGAACCTTAGCTTTAGGATCATTATCAAAACGCGGGTGACCGATGGCGCCAAACAAAACGGCATCGGCAGCCATGCAAATTTCGTGTGTTGAGTCCGGATATGGCTCACCTACAGCATCAATTGCAGCAGCGCCGGTTAATGCTGCAGTCCATGTAATTTCGTGATTAAATTTTTTTGCGATAGCGTTTGATACTTTAACAGCCTGGTCAATTACTTCAGGGCCGATTCCGTCGCCAGCTAAAAGTGCGATATTAAGTTTCATTTGTTTTTTGGTTGTGTATTAATATTTGTTTTGATCGGTTGAGGTTTCAATTGTTCCCTTTTGTTTCTTAAAAACAACTAATCACTTATCTCCAACCTCTAATCACTAAATTATATTCAACATCTTCTGCGTCGCCTTAATTGCGCAAACCGTTTGGTCTGAATCAAGCCCGCGGGTTATAAATTTCTTCTGATCCGTTTGCCATGTAATAATCGTTTCGCACAAGGCATCGGAGCTGCTGCCCGGTGCTATTCGTACCGCATAGTCAATCAACTTTGGCAGGCGTCTGTTTTTCTTATCGTAAACCTTTCCTAATGCTTTCATAAAAGCATCAAACTGGCCATCTCCCTGTGCATTTTCTTCAAATTTTTCGCCATCTATTTTCACAGCGATAGTAGCAGATGGCCGCAAACCCATTGAATTCATTAGCACATACGATTCAACGATAACCTTCTCTTCGTAAAGACTGCTGTCTAAAACATCAGAAATGATATAGGGCAGATCTTCTTTGGTTACCGTTTCCTTTTTGTCGCCCAATTCAATAACACGCTGGGTAACTTTCTTCAGGTCGGCATCATTTAGCTTTAGTCCAAGTTCGGCCAGGTTTTTTTCAATGTTTGCCTTACCCGAGGTTTTTCCAAGAGCATATTCTCTTTTTCTCCCAAACCGTTCGGGAAGCAAATCATTAAAATACAAGTTGTTTTTATTATCGCCATCCGCGTGGATTCCTGCTGTCTGTGTAAACACATTTTCGCCTACGATTGGCTTATTCGAAGGAATTCTGACGCCCGAAAATGTTTCGACCAGTTTACTCACCTTGTAGATAGAAGATTCTTTAATAGGGATCTCCACCTCGGGGACAAAATCTTTTATTACCGCAACTGCACTTGCCATAGCAGCGTTTCCTGCTCGTTCGCCCATGCCATTTACGGTTAAATGCAACCCGTGTACTCCAGCCTTAACTGCTTCAAGGACATTTGCTGTGCCCAGGTCATAATCGTTATGCGCATGGTAATCAAAGTGTATACCTGGATATCTTTGCAGAATAGCGATTAAAAATTTAGAAGTTTCGTCAGGAGTTAAAATCCCCAATGTATCAGGCAATAAAACTCTCTTGATAGGTTGTTGAGTTAGAAAATCTAAGTATTGAAAAACGTAATCGCGGGAATTACGCATGCCGTTGCTCCAGTCTTCCAGATAAACATTGGTTTCAATGTTTTTGCTTTGGGCCAGTTCAATAACCTGTTTAATTTCGCAAAAATGCTGCTCGGGCGTTTTCTTTAACTGATGCGTTAAATGGTTCAATGATCCTTTGGTTAATAGGTTCTGAACTTTAACCCCCGATTCTACCATCCAATCGATAGAAACACCATTGTCCACAAAAGTTAACACTTCTATCCGGTCGGTGTATCCATTAGCTTCGGCCCATGTTAAAATGGCTTTAACCGCCTGGAATTCCCCTTCAGATACACGTGCAGAAGCAATCTCAACCCTATCCACATTCAGTTCTTCCAATAACAACTGGGTTATAGTAAGCTTCTCTGAGATAGAAAAAGACACCCCCGATGTTTGCTCGCCATCGCGAAGCGTGGTGTCCATTATCTCTATTTTCCTTCGTTCCATTGTACGGTATTTCTTGGGTTGGTTGTGCGGCAACGCCGCGGTGAATGGTTGATTAAGTGAACGGTTGATTAAGTTGATCGAGTTATTGGGTTCTAACCTAATCAACTGCTCACCTAATCAACTCAATCAACTTTATGATTAAAGCGGAAGATGCATCGCAAATTCCTTTATGTCAGATTTGATATTTAGCAGGTAATCGATATCGTCAAAACCATTCAGCATATTGTCTTTTTTATACGGGCTGATGTCGAATGTTTCTTTTTCGCCTGTTGACAACAATGTAATAGTCTGATTTGGTAAACTAATTTCAAGTTCCGTTTTTGGGTTGGCGCTAATAGCAGTGAATATCTTTTCAAGGAAACCCTCGCTAACCTGCACAGGCAATACGCCAATGTTTAAACAATTGTTCCTGAAGATATCAGCAAAAAAGCTTGATACCACACACCTGAATCCGTAATCGTAAACCGCCCATGCAGCATGTTCCCGGGAAGAACCAGAACCAAAGTTTTTGCCACCCACCAATATTTTACCACTGTAGGTTGGGTTGTTTAACACGAAATCCTTTTTAGGTGTGTTGTCTGCATTATATCTCCAGTCGCGGAAGAGGTTGTCCCCAAATCCAACCCGTTCTGTTGCTTTTAAAAAGCGCGCAGGGATCAACTGGTCGGTATCTATATTTTCTATCGGAAGCGGAACCGCGGTGCTTCTTAGCGTATTAAATTTATCGTAAGCCATTCTTTTATTTCTTTGATTTAACCGATTACTTTTGATTTCACCGATTTCATATTTTATTCGCTTTTAGCTTTCAGCTAATTGTGCTTCAAACAAGTTCTTCAATTAATGTTCTCGGGTCAGTAACCACGCCGGTAACTGCTGCTGCTGCTGCCACTAGTGGACTAGCTAACATCGTTCTTGCACCTGGCCCTTGCCTTCCTTCGAAGTTTCTGTTCGAGGTACTTACAGCATATTTTCCAGCGGGGATCTTGTCGTCGTTCATCGCTAAACAAGCAGAGCAACCTGGCTGACGTAAGGTAAAGCCTGCTTCTGTCAAAATATCAAGTAAACCTTCTTCTTTAATCTGCGATTCAACTATGTGTGAGCCTGGAACTAGCCAAACAGTAACATCGTTGGCTTTGTGTTTACCTTTTACCAGGGAAGTAAATGCCCTAAAGTCTTCGATGCGGCCATTGGTACAGCTGCCCACAAAAACAAAATCTACTTTCTTGCCTATCATGTGGTCACCTTCGTGGAAGCCCATATAGTTCAATGATTTTGCATAAGTTGCGGCGCCACCTTCTACATGAGCAGCATCAGGGATATCATGCGAAATTCCCATTCCCATCCCAGGGTTTGTTCCATAGGTGATCATCGGCTCAATAGCTGAGCCATCGAATGTTAATTCTTTATCAAAAACAGCATCAGGATCGGTTTTTAAGGTCTTGTAATAAGCCAACGCTTTATCCCAAGCCTCACCTTTCGGACTAAATTCACGACCTTTTACATAATTGATGGTAGTGTCATCCGGCGCGATCATACCGCCACGAGCACCCATTTCTATACTCAAATTACAAACCGTCATACGGCCTTCCATACTCATGTTTTCAAAAACGTCACCTGCATATTCAACAAAATAGCCGGTAGCCCCCGAAGTTGTAAGCTGAGAAATGATAAACAAGGCAACATCTTTTGGCGTTACACCAACACCCAATTTACCGTTTACATTAATGCGCATTTTTTTAGGCTTCGGCTGCATGATGCACTGTGAAGAAAGCACCATTTCAACTTCTGAAGTTCCGATACCAAAAGCAATGGCGCCAAAAGCACCGTGCGTTGAGGTATGAGAGTCACCGCAAACAATGGTTGCGCCAGGTTGTGTGATGCCATATTCGGGACCAACAACGTGCACAATACCATTTTTTTGATGGCCTAATCCCCAATAGCTGATACCATATTCGTTAGAGTTTGTCTCCAACGCTTTTAACTGGTTGGCAGAAAGCGGATCGGCAACAGGTAAATGCTGATTGATAGTTGGCGTGTTATGATCGGCCGTTGCAAATGTACGCTCCGGGTATAAAACGCCTATTCCCCTGCTCTTTAGTCCTAAAAAAGCTACCGGGCTTGTTACTTCATGAATAAGATGGCGATCGATGAACAGCACATCAGGGCCGCCTTCAATTTTCCGCACTACGTGGGTATCCCACACCTTATCAAATAATGTCTTGCTCATTTCTGTAAATTATTATTTATTACTCATTTTTGAAGCTGACCCACTGTATTATAGCTGTTAACGAGCGATAAAAGGTCATCGTCATTTATATTTAATTTATTATCTGCCAGTGTTAAGAAGCACTTATACACTTCGTCAAGTTCCGTGCGGTCAAGTTTATAGCCAAGTCGTTCCATGTGAAATTTCAAAGCGTGTCTTCCGCTGCGTGCTGTAAGTACAATGGTTGCACTTGGAAAACCTACGTCTTCAGGCTTAATAATCTCGTAGTTTTCACGGTTCTTTAAAAAACCATCCTGGTGAATACCCGAACTATGCGCAAATGCATTGCTACCTACAATCGCTTTATTGGGTTGCACAGGCATACGCATCTGGTTACTAACCATGTTGCTTAATTCATAAAAATTACGCGTATTAATGTTGGTATGTAACCCCAGATTTTGGTGTGTTTTTAATATCATCACCACTTCTTCTATTGAAGTGTTCCCTGCCCGTTCACCTATTCCATTTATTGTGCCCTCAACCTGGCGTGCGCCGTTTTGCAAGCCCGCTACTGAATTTGCAGTTGCAAGCCCAAGGTCGTTGTGGCAATGCACCGATATGATGGCCTTATCAATATTCTTAACATTCTCTTTTAAAAATTTGATCTTCTCGCCGTATTGATCGGGAAGACAATAGCCATTGGTGTCAGGTATGTTAACCACCGTGGCGCCGGCTGCTATTACAGCCTCAACCATTTGCGCCAAATAATGGATATCTGCACGACCAGCATCCTCGGCATAAAATTCTATATCCTCAACCGAGCGTTTGGCATATTTAACAGCCTCAACAGCGCGGGCCAATATCTCTTCGCGGGTGCTGTTAAATTTATATTTGATGTGCATATCCGACGAACCGATCCCGGTGTGGATACGCGGCCTTTTAGCATATTTTAAAGATTCAACTGCGGCATCTATATCGCCTTTATTTGCACGGGTTAAGGCGCAAACAGTCGGCAGCGACACCGACTTCGATATTTCAACTACACTTTGAAAATCACCCGGACTCGAAATCGGAAAGCCTGCCTCAATAATATCAACTCCTAAGGCTTCCAATTCTCTTGCGATTTCGATCTTTTCGGGGGTGGTTAACTGGCAACCCGGTACCTGCTCGCCATCGCGGAGCGTGGTATCAAAAACATAGACTCGGTTGGGATCGTGTAACATATTTTCTCTATTTTAATGTTAATCCATAGTATCAAGTAGCTAGTATCAAGACTCTATTCTTGTTGATACTAAATACTTGATGCTCTTTATCTTAATCTTTTATAATCGGCATTTAGTCGTTTTAACCTCTCCAACAACTACAACCTTTGTAACTTTAATTTCAACCTTCCAACAACACTTCCTCATAGTGCTCAACAGTGGGGAAAGGGCTATAGAAATGATGTAACAGCCTTTCCATTCCTGGTATTCTTTTGATCCGCGGAATCCTTCCGTATGATCAGTTAATTTTTCCCACTCAACCAATAAAATGAATTGACTCGTATTTTCAATGCATCTTTTAAGTTGATGCGAAATATACCCTGCCATTTTTGATATGATATTTTGAGCTTTTGAAAACGCTTTTATAAAATCGTCTTCAAGGCCCGGTATTATATTTAGTATGGCAACTTCGAGTATCATTTTTTTGTATTATAGCGATGGGTTTACAAACCCATCGCTATGTATTGTCCGCCATCAATTCCCCCTTTAGGGGGTTAGGGGGCTATGCTTCAACAACCTGGTTTTCTGGCCTTAAACTGCGAACAGTTTTGCCTGCCTGCCACATTTCGCTGTCACGAAGCTCTTTTAATTCAATATCCAACTTCTCGCGATAGTCTGGTTTGCTGTTTGAATCAATTGATTTTTGTGATTCTTTACCTGTTGCTACGCTATTGTATAATTCTTCAAATACAGGTTTAGTAGCATCACGGAATTTCTTCCACCAATCCAATGCACCACGTTGTGCAGTTGTAGAGCAATTAGCGTACATCCAGTCCATACCATTTTCAGCAACTAAAGGCATCAATGATTGGGTAAGCTCTTCAACAGTTTCGTTAAAAGCCTCAGATGGCGAATGTCCGTTGGCGCGTAATACGTCATATTGCGCTGCAAAAACACCTTGTATACATCCCATCAATGTACCGCGTTCGCCGGTTAAATCGCTATAAACTTCTTTCTTAAAGTTGGTTTCGAAAAGGTAACCGCTGCCTACAGCAATCCCTAATGCAATTACCCTGTCTTTTGCTTTACCGGTTGCATCCTGGAAAATAGCATAGCTTGAGTTTAAGCCACGACCCTGTAAAAACATGCGACGCAATGAAGTACCTGAACCTTTTGGCGCAACCAGAAACACGTCAACATCAGCAGGAGGAATAATTCCGGTTTGCTCTTTGAAAGTGATACCAAAACCATGTGAAAAATACAGGGCTTTGCCTTTTGTTAAATGTTTTTTAACTGTTGGCCATAAAGCAATCTGAGCGGCATCGCTCAATAAATAACAAATAATCGTTCCTCTTTCAAGGGCTTCTTCAATTTCAAAAAGGGTTTCGCCCGGTACAAAGCCATCATTTACTGCTTTATCCCATGTTTTTGTGCCTTTACGCTGACCAACAATTACATTTATGCCATTGTCTTTTTGATTAAGCGCCTGACCAGGGCCTTGAACGCCATAGCCAATTACTGCTACAACTTCGTTCCTCAATACATCCTGTGCCTTTGATAAAGGGAACTCCTCGCGGGTAACTACGTTTTCTTCAGTTCCGCCGAAATTTAATTTTGCCATCTTTTCTTTGATTTCACCGATGATCTTTTGATTTCACCGATTTTGGTTTTTATATTATGGTTCTGTTTACTATTTAATTTTGTATTACTTCGGTTTTACAACTATTCACTACTCAACCTTCACCCCTCACTTATTTCTTCGTTATGATCACTATACCACTTGCCCAACCCATTTTTGTTAAAATAATATCGTCCCGATCATCAAGATCTTCTAATAATCTTGTCGCCTTTGCTGCATGTCCTTCGGGCCAGTTTTCTTGCGGCAACATATCATCTATAAAATAGATGCCGCCCTTTTCAACCATGTCCAGCATTTCATCGAGCAGCGTATATTTACCGGGCCAGGTATCTGCAAAAATAAAGCTGAATTTTTTGCCGGCATTTTGCCTTATCCATTCGCCGCCATCGGTACAAATCAATTTTAAACGCTTATCAACACCTAAATTCTCTTTAGCTATGTTTAACAACGTTTCGTCATTATCAATTGATATTAACGTCGACGATTTATCCATCCCATCCAATATCCAGGTAGTAGACAAACCGGTACCGGTACCCATTTCTAAAAATCTTCCACCCGGTTTTGATGCAGCCAGTGTTTTAAGTAAAGAACAGGTCAACACTTCTGATGGCATCGTAAAACCGCTTTTTTCAGTTGCGGTTTTAATGGCATCGTAAGCAGCAGGATAGCCCCCCAACCCCCTAAAGGGGGAGTCGTTAAATGTGTATTCGGTTTGCTCTATTTTCATAATTTTAATTCCCCCTTTAGGGGGTTAGGGGGCTCTACATAGTAAACACTTTATCCCCTTTATTTAAATATTCGTTTTCCACTACATCCTCACCTGGTTCTAATCTTTCAAACTCACGTAATTTGCTGTTAAAGCCTTCGCTGTCTTTAATAATCGCAACGCGTGCACTCCGAACAAATTCTATAAGCCCGTAAGGCTGTAGAATGCTGATCAGCTTATCTGTTTCTTCGCGGTGACCGGTGGTTTCAAACACGGTGTAGTCTTTGCGGATCACAACCGCTCGCGCGCCATTTTCGCGCAGCAAACGCTCAACACTTACCTTTTCGGCTATAATATCTGTCGACACTTTGTACAGCGCAAGTTCCTGCCAAATCACATCTTCGTTGGTGTGATAGTATGCTTTTAATACCTCCACCTGTTTTTCTATCTGGCGACAAAGCTTCCTTACCACATCTTCAGTTTCGGTAATCAAAATATTAAAGCGGTGAATATGTTCTATCTCCGAGGGAGAAGTATTCAGGCTCTCGATATTAATTTTTCGGCGCGTGAAAATGATGGCTATCCTGCTTAAAAGGCCAATCTGGTTTTCGGTATAAACAGTGATGTTAAATTCCTGTCTAGCCCCACCTAAATCCTCCCCTGTTGGGAGGACTTTTTTAATGTTATTTGAATTATGATTGTTCATTTGTCTTTAATTTTACTCTCCCTTCAGGGGGTCGGGGCTTATTTTAACCTGATCTCAGCTACGCTGCATCCCTGGGGCACCATTGGGAATACGTTATTTTCTTTGGTTACCATTACTTCTAAAAGAAACGCGCCCTTTGTCTCCATCATTTCGCTTAATGCTCCAGGGAGGTCGGCTCTGTCGGCAATACATCTTCCCGGAATGCGGTAAGCTGAAGCTAAGGCCACAAAATCAGGACTTTCAATATCCACAAAAGAATAGCGGCGTTCATTAAATAATTCCTGCCACTGGCGTACCATGCCCAGGAAACGGTTATTCAGGATGATGATCTTCACATCGACATTGCTTTGCATGATAGTTCCCAATTCCTGTAAAGTCATCTGGAAACCGCCATCGCCAATAATCGCGACAACATTACGTTCCGGAGCGCCGAATTTAGCACCAATGGCTGCCGGTAAGGCAAAACCCATCGTACCTAAACCTCCGCTGGTAACATTGCTCCTGGTTTTGTTCAGTTGAGCATAGCGGCAAGCCACCATTTGGTGCTGACCAACGTCTGTGACAATAACAGCGTCGCCCTTGGTTAATTTGTTGAGCTGTTTAATTACCTCCCCCATCGTCATCTCTTCGGTAGTAGGATTTAGCTCATCAAAAATTACCGCTTCAAATTCCTTTTGAGCATGCTCTTTGAATCTATTGTGCCATTCCGTAAATGTTTTTGATTCCACTAATTCGGTAAGCATTGGTAATGTTTCCTTGCAGTCACCCCATACCGGAACTGTGGATTTTACATTTTTATCAATTTCGGCAGGGTCAATATCCAAATGAACAACCTTTGCCTGTTTTGCATATTTATCAAGACGACCAGTAACGCGATCATCGAAACGCATACCTATTGCTATTAAAACATCACACTCATTTGTAAGCACATTTGGGCCATAATTACCGTGCATACCAAGCATGCCAACATTCATCGGATGATCTGTCGATAAAGCACCCGCACCCAGTATAGTCCATGCGGCTGGTATTCCGCTTTTCTCAACAAAAGCCTTAAACTCCTTTTCAGCGCTTCCTAAAATTACACCCTGACCCCAAATGATGAACGGCTTTTTTGCCTGGTTAATCAAATCGGCAGCTTCTTTTATATACTGACTGCGAACAATTGGCTTTGGCCTGTAGCTGCGGATGTGATGGCAAGGTTTGTATCCTAAAAAGTTAAACTTTTGGATCTGCGCATTTTTTGTGATGTCAATCAACACTGGTCCTGGTCTGCCGCTTTTAGCAATGTAAAAAGCTTTGGCAATCACTTCGGGGATTTCATTGGCATCAGTTATTTGGTAGTTCCATTTGGTAACAGGCGTGGTGATGTTTATCACGTCAGTTTCCTGGAAAGCATCAGTACCTAAAAGATGTGCAAAAACCTGTCCGGTGATACATACTAATGGTGTGCTATCAATCTGCGCATCAGCCAAGCCGGTCACCAGGTTAGTTGCTCCGGGGCCGCTTGTCGCGAACACCACCCCTACTTTGCCTGATGTACGGGCGTAACCCTGTCCGGCGTGTATACCACCCTGCTCATGGCGGACCAGGATATGATTAAGCTTTTCATTATAATCAAATAAAGCGTCATAGATAGGCATAATAGCGCCACCCGGATAGCCGAAAATGGTATCCACACCCTCAACCAACAACGCCTCTAACAAGGCTACTGATCCTGATACTTCAACTGCTTGAGTCGCTTGTGATTTCACCGATTTTTCTGCGATTTCACTGATTGTTTGTGTCTCCACTGATTTTATTTTTTTTGACGTGATTTCACCGATTCGTTAGTGATCTCACCGATTTTAATTCTGTTAATTGCTCGCCACAATGCTTCCCCCTTTAGGGGTCAGGGGGCCTCGTCAGTAACACAACCTTCAGCGGCGGTGCTTACTGTTTTTGCGTATTTGTATAGCAGCCCCTTTTTTGCTTTTAGCGGTGGCTGTACCCAGCTGACTCGTCTTGACGCGATTTCTGCTTCGGAAACCTTCAGGGTCATGGTGCGCTTAATAGCGTCTATTTCAATAGTGTCGTTATCTTTAACCAAAGCAATTAAGCCGCCGTCATATGCTTCAGGGGTGATGTGTCCCACTACGAAACCGTGTGTACCGCCCGAAAACCTGCCATCAGTAATCAATGCTACTGAAGCGCCCAAACCTGCGCCGAAAATGGCGCCCGTAGGTTTTAACATCTCAGGCATGCCGGGAGCACCTTTAGGACCAATATTGCGGATAACCACCACATCGCCAGCCTTAACACGACCACTTTGTATACCATCGATCAATTCAAATTCGCCATCGAAAACACGCGCCGGGCCTTCAAACCTTGTTCCTTCTTTCCCTGTTATTTTGGCTACGCTACCACCTGTTGCCAGGTTTCCGTATAATATTTGTAAATGCCCGGTTGCTTTTATGGGTGTTTCTACCGGGAGTATTACTTTTTGCTTGTTAAAATCAATCTCGGGTACATCAACCAGGTTTTCTGCAAGGGTTTTACCTGTTACAGTAAGGCAATGACCGTGAAGCCAGCCTTTTTTAAGCAAGTACTTCATAACCGCCGGAACACCGCCAACTTTGTGCAGGTCTTCCATCATGTATTTTCCGCTTGGCTTCATATCTGCCAGCACAGGGATACGGTTGCTTATTTCCTGGAAATCGTCCTGAGTTAATTTAACACCTATGCTTTTAGCCATCGCAATCAAATGCAAAACCGCATTAGTCGATCCACCCAATATCATGATCACCGTAATGGCATTTTCAAATGCTTCGCGGGTCATAATGTCCGATGGTTTTATATCCTGCTCAAGCAATGTTTTTATCGCTTTTCCGGCTGCTAAACATTCCGCTTTTTTCTCAGGGCTTAAAGCCGGATTCGATGACGAATAAGGCAAACTCATCCCCAAGGCCTCAATTGCAGCAGCCATAGTGTTTGCTGTATAAATACCGCCACAGGCACCTGCACTCGGGCAAGCATTTTTAACTACGCCCATAAAATCTTCGGGCGATATGTTGCCGGCTATTTTTTGGCCTAAAGCCTCGAACGCCGAAACTATGTTTAAATCTTCCCCTTTATAATGACCCGGTTTTATAGTACCGCCGTAAACCATGATAGATGGTCTGTTTAACCTGCCCATAGCTATAACGGACCCCGGCATATTTTTATCGCAACCCGGAAGCGCGATTAAACCATCATAATATTGCGCACCGCATACCGCTTCAATCGAATCGGCAATTACATCGCGGCTAACTAAAGAATAACGCATACCATCGGTACCCATGCTCATGCCATCGCTTACGCCTATGGTGTTAAATATCAGGCCCACCAAATCTTCTTCCCATACGCCCTGTTTCACCAGTTTAGCCAGGTCGTTAAGGTGCATGTTGCAGGTGTTGCCATCATAACCCATGCTCGCTACGCCTACCTGTGCTTTTTTCAAATCATCATCCGTTAAACCTATCCCGTAAAGCATAGCCTGGGCCGCCGGTTGGGTTGGGTCCTGGGTAAGTGTTTTACTGTACTTGTTTAATTCTATCGCTTCTAAAGTATCGTTTGATGAACTCATTTTTATATATTGCTGCGGCTTTTAACACCGAAATTTTTATTAATATTTGAAATTAGTCAGGCTGTGTAAATTGATATTTGTAAGTTAGAAATAGCCCGATGGAATAACAAGGGATTAAAAATAAATCTTCAATTAGTATATAATTCTGTATTTAATTATAAACTCAATACAATGATTGGTATTTCACAATATTAAAGATACATAATTTTTAACAAAATAGACCAAAGTTTAAATTGGTATTCGGTATGTTTTTTATGCATGCATAGTAAATAGGCGATTTTCGGCGTGAAAGGGGAGGATAGGGATTAAAAATGTGCAGATGTGCCCGTTGTCTGGATCAGGATTTGAGGATTTAAGGATTGCTATGATCCGACCGGGCGATCAGAGAAAAATATTGGTAGTGTCTCAGTTTGACTTTCTGATTTTTTTTAAATCGTTAAAAATTTGTTCGGTCTCTTTATTAATCTTATTTTCAATGCTATCAATAACTCGTTTGGATAATTTTTCTTGGATATTTTTCCCATTTTTGTCAACTACCTTAAAAGAAATATTTTTTCTCATCGGGTTTGATCTTCCAGAACCGACATCTTTTGACATGAATATTTCGTTTGAAAATAGACTAAATCCTTTTTTGAAAGCAACCGTATCATTATTTGCAGAAATAGTGTCTTTTTTTTCAGCAGGGCTATAGCCTCCCCTGCTATATTCATCGTAATTTAATATTATTATATATGTTGAGTGATTTTTTTGTTGTTTGCAGGAAAATAAAAAAATGCAAATAAATAGTAGTTTTCTCATGTGAATTAGGGGTAATAAAAAGCCACTTGTTAGGTGGCTTAAATGTATGAATAGTTATCAGATTTTAACCGGCAGTGGTGTCTCTGTTTGAAATTAGTGTATAACTAAAAATAAAGCGAGATTTGAAAAAAGGTAAAGTAAGCACCTCATCATTTAATATGAACATACAAGAAGAGACCGAAAAGTATATTACCAGTCAGCCTGAACCAAAACGCAGCGACATGGAAGAGTTGCACCGTATCATACTTCAAACGTTACCAGGATGTAAATTATGGTTCTTAGATGGAAAAAACGATGAGGGTAAAACTGTCTCTAACCCTAATATAGGATATGGATTTTACACCATAAAATATACCAATGGAGCAACAAGGGAGTTTTATCAAATTGGTATGAGTGCAAACACAACGGGAATCTCTATCTATATTCTGGGTATCGATGATAAGACATACTTAGCCCAAACGTATGGGAAAACATTAGGCAAGGCGAGTGTGAGCGGGTATTGCATTAAGTTCAAAAACTTAAAAGATATAAATATTAGTATACTTAAAGACGCAATACGATATGGCGTTACGAATACAAGTGAAAAATAACTGTCAAACTTAGACACTACCAAATATTGGCCGGAACAATTGTCTGAACCTTGCGCAGTTGAGAGGGGGTGTCATGGTGAGCCCCGTCGAACCATAGTGGGCAAAGGCCTTTACGCGATGCATCGGCTGTTGCCAGGTAAACAATCAACCAAGTCTCCACTAAGCAACCGTCAGCCCACCGCGCCGTGGTTCGACGGGGCTCACCATGACACCCTTTTTGTTATTTCCCTTTAGAATTTTTTGAATTTTACCGCTTGCAATGACGTGGTGAGATATAAATCGAGTAGGAAGTAAGGGATTATTTCCCCTACTGTCCTCTCACACCACCGTACGTGCCGTTCGGCATACGGCGGTTCATTAAACATTAACAGTTTAAGGGGGTTACGATGTCTTTTAGGCATAGTAGTCCCTCTTT
>DASYEP010000003.1:0-3338 GCA_036498965.1 Mucilaginibacter sp.
GAAGATGATCAAAGAAACCCAGAAGATCATGGGCGATAACAGCATTAAGGTGACGGCTACTACAGTTCGTATCCCGGTTATTGGTGGTCACTCTGAGTCGGTAAATATCGAGTTTGAAAAAGATTTTGACCTGGCCGAAGTGAGGGCGATACTGGAAAAAGCGCCGGGTGTATTAGTGGTTGATGATGTAGCTAACCTGAAATACCCGATGCCACTGGATGCTCACGAAAAAGACGAAGTATTTGTAGGCCGTATCCGCCGCGACGAAAGCCAGGCCAATACCCTCAACTGCTGGATCGTATCAGATAACCTGCGCAAAGGCGCTGCTACAAACGCTGTGCAAATTGCGGAATATTTGGTGGCTAATCATTTGATTGGGCAGGCGGTGGAAGCCTAAGTTTAGTTGATTAAGTTAGAATAGGTTGATTGAGTTGATTAGTTAAACTCAATTATCTTGAATTATACTAGATAGGGATGATCAACGATCCTCCCTATCTTCATTTCAGTAATTTGAGATACTTATATTCATCAACTTGTTTTAGCAACACATAATTATTCCAAAAGCTAGCATCATCCAAGGTGTCATAAGCAAAGTTCCATTGTGTAATGGAGCCAAGCATTTTGTTTATTGATTCTCCTGCGTATCCATTATTTAAAGCATATGGGTTAAAATAAGTCCATTCATAAATGTGATGGCTACCGGAAAGCATTACAAAAAACCGAACAGTAGCAGTACCCTTTTCGTCGGTAACTTTAACAGGAATCAGAATTACATGTCTATCTTTTGGATAGATAAGTACAAAATTATTTAATATTTTATTATACTTAATAATATGATTTTGCCCCGATTTGACCTGCGCTTTAAAAAAAGGTTCGAGGGTTGTTTCAGATAACTGATTTTTATAAACTTTTGCCTCTTTTTGCTTTTCTTCTCGAAGTTTATCTGCGACTATTAAATATAACCCGATATAATCCCTATTAGTACGTTCGCCTTCTGCCCACATATTCTTATACTTTTCCCAATTTGGATCTTTTTTCAAGTCCACTACTTTTTCAAATAGGTTACCATTCCAAAAATCAGGTGAATACTCACTGCTATTTTCTTTAAAATAGCCCCATCCTTCAAGTTTAGTCAGGTACATGAGTTTTCCATCCTCCAATGTTGGAGCATCAAAATAAGTAATTTGGTCCTTTTGATAATACCATTTACCATTGTATTTAACACCCTTAACTATGTAAGCATAGGTTTTAGGAATGCTTTCAAGATAACCGGGATCATGGATATCTTTGCCGGTAATGATATCAATTTTGCCTTTGTCAGTTTTATCATGTAAAGATTTGAAACTATTATTAATACCGTTTTTCGTAAAAAAAGCTACAAATTGAGTTCTATCAGTATTATAAAGACATTGGTACATAGTATTCAGATTGATACTGCTATCTGTCGGAGGAAGAATTTGCTTAACAAATGAAGCATCGTAAGGTTGATTATACAGACCCTTTTCTAATTTCATAGCACGCTCGTTGGTCAACGCACGCTGTTTTTTTAATGTCGGACTATTTTTTGCTATTTGTTGTAAAATATCTTCTATGGCTGAAGACAAAGCATTGTTAATACAACATTCTAATGTCCCATCCTTGCATGTAAACTCAAAACCAGGATTCTTTTCATCGCCGCTATATTCGTGATCAATCAAATAACTATTTGAGGACTTCTCATACAATTGCACCCTTATTTTAGATTGCCGTTCACCGTTTTCTTTTAACAAATACATACTTGGAAAACTGATAATGTAAGCCATTGCTTCTTTTTGAGCCAGCATTTGCATTTCAGTGATTTCCGGTTTGATAAGTGTATCCTTAAGCAGAATCAATTCGTTAGGAAATCGCTCATAAAAACGATACACAAGATAATTTTGTGTTATATAACTGGCTTGTTTAAAGAAGTTCAGACTTGATAAAAAAGCATTGCCGTTTTTCATCATTAATTGAACGTTCTCTGGTAATCCTTGTTCGTCCTGATTTTTTTTAGATTTAGATTGTATGACCATTTTGGCTACGGAATCTTCCTGGGCTTTGAATTCACTTTCTAATTCAGGATCAACTGTTGTGTTTGTTGGTGACAGAATCAGAATTTTTGGTTCATACACTTGCTTTGTTACTTGGCCAAAAGCAATAGGATTAAAAAATAAGGCAACAGTAATTAAAGCAAATACAGTTTTGCCAGCAAGTTGATAGTTTAGGTTCATATAATTAAAATACACTGCAATATAGATATAAAATATGGTATGACTTTTTGCCACCTGCATAATTAGTACGCAACATTTGTGCTATGAACACTAATCAACTAACTTCGCCAAATGATCTCCTTTGCTCACCGTGTATTTATGGAAGTGGCTGCCAATCTGAGTTTCTCAAAGGCGGCGCAGGTGTTGTTTGTAACGCAGCCTGCCATCAGCAAACACGTAAAAGCGCTGGAAGATCAGTATAAAGTGCCGCTGTTCGAGCGTAAAGGCAACAGCATTTTACTCACCGAGGCGGGCAAGCGTCTGAACGAATACCTGCTGCAGGCCACCGAGATAGAGCGCAAAATAGAGTACGACCTGTCCGTCTTGAGCAATGTATCTCAGGCAGCCGGGCATTTGCGACTGGGGGCCAGCACCACAATTGCTTTATATATCCTGCCATCCATCCTTTCGGGCTTTCAGCAGGAATATTCAAATGTGCATGTACAGCTTGTCAACCGTAACTCAGAATATATCCTCAATGCACTGCTCAACCACGAAGTGGATATTGGTATTATAGAAGTTGATAATAAGCTGACCACCGTATCGTACAACCCATTTATGAGCGACGAGGTGATACCTGTATGTTCATCAAAAAGCCCGTTAGCTGGCAAATCGCTAACCTTAAAACAGCTGCTAAAAACACCGGTCGCCCTACGCGAACGCGGATCAGGCACTTTAAATGCCTTATTAAAAGCTTTGTCCGATCATCACATCAAACCCTCCGATCTATCAGTGAAAATAAGGCTTGGTGGTACAGAAGCCTTAAAGAATTTCCTGCTGGCCGACCAATGCCTTGGCTTTATGCCGCGCCCGTCGATCATCCGCCAACTGGCCGAGGGTGATTTGGTAGAGGTACCCATTGATGGCCTCAGGATCATCCGCGATTTTTATTTCATCCGCCGCAAAGGGACTGAGGACTTTGGACTTACGAGTAATTTTATGAAATATGCCCTGCAATTTGTTTAGATTAAAATTTTCTGAAAAAACCTAAAACCATGCGCCCTCCCAGGTGTAGTTTATAGAAATTAATTTAATTTTTACTCAACAAAA
>DASYEP010000004.1:0-18537 GCA_036498965.1 Mucilaginibacter sp.
TACAGAGCGGTCGTTAAAAATGGCGTTTGTACATTCGCCAATTCAGCCATTGCATCTGTTGTTATTAACCCTGTTGCCGTAATTGCAAACGCGGGCGCAAACCAGGAGCTGTGTAACATTACCTCATACACGCTTAACGGAAACAGCGCTGCGCCTGGAACAGGATTGTGGACCGTGACTTCGGGTCAGACCGGTGTGACATTCTCGGATGCTACCAAACCTAACGCCACCGCGAGCGGGTTAGTACCGGGCCAGATCTACCAGTTCACCTGGACTATTACACCGGCGGCTCCTTGTACACCAAACTCAAGTACAGTCACTATCACTGATGATGCCCCAACCTTAGGCGGTATCGCAGCAGGAGCCACTACCGTGTGTAGCGGTAATAACAACGGTACTATAACACTTACCGGGCAACTAGGCAATATCTTAAGCTGGCAGTCATCAACTGATAATGGTGCAACATGGACTCCGATTGTTAATGCAACTGGTACGTTGCCATATACAAATCTTACCCAAACCACCAAATACAGAGCGACTGTACAAAATGGGGCTTGTTCATTTGCATATTCGGCAACTACTGATATCATTGTGAGCCAGCCTGCTGTAACAGCCAATGCCGGTGCAAATGATGAGGTTTGTAATGCCACATCTTATATTTTACAGGGAAATAACCCGACTCCGGGAACAGGTTTATGGACAGTTACTTCAGGGCAAACCGGCGTTACTTTTTCAAATCCTACGCAAGCCAATGCAACTGTGAGCGGATTGATAGCCGGTCAGGTTTATCAGTTTACCTGGACCATAACTCCATCTGCTCCATGTACACCTAACTCCAACTCGGTAACTATTACGAACGATGCGCCCTCAGTCGGTGGTGCTACGGCAGGTGCCAACACTTTTTGTGCAGGCAGTAATGTTACCGGGTCTATTACATTAACGGGGCAACTTGGTAACGTGTTAAGATGGGAATCATCTATAGACAATGGAACTACCTGGGTGCCAATTGCAAATACAACAACTACGCAGCCATATCTTAACCTCGCCCAAACTACCCAATATAGAGCCGTGGTGAAAAATGGAGTGTGTACGTTTGCCAACTCCACAGTTTCGGCAATCGTTATAAATCCAGCTGCGGTAACCGCAAATGCCGGTGCTAATGACGAAGTTTGTAACGCAACATCTTATATTTTACAGGGAAATAACCCGTCTCCGAGTACGGGGCTTTGGACAGTGTCTTCAAGTCAAACCGGCGTTATCTTCTCAGATCCTACACAACCCAATGCTACAGTAAGTGGACTGATCCCCGGCCAAACTTACCAGTTTACCTGGACGATAACACCGGGAGCACCTTGTGCACCCAATTCCAGCGCCGTAACCATTACTGATGATGCACCTACTGTTGGCGGTACTACTGCCGGATCTAACACATTCTGCGCAGGAAGCGGAAACAGCGGAGCTATTGCGCTTAGTGGCCAGGTTGGAAATATTTTAAGATGGGAATCCTCTATAGATAACGGAACTTCATGGACACCAATTGCCAATACTGCAACGTCTCAGTCTTACAGTAATATTAGTCAAACTACCCAATACAGGGCAGTGGTGAAAAATAGACTATGTACGTTTGCTTATTCTACTATTTCAACTATCGTTATAAATCCGGTTGCGGTAACGGCAAACGCGGGAACAAACCAAGAGTTGTGTAATATTACCTCGTATACACTCAACGGTAATAGTGCATCTCCGGGAGCAGGACTATGGACGGTAACTTCCGGACAAACTGGTATTACGTTCTCTGATGCAACTCAACCCAATGCGACTGTGACAGGATTGATTCCCGGTCAAATTTACCAGTTTACCTGGACAATCACGCCGACTGCCCCATGTACACCAAATTCAAGTACCGTAACTATTACCGATGATTTGCCTACCATTGGAGGCTTAACTGCAGGAGCTACCACAGTATGTAGCGGTAACAACAATGGCAGCATCACGTTAAACGGACAAGTCGGCAATATTTTGAGATGGGAATCATCGATCGACAACGGAACTACCTGGACAGCTATTACTAATACAACTGCAACACAAGCATATGTTGATCTCGCCCAAACCACCCAGTACCGGGCAGCGGTGCAAAATGGCGTATGTACATTTGGGTACTCGGCAGTAACAGTTGTTACTGTGAGTCAACCGGCTGTACAGTCAAATGCCGGTGCAAACCAGGAATTATGTAATGCTACAACCTACATTTTGCAAGGAAACAATCCATTCCCTGGCACAGGACTTTGGACAGTTACTTCAGGGCAGACCGGTGTTACTTTTTCAAATCCGACACAACCTAATGCTACTGTGAGCGGATTAATAGCCGGGCAAACGTATCAATTCACCTGGACAATAACTCCGTCGGCACCATGTTCGCCAAATTCAAGTTCTGTTGCAATTAAAGACGACGCTCCTTCTGTGGGGGGTGCAACAGCAGGTTCTATTGCATTCTGTGCCGGAAGCAACGTAAGCGGGGCTATAACACTATCCGGGCAGCTCGGCGGTATTTTAAGATGGGAATCATCCGTTGATAATGGAATCAGCTGGCAGCCTATTGCTAATACAACAACGACGCAGCAATACCTTAATCTTAATCAAACTACCCAATACAGGGCCGTGGTACAAAACGGTGTTTGCACATTTGCATACTCTACTGTTTCCACTATTACAGTAAATCCGCCGGCCGTTATTGCGAACGCCGGTCCAAACCAGGAGTTTTGTAATATTACATCTTATGTTTTACAAGGAAATAATCCAACACCCGGCACAGGGCTTTGGACGGTAGCTTCCGGTCAAACGGGTGTTATTTTCTCTGATCCAACACAAACTAACGCTACTGTAACCGGACTGATTCCGGGCCAGACCTACACCTTTACCTGGACAATAAGCCCGGGAGCACCTTGTACGCCAAACTCGAGCTCTGTAACTATAACAGACGATGCACCTTCATTGGGAGGTACAACTGCCGGTGGCATGGCCTTTTGTGCAGGAAGTAATATTAACGGAATTATCACGCTAAGCGGACAGGTCGGAAGTATTTTGAGATGGGAATCATCAATAGATAATGGCACAACATGGCTGCCGATTGCAAATACAACCATAACGCAGGCCTACCTTAATCTTGGTCAAACTACCCAATATAGGGCTGTGGTAAAAAATGGGCTGTGTACGTTTGCTAATTCAACAGTTTCTACCGTGGTTATAAATCCACAGGGTGTGTTGGCAAATGCCGGAGCAAATAATGAAGTATGTAATGTCACTTCTTATGTATTGCAGGGAAATAATCCATCTCCTGGCACAGGTCTTTGGACGCTTGCATCGGGGCAAACGGGTGTGATCTTTTCGGACGCCACTCAACCCAATGCTACAGTAAGCGGACTGATCCCAGGCCAAACTTATCAGTTTACCTGGACGATAACTCCAACGGCCCCATGTACACCAAATTCGAGTTTGGTGACTATTACAAATGATGCGCCTACTGTTGGCGGAAACACTACAGGGGCTAATAACTATTGCGCCGGAACGCCAAATAGCGGCGCAATCACTCTTAGCGGGCAGGTTGGTATTATATTAAGATGGGAATCGTCTATAGATAATGGAACTACCTGGCAGCGAATCGTTAACACTACCTCAACCCAGCAATATATTAACCTTATTCAAACTACTCAATACCGGGCTGTGGTACAGAATGGTGTTTGTACGTTTGCTAATTCAACGGTTTCAACTATAGTCATAAACCCACCCGCAGTAGCGGCTGACGCTGGTCCAAGCCAGGAAATATGTAATACCTCATTCTACGTTTTACAAGGTAACGACCCGTCACCTGGCACCGGACTTTGGACGGTTACTTCAGGACAAACAGGTATTTTCTTCTCTGATGCTACAAAACCTAACGCTACCGTTACCGGCATGATACCTGGCAATACATACGAGTTTACCTGGACAATAACTCCGGGAGCTCCATGTACGCCAAATTCGAGCATAGTAACAATTACGGATGACGCACCTACCAAAGGCGGACTTACCACCGGCGATGCAACAGTTTGCGCAGGTAGTAATGGCGCCGCCATCATGCTCGCCGGACAGTTGGGAAGCATTATAAGGTGGGAGGCTTCGACAGATAACGGAAGTACCTGGACAGCTATAGCTAATACTGGTCCATCTCAGCAATATAGTAACCTTATTCAAACTACCGAATACAGGGCCGTAGTAGAAAGCGGTGTTTGTGCTATTGCTTATTCCACTATCGCTACCATTATCGTAAATCAACCTGTGACCCTGGCAAATGCCGGTGGAAACCAGCAGTTGTGCGGCGCTACATCTTTCACACTTCAGGGAAATAACCCGACGCCGTTTACCGGTGTATGGACACAGACATCAGGACCGGTAGTTAATATAGCAACACCAAACAATTTCAAAACATTGGTTACCGGGTTGGTACCAGGAAATAATTACTCATTCCTGTGGACTATAAAAGGTGTGGCTCCTTGTCCGAATAGCAGTGATCCTGTTCAGATTCATGACCAAAATGATGTTATTGCAAGCTTTATAGCCGACAAGACGAATGGTTGCGGTCCTTTTACAGTTAATTTCACTAATACTTCAACTTCGTTAACCGGTGTTAATTTCCAATGGAATTTTGGCGATGGCTCTGCTCCTTCAACGGTAGTTAACCCATCGCACGATTTTGTTCCCCGCAAGGATGGAAGAGATACAACCTATGTGGTTTCATTAAACATACTTAATAATTGTGCTCAGCGGCCGCCTTACACGGTTAATGTAACCATCAGACCCGATACGCCGATTGCTTATATCGTTCCTAAGCAAATTATAGGTTGTTCACCATTCACGCTGGCGGTAGATAATTATTCGCCTGGTAATAATGTAAGCTATACCTATTATTTATATGACGGCTCAGTTCTGATTCAGCAAATAACCACAACCGATAAAAACCAGGTAAGGTTTAACCCTATAAGCACAAACACCACCAAAACATTCAGCTTGTATATGGTGGCAACAGGTACCTGTGGAAATACCGGTCAAAGTAAAATTATACCAATAACGGTATCTGTAACTAACGTGGTGGCGCAAATGTTCCTTGAAAACGGGGTAAATAAGGGTTGTGCGCCATTTACAACAACTTTTGTGAATAATTCCGTGGGTGCTGATACCTATTATTATACCATTTACGATGTAAATTATAAGGTTTTTGACAGGCGGCAAGGCCCTGTGGCACCGCTGCCTTATACGTTCAACACACCGGGAACATATTATGTTACTATTACAGCGTCAAATAGTTGTACAACTGTCGAATCGGCTCCCCCTATCCGCATAGATGTATACCCTGCCCTTGTACCGGACTTTGTTGCCGATAATACAACCGGCTGTAAAGACGTTATAATTAGCTTTACTAACAATACGCCAAGCGACGCGAATACACAAGCTGCGTCATTACTTTATGAATGGGATTTTGGCGACGGGTCACCGCATTCGTTTGCCTATATTCCTCCTCCGCATATTTACACGTCTAAGAATTCACCATTTACAGTTACGTTAACTGCAACCAATTCGGCAACCGGCTGTACAAGCAGCGTTTCCAAAACGAATTACATAGTTATAACAGGCCCGCCGGGAGCACAATTTACCGAAAAACCGGATAGTGTAACCAAGATACCGAACTACAGTTTCTCGTTTATAGATAAAACAACGGGTATACCTAAATACTGGAACTGGAATTTCGGTGATGGAACGGCTTCTACGTTACAAAACCCGAATCACACGTACCTGGATACCGGTGTATACAAGGTAACATTGACAACAATAGCAAAATCAGGTTGCGATAGCACTATTTTCCATTATGTACGTATAACGGGTATACCGGGTCAGGTTTATTTGCCAAACGCCTTTATGCCGGACGGAAATGATACCGAATTGAAAACATTTACGGCTAAAGGCTCGGGGATGAAAGAATGGCACATGCAGATATTCAATAACTACGCTCAGTGTATTTGGGAGACAAGGAAACTTGATGGCAGTGGATCACCTATTGAGGGATGGGACGGCACGTTTAAGGGTGCGCCGATGCCACAAGGGGTATATGTATGGCAAATTACAGCCAGATTTATAAACGGTACGGATTGGAAAGGAAACATCATCAAGAAATCTGTACCGAGTGTGACCGGGGTTATACATTTAATACGATAAATAATAAGATAAATTAATGAGGAATTCGGGTAAGCCCTGTGTGCTTTTGATTATGATATTGCTGGCAAGTTTAAAGTGCTTCGCGCAGGATCATATGTATTCACAGTTTTTTAATTCACCTATATACCTTAACCCGGCGCTTACCGGCCAGTTTCCGGCCGATTTGCGTATGAACTTCATTTATCGTAATCAGTTTACGTCCGTCCCCGGCAGCTTTAATTATTTTACAGCAGCCATTGACTATAATATACCAAAATTTGGCGGCGGAATCGGCCTTATATTTACCCGCGGCGCCGAAGGGACAGCTTATTTCTCCAAAAATAATATTGCCGGAACTTATTCTTACAGTGTTGGTTCAGAGGATTTTATATTATCCTTCGGAATACAGGCCGGCGTTACCAACGACAATATTGACTGGAATAAACTGGTATTTGACGATCAGATAGATTCCAGACTTGGGTATTTACCAGGGATTACAACCGGTGCTCAGTTTCCGGCATTTAACAACAAATTCTTTTTTGATGCGGGCACAGGGGTAAACCTCGTTGTAAGCGAGTTTGATTTGGGAGCGGCAGTGCAGCATATTAACCGGCCGAACGAATCTTTTACCGGCTCCCCATTTAAACTGCCGATGCGTGTTACTGGTCATGCCAGTTACAGATTGGACCTGAATCCCGACGACAATAATGATGAAGAGCAGAAATCATACATTATTCCATCAGTGATCTACTACCAGGAGGCAACTTCGCAATCATTAAATGCCGGTTTCCAGTATAAACGAACTAATATAAATGCAGGCATATGGTATCGCTCAGGCGGCCAGGACGGCCCGGCAGCATTGGTGTTATCAGTAATATTCGATTTATATATCAATCCTGACGGCGGCGAGAAACTCCGTTTGGGTGTAAGTCATGACGTGCCTACCACCGGATTAAATTATAGCAATACCGCCGGTACTACAGAAGTGAGCGTAGGTTACGAAACCACCATACCTTCAAGAACGGACACCTATCACAAATTTGAGGGTGCAAGACATTGTTATGACTTTTATTGAAAAAGTTTTGACCAGGGCTTTTTCAGTATGAGCCATTTTTCTGTTTGATCCTAATTTTTCTGCTTGATCCCTTTTAAGTCGGGGTACTGAGGCTGTGACTTACAACCCTAAAAACAAAAAGCCTCCCGTGCTTTTACAAGTAACCCTTAAATGCTCCGTCGGGGCGGCCGGATTTTTCGCTGCGCCCAAGAGATAGTTAACTGCGTTGATCCTGGTGAGAGGGTATCACAAATAAATTCGATCGTTGCGCTGCACTTTGAGTCTTTTTATTTTTTCTTTTTTTTTAAATCAACACCGCAAAAACAAAAAAGTCTGCAGACTTTCGACTACAGACTTTTGACTTTTTAACCGTCGGGGTGGCAGGATTCGAACCTGCGGCCTCCACATCCCAAATGTGGCGCGATACCGGGCTACGCTACACCCCGAAAAGGTCTGCAAAGGTAACCTTTAAAATTATCGCCGCAAATATTTTTTTAATAATATTCAGCTCGCAACCGTTAGCCCTTAGTTATTAGCCAGATAGATTTATAAAAAATATTTGTTGTCTGCCATTTTTGGGTTATCGGCTATTTACGGTTAGCTTGGGGTAAAAAAAATATCTTTGTAGCTTTACTAAAACAAGTTTAAAAAAGTTAATGGCGAATTGCTATCGGCTAAAAGCTAAATAATGGACGAACTAAATAACACAACCGAAAAGCAAATTTATGAAGCAGCTTTAAAGATCTTTCAAAAAAAAGGGTTTGCCGGTGCGCGGATGCAGGAAATTGCTGACGAGGCTAAAATAAACAAATCCATGCTGCATTATTATTTCCGCAGCAAGGAGAAGCTATTCCGCGAAATATTTTTGTCCTCGATGAAACAACTGCTGGGCTCTATCGGGCCTATTTTAAACAGCGAAAATACTTGGGAACAAAAGATACCTCTGTTGATCAACCATTATGTTGATTTTATTGAGCAAAATCCCGACCTCCCCTTCTTTGTATTGAACGAGATGCGCAACAATACCAAAGAGTTTTTAGGCATCGTTAAAATTGACGCGATTATGATGAACTCTGTATTCCTTAAACAGCTAAAAGAAGCTATGCAAAAAGGTGAAATCCGGACGATTAATCCCACTCAGGTGTTGTTCAGCCTTCTATCAGGCATAGTTTTTCCGTTTATAGCAAGACCTATGGTAACGCACATGGTGCAGCTTAATGATTCGGACTGGACCTCTTTCATGAAAGATAGAAGGCAGGTTGTTGAGGATATGTTGATTGGCTATTTGAAAAACAGCCATTAGTTATTTTAATGTTTTCATTATCGCCAATACCCTCAGTTTGCCTGTTGCTGATCAATTCTTAAATCTTGCTTAAATGAATTTGAGCAATGCCATTCGTCAAAGGTTTTTGCTCTGTGATTTTGAACTTGAGATTGAGATTATCGCCCACGCCAATAATCCCACCATCGCCAATAACCATAGGGATGAAATTAAAATAAATATCGGTTATCAAATCGTGTTCTAAAAATGCATTGTAGGTATGTGCACCTCCGCCAATAATGATTTCATTAAATCCTTTTCCTTTCAGAAAATTTATTGCTTCTTCTGGTTTGCCAAACACTTTAAAATCTTTGTTTTCGATGTTGGATCTGGATAGCAAAACAACTTCTACATTAGGAAAAAACTGTTTTATCCCACCCGGGAATTGCTGTAATACTTCAAAAGTTTTTCTACCTATAATAAGATTTCCTATTTCGTTGGCTTTTTGCACAAAAAATCCTAGTGCTTCTTGCGGTGCCGCATGTTGAGGATTTTCAGCTAACAATACTTTTCCGTTAGCCGAAAGGTTTGCAATTAATGTAACTTTCATATTCTGATTTTTTGATTGCAAAATTAAGCGGCCATTAACGTATTTTTGTTATGCGTTACCTGTAGGAAAGTAAAAAATCAGTTATGACAGAGATGAAGGACGATGGCGAAATTCAAAAAACTCAATCATTGGCGTTGAGAGATGCTTTGGAATTATTAAGCGGAAAATGGAAGTTTTGTATTATTCAAAATCTGCTATCAAAGAGAGAAATGCGTTTTAAAGATTTGCAAGACACCATTAAGGGGATTTCGCCTAAGGTTTTGACAAATGAATTACATCAATTAGAGGAAAATCAGCTGATTACCAGAACAGTCAATGATACAAAGCCAGTTACAGTTACCTATTCGCCTACTGAATATGCAAAAGAAACAAACCCGGTTATCAATGCTTTGCTCGACTTCGGGACCAAACACAGAAAGAAAATTAAACAACGTTGAGCAACTTTCGAGTCCTTAAAGAAATCCAGGCTATCTTTTAACTTTCACTTACTGTCAGCTCGTCTTCCTGTAGTTGTAAATCGCTAACGAATTCAACACAATCGCAAAACCGATGAGGTAAAATAGTTCTGTTTTTACCTCCGCAAATCCGCTCCCTTTGAGCACAATGAGGCGCACCACGCTTATAAAGTGCGTGACCGGCGTAAAATTAGATATCTGCCGCGCCCAGCCAGGCATGCTATCAACACTGGTAAAAAAGCCGCTCATGAGCATAAATATCATCATAAAGAAAAAGGCGACAAACATGGCTTGCAGCTGCGTATCCGCAAAGGTGGAGATCAGCAGCCCCAAACCAAGCAGAGCGACAAGATATACGGCCGCAAATAAATACAGCAGCAAAAGGCTGCCCTTAGGAAAAATACCATATATCACATACATTACAACTAACCCTATCGTGAACACGATCATACCGACGATCCAGAAGGGAACCAATTTACCGGTGATAAATTGCCATTTTTTCATCGGCGTTACGTTGATCTGCTCAATAGTGCCGATCTCTTTTTCTCGCACGATGTTGAGCGCCGTGATAAATCCCCCGATCAGGGTAAGAAGCAGCACCAGGATACCCGGCACCATATAATATTTATATTCGGCACGGGGATTATACCAATTGGTGCTCTTCACGTCAATGTTGTAAGCAGATGATGAAATACCTCCGTTCGGCGATTTAATATTTACATCGAGATTGCTGTTAAAGTCGGAAATAACTGCTATCAGGTACCCGCCACCGATAGACGACTTTGTACCGTTGATCGCATCGACCGAAATGTTGATGTGCTGGCTGCCTTCACGTACCAGGTTTCGTTCAAAACCCTGTGGGATTTCAAGTACAAGGTCGGCGGTACCATCTTCAATCATTTTTAAACCACCCTTATACGACAATGGGTTGCCAACGATTCTGAAATAGCCGGAAGAACCTATTTTGCTGATCAAATGCTGTGAATAGGTGCTGTGATCCTGATCTACATAGGCAACGTTGATGTTCTTTACCTCAAAATTGGCAGCAAGCGGCAAGATAATTAGCTGGATAATAGGCATAGCAAACATCATGGCCAGTATCGTCTTGTCACGAAAAATCTGGCGAAATTCTTTTTGCAATATGAACCTTAATACTTTCATGAGAGTCTGATCTTAAAGTTCTTTAAAGCAAGTGTTAACAGCACCGCAGACATACCGATAAGGATCAGCGTCTCTTGCCAGATATAACTAAACCCGAGACCTTTTAACATCACAGCTTTGACAATAATATAGTAGTACCGTGACGGGATAACGTGCGAGATAACCCGAAATATCCATGGCATATTTTCGAGCGGGAACATGAACCCGGTAAGCAGCATGGTAGGCAGCATTAGGCCCATCATGGAAATCAGCATGGCCGTTTGCTGTGAGTTTGTGACGTTAGAAATGAGCAGGCCAAGCGACAAACAAGTTATGATAAAAAGGATACTTTCTGCAAATAGTAACAACAGGCTACCTTTGATCTGCACATCCAGTAAATAAACAGATAGCAACAGAATAATTATAAAGTTAATCAATGAAAGCGCCAGGTAAGGAATTGCCTTGGCAACCAGCACCATGAGGGGTTTAAATGGCGAAACCAATAAAATCTCCATTGTGCCCAATTCCTTTTCCCGAACTACAGCGACTGACGTGAGGGCTGTACTTACGATCATAAAAATCAGGGCGATAACACCGGGAATAAAATTGAGCGAACCATTTTGTTTCTCGTTATAAAGTTGCCTCACTTCGGGTATGATCCGATAAGGAACGCCGGCATTGGGATTTAGCTGCTGCTGGTAGTCGGCGATAATGGATCTAAGATAGGTCGCGACAATTGTGGCGGTATTTGGATCCGACGCGTCAGCAATCACCTGTACATCAGCCTTCCCGGTATGAAAAAGATCAGATCCGAAACCTGCCGGAAACACCAAAGCACATTTCACGGTGCCCGCTTTAAATTTACGTTCGATATCCCGATAGCTTTGAGCAGGCTCTTTTAGCTGGAAGTAGCTGCTTGTCGCGATCTTATCGATGATCTGCTGAGAGTTAATGTCGTGTGCATTGTCGAGCACCATAATGCCGATATTCTTCACTTCGCTATTCAAGGCAAAGCCAAAAAGTACAATTTGCACAATGGGAAGGCCAAACATAATGAGCAATGTCCTGCGGTCGCGGAACACATGAAGGAACTCTTTATGGACGAACGATAGTAACTGCTTCATTTAATCCCCCGATCTTTTAGCTCCCCTGGCCAGTTGATAAAAAACCTCGTCCATGGAATGTGTATTGAACCGTTCCTTCAATTTGGTCGGCGTATCAAGCGCCTCAACCTTTCCGTCAACCATAACAGTAATCCGGTTACAATACTCCGCCTCGTCCATATAGTGAGTAGTGACAAACACGGTGATTCCGCTTGCGGCTGCCTCATAAATCATGTCCCAAAACTGACGCCTGGTTACCGGATCAACACCTCCGGTGGGTTCGTCAAGGAATACGATTTTCGGCTTGTGAAAAATGGCAACTGAAAAAGCCAGTTTTTGCTTCCAGCCCAGCGGCAGTTCACCAACCAGTTTCTTCGCTTCTTTTTCTAAACCGAGCGTGGAAATAAGTTCGCTGCTGCGTTGCTTTATGTCAGCCCTGGAAACGCCATATACTCCGCCGTAAAACTCAATATTTTCCACCACCGTGAGGTTTTCATACAAAGAGAACTTCTGGCTCATGTAGCCAATGTTTTTTTTTATCTGCTCCTGCTGCTTATAAACATTAAAACCTGCAACACTGGCTTCGCCGGAAGTTGGAAACGAAAGGCCGCATAAAATACGCATGGCGGTAGTTTTACCTGCGCCGTTAGCGCCGAGGAAGCCGAAGATCTCCCCGCTGTCAACATCAAAAGTTATCTGGTCAACAGCTTTAAAGCTGCCGAACTGTTTGGTGAGGTTTTTACAAATGATGGCCTTATTGTTCATCTTGTTTTCCGTTATCTCCGATCGTTTTTTTAATTTTTCATCATTAATCGAATAAAACTGTCTTCAATAGTCGGCGTGATGCGTTTCGCCTCGAAATCTTGCGGATGGTATTTTGCTTCCAGTTCTTTGAAGATGTTTTCGCTCCTGCTATCGCCTCTAAGTGTAATATGCAGGTATTCGCCAAAAGCATAACAACTTTCGATAGCTGCGTCGGAACGAAAGTCCTTTAGTAAGCTATAAATGTCTTTGGCTTTCACCGCGTATAATTGAACTGGAAAATTATCTATTACATTTTTCGGCGTATCGACTGACATAATATTGCCGTTTTGAATCAGGGCGATACGGTCACATAAAGAAGCTTCGTCCATATAAGGCGTTGAAACCAAAATACTGATGTCCTGTTTAATCAAACGTTTCAGCATATCCCAGAATTCTTTTCTTGACACAACATCAACACCAGTTGTCGGCTCATCCAGGAACAGCACTGTCGGCTTGTGGATTAGTGCACAGCAAAGGGCCAGTTTCTGTTTCATACCGCCGGAAAGCTTGCCTGCCCTGCGATCGCTGAATGGTTTGATCTGTTCGTAAATATCGTTTATAAGCTCATAGTTTTCCTGGATTGTTGTACCGAATACGGTGGCAAAAAAATTCAGGTTCTCTTGCACTGTCAGATCCTGATACAAGGAAAAACGTCCCGGCATATAACCCACCTGGTTACGGATTGCCCGGTAATCTTTCACCACATCACAGCCTTCAACTTTGGCCGATCCGCTATCAGCTAAAAGCAACGTTGTGAGTATGCGAAAAATGGAAGTCTTCCCGGCTCCATCAGGCCCGATAAGACCGAACAACTCGCCACGCTCTACATCAAAAGAAACGTCGTTAACGGCTTTTACTTGGCCGTTGTCATAAGTCTTTACAATATTTTTTAATGATACCGCAGGCATGAACGTTATTGTTTGGTCCAGGATACTTCGCCGTACATGCCAATTTTAAGGTAACCGTCATTTTTCACGCTCACTTTTATAGCATATACCAGGTTAGCCCTTTCATTTTTTGTCTGGATTGTTTTAGGTGTAAATTCCGATTTATCGTTTATCCAGGTTATTACTCCATCGGTTTCTTTAAAGCCGCCTTTGGCATCATCCGCAAATACTTTTACCTTCTGGTCAATCTTTACCTGTTGTAACTGATCGCCAGTAATGTAAGCCCTTAGAATAATGGTGGACAGGTCTGCAATTTTATACAATGGCTTTCCGGAGGCAGTCATTTCATATTGCTCTGCATATTTAGTTAAAACCGTTCCCTTAACGGGGTTAACGATAACACATTTCTTGAGCTGGTCGTTTATTTCCTTCAGTTTCGCTTCCACGGTGCTACCCTGCTCATTTAACGATGATGTGGTAGTTTGCAAAGAATTTTCCTGCGCATTTACCTGTGCCCGCAATGTGGCAACCGTTGCATTTGCATCATCCAACTGTTTTTGAGCCGCCACTCCACCTTTAACAAGGTTCTCTGTTCTGTTGCGGTCAATTATTGCGTTAGCCAGCTGCTTTTTTAAGGCTTCTACCTGCACGTTGGTTTCGGGCCTGCCACTGAGTATCGCTTTTCTGTTTTGTATGGTTTGAAGCTTGTTTAAATGCAATTGCGTACTATCAATGTAACCAATTTTTTGTCCTGAATCTAACCGCTGCCCTTCTATAATATTAAATTGCAAAATCTTACCGGTTGCTTCGGCAGCAATAATCGTTTCGACTGCCTCAAATGAACCTGAAGCATCATGATTGCTGGTAGTTTCCTTGCAGGATGTGATGCTTATCAATAGCATGAGCAGGTATATGATATTCTTGTTTTTCATGCGATTACTTTTAGTTTCCGGAAATTGTTTTATAGTCATACAATGTCATCAACAGTTGCATTTCGTGTGTGGCTTTTTGTGCACGCGCATCACTTTCCTTTTGGGTTGCATTCAGCAAATCGTATAGAGGGCCCGCACCGTTGTCATATTTTAATTGGTAACCTTCGCGAATGGTTTGTCTTAAACTTACTATCTCATCATCCTCTGCAAGAATTGCCTTTTGCTTGTTAATATTAGCATTACTCTGCGATAGCTGGAGTCGTGTATTGAACAAGAAGGTTTGCTCCTGTACATTTATTTTATTCAAAGATTGCTGCGTTAATTTTTTTTCATTTGAATTTGTATATAATCCGCCCGTATTCCATGATGCGCTTAGACCCACAACGCCAATAGACGAAAGTTTACCGGCTCCGAAGCTGATGCCGGGCGCCAGCAAAACGGCAGCACCCAGTACGCCTATTTTCGGCATTAGATTTACATGTTGCATGCCCCCCTGTGCAGTTACCAGACTGCGCTGGCTTTTATACAATGAAAGTTCGGGGCGGGTGATCGCCGTATCAGTAAACCGATTGCTTGTCAATGGTGCTTGCAGCGTCGTCAGTTTTTCAATTTTTTCACCTATTAAAAGGGAAAGCATATTTACATAACCAGTGCGGGTATAATTAAATTCTATTTTTTGCTGATCGAGTTTTAATTGCTCCGCTTTTATTTCATCGACGTCCGTTTTATAAGCAAGCCCGTTGTCCTTCATCAGTTTTATTCGGTTGATATTATTTTTAAGGATGTTGTATTGTACTTCCAGTTGCTTTAATTGTTCATCGACAAGTAATACGCCGAAGTAAAGCTGGTTTACCCTTGAACGTAAGTCATATAACGCCACATCTGCGGAAGCTTTATCAGCTTCGGATGAGGCGTTGATAATTTGCTTTTGAGTTTTAGTGGCTCCCCCATCCCATATCGTCTGGTTCACCTGGCCCAACCCTATAAATTTAAACTTGCTGTCGCTACTACCACTACCGCCCGGCTCGCCAAATGAAGGCAGGCCCCCCAAAATGTAACCTTCAATTGCAGTAAAGCTTACCTGTGGCAGGTAGGCCTTTGAGGCGTTGCTTAATGTATATTCTTTTGTTTTTTCTATCAGTTCGTACTGTTTAATCAGCGGATAGTTTTTAACAGCGAGTGCATAACAACTGTCAATGCTCAGCACTTGTGCTGTAGCTGAGCAAATACTTAGCAGCGAACATATGACGGCGACAGTGAATGACTTTATCATATTCAAGTTAATATATTATATTGATCATTCAATTAATTATTCCAATTCAATGACTGATTTAAAACAAAATTAATCAACCATTTGGTTAAATCAAATAGTTGACACAAATAATTATATAATCCGTTCATTTAACTTAGTATTGTTCCATTGGTGAACAAGTCCCATTATTAAAAGTAATCCGGGAAAACAATCATTCAAAACAGAATCTCTCCACAATAATTATTTAATATTGCCGTGAAATGCCACCGCCGTTATTAATAATTTTGTTTTACTAGATTAAACCATAGAAATAAACCATTGAACAGCGAAAATTATACGCTTAATAGAATTAACCAATAGTTTTTAAGAGGAGTATTTATTTCAGAGTTCGACTAAATTAATATTTTTTTTAAGAAGTAATAAATTGATTTTGATTAAATGAAGAAAAATTATCTGTTTAATTTATTGCTGTCCGTCGCCAATATTTTATTCCCGATTATAACCTTTCCGTATGTATCCAAAATGCTGGGCCCCGTCGGCATTGGGAAAGTGCAGTTCATTACTACTTTTGCGTCTTACTTCGCATTGATAGCTGCGTTGGGAATACCAATTTATGGCGTAAGAGAAATAGCAAAACACAAAAGTTCGACAGTGGAGCTTTCTAAGGTCTTTTCCGAACTGGTAATAATCAACTTTATTACAAGCATATTTTTATCTGTAATTTATGTTGCGGTTATTCTGTTTCTGCCCTGGTTTAACGAAGATAAAAATCTTTACTTATGGGCCATCATGCTTATATTTTTGGGTTTTTCTTCAATTGATTGGTTTTATGCAGGTCTGGAAGAATTCAAAACCGTAGCTGTGCGGTCTGTTTTAGTTCGAATGGTATCATTGGCGTTGATGTTTTTATTGATCAGAAAAGACACGGACTACTATCTATATTTGATGATCCTCATTTTTGTCACTTTAGCTAATAATTTGATAAATGTGCTGATGCTAAGCAAAAGGGTGACTTTTACTTATAAAAACCTATTGCTACAACGGCATTTAAGGCCATTATTTCTCATTTTCGGCACCACCGTAGCAACCAGTATGTACACTATGCTGGATACCGTTCTGCTTGGATTTTTGTCTGATAATAAATCGGTGGGATTATATTCAGCCGCTGTGAAATTATCCAAGATTGCAATACCCATAGTTACTTCACTTGGCGTGATCCTTGTACCCAAAATCTCAAAAAGCCTGGACGACAAAAACACCTCCGAAGTGCAATCCCTTTTGAATAAATCTTTTTCATTTATCGCATTTATTTCAATTCCGTTAGGATTTGGCCTGGCCATACTTGCGCCGGAGCTCATTATTGCATTCTCGAGCAATAAATTTATCGATGGCATTTTTTCAATGCAGATACTTTCTCTTTTGCCTTTCTTAATAGGTTTCGGCTACTTCTTCGGATTTCAAATTCTTATACCCGGGGGAAGAGACAAAGAATTATTGTTTTCGGTACTCGGGGGCGTTATAGTAGGTTTATTATTAAATTTTTTACTGGTGCCTCAATTAAAGCAATTAGGTGCAGCAATTGCAAATGTTGGTAGCGAACTGGTTGTTACTTTGCTTTATATGTACTTTGCCCGAAAACATTACAAGTATAAGTTTTATATGAAGCCCATTTATGCTGCGATATTATGCTCGTTGCTGTTTATCCCGATAGTATTTACATTGCGTGTATTTAACTTAAATCTGTATGTGTTCATTTTTTTAAGCATTGCTATATGTGGGATAGTTTATTTTTTTGCACAAAAATTATTATTCAAGAACAATCTGATTACCGAAACTATTCAGCCGTTTTTACTCAACAAATTGCCGTTCTATAATAAAAGGACAATTAACCAGGAGATTGATTTTTAAATCTAAGTAGTTTTTATAATATCATCATCGCCCGTCAATATCGTATCGTAAACCCAATACGTAATAAGCAGAATAATTTTGCTTTAGAACAGTAATTTTATTGTTGTTGGTTTGCCCTGGCAGATAGTTATTGTTTATTCCATTGGGATTGGGCACTAAAATATCGTCCTCGATGCCGTTGTTGAGTAAATTCAGGGCGCTGAAAGTGATCTTGAATTTCTCACTTATTTTTTTTTCGGCAGATAAATTTATCCTGATGTTTTGTCTTTGCCAATAATCAAGGCCGTACCAGGGCGAAACCAGGTCTATCCGCCTGCCTGTATAAACAACCGACAGGTTCACCCACCAACCACCGGCAATGTTTTTATAAATTAAATTGGCGTTTGCCAAATTTTCAGATTGCCCTTCCAGTGGCGCTGTTTCCGGTTTTGTTACCGTGACCAGGTTGCTTGACGGGTCATCCAGATCTTGCCTCATTATCAGCTTTTTCATACGGGTAATATTTGATGAGGTATAGGTATAACTTGCTATACCGGTAAAATTACGCCAGCTGAAGCTATAAAATAACTCAGCGCCATAATTTATGGCTGTACCAGTATTTTTTAATTGCTCAGTCAGCGTGTTGGCAGGCGTGTAGCTCAGGCCATTTTGCGGGATTGGATAAAGTTCATCGTTACCGTTTATTAAAGTCTTTTCGTAAGCGTCAACTATATGCTTATAAAATAATCCGGCTTTCAGATGGCTGTTCGCCGTTTGATCCCAGGTGTAATTCAAATCAAAGTTATCTGCTTTTGTTCTCTTTAAAAATGGATTACCGGCCACGTTATAATCCTCATAAGCAATGGTAGCAAAAGTAATATCGTACAAGGCAGGGCGCGAAATTCCCTTAAAGTAGCTGACTTTAAG
>DASYEP010000005.1:0-11688 GCA_036498965.1 Mucilaginibacter sp.
AAAAACGCCTTTGGTGAAAACGGTTGTTCAGATAATCGTCGGAGGCGGGATTGTTTTCTTTATAGGTCTTTGGTTGGGTAGTTCGGCAGACTGATAAAAAGTTATCATAAGAAAATCTTCTTGATTTTCAGCCAGTAGTACATAAAGCGAATAATACCAAAGAGGCATCCGGCTCCAGAGCCTGTTGATTGAGATAATCAACCAATTTGCATAGAACAGGGGCTCAGAACAGTAAATTTTTTTCGATGTTTAAGAAAGATTTGCAATTATTACATTTTGACAAAAATGGTGAGTAATTCGGTGAGTGCGAATACAACTAATTTGCGAGAGCAAATTGTCTTTTGAGTTGGTCTGTGTAAGACAATCCTCCTGTTTAATTTTTTTTGCGTGGGGAATCGTGAGACCGAAACTGGAATCTTTAGATTTCAAAAGCAAATGAAGTAGCTACTTGCAATTAAATTATGTCTTGTGACTGTGTAATAAAAGGTAAATGAAGTGTAGCGAAATAGGCTTTTCAAAATGCAGTGCAAACAAGGCTTTCAATTAACTAATTGCTATCAATGATTTGGATACTGTCATCGATCTTTTGAACGCTCTTAAATGACCCTTAAATGCGATTTCCAGTTGTCGTGGTATAGCTGTTTCCGACTTTAAAAAAGCGGATGATTTTTTTAACCTTTGATAATTCACA
The DNA here is from genome assembly GCA_036498965.1 of Mucilaginibacter sp. Lineage (GTDB taxonomy): Bacteria > Bacteroidota > Bacteroidia > Sphingobacteriales > Sphingobacteriaceae > Mucilaginibacter. The sequence goes on from DASYEP010000005.1 coordinate 692, forward strand.
CATCCTGACGAATATAACCAATTATTGATTCCTCTCCGCCCATTGTTTTATGGCTGTGATAGCCTCGTATAATACCCCCGCCTCACCTCTAAAATCACCTGAACCTGCCGGTTTGCCGGTTTGCACGTTATACCACTCGTAAAAGCCGCTATTGGCAATAACCCTGGCGACCATGGGCGACAGCTCCTTGTAGGCATCCTGTGGCATATTATACAATAGTAAAGGGGCTATCATACGGCCGCCAAACCATGTCCAGTCTCCTCCGTTCTGATAATTGTAAGGCCCCATATTAGGGTAAACCTCTTTTGGATACGGAGGGTAAACAGTAAGACCAATAGTAGCGTATTTTTCTTTTGCGGAGGCGGCCAGCATCTGTCCGTTTATTGCCTTCACCTCTGCGGGCGTATTAAAACCTGCCTGTATGGCACAGATAGATCCGCCCAAATAAAGTATCGGGTCTTCTTTAAAACCTGCTGGAAACGGACTTCCATTTAAATAAATATGCGGATGATATTTTTGTGCTTTGGCATCCCATAAATACTTGCGAACGTTTTTGGTAATGCCGGCAGCTACAACAGCCCAATCAGTAGTACTTTTGTAGTTCTTTGGCTTCATGGCTATAAAGTCACGAAGGGCTATAACAAGCATAGCGTTATCGTATATATCAACACACCACTTGGTTTTATCATTAATAGCTACGCCCCAGCCTTCTTCCGCCTGCACATCGCCCCAATCAATAGTAGTTGCCCCGGTAACCAAACCATATTTTGCCGACCACCTGCCGTTTTGAATATATTTAAACGCATCTTCAATACGCTGTATAACGGTTTTATTGCCGATAACCTCATTAAGTATTGCAGTATCGCCGGTTACATCGATATATTTTTTTACAGCTTGCACCAGCGACGATTCCTGGTCTGTTTCTACGGTGTTTTTATGCGCCGCCCAACCACGCAATAATGGCGAGTAGCGATAAGCATAGCCTACATTGGCAGTAGCACTGTCAACTACGCCATCTACTATATTGCCATCCCCACCCTGCAACTTAAAAAACATCAGGAGTTTGCTCTTCACCTCTTCTTTGGGATGCACTTTTAGCGAGCCTTTGATAAATGTATTGAGATCCCGGATCCAAACCTCGGCGTATGACGTACCGGCCGAAAAACCCGAAAGCAGTCTTAATCCCCTCGCTTCAACGGTATCCAGGCGGGCATCTGCCAATATGGTTTTTGCAAGTTGGACTTGATCAGATCGGCTCTGGGCGCTTGAAGCGTATGCGGATAACAATATGAGGACCGCGGACAGTGATAATTTCATAGAAAAGGGATTAATATATATGGTATATAAACAATGGATATTGTTATGTACAAACATAAATACATTTTGAATATTTCCAAATTATAAAAAATCATTTTGTCAAATTCGTTGCGGTGCATTTAATGCTACGATGATGTCCGACTCAGAGGTAAGGTTTTGGAATGCATGAAGAGGGAAAATAATTTAGAAAGTAAAGCAGGCAACAACACCGCCTTATCATGCGAATGTCTCCATCGAATTCTGTTAATCTTCTTCTATCTTTATAAGATAAAAGAAAAACCTGTCTATGAAGTTAACCGTCTCAGATCAGAAAACCGGAGGGGAGCTATTACTTATCAGCGGTGAAAAAAACTTCGATCGTTTTTTTTATACCCGCGACCGCGGAAAAAAATATTTCACCATTGCCTGGAATACGGGTGTGAAACAAACGGTCAATATTGACGGGGCTGATTATACTTTCGGCGCGAATACCTTACTGCCGCTGATGTTCAACCAATCTTTCACCTTTGAAAAACCTGCCGATATAGTTGCCTGGCAATTTAACCGGGAATTTTATTGCGTGGTTGACCATGATGCCGAGGTGAGTTGCGTTGGGTTTCTTTTTGGGATGGGCGACATCCTATTTATAAATTTTGATAACCCCGAGCAATACAGGCTCAAAGTACTTTTGGATGTTTTTATCCAGGAACTGAATACGCAAGATCATATCCAAAGCGCTATGCTAATCATGCTGTTAAAACGATTGATCATTGTAGTAACCAAACTTGCCCGCGCCAGATATGCGCCGGAGGAAAAAATTCAGGATCAAAAAATGGACATATTCAGGAAATTCAACCTTTTGGTAGAAGGTCATTTCAGACGCGAGCATACTGTTAATTATTACGCCGGGCTGCTGAATAAATCACCCAAAACGTTATCCAATATCTTTTCGCTTTACAACGACAAAACACCACAGCAAGTTATCCAGGCCAGGATCATCCTGGAAGCCAAACGCCTGCTTTATTATACTACCAGTTCGGTTAAACAGATCACCTATGAACTGGGCTTTGATGACCCTGCCTACTTCTGCAATTTCTTTAAGCGGCACACTAAACTATCACCCGTGGAATTTAGGAGTGATAAGGCGCTTGCGTTAGCGGAATAGTCATCTCGTTTGCGGGTTTTTTTATTTTTTTTCAAGTATCAGTAATCCATCGGGAAGAAATTACAATTCTTCGGGAACTGGCGACATTTTCCACCCGACTTGTTTGAGGCACCTTTGTATTGTTCAATCATTCACAACATTAAAAACAAAACAAGATGAAAACTCAAACAGTAAAAAACGTGGTATTGGTTCATGGTGCATTTGCAGATGGTTCAGGGTTCAGGGCTTTGTACAATGAGCTGACAAAAAAGGGTTACAATGTGTCAGTTGTTCAGAACCCGTTAACTTCCCTGGAAGATGATGTATTGGCCACACATGTCGCTTTAGACAGGATCGGCGGGCCGGCAATTCTTGCAGGGCACTCCTGGGGAGGTGCCGTGATCACCGAAGCCGGAAATCACCCCAATGTAGCCGCTTTAGTTTATATAGCTGCATTCCAGCCTGATAACGGTGAGTCTGCTTTGCAATGGCTGCAAACTGCTCCTCCTGCGCCTGAAAACGGCGTATTGGCGCCGGATGATAAAGGTATTGTTTACTATGACAAGGATAAATATCATGCCGGCTTTTGTGCAGATATTGATGCCGATGAAGCAGCATTTATGTATGCTTCACAGGGCGCTTTTTACGCCAAAGGCTTCGTCAGCCCGATCACGAACGCCGCATGGAGAAATAAACCAACCTACGGTTTGATCGCAACAGAAGATAAAAGCATCAACCCTGACATTCAGCGGGCTATGTATAAACGCTCTGATACCGAAGTGACCGAAGTAAAAGGTAGCCACGTGATCTTTATGTCACAGCCTGAAATTGTTGCCAGCATAATTATCGAGGCAGCGGAAAAAGCATCAGAAGTATTGTAAATATTCAGTATCGTGATTTCCGTCCGCATGCCTAATAAGCATGCGGATTTTTTATGCCTGGTCAATTACGACCATCGTGGCGGTGCCGCACTCTGAATTATCAAAAATATTGAAGAATAGTTTGGAATATAATATTAAATATGTAATTATGTATGAACAATAATATAATAAGGGGGAATATTGCCGGCGCTTCTGTTTTTTTGGTATCGTAAGCAGACAATATTCAAAGTACAATATGTTGCAAGCCCGTTAAATCCCTCCCAAATTCCGTTATGAATAAATTTTACTACGCCGCTATTCTTTTGTTTGTATCAGCATTGTTTTCGTGCAAAAAACATACGCTATTTGAACAAATTCCTTCTTCACATTCAGGTATTCATTTCAATAATCAAATTACCGAGTCGGATTCAATAAACCCAATAGACCTTACAAATATTTACAATGGTGGCGGCGTGGGCGTTGGTGATTTTAATAACGATGGTTTACAGGACATCTATTTTACGGGCAATATGGTTGCAAACCGCCTGTATTTAAATAAAGGCGATTTTAAGTTTGAAGATATTACAGACAAAGCAGGGGTTGGGGGCATGGGCCGCTGGGGGCGCGGTGTTTCAGTCATTGATATAAATAATGACGGGTTAATGGATATATACGTTTGTAATACTATATACCCTGATTCTGCACGTCGCCGTAACCTGCTATACGTTAACCAGGGTATTGATAAAGATGGTATCCCTCATTTTAAAGAAATGGCTAAGGAGTATGGTTTAGACTTGACCTCGCAATCTACCATGGCCAGTTTTTTCGATTATGATAATGATGGCGATCTGGATATGTACCTTACCGTTAATGCCGCGTCATCCGGTTATAATCCTAACCTTTTTGGTCCAACGAATAAAACGCAAAGCCATAGCACAGGTAAATTGTATTGTAATGATTGGGACGAAAAGCTTCATCATGCCGTATTCCATGATGTTTCTGACAAGGCGGGTATTAATCTTGATGGGTTTGGTCACGGAGCCACAACAGTAGATATTAACAATGACGGATGGAAGGATATATATGTATCTGATGATTTTGTGACAGAAAACATTCTATACGTTAATAATCGCGATGGCACTTTTACAAATCGTTCAAAAGAATATTTCAAGCATACTTCTTATAACTCTATGGGCCAGGACATTGTCGATATCAACAATGATGGACTGCCGGATGTAGTTGAACTGGACATGAACGCTGAAGACAACTATCGTAAAAAAATGACGTTGCCGGCCAATAGTTATCAGGCTAATCAATATTTTGATTATTATGGGTATCAATACCAATATGTGCGTAATACATTACAGCTTAATCAGGGACCGCGGCTTGGTCAACAAGGCCGTATCGGGGCTCCAGCATTTAGTGAAATTGGTTTTTTAAGCGGAATAGCTCAAACTGACTGGAGCTGGACACCTTTAGTTATCGACTTTAACAATGATGGCAACCGTGATATTATTGTAACAAATGGTTTTCCCAAGGATGTTTCCGATCATGATTTCACGACTTATAGAAAAGATGCTTACGCTGTAACTTCTAAAAAGAAAGTGCTTGAACAGATCCCTGAAGTTAAAATACATAACTATGCATTTCAAAACGATGGTAATCTCGCATTTGAAGATGTTAGTAAAACTTGGGGACTAAATGTACCAACGTTTTCAAATGGAGCGGTATATGCCGATCTGGATAATGATGGCGCCATGGATGTGGTTATAAATAATATTAACGACGAGCCGTTAATTTATAGGAACACAACACAAGATGATAAAAAGAACCCCAATAACGTTCATTTTCTCCAGATCAGCTTTATAGGCGGAAAGCAGAATATAAACGGGTTGGGGGGTCTGGCAGATATCTATTATGATCATGGCAAGCACCAGGTTTACGAAAATGATCCCTACCGTGGTTATTTATCATCTATGCAAGCAATGGCCCACTTTGGCTTAGGAAAAGTAAATACGGTTGATTCGGTCGTGATCAGGTGGCCTGGTGGTAAAAAACAAAAGCTGCTAAATGTAAAGGCGGATCAGAAAATGAAAGTAAGCATAACTAACGCCAAAGATAGTTACTCATCAATACAGCCCGGAATTGATTTCAAAGCCTTATTTAAAGAAGTGACAGACTCGTTGGGTATACACTTTAAAGACAATAATGCGGATTTTGTTGATTTTAATATTCAGAAATTATTGCCCCATAAATTGTCAGAATATAATCCGGCCTTAGCTGTCGGGGATGTAGATGGCGATGGATTGGATGATATGATCATTGGGGGCAATGCCTATAATCAGGCGCAGATATTTTTTCAGTTGCCCAATGGCAAATTTAAACAAAGAGACCTGGTACCTGCGGGAACTGTTGCCAGAGTGCCCTTCAAAGACGGCGGACTATTGCTTTTTGATGCGAATGGCGATGGAAAATTAGACCTTTATATAGCCAGTGGCGGATACGAGTCGGCCCCCAATAGCCCTTTATACCAGGATAGGCTCTATATAAACGATGGTAAAGGGAATTTTAAAGAAGCCACTAAAGCCTTGCCGGCTAATTTTACCAGTAAGTTGTGCGTAAGGGCAGTCGATTATAATAAGGACGGCAAACTGGATCTGTTTGTATCGGGCCGGGTAGATCCCTGGAACTACCCCAAACCGGTATCCAGTTTTATTTTGAGAAATGATAGTAAAAACGGTAATATCAAATTTACTGATGTTACTGCTCAAATTGCTCCTGCGTTAAAAAAAATTGGGATGGTTTGCGATGCTTTATTTACGGATATCGATAATGATGGATGGCCTGACCTGGTGATGGCAGGAGAATGGATGCCTGTGACTTTTCTTAGAAACGATCATGGCAAGTTTGTAAATATTACATCAAAATCTGGAATCAGCGATAAATTAGGATGGTGGAATTCAATAGTTGCGGGAGATTTCCGACATACCGGACGCACTGATTACATTGTAGGAAACGTCGGGCTGAATACCTTATTCAAGGCCAGCGATCAATATCCTGTTTATATAACCGCTAAGGATTTTGACAACAGTGGTGCGTATAGCGCCATACCATCTATTTTTCTTAAGGATCAGAATGGAGAAAAAAAAGAGTTTCCGGTGCAGGGAAGAGACGATCTATTGAAACAGATGATCAGTTTGAAAAAGAAGTTTACCAATTATAAATCCTTTGCAACTGCAACCATGGATGATATATTATCCCCCGAACAGAGAAAGGGAGCGTTGAGGCTTAAAGCCAATATGCTTAAATCCTGTTATTTACGAAACGATGGGAATGGTAAATTCACCATGACCCCCTTACCGGTTGAAGCACAGGTATCAGCCCTGAACGGTATGGAACCAGGGGATTTTGATGGCGACGGAAACCTTGACGTTATTATTAATGGCAATGATTATGGTACTGATGTATCGATCGGGCGCTATGATGCGCTTAACGGATTAATGTTAAAAGGGGATGGTAAAGGTAATTTCAAGCCACTCTCTATTTTGCAAAGTGGTATCTATATTCCTGGTAATGGCAAGGCGTTAGTGAAATTAAGGGGTGCCACGGGCAGTCTGCTTATAGCCGCGAGCCAGAATAAAGACTCACTAAAAGTTTTTAAGATGAACGCACCGGCTAAAACTGTAAGTGCTAAACCTACAGATGCTTACGCTTTGATCAGGTATAAAAACGGCAAGACTACCATACAAGAGTTTTATTATGGTGATTCTTTCTTATCTCAATCCGCCAGATTTATAAAATTAGACGACAACATTGCAAGCGTTATTGTTTTTGATAATAAAAACAACTCCAGAATTGTAAAATAAAAAAGTGAATCAAGCCAATTAGTCAATATTCCATTCTAAAATATGATGGATAGAACATATTGCTTGTTCAATGTGAGCTTCTGTTACCAATAGATGGAATTCGAAAAATATGTGTGTTTATGCTTAAACAGACGCTATTGGAAATACAACACCGATAAGGCTTAATTCTGTATCAGATGAGCCGGGGTAAAATTGTTGGCTTAGCAGCGAGCCAGTATCAGTTATGCTGATGTTAAAAATAATAAGACTGGCAAAAAGAAGTTCAACGGTAAGTACCGGTTTTTCATTATAGAATTTCTGGCACCGGATGCCATAGGCGCTGGTTTGAGAACTATCAAAGCCAAAGTTTCCAGGGAAAAAGCATATGATGAATGTGCCGTGTAAAAATAAATTTGGCAGTTATATATTTTTTACTACATTTGATATATGATAGTATGTATAGACATATTAAATGTATGTATATAAATCTTAAGACATTCTAACATAGCCAATTATATTGTACGTGCTTCTTTTTTTATGCTATTATATGAAGGTACGTACAGACATATAAATCAATATTCATTGCTTTTTGGTGTTTCCTGAGATAGGCGGTCTGTTATATCGTAATTAAAAGGGGCGCTGAGAATATTGCTGAGTGAACACTGAAATTATTTTTCGAACGCCTTCATTAATACCATAATCAAATCTACAGATAACAGCACATGGAAAAAATAAACAGTCCTTAGACAACAGTTCATTTCAAAATGACGGTTTCGTTACAGGTGTGTAACATCAAAGGATCGCATCAAAAATTAAACTTTTATTACTAATTAATTATTTTTTATGAAATCAAAACTACTATCACATGTTTGGGTTAAAACCATGAGTGTTATCTGTGGGCTTATTCTTCCATGCTTTTTATGGTCCCATGTATGGGCCGGCAATGTTAAGCCAGTACTACACCATAAGGTAAATACCCCTGCTCTTTCAGAGCATAAAACTTACAATTTTCAAGACACAGTCGTTACAGGGAAAATAACATCCGAGAATGGGCTTGGATTAGTGGGAGTTAGCGTGCAGGAGAAAGGTACCGGAAATGGTACAGTTTCAAATCAAGATGGGAATTTTACTTTAAAGGTCAAAAGCAGAAGTAGCATCTTGGCCTTTTCTTATATTAGCTATTTGACCAGAGAAATAAAAGCTGACAATGTATCAGGTAACGTTACGTTGGAATCCTCTTCAAAAAAACTTGATGAAATAGTTGTTGTTGGATACGGATCCCAGAAAAAGAAAGAATTATCCAACGCTGTTTCGCAAGTGGGAGGTGGTGAACTTGTTAAATCGCAATCAGCTTCTACTTCTAATTCTTTGGCTGGTAGATTGCCTGGTTTGTTTGTTACGCAATCGAGCGCTGTGCCAGGCCAAGACGATGCTAAGATCTTAGTGCGTGGGCCGAGTACCTACCGCAATACTTCGGCATTGATTGTTATTGATGGTGTTGCCAATGCCGATCCAGATGGATTAAACAGGCTTGACCCTAATGACATCGAGACTATTTCCGTACTGAAAGATGCTGCCGCAGCGGTTTATGGGGCGCAATCTGCAGGGGGCGTTATCTTGGTAACGACCAAACGCGGTAAAGCCGGTAAAACACAAGTTGATATTAGCTCTACTGAGTCATTTCAATCGCCAACTACGAAAACAAAGTCGGCGGGTATCTATGATTATATTAACGCCGTGAATGGTAGAGATGCCTTACTGGGTAGCACGCCATCATTTCCTGATGACTTCATTCAAGCTTTCAAAAGTGGCCAGCGCCGCCCGGAGGATTGGTATAATGCCTTAGTTGCCCCACCCGCTGCCCTATCTAGACAATCAGCTACGGTAAGAGGTGGTACCGACAAAGCGAGATATTTCTTATCAGCGGGAATCGTATCGCAAGGCGGAATTCTACGTGGTGATCACATCACAAAATTGAACCAATACAATGTGCGAAGTAATGTAGACGTGGATGTAACCAAAAATTTTTCCGTTGGAATGGATCTTTCTTATAGAGAAAAACATAACCAACAACCACAAGGTGGGGCAGCAGAAATAGGTGCGTTCGCCTATACAAGTCCAACGCAAGAGGCTTACGTTGGCGGGGACTATCGTTACCCAGCCGAAGGTTGGTCGCAGTTGAACCCAGCTGCAAGGTTGCTTAGTCCAGGCTATCAAAGAGCCACTACAGATGTTGCAACGGGAACATTTAAATTCAAATACAATATGCCGTTTGTAAAAGGCTTGGCATTGGATGGTTTTGCTTCAATCGATAAAACCAATGATTATGATAAAAACTTTAATTACACTTGGTTTTTCTATCAAAAAGACCTTACCACTGGTCAAATTCTAAAGATACCATCTAGGTCTGTAGAACAAATAGGCTTAACAGAAACCGACTCATTAAGCAGACGAATTACTAAAAATGTAAGATTGACTTACAACAGAACATTTGGAGGCCATAAAGTAGATGCTTTTGTGGCTTATGAGCAAATGGAATTTGATAAAAATTATTTTTGGACCAACCGTTTCAATTATGCTTCACCATTAATAGATCAACTATCTGCAGGTAGTCTTGACCACGCCGACTGGAACAATTATGGCAGTGCAGCTCAAGAAGCCAGACAAAATTTTTTCGGCAGAGTCAACTACGATTATAAAGGTCGATACCTGGTGAGTTTAAGTGCTAGATACGATGGATCTGCAATTTTTCCTCCAAACTCCAGATGGGGCTTCTTTCCTCAGGTTTCCGCGGGATGGGTTATAACTAACGAAAGCTTCATGCCCAATACAGATGCACTAACCTTTTTGAAATTAAGAGCTTCTTGGGGTCAATTGGGTAATGATAGAGTAGCACCATACCAATATTTAACTTCTTATGGCTATGCTCCTGGGTACGTAATTAATGGCGTTGACGTTCAGGGCGTTGCGCCAACATCGACGGCAAATCCAAATATTACCTGGGAGGTAAGTGCTAAAACCGATGTAGGTCTTGATGCTGCTTTCTTAAGCAATAAATTGAACTTAACGTTGGATTATTTTAATACCAATACCTCTAGAATTTTGGGTCAAAAACAAGCTTCTATTCCTTCATATACTGGCTTGATATTGCCTGATCAGAACATCGGCAAAATGAATAGCAGAGGCTTTGAGGTTCAAGTAGATTACAAACAAAATTTCGGGCGGGTGGGCTTTAGAGCCGGCGCAAACGTTTCTTACGCTACAAATAAGATCATATATTTTGATGAAACGCCGCAGTCAGAACCTTATCAAAAATTGGAAGGTAATCCTTTAGGTTCTATTTTGGTATACAAAGCCATTGGTATATACAGAACGGATGCTGATTTGACTAAATATCCAAGTTATTCTGGTGCTATAAAAGGCAATTTAATTTTTGCCGATTTGAATCACGATGGCATAATCGATTCGAGAGATCAGTATAGAATGAATCCTGGTATTTCTCCAGATGGCCGGTATGCAATTCCCAAAGCCCAGTTTGGTGCTAATTTCGGTGTAAATTATGAAAATTTCGATCTGGCTATTTTGCTTCAAGGGCAAACGGGTGCCAAATGGAGAATGTCCAACGGCTTTGACTCGGGTGCTGGAGGTAATGGATTGGAATATGTAGCCGTTAATTCTTATACCTTAACTAACCCTAACGCGATTTTGCCGATGGTGTCCCCACAAGGTGTTGGAGGTTCAGATGCTGATTTTTATTATCATGTTTCCACATTTTTGCGTTTCAAAAACGCTCAATTGGGTTATACTCTCCCTAAACATCTGCTATCCTGGGCGAAAATTACAGCTTTTAGG
>DASYEP010000006.1:0-6079 GCA_036498965.1 Mucilaginibacter sp.
CCGGCTGCTCCTTTGTTCCCTGTGACCCGTTGGTAGGCCTGCTGCATGTTTGATTTGCTGATGATTTCTTCCAGTAGCATTTCTTCTGCACTTTTTTTTTTCCTGTTTCTTCGGTTCCTTCCGTCCTTCAAGTCATCGCTAAACGCTCCCTGGTACCTTTCTGCTTCCAGCATATCCGTACCTAGGCCAGCCCTCTATCCAGAGTTTTCTGCTTTCATTGCGATAATCCCATTTCCGGTTGTACTTCTTGGATGTTTAATGTTCTGCCCTTCTCCGCCTGCTGGCGGATACTATGACTTCTGCTGACTTCTGATAAACAAGCTATTATATCACCACATGCTCTTGCTCCTTCAGGTGGCGCTTCTCCCTCCGTCCACCGTTTATCAGATCTCCCCGGGTAAGAGTACAGACTTTCTCTCCATGTACCTGTCAGATTTACAGCCGCACGTTTCGGATAGTTTTGGGTTTTGTTTTGTTGTGCAAACTCGCCCACTTGCGACTGCCTGATCTGCTTCCTGTTCGTCAGGCCAGAGATTTACCGCCGGCTTCCTTCAGATTCCTCCTCGCAAAGGACACCCTTGCCTTGGGTTAACGCTTCCCACTATCAAGGCGCGTTCGGGACTTCCACCCTATAGTTTGTACCCATGCCGGGCGCACACAAAAAATCCCCGGTCGTTTAAAACCGGGGATTTTTCAATTTCTATTTGAGAAAGGGAATTATTTATGCTGAATACCTTCAGCTAAAAGAACAACCTTGTTGTGTGATGCTTCAACAACACCGCCCTTTATAAAATAAATATCTTCCTTAGCGGTTGGACCGACGCCGTTGCGTACGGTTACCTTGCCATCTTCTAAAGTAGAGATGATAGGTGCGTGGTGGTTTAATATTTCGAAAAAGCCCAAAGTACCGGGAAGGGTTACCGAGGTAGCCTCGCCTTCGTAAACGGTTTTATCGGGAGTAAGAATTTCTAAAGTCATTTTATTGATGTGCAAATGTGCGTATGTGCAGATGTGCAAATGCTTTTAATGAGGTAAATGTACCGATGCTCAGAAATTTGCACATCTGCACATTTACTCATCTGCACATTTACGAATTCGCTTCTGCTAATAATTTTTTACCTTTTTCAATAGCTTCTTCAATGCTGCCTACAAGGTTGAAAGCTGCTTCAGGGTATTCGTCAACTTCACCATCCATAATCATGTTGAAGCCTTTGATGGTTTCTTTAATATCAACCAACACACCTTTTAAGCCTGTAAACTGCTCGGCAACGTGGAATGGCTGTGATAAGAAACGCTGAACACGACGTGCACGCGATACCACCAATTTATCTTCTTCACTTAGCTCGTCCATACCAAGGATAGCGATGATATCCTGCAACTCTTTGTAACGCTGTAAAGTTTCTTTAACGCGCTGAGCAGTATTATAATGCTCGTCGCCTAAAATTGTTGGGCTCAAAATCCTTGATGTAGAATCCAAAGGATCCACAGCTGGGTAAATACCAAGCTCGGCAATTTTACGGGACAATACCGTTGTAGCATCTAAGTGGGCAAATGTAGTAGCAGGTGCAGGGTCAGTCAAGTCATCCGCAGGTACATATACCGCCTGTACGGAAGTAATTGAACCGCGTTTTGTTGAAGTAATACGCTCCTGCATGGTACCCATCTCTGTTGCCAGTGTCGGCTGGTAACCTACCGCTGATGGCATACGACCAAGCAACGCCGATACTTCGGAACCTGCTTGCGTAAAGCGGAAAATGTTATCAATAAAGAATAATATATCACGGCCTTTTCCGTCAGCATCGCCATCACGGAAATATTCAGCGATAGTTAAACCTGAAAGCGCCACACGTGCACGTGCACCTGGAGGCTCGTTCATTTGTCCGAAAACGAATGTAGCTTTTGAATCTTTTAATGCTTCAGGATCAACTTTGGATAAATCCCAGCCGCCTTCTTCCATCGAATGCATAAATGCATCACCATATTTTATAATGCCCGATTCAAGCATTTCGCGCAATAAGTCGTTTCCTTCGCGGGTACGCTCACCTACGCCAGCAAATACCGAAAGACCTGAATATGCTTTCGCGATATTGTTGATTAATTCCTGGATCAATACGGTTTTACCAACACCGGCACCACCAAACAAACCGATCTTACCGCCCTTTGCGTAAGGCTCCAATAAGTCGATAACCTTGATCCCTGTAAAAAGAACTTCGGTTTCAGTAGAAAGATCCTCAAATCGTGGAGGTACGTTGTGGATAGGACGACCATCAGATTTATTTAAATTGGCAATACCGTCAATCGCGTCACCCACCACGTTAAATACACGGCCTTTGATATCATCGCCAATCGGCATTTTTATTGCCGACTCTAAATCGACAACATTCATTCCGCGCAATAAACCATCAGTCGAGTCCATGGCGATGGCACGTACACGATCTTCACCTAAGTGCTGTTGAACTTCTAAAATAACTTTCTGGCCACCTTCTTTAGTGATCTCTAATGCATCATAAATTTTAGGAAGGTGAGCGTTATCTGAGAAGCTTACGTCAACTACCGGACCAATGATCCGGGAAATTTTTCCAATGTTTGGCATATATAACCTGGTAATTTTAAACTATTTACTATGAAACAAGCCGGGCTCATAAAGCACGGGCCATTTCAGAGGCGCAAAGTTAAGATTAATAAGCAAATATTAAAATGGGAGTTTTAGTTTTTTTAGTGGGCAGGTTGCCTCACCTAAATCCTCTCCAAAGGAGAGGACTTGAGCCTCAACTACTACTCAAACTCCAAAACAATCTTCCCAATATGCTCACTGCTTTCCATTAATCGGTGTGCGTCTGCGGCTTTGTTTGCAGGAAAAACCTTGTTTATAATCGGTTTAATTTGCCCGCATGCCAGTAAGGGCCAAATAGTTTTTTCGAGATTTTGCGCAATCTTAGTTTTGAACGCTACATCTCTTGCACGCAGGGTTGAGCCTGTTATGGTGAGCCGCTTCATCATTACCGAAGAAAGATCAACCTGCACATCTTTTCCCATCATCATATTAATAAGCACCAATCTACCATCTGGTGCCAATGATTTTATATTGGGCTGGGTATAATCACCGCCTATCATATCTAAAATTACATCGACGCCGTTTCCATTAGTAATTTGTTTAATTACCTCGGCAAAGCTTTCTGTTTCATAATTGATGGCTTTGGTAGCACCAAGGTTTTCGCAAAACCGGCACTTTTTCTCGGTACCTGCAGTTATATATACTGTACTTCCCAATGCGGTCGCCATTTGAATAGCCGCAACCCCAATGCCGCTTGATCCGCCATGAACCAACAGGCTTTCGCCGGATTTTAAAGCTCCCCTATCAAACACGTTGCTCCATACGGTAAAGAATGTTTCGGGCAAGGATGCTGCTTCAACAAACGAAAGGTTGCCGGGTATCGTCAAGCATTGCCCTTCCGGTACATTACAATACTCGGCATAGCCGCCGCCGGTTACCAGGGCGCAAATTTTATCACCGGGCTTCCATCGGGTAACGTCTGCTCCAACCTCAGTTATAGTTCCGGCAATTTCGAGTCCGGGAATATCGGGCGACGCGCCGGGAGGCGGTGGATAATGACCCTTTCGTTGCGAAACATCCGGGCGGTTAACACCCGCGGCCGCTACTTTTACTAGTACTTCGTTTGCGGAATATACGGGCGTTGGTCTTTCTGTGGGTTGTAAAACATCCGGATCGCCCGGGTGAGTGATTACTATTGCCTTCATAGAGCTAATATATCACTAATGGCTATCAAATTAAAAATGTTTGCACCCTATTCGCTCCTCAAACTTTCTGCCGGATTTGCAAAGGCAGCTTTAATGGATTGAAAACTTATTGGGATAACCGCAATAAAAATCGCACCAAATCCTGTAACCACAAACACCCACCAATGTATTTGCTCCCGGTAGGCAAAGCCCTGAAGCCATTTTTTCATAACCAGCCAGGCCAATGGTGTTGTCGTCAGGATTGAGATAAATACAAGTTTTATAAAATCTTTTGAGAGCATAAAAGTGATACTTTGTACACTTGCTCCCAGTACTTTGCGGATGCCAATTTCCCGGGTGCGTTGTTCAGCCGCATAGGCGGCAAGACCAAAAAGGCCCAGGCAGGCGATGATTATTGCTAAAGTTGTAAAAATGATAAAAAGCTTACCCATGCGCTGCTCATTATTATACATCGCGTTAAAATCATCGTCCATAAACGAATATTCAAAATGTTGGTATGGCGCAAGCTTCTTCCATTTGTCTTCTATCCGCGTCATCAGGCGGGGCAAATCATTGGTATTTACTTTTATGCTGAGTGAAGCCATCCAATCAGGCGCCATTACCATAGCCAGAGGGGTCACGTTATCCCGCAGCGATGAAAAGTTAAAATCCTTTACCACGCCGATAATATGATATTTATTGTTGATCTTTTCGGCAGGATCGCCTTTATAATCAAGCATTCTTGCAGCGGATTCATTAATGATCGTGGCAGATGAATCCGTGGTAAACTGGTTTGAAAAACTCCGGCCCGAAACCATCTTCAGGCCCATTGTGCCGATATAGTCTTCATCTACCGTCCAATATTCCCCTTGTATATTCTTTCCGTAAGAAGAACTGAATACATTGGGGAACCGTAATGTACCGGTAGGCAAAAAACTGGTGAGGGTGGCATTAATTACACCCGGTATTTTTTTGACTTCCTGTTTCAGGATTTTAGGGTTTTTTAACGTAGTCACATTTTTTACGATCAGCACCTGGCTACGGTTATACCCAAGGTCTTTGCTTTGAATATAATGGAGCTGGTTATAAACAACCAATGTGCCAATGATCAAAAAAATAGATATGCTAAACTGGAACACAACCAAAAAACTGCGCAGTTTGCCGCCTTTAAAACCAGTCGATAATTTGCCCTTTAACACATGTACCGGCTGGAATGCCGACAGGAAAAAAGCCGGATAAGCTCCGGCCATTATCCCTACAACAACAATAACTATTAACATCGCGGGCAATAGCCACGCAAATGTATGCAGGTCGATTGTAAGCGCCTTACCCGAAACCTGGTTAAAAAACGGCAATAGTAACCAGGCCAACGTAACCGCCAATATTGCCGATGCAAGGGTAACCAACAGCGATTCCACGAGAAATTGCGCCAACAGGTATCCGCGCGACGAGCCCAGCACCTTACGAACGCCGACCTCGCGTGCACGGTTGGCAGACCGCGCTGTAGCAAGGTTCATAAAATTGATGCAGGCCAGTACCAATATAAAAACGGCTATTGCCGAAAATATATAGATGTACTGGATGCTGCCGTTGGCGCTTAACTCCCGTTGCCGGTTGGACTGAAGGTGTATATCTTTTAAAGGTATTAAGCTTAACCTGATGAAACTGCCGTGCGCGGCAAATTTATTATAGTCGAAATCCTTCGTATTGATATGCCTGCGCAATAAGGCGTCGAACTTAGCTTCCAGGCGTTTGGCATCAGCACCGGTCCTTAGCAGGATATAAGTGCTAAACCTAAAGCCGTTCCATCCCTTATCCTGGTTTGCATCCAGGCCAAATAAGAAATTTGCCTTAAAGTGCGATTGTGCAGGGATATCCTTTATCACCCCTGTAATTTTACGGGCATTGTTTCCGTCATCATTTACCATGATGAGTGTTTTCCCGATTACATCGGTGGTATTAAAATATTTCCTGGCGGCTGTTTCAGAGATCACTATCCCGTTAGGGTCTTGCAACGCGGTTTTCGGATCGCCCGCTATCATCGGCAGCGTAAAAACATCAAATATGTTTGGGTCGCAATATATTGATCGGTCCTCTTGTATTATTTCGTCGCCCTTTTTAAAGCGCAGGTTAATGGCCAGCGCAATCCGGGTTGATCTTTCTACCTCCGGCAATTCTTTCACCATTGCCTCGCCAACGGCATAGCCGTTAACCTAAGAAGTTTTTTTGAGAGTTTGATGAGAATGGGGCTTCGCCGTTGGGCAAAACCACTTAGATTTTCCCATATTTGTGTAAGTTAATTTTTAAAAAAAAGGCGGTTGTTTTCCAGACATTTTGCCGC
>DASYEP010000007.1:0-52747 GCA_036498965.1 Mucilaginibacter sp.
AACCACATTAATAGTTGTGGGTATAATTGCAATTATGTTTTTCTTTACCGGCATTAGCCTTGTACGTACTACAAACGATGCGGCGTAGGTTAAGTCAATAGCCTTAAGTCGAGAGTCTTTAGTCCTAAGTCAAAAAGAGCAAAAATCTGAGTTTCGACTTAGAACTAAAGACTCTCGACTTGAACTGAAATACCATTTATCAAAAAAGCCCTTCATTTCTGAAAGGCTCTGTATATTTTTTAGTTTTTGTCGCTGTTCTCTTTTTCCAGCTCGTCCTTAAAGGATTGAAGCATACGCCCGCCCCTGTAAAAATAATGTTTGTAATAAGCGTCGTCCAGGCTGCTGATGGTAACTCCTTTTGAGCACGCGTGAGCAAACCTGTTATTTCCCAAATAGATGCCCATATGTGATATCCGGCGGCTGTGGATTTTGAAAAAAACCAGGTCGCCTTCTTTAAGTTCTTCTTTTGCAACCGGTGTAACCATGCTGAATATATCGCGCGAATTCCGCATGATATCCTCGTTAAACACCTCGCTATATAATTCTTTGGTAAAGGCCGAACAATCTATCCCTTTTCTCGAATTCCCTCCAAAACGGTAAGGTGTGCCAATCCAATCGTAAACAAAATGAAAAAGCTTCATATTTGAAGTTGCCGATAGGGCGACTCCCATAATTTGTGATAAATAATCTTTTGCTAAACTTTCCTGATCATCCGTGGGTTTTACGTCTGCTGGGGTTGAGGTTGCTTTTGTTTGGGCCTGGGCGGCCACAAAGCTGAGAAATAACACAATCAGAATAGTAATTTTCTTCATTTAATCTAGGGTTTGTTGTAATTAGGTCAACAAATTGTTTAATCAAAGCGAATAATTAATCTATAGGTGGATGCAAAACTATTTAAATAATTTTAAATTACAACAAAATGACACCTTTTTTAAAAAATTACCCGGAAAAATCAATTATAGCCTAATTTAACGGAAACCAGACCGTCAATGTTGCTTTATTATTAAAAACCTTTTTCTTTTTGCGCAAAAGTAAGGATTTATTATTTAACAATTAATTGTCGCCGAAACATAATCTTAACAATTAATAAATTGTTACAATAAATAACTGATAAATCTTTATAACAAATTCATCACGGTTTCGATATTTTCATGGATATAATTAGATTTGCGCTTTACTCAGAAATTGACCCTTAATATAATACATGAGTTCGATAGAAATAAATAAAGACACCTACCTTATGTGGTACGAGTCCATGCTGTTAATGCGTAAGTTTGAAGAGAAAGCCGGACAACTATACGGACAGCAAAAAATAAGAGGTTTTTGCCACTTATATATAGGCCAGGAGGCTGTTTTAGCCGGAGCAATGTCTGTGCTTAAACAAGAGGACAGCATGATTACCGCTTATCGCGATCACGCACATGCTATTGCAAAAGGAGTTACCTCGAACGCAATAATGGCCGAGCTTTACGGTAAAGCTACCGGATGCTCAAAAGGCAAAGGGGGCTCTATGCACATGTTTGATAAAGAAAAGCATTTTTACGGCGGTCACGGTATTGTAGGCGGGCAGGTTCCGCTTGGTGCTGGTGTAGCTTTTGCTGAAAAGTTTAAAGGAACCGAATTTTTAAATGTGACCTACATGGGCGATGGTGCCGTACGCCAGGGAGCGTTAACCGAAACCTTTAATATGGCGGCTTTATGGAAATTACCTGTAATATTTGTTTGCGAAAACAACGGTTATGCAATGGGTACTTCGGTTGAACGTACTACTGCTCAAACTGATATATATAAATTAGGATTACCTTACGGGATTCCATCATCGGCGGTTGACGGAATGGATCCGGCAGCGGTACACAAAGCTATGGACGAAGCCGCTCAGCGTGCCCGAAACGGCGAAGGCCCTACTTTCCTTGAAATGCGTACTTACCGCTATAAAGGACACTCCATGTCTGATCCTCAAAAATACCGCACAAAAGAAGAGCTTGAAAGCTATAAGGCTAAAGACCCGATTGAAATGGTAAAGCAAGTTATTGAAAAGGAAGGTTACGCCGATGCAAAATGGTTTGAAAAAATTGATGCCAAAGTAAAAGCCGAAGTTGATGAATCAGTAAAATTTGCTGAAGAATCACCCTGGCCTGAGGCATCGGAGTTATACACCGATGTTTACGTTCAGAAAGATTATCCTTATATAAGGAGCTAATTATATTATATTTAAATTTTTCAAAAAACTATTGATCAAGTAGTATATGGCCGAAATAATTAAAATGCCAAAAATGAGCGATACGATGACCGAAGGCGTATTGGCTAAATGGCATAAAAAGGTTGGTGACAAGGTAAAATCGGGCGATGTTTTGGCCGAGATTGAAACTGATAAAGCCACAATGGATTTTGAATCGTACCAGGATGGCACATTGCTTTATATTGGCGTTCAGGAAGGCCAGGCTGTTCCGGTTGACGCACTGATAGCAGTATTGGGCGCCGAAGGGGAAGATTACAAAGCGGCAATAGCCTCGAATGGCGCCGCACCCGAAAAGAAAGAAGAAAAACCTGCTAAGGCTGCAAAAGCTACCGATGATAAAAAACCACAGGAAGCCGTTGCCGCCAAACCAAAAGTTGACAAATCGAGCATACCTGCTACTGTTATCCGTATGCCTGCCCTTAGTGATACCATGACCGAGGGGGTTATAAATAAATGGAACTTTAAAGTTGGCGACACAGTAAAATCTGACGATTCACTTGCTGACGTAGAAACCGACAAAGCTACTATGGAAGTGGTAGGCTATGAAGCCGGAACGCTTTTATACATCGGTCCTAAAGAAGGCGAAGCTGCAAAGGTTAATGGTATTATTGCTATTGTTGGAAAAGCCGGTACCGATATTACCCCGTTGTTGGAAGACGATGGAACTGAGAGTGAGGAAGTAGTGGCAGGACAAAGTAGCAGTAGCAGTGAGGAAGATACTACTGCTTCTGCAACTACAACCGATTCTGCTACAAATAACGACGACAGCCGTGTTAAAGCATCGCCGCTTGCGCGTAAAATCGCAAAGGATAAAGGCATAAACCTTAATAATGTAAAAGGATCGGCGGAAGGCGGCCGTATCATTAAAAAGGATGTTGAGGAATATGTGCCATCTAAACAGGTGGCAGCAGAAAGCGGCACTAAAGAAGCAACACCCGCTCCTTCTCAACCGGGAACTGCCGCACCGAAACCTGCCGTGGTATTGCCAACTTTTATTGGTGAAGAAAAGTTCACAGAGAAGCCGGTTAGCCAGATGCGCAAAGCGATAAGCCGTCGGTTATCCGAAAGCTTATTTACCGCTCCGCATTTTTATGTAACCATGAGCATTGATATGGACGAGGCTGTAAAAGCCCGTACCCGCATCAATGAGGTTGCACCGGTAAAAATATCGTTTAATGACTTTGTATTAAAAGCCTGCGCGGTTGCTATAAAGCAACACCCCGCTATTAATTCATCTTTCCTGGGCGACAAGATCCGGTTCAACGAACATGTTCATATTGGCGTTGCAGTTGCTGTAGATGAAGGTCTGCTTGTGCCTGTTATCCGTTTTGCAGATGGCAAATCTTTGAGCCATATTTCAACCGAGGTAAAGGAATTCGCACAAAAAGCTAAGGGAAAAAAATTGCAACCGCCTGAAATGGAAGGTTCTACCTTCACCATATCAAACCTTGGTATGTTTGGTGTTGATGAATTTACGGCTATTATTAACACGCCTAATGCCTGTATTCTTGCCGTTAGCGGTATACAGCAAGTTCCGGTTGTTAAAAATGGTGCAGTAGTTCCCGGCAACGTGATGAAGGTGACATTAAGCTGCGATCACCGTGTTGTTGATGGCGCTTCAGGCGCGGCATTCCTGCAAACGTTGAAATCATTGCTGGAAGAACCAGTTAGACTACTGATATAAAGAATTTCGGATTTCCGATTTAAACGAATACTAAAGACAGCGATAGTTTTATACTTATCGCTGTCTTTATTTTAAAGCACTTTGGGTTGATGTTTTACGGAAATTTATATAAAATCCCCAGCGCTAACCCTTCAGTTCCCTGAGCGGTTGGAGACGTGTTTTTATCATACAGGAACGTTCCGTTTATAGTAACTGCTATTAACCGGTTTGCTTTTGCAGTAATTATGGCATCTACTCGATGTCCGGTGTAAGCCAGGGGTTGCTGATATGGGATAAATAAAGCATAGCGCAAATTTAAATGCAAGTTTTTCATCACGTCCTTATCAAGAGCGGCTACAGCCTGAAAGGCCAGTTGATTTTTAACGGTATGCCCGATAGGTACGCCATAGTTGGTATGCTGATTATTAACAATAGGCTGATTACGATAAATTGTGGTATCTAAAACAAAGGTTTGCCTTGCCGTTCCGGTTCCTAAACGTAAGTCGAAATATTTTACCGGCTTATATTCAAAACCAAGTGATTCCGTGAGATAGCCTGGTGACATAAAATTGGAGATGATGTAAGGGTTTTGTGCCTCGGTTCCATCGGAATTGTTATAGTTAAATCCTTTTGAAAATTGAGATTCGAATGTTAAGGAGCCAAAAAAGAACCAGTGTTTTGAGAGCTGCGATGCAACCTTGTTATCATAAAATATCCGGTCGTTAGTTTTTCGGGATCCCTGCCCTTTATTTTTTGAAATGCCGTAAATCAGGTTCAGTTCTGTTGTATAATCAAAAGGTGTTTTGTTGTATTCGGCCTTGAAGTCGAAATTTGAACCGAGCGCTACGGCGCTTATCCCCCCGGCGCTGTAATTGTCTGTAAAGGCTGATTGGCTAAAGTTAAGGCCAAAGATCAGGGTTTTATGCCAATAGCTTACTTTATAATCAAGAAATGAGACCGGGATTGGTTCTTTATGTATTTCTATTGGCCTGTTACGATAGGGGATTGCATTTTTGCCCGGCTCAACCCTGTACTTATTGAGCAGGTTGGTGTCTATTTTAAGGCTGTCTTTTTTAAGCGAGTCTGTTTTTTGCGCTGCGGCGGATAGGAAACAAATAAATAATAACAATACAATTAAACCAGGGGTGGTTTTTAACATACTATTTTTTAAATTATATGGATAAATCCTGGCTTACAGCGTACACAAAGTAAGCAGATTAACCAATGTTTCACGTGTTCAGTTAATTAGATCTTCCTTAAAGAACGCTGCCAAATTTATCATATATTATTTAATTACCTTAAACTATAGACAGAAAGTTACGTTCACCGGTCATTTGCTTTTTAAGGGTTGTAAGGAATATGTTCTCGAATTCCGCAAA
This sequence comes from Mucilaginibacter sp., assembly GCA_036498965.1. Taxonomy (GTDB): domain Bacteria; phylum Bacteroidota; class Bacteroidia; order Sphingobacteriales; family Sphingobacteriaceae; genus Mucilaginibacter. The sequence goes on from DASYEP010000007.1 coordinate 5,282, forward strand.
AACCTTTTCAGGTTGGCGCGTATCAGCGATATAAATTCATATTCACTTGCTGTCTCTATCGTGTAATAACCGGGCCGATACCGTTGCATAAAGGCTGTTAACTTGTCGTCTTTTAATCCGGTAATTTTCCCTACAAAAGTTTTATTAAAACGATAGTCGATTACGTTTTGCCGGTAATCATTTTCAATTATTTCCTTTAGATGTTCCGCATTTCGCCCGCTCCGGCTCAAGGAATTAAATATGGCGTCGATACTTAGCCCGGCGCCACCGCTTGAGGGGGTTGACAGGAAGTCGCGATAAGCCAATGAGCCATATATTTTAGTGAAGTCTTGTTTCGTTGCCTCTAACCGTTTTTCGGGACTAAGTAAGGTATCATGAATGGTAACCTCTCTGAGCTGAATAGCTAAACGTGTTATATAAATAGCCAGCGAAGAGATATCTTCTACTTTAACGGTATCGGGGTGATAATCCTGTTTTGAAAAAACCAGTTTTTCGCCCGCTTTCGCACTGATCGTAAACACGCCTTTTAAATTATTATAAACCGAAGTCCCGGTTGTTATATTCCGTACATTCACACTTGCCACCCTGTCTTTGCTGTCCTTATCAAACACAATGCCGCTAACAAACGTTTCCTGCGAAAAACACTTAGTTGCTATTATTAAAAAGCATAAAAAAAATTTAAATTTCATTCCAGCACTAAAACTAATCGTTCGGCTAATCCTTAGCATGCTATTTAACAATAATTAACAACCTATTTCGCTATCAGGAGTTTTTGCCCTATTTTAATATTGTTGTCAGTCAGGTTGTTTAGCGCCCTTAAATCATCAACAGTAAGTCCAAAACGTTTAGATATATTATATAGTGTATCTCCCTGTTTTACAGTGTAAATTTTATTGCTCGCGTAATTGTTGTTTACAGAGTCGTTTGCAGCTTTGTTCGCATTTTTATCAATTTGGGTGAATACCACGTCAACACGTTTTATTTTTTGGATTTCGGTATCGGGGCTGTCATATTGATCGAGGTTATATTTTTGTATAACGCCAATTAACAAAGTAGGATAATTGGGATTTGTGGCATAGCCTGCCTTCTTTAACCCATAAGCCCAGCCTTTGTAATCATTTTTATCCAGCTCAAAAAGCTTGGTGTAGTTTTTACGTTTCAAAAACTCAGAGTGGTCCCTGAATGAATCTTCGGGTTTGTCATATACCCTGAAACAATCATTTTTATTGTCGTCGTTCTTGTAGTAGCTTTTTCCTTTCCAGTCGCTGGTGCATTTGATGCCGAAGTGGTTATTAGCGACCCTGGCCAGTTCGCCGTTACCACTACCCGATTCAAAAAGCCCCTGTGCCAGCGTAATACTTGCCGGTATGCCATACAAATTCATTTCCTGTATAGCAATAGCCTTAAACCTGTCGATATATTGTAGTGAAGTAAAGGGAGTATACGCTGCAATAGAAGCCGCGTTTTCTTTTTGAATTGATTTGTTGTTACGGGTAGCTTGATGGTTAGAAATTGTTTTTGTGCTTGTTGCACAGGAGCAAAACAGAATTATCTCAAGAAATAACAGACTCGTTTTTCGCATTATAATCGCCTATTTATTTAACCGGCATTAATCAATAAACGGCAAAATTAGAATATTATAATGATTTTCTGATGAATTTACGGTCGTATTAAAATATTAAAGCCGCGTTGAATCACTCAACGCGGCTTTAATATCTATGGAAAAACTCAATTGTTCTGTGCCAATTGTGTTTCGTTTTCAGGGTTTTCATCAAAATTATACAACTGATACTTGTTGATAATACGCAGTACGCCTTTGGCCCATTTGGGGTCGCTTGCATAACCGCGGTTTTGTATGCCATGAGCCCACGCGTTATAATCGAAATGGGTAAGCTTTTCAACCATACCGCTAAATTCACTGCGTTCGGTCATAATACGGGCAAAATCCTGGTAAGAATCATAAACCGAATCATAACGTTTGTACAGCGTTTTTACCTTTTTATTATCGCGGTAATAAACAATGCGGCTATTTCCTTTTACACCAAATTGATTATTTAAATTTTTGGCCAGGATGCTGTTTCCACAAGCTGACTCGTGCATGGCAACGCCCAAAACAATACTTGCCGGCACACCGGTTTCGTGCATGATGCGGATGGCATCATCTTTAAACTTCTCAATATAACCCGTTGGTGTGTTTTTTTGTGCTGATACGCAGAATGACGACGCCAGCAACAGAGTTAAAAAATAGAGTTTTTTCATAATTTACTTTTTTCTTATGACCAACAACCCATCACGAACCGGGAGTATTAGTTTTTCAACCCGGTCGTCAGCAGCTATCTGATCATTTAGTTTGCGAATTGCTTGTGTATCAGGGTCGTTTTCAATGCCATACACTTTTGCTTTCCACAAAACGTTATCAATAATTATTATTCCTCCCGTCCTTAACTTTTCAAAGACAAGACCAAAATAGGTAAAATTATTTTTTTTGTCAGCATCAATAAATACTAAATCGAAACTTTTATACGCAAAACCCCCTATTATTTGTTCTGCCGGGCCAAAATGAAGTTTTATTTTGTTTTCAACATCTGTCAATTTAAAATGTGAGCGGAGCATGTCTTCCAGTTCCCGGTTAACTTCGATGGTATGTATTTCCCCATCTTGAGTTAATCCTTCAGCAAGACAGATGGTGGCATAGCCAGTAAATGTGCCTATTTCCAATATCCGTGTAGGTTGTATCATTTTACTGATAAAACTAAGCACCCGGCCCTGGTAATGGCCTGAAAGCATGTTGGGTTTCAGTACCTTTAAATGCGTTTCCCTGTTAATGGTTTGCAGCGCTTCCGGCTCCGGCTCGCAGTGGCTTTCTAAGTAGGCCTGCAGATCATGGGGGAGAATTTCCATGGCGCAAAAGTAGTGTTTTTGAAATAAATGAAAATTTGAGGGGAATAGGCTTAAATCAACTGGCCAGGTGGTCTATTTCAACCATTTTCTCTGAATGGGAAAATGATCTTCTGACTTTTATTCTGAATTTTTGTGAGCCACGTCTAAAAGAAACTATTTTTCCCCATCCACGACTGCAATAATATCACCGCCGAGATAGTATCCACCAGCTCTTTATTTTGCCTTGCTTTTTTGTTCATGCCGCTTTGCGCGATAGTTGCCGATGCCATTTTCGAGGTAAAGCGTTCATCCAGCATCTCAATTGGGATTTCAGGAAAGGTTTTTTTTAACAGGTTTACAAAGCCTTTAACATGTGTGGCCGATTGCGATGGTGTATTATCCATTTGCTTTGGTTCGCCTACAATAAAACGTTCCACCTGCTCGGTTTGCAGGTATTTTTTGAGGTATTCTATGATTTTTATAGGGTGTATGGTATCGAGGCCGGTAGCGATAATTTGCAACGGGTCGGTAACAGCAATGCCTATGCGCTTGGTCCCATAATCGAAAGCCATGACTCTCATGGGGAATCAGAGATTAGAGGTTGGGGATTAGAGATTAGGGAAAACATGGGGTAAAGATAACCCTAAAATGATAGTGTTTTTTATTACACGCCTGTAATTTCTTTATTTTACAGCTAATCTCTAATTCTAATCTCCGAACTCTAGCCCCCAATCACTAAAAAATACTTATTTTGCACCAATGCAGTTTAGGGAAATAGTTGGACAAGAAGCCATAAAGCAACGTTTGATTAATTCGGTTAAAGAAAACCGGGTTAGTCATGCGCAATTGTTTTTGGGGCCGGGTGGTGCGGGTAGTTTGCCGCTGGCTGTTGCTTATGCTCAATATGTTTCGTGCGAGGACAAAAAGGAAGATGATTCGTGTGGTGAGTGTTCATCGTGTCGTAAATATCAAAAACTGATGCACCCCGATCTGCATTTTTCATATCCTTTTTTTGCTAAACATAAAGATGATACCGCAGTAACTTTTATAGAGCAATGGCGCGAAGCGTTCTTAACAAATGCATATTTAAGCCTCGATAACTGGCGTGGCTACCTTGATGCCGAAAATAAACAAGCTAACATCAACATTGCCGAGTGTCACCAGATCATTAAGAAACTAAGCTTTAAGCCTTTTGAATCTGCTTATAAAATTTTGATCCTTTGGCTGCCCGAGTATTTGGATAAGGAAGGCAATGCACTTTTAAAAATTATAGAAGAACCGCAGCCAAACACCTTGTTTTTGCTGGTGGCACAAAACCAGGATCAAATACTAAATACGATACTTTCGCGCACACAGCTGATAAAAATTCCCACGTTAAGTTACGAAGATGTCAAAGATCATCTGCTTGCAAAGTTTAATCAAACCCAACAGGCTGCTGCGCAGATCGCTTATTTATGTAACGGCAATTTAACCGAAGCGCTAACAATGCTACAGGAGGAAAGTGATGGTTATCATAATCTGTTTGTTCAATGGCTGCGACTTTGCTTCGCCAATAAGGGAATTGAGGTGATGACTTTTGTTGAGCAAGCCGCAAAGATGGGTCGTGAAAACCAAAAGAACTTTTTAAGGTACGGCATTAGCTTTTTGCGGGAGTGCTGTATGCTGATGGCAGGTGCCGGAAATTTAGTTCATTTACCGCCGGCGGAACTCGAGACAGCTCAAAAAATGATCAACGTAATGAACATTTCCATGGCAAATGGTATTATTACAGAACTGGAAAAGGCGCATTATCATATAGAAAGAAATGCTAACCCTAAAATTTTGTTTTTAGATGTATCTTTACTGATTATAAAAATACTTAGTTTTAAAACGATCCGCGATGAGCGGACACAATATATGCCGAATTAATTATGGGATGTGGAAGTTGCTCAACGGGGGGCGGATGCTCGCCCGCTGGCTGCAAAAGTAATGGCTCATGCCTTACTAATGGCTGCAGCAAATTAGATGTTTACGATTGGCTGTCGCATATGGACATGCCGACTAATTATAAACCTTTCGGGATTGTTGAAGTAAAATTTAAAGGCTCACGTAAAGAGTTTTACCTTAATAAGGACGACATATACCTGGAAGCGGGTGAGTTGGTTGTTGTTGAAGCGGCTACCGGCGGCTATGACGTTGGCCATGTATCCATAACCGGCGAATTGGTTAGGATGCAAATGGTAAAACGCAGGGTAAAGGAAGGCGATGTAGCTAAAAAGATTTATCGCAAGGCCACTATTACCGATGTGGAAAAATGGAAGGCCGCCAAAGACCTTGAATGGGAAACCATGCATAAATCGAGGAAATTAGCTCTGGAACTTAATTTGTCCATGAAATTAAGCGACGTTGATTACCAGGGTGACAAAACCAAAGCTACTTTTTATTATACCGCCGAAGGAAGGGTGGATTTCAGGGAGCTTATCAAAAAGATGGCGGAAACCTTTCGCATCCGCATAGAAATGCGCCAGATAGGTATGCGGCAGGAAGCCAGCCGATTGGGTGGTATCGGCTCGTGCGGCCGGGAATTGTGCTGTTCAACGTGGCTCACCGATTTTAAAACCGTATCCACTTCGGCCGCGAGGTATCAAAACTTGTCGCTTAATACATTAAAACTGGCCGGGCAATGCGGTAAGCTGAAATGCTGCCTTAACTACGAGCTGGATACTTACATGGATGCCTTAAAATACATCCCTGATAACGTAAACACACTGAGAACCGAGAAGGGTGATGCCCGCTTGCAGAAAACCGACATATTTAAAAAGTTGATGTGGTTTAGTTATCCGCGTGAGGAATCGTGGATACCGTTGCCTATTGACCGTGTTAAAGAGATTCAGCGATTAAACAAGGAAGGCATTGTTCCTGAAGATTTAGGCGAGGTTATAGAAGTAGAAACCAAGCCGGTTAAAATTTTGGACTACGAAAATGTTGTTGGCCAGGATAGTTTAACCCGTTTGGATGAACGCTCCCGCGGAAAAAAGAAAAACAAGAACCGTAATAAAAACAGGCAGAACGGTGCTCCGGATGGCAATCAGCAACGACCGCCTGCTAAGGTTGTACAAGTTCAGCCTGCCCCGGTAACGCCGCAAGGTGTTGCGCCGCAAAATGCGCAATCTGCCGATGCCCCGAGAAATAACCGTAATAAAAGGTTCCGCCCAAACAAAAATAGAAAACGTCCCGATGGCCCCCCCAGGGGAAATCAAGATAAACAAGAATGAAAAGGTTTATGAAGAATATTTTTAGGATAGCATTTGCTGTTACCCTGTTGCTGTTTAATGGCTGTACTGATAAAAAAGCCGTAATTGATCAAAACACTCCAATTCCTGATCACAGCTGGACTTACGCGAATAAATTTCAGTACGATGTTAAAATAGATGATATCAGCGTACCCTATAATTTTTACATGAATTTGCGGGTAACAGCCGATTATAAATTTATGAACCTGTTTGTATTAATAAACCAAACCGCTCCTGATAAAAAGTCAAATGTTAAACGATACGAACTAACGCTTGCCGATAAAAGCGGTGAGTGGCTCGGAGAAGGTTCAGGCAATCTATATAGTTACCAGTTGCCATTTATTACCAATTATAAATTCCCGTTAAAAGGCACTTATCATTTTTATATAGAACAGAACATGCGCGAAAATCCATTGAAAGAGGTGAATGATGTGGGTTTAAGGGTGGAAAAAGCGCGATAAAAAATCTAACTGGACTTGCGAAGTTTTCAAAACTTCGTAAGTCTTTGGCCGATTATAAAAACCGTATATTTACTTTAATAAGTTATACTGTAAACTGAACTAAAAAGCATTTTATGATAATTACCAAAGGTGAATTACAACATATTCTAAATGCAATGCCCGATAAGATAGATGTAGAGGAAGTATTTGATAAAATATTGCTTTCTGCAAAAATTGAACAAGCTTTAGAAGAGTCCGAACAAGGTCTGGGCGAAGATTTTGAAGATTTCAAAACAGCATGGCTAAAAGAAGGTTAGTAACCATTCAAATTTTGCCGACAGCTAAAAAAGATCTCCGGGAGATTGTCGATTTTATTTCTGAAGGTTCAATAAAATATGCGAACCTGGAAAAGCGGTTAATTCTTGACGCAATAAGTAAACTTTATTACGCTCCAAATTTAGGAAGACCATTTGATCACAAATCCATTGATACAAGGAAATTGGTTTTTCGAAATTATCTGATCATCTATCGATTTAAAACACCAACCGATATCGAAATTCTGACAGTACATCATCATTCGCGCTCATTGGGTAATAATCCGGCATTTGAAGATGATGAGTAATGTTTTTATCTTAAAATTAAAGTAAAAAAACCTTTCGCCTTTCACCTTTCGCCTCCAAAAATTACCTTTCCCCTTCAAAAGAACTATCTTTGCTTCTGTGAGCGAGAAAACCATCCTTAAACTTCAACTGCCAACTGACCCGCTTTGGGTAAAAAATGTGGTGGAAAGCAATATTGAAGAACTCTTAACCGACCACGCCTTTTGCGAACAAAAAGCGGCCAGTAACGCCATAACACTCATCGTTCAAAATCCCAATTTATCCGACCTGGTACAGGAAATGGTACTGCTGGTTCAGGAAGAGATAGACCATTTTAAACGTGTACACGATATTATTTTAGAACGTGGTTTTGTATTGGGACGCGAACGAAAGGATAATTATGTTAACGAATTGCGTAAATTCATCATCATAGGCGGCGGCAGGACTGAACAATTGGTCGACCGTTTGCTGTTCTCCGCCATGATAGAAGCGCGCAGCTGTGAGCGTTTTAAGGTATTGTCTGAAAACATTAATGATGAAGCGTTATCCGCATTTTATTATGAATTGATGGTCAGCGAGGCTACACACTATTCTATGTTTATTCGCCTGGCTAAAAAATATGCCAATGGTATTGATGTTGACAAACGCTGGAAACAATTCCTGGAATTTGAAGCACAGGTAATACAAAATTATGGTAAAGCCGAAACCATACACGGATAATCTATGAAAAAACTGATCCTCATCTTATCACTTATAAACATTTCATTTACGGTATTAGGGCAGCGTCATACGCCATCGAATGCCACGGCTGAAGCCGCTGAAGAAAAGGCAGCTGAGAAAAATGATGAATGTGTTCACAGAAATAAATACTCTGTTGTTCAAAGATCGCAGTTCTATCCATTTAGCAATGCAATGCAGATAAGGCTTGTCTTCTTTAAAAATACTCCTGATTTTGACAATCGCCTTCCCCTAAAAAATGACACTGTTGACTATTCAAAACTTCTTAAAATAAAAGCCCTTAATAAGGACCAGATAGCTAAACTGACTGATATCATGTATAATGTAGGATACCGGGCACCAAAATGGGCTGGGAGATGCTGAGGCTGGTTGTTATAACCCGCACAATGCTATTCTTTTTGTTGATAAGAACGGACATACTTTTGCTTTTATAGAAATCCGTTTTAAGTGTTGGGGGTATAGGTTAAGTTCGGAAAAGATCAAACTAGGGGAATTTTGTGAAGGAAAGTATGAAATGATAAAAAAGTATTTTGAGTCAATTGGTATGAACACTAATTAAGCATAATCAAGCCAAAACTTATCTCGATACATTTCATCCACACAAACCATCCAATCACCGACACATTTTGTAACTTGTAATTTTGAATAAGTTGCTTTGCATATGCTGCGGGTTAAAGCTTATCTGATTATTGTACATATTGCCGGGTGGCTGTTATTTATGGCTTTCCCGCTTTTGTTTTTAAATGGCGGCCAAAGCGCCAATGCGTTTTTGTTGCTGCAATCTCCATGGTACTGGCTATTTTGCTTTACCTACTTCTTCCTTTTTTATGTTAATGGCTATTTTTTTATACCACAGCTATTCTTAAAGAAAGCTTATTTCAAATATGCTTTGGTTACGATAATTCTGGGTATGGGCATTTATTTCTTGCAGCCTTATGACAGACTATTAAGGCATGATGAAAGGAATAATTTTTCTTTGCGGCAAGGTCCTCCTCCATTTGCTGGTCATCCGGAAGGTAACATGCCTCCACCACCCGGTGGGGAAATGCATGACGGGCCCGGTATGAATCATCCGCCAGGCGGACCTCCTCCTTTCCCCGGTGGGCCACCTCCTCATTTTGGACCAGGCGGTATGCGACCGATTGACAGTATCAGCCTTTTCCTGTTTTTAATGATAATGGCGTTAAGCACCGCGATTAAAATAATACAGCAATGGCAAATAACCGAACAGCGAGCAGCAAGGGCCGAAGCTGGCAAAGCAAGCGCAGAGCTGTCGTTTTTAAAGGCGCAGATAAACCCTCATTTTTTGTTTAATACATTAAACAACATTTACACGCTGGCGCTTACCAAAGATGACCACGCCCCTGACAGCATCATGAAGCTGTCAAATATTATGCGCTATGTTACCGACGATGCAACGGAAGATTTTGTACCGCTGGCAAATGAGCTGGATTGTATTAATAACTATATTGAGCTGCAGCGTTTGCGCCTTGGCGAAAAAACTATTGTTGATTTACACGTAGCTGGCCATCCGGAGCGAAAGATGATTGCTCCGCTGATATTGATGACGTTTATTGAAAACGTTTTTAAATATGGCGTAAGCAAACACGAACGCTCGGTTATTCTTATTAATATCTTAGCGGCCGAAAACAGCATCATATTTTTCTGTGAGAATACTATCTTCACGGAAAATAAGCCAAATGAACGCAACGGTGTGGGCCTGAAAAATACGCGTAAACGACTCGAACATTTATATCCAGGCCGCCATTTGTTAAATATAAACACCAAAGACAATTTATTTTCCGTGAAGCTTTCCCTGCTAGCCTGATGCAAAAACTTAGATGTATAGCTATAGATGATGAACCGCTGGCCTTGCGGCTAATAGCGAAATATGTACTTGAGTTTCCGGCATTGCAAATGGTTCAAACTTTTGAAGATGCGATCTCCGGGGCCGAATACCTGAAGCAAACCAATATTGACCTGTTGTTTATAGACATTAACATGCCTGATATAACCGGCATTGAATTGGTTAGATCGCTTGAGAAAAAGCCCATCGTTATATTTACAACCGCTTATAAAAATTTTGCTTTTGAAGGCTTTGAGCTTGAGGCGATAGATTACTTGCTAAAACCTATTGATTTTAAACGGTTCGCAAAGGCTGTTGAGAAAGCGATTGATTATTATAAATATAAGAACGCTTCAACTGAAGAAAGGAATGACGAAAGCCTGTATGTTTATTCTGAATATAAAATGATTAAGATAGACCTGGCCGATGTTGAATATATTGAAAGCATGGAAGATTATATCAAAATACATATTCAAAACGCCAAAACTGTACTTACACTAATGCCGTTAAAGACGGTCCTCGAAAAACTTCCAGCAGATAAATTTCAGCGGATTCATCGCTCATATATTGTACCGGTCAACAAAATTAAATCTATCCATAATCGAAAGGTCCAATTGACGGATGCAGAGCTGCCTGTGAGTGACAGTTATATGGATTTTGTGAAAAGGTGGATGAAATTCAGATGAAAAACGCCCGATTGTCGATACAAACTCTTCGTCTACCGACACTCATTTAACCACGCCCTTATCCTGCGATAACTTTACAAAAGTTAATGGATTTTAATACTTATTAATTTTTGTGCTTATGGAGAGGAAGAAATTTTTAAAGGCATTTGCCCTTGCAGCCGTAACCGGGCCTATGATTGTAGAAAGTTGCAAAAAAGATGCTGCGGATAAAAGCGGAACGACAACTACCACCGGGACAACCACTTCAACCACTACGTCCACCAATTCCGACTGTATTGTCACAGCGACCGAAACGGAAGGGCCATATCCATATCCTGGTGGCGAACTTACCAATCCCTTAAAACGCACCGACATTACCGAAGGCACTCAAACCGGGATCCCCCTGGCACTAACCATAATTATAGCAAATGCCGACAGCAGCTGCGCGGTTGTTGAAAATGCAAGAGTTGATATATGGCATTGCAATAAAGATGGATATTATTCCGGTTATGGCAGTCAGCAAGGCGTTTTAGGCGGTAAGAGCTATGTTGGCAGTACATTTTTACGCGGATACCAGCTTACAGACGCAAACGGACAAGTAAAATTTACCACTATATTTCCAGGTTGGTACGGAGGCCGGACCACTCATATTCATTTAGAGGTTTACATAAATAATGTAATGAAAAAAACCACGCAGATTGCGTTTCCGCAAACTATCGTTGATGCGGTGGACGTCTCAACTTTATATGCCTCATTAGGAGTAAATCCTATTCGAAACACAACGGATAGTATTATGGGCAATTCCGCCACAGACCTGGCAAATGAAACAGTCAGTTTGACCGGGAGCATAGCTGCAGGATATTCAGGAACTTATACTATTGGATTAGCATTATAAAATCAGGATTTATGTTTAAGGCAAAAATTAAACTTGTTTATAAACAAGTAATCGACGAAAGTTCGGCGAGCAGTTTTGAAAAGGCTATATTCCATGCTTCATACCAGGAGTTTTTACTTAAATCGCAGGCTTATAATAGCGATGGCAAGTTTAAAACATTCAGCAGAATAAAGGCAAATGATGGTAGGGCTAATTCACTTCATTATAAACTTAGCTTTTCAGTAGGTCATTTTATAGCACAGCTTAACAATAAAATACCTTTAATTAAAGATAACCTCGGCAATAAAATTTCATTCGATGCTGCAAATTTTGAGTTGATCGAATCGCATACTGACGATATATCCCAACATAAATTAGCTATCCATTACGAAACGACTGATTTAAACCTGGTTGAATTGTTTGGAGAATATATGTTGCTTACTACTGAGGATATTTCGTCAGGACGACCGGTTGAAACATTCATATTAAAAATACAACCCAGTCTGTCAATAAAGAGTTACCAGGAAATATCCAAGGTCCAAATGGAACTCGTTAGAGCATGAAAATTTAATACCCTTTTTCATATAATTGTTAGGCGTTCGTATAGAAATATACGGGCGCCTTTTTATTACAATTTATAGTCAGTTAAGGAGTAGTTATCAACCAATCCCGATAACATTCTTCAAGTAATTATCCATCAAAACCATATCAACCCTATCGTTAATAAAGCCAATGTACATATCGGGGCGTATAATAATCGCCTTTTGTAAGTGAGGATTAACTTCAAAAGCATTAAAAACATCAAGGTTTTTACCTGAGGGCGGAAGATAAAAGAAGTTTAACAGGTTGGGATATTTAGTGGTTATCCACCTTGCGATGCTAAACAGGAATAGCTCATCAAATTTTCCAAAAACAATGAGTATAAAACCTGGCTTACTGCACCATTCATGCAAGTCGGTTTCTTCTTCTTTTTTTTCATCAAATATCTTCAGGTAAGGTAGTCGGTCTCCTGCTTTAATTTTGGTGGCACTGCTCAGATGAAGATTCAGGGAACTGTGTCTGTAATTTATGCCTATTTGCGATACCAGTTTAAAAATTGCTGTTTTTATATTTTTTCTGCTCCAGGCATACTTCAGCATGTACGGAAATATCCATTTTCTAAGTAACCGGATAGACCACCTATTCGACATAATAACTGTAAAAATACGATCCGTTGTGCTCAAAAGATTCTTAGCGACCGGCATACGCTCTATAGCATAGGTTTCCAAAATAGACTCTTTATACTGATTGTTCACCACTCCGGCAAGTTTCCAGGCCAAGTTATTAGCATCCTGAAGACCGGTATTCATACCCTGCGCACCTACGGGAGAATGGATATGCGCAGCATCGCCGATTAAAAAACAGCGTTGATCCCTGAATTTATCGGCCATCCTATGATGAAGACGGTAAGTAGTGAACCAATTGTTTTCAATTATATTTATTGGATAGCCGGTAACACTGTTTAAGTAAGGCATAACTTCTTCCAAAATTAAATCCTCTTTACTGTCAAACTCGACCGGCAGACTACCCACTATACGGTAACAATTTGCCTCGGGCATAGGGAAAAAACCGGCGATGCCCTTATCACCTAAAAATAACTGTACGCGGTCTGCGGTTAACTCGTCATTTTTCAATTTCAAATCGGCGAGATAAAAATTATGCGCATAAGTTTCGCCGGTAAAGGGTATTTGCAATTGCTTGCGCACTGTACTATGAGCCCCGTCAGCACCAATAACCCAATCACAAGTAATATCATTAACCCGAGGGCCATTCTGCAATTGTACGCGGGCCTCCGACGCTGTTTGTGTTATTGATGTCAGCGTTGTATCCCAGTAAACCGGGCAGCAGTTTTGAGTTAAAAAATCAAGCAGCAGCTTTTCGTTCTTGCTTTGCTGATACATTAGTATAAACGGAAAACGCGTAAGTCCTTCACCAATATTTTTTAATGACAGGGTAGCAACTTCCTTTCCATCACGACTAAATGACAACCCACTTGCCGGTTTGCCGCCCCCTATAACGCCATCTATCACAGCCATCTGCCTGTATATCTCCAGCGATCGCGCTTGCACCCCCAATGCCTTTGAATAAGGCGTAGGGCCTTTTTTGTCGTCGATAATTATTGGCTGAATTCCGCACCGAAGCAGTTGAGCGGCCATCATAAGCCCTGATGGCCCGGCGCCAACTATCAACACTTTGGTATGTTTCTCGGTAATTGTCACCTTATCTGTGATAAATTAAAAAGATTGCCGGGCGTTTATGCAGTTCAGGTACTTTTTTCTGCCACTCGGCAATGGTTTTGCTTTGTATAAATTCAGTGGCCGATGTAAGATCACAGGCAATGCAAAGGCGGGTTTTAGGATGGGCCGTTTTCAGTATTTCTTCCAGCAATGGGTTATTACGGAAGGGCGTTTCAATAAATATCTGTGTTTGATCGTTTCTTTCCGCAAGGCCTTCCAACTCTCTGATCCGTTTGCTGCGCTCTATTTTGTCGATAGGCAAGTAACCATGAAAAGTGAAGCTTTGCCCGTTAAAACCCGACGCCATGAGCGCCAGTAATATAGAACTTGGCCCAACGAGTGGAACAACCCTGATACCCATACGATGGGCTTTGTCAACAATACCTGCACCCGGATCGGCAACTCCCGGGCAACCCGCCTCGCTCATTAGACCCACATTTTTACCGGCTTGCAAACCTTTAAAAAAATCGGCGGTGTTGCCATCGCGGTTGTGCTTGCTATAATCGTGGATAATCAAGTCGCTTTGCGGCGTTTTTAGTCCGGCTTCTTTTAAAAATCTTCTAGCTGTCTTTTCATTCTCAACAATATACTCGTTTATCTCGTTTACAGTACTTGTTAAGTAATTGGTAAATGATTTGGCAGCTGCCTCTTCGGCGAGCGGTACTGGTATTAAGTAAAGGGTTCCCAAAGGCATTTTGCAAAATTGATCATTTTTGTTTAATTTAAGCTATTGAAAGGAAATGTAAAAATGAAAGAATTAAGCATGAATTGGTTTATTGAAGGTTCCATTGATTTTGAGTATAAAAAATATATCCTGCTCGACTATCTGCAGGAAATAAACCGGCATTTTGATAAAAGCCGGTTATATCCTAATCTTACCGATCTGATCTTTCATTTCAACAATCTTTTATATTTCAAAAAGAATAAAACCATGCTACAGCAGGCGTTTCCGCAGCGTCTGACCCTGGCCGATATCGAGGCTGTAAAGCTTACCTACCAAAAAATTGTTGATGATGACAGCTCAATGAAAGAAATTGAGGCGATAATTACCTACGCGTTGCAAAAAATGGATCCGGCTATACAAACCGGCAAGGAAATATACGATTTTGTAGAAAGCCGCCTTAACATCGATCCCGTAGGTATTGTGCCCCTGATGCCTTACCATGGCTATTTTTCACTAAGGAACGGCAAAGAGAAAACACATGGAATATATCAATACCAGATAACCATATTTGAAAACAAGGATGACAAGTATCGTGGCATCAACATTAGTTTTGTTGAAACGTACGAGGAAAGTATTATCAAAACCCCCGAAGCTATTAAGCTCGATCTGATCCGCCGTGACAAATATATGCCTAATCCGGCTGTATATTATGTACAAAGTGATATTACTTTTCCGCTTGAACAAACTCTGTTACCTGTAGCGAAGAGAAGCTTGGTGAAGTACATTTCGAGTGCAGCATAATTCTTATTTCAGAATCCGAAATCGAAATTCTCCGAAGGAATCCTCTAGACCGAATTCCGAAATAAGGCTATTTACAATATTGATTAATGTTATCCAGGGCCGCGGCGTAGCCTAATTCATAAGCTTTATTCCAATCTGCACAAGCCTCTTTTTTATTCTTCTTATGATAGTTGGCTTCTCCCCGGCCGTTATAGGCCTCTGCATATTGTGGATTTAATACTATCGCCTGATTAAAATCTGTCAAAGCATCTTCGTAACTGTGCAACTGATTTTCTGATATTCCTTTAAAATAGAAAGCGTAAACATTTTCCGGACTTAAAGCTGTTACCTTAGCAAAATCTTCAACAGCCGATTCAAAATGCTCCAGATCCATATTAGCCACACCCCTTAAAAGATGGGCATCAACGTTGTCCGGATCTAGTTCTATTACGCTTGTATAATCCGCAACAGCGCCTTTGGTTTCATTCATTTTATTTTTTATAAGGGCCCTGTTAAAATACGCATCAGAAAACTCCGGGTCTAATTCTATGGCTTTATTTAAGTTTGTTATACTATTTTCGTAATCCTCTAATGTGGCCTGGGTTATCGCCTTGTTATAAAAGGCAACAGAGTGTTTAGGATTGAGGGCCAAAGCCAGGTCAAAATCGGCAAAGGCACCCTTATAGTCCTTTAATTCGTGTTTCGCTTTCCCTCTTCCGCAATAAGCATCTGCATAACCCCTGCTTAAAGTCAGCGCTTTATTATATTCAGCTATCGCACCTTCATAATCCTTAAGTCCGGCTCTTGCATCACCAATATTTTTGTAGATTACTACGTGGCCAGGGCTTATTATTAATGCCTGCGTAAAATCAGCGATAGCGCCATTATAATCCTGAGTTTTTGCTTTTGCAATACCCCTGTTATAAAATGGCTTTGCATAATTAGCATTCAGTTCTAAGGCACGGTCAAAATCGGCAATGGCCGACTTATAATCCTGGATGATAACTCTTGTATATCCTCTGTCGTTGTATGCAATATAATCGCTGGGGTCTAGTTGTATTGCTTTTGAGAAATCTTCAATAGCACCTAAATTATCGCCGATACCATTTTTTGCGTTTCCACGCTTAATGTACGCGTCAGCAAATTTGGGATTTTTCCTGATAACACGATTAAGGTCGGACACAGCCGCATCGAAATCGGAAAATGTAAGTTTCGCGTTTGCATTACTGTATCTTAGTTCCGATTTCGGGTTTATCACGGCAGTTTTTCTGCTAACTTTATTTACCACCTTAATATCATCGAAACTATCGTCGCTCGGAAGATTAGGATAGGCGTCAACCCCACCCGAATTTGACCTACTTGTCTTTGAACTATCGTTAAGATTGTTTGCGCGTTTGTACGCCATGGCCAACGCGGGTTTTGCCTGGCCATCTGTGTTTTGATCGGCTGTTTGTGCAAAAGCAAATACAGGCGACAAAACAATGATATAAAAATATGCTTTTATCATGTTTAAATTAAAAAGGAGCAACAAGGGGTGTTACTCAGTTTATACAATAATTTATCTTTTCGTGGGGTATTTCCCCGATAGTATATTATCATTTAAGATGCCAAAATCGGAGTAAACCGAAAGTCATCGATTTAAATGCGGAGTTAAGAAAGTTCTGCTGAATTATATTTTGAAGAAATAAATTGTTTCGTCGAAATAATGCATTTTTTGGGGTGGGGATTTTTATCTCAGTTATTGTGGCAAAAATTGCCCAAAAGTTAACGAGAGCTTCACAATAAGATTTTCTTATTTTAATATCAGTACCGGTTTACTGGTATTAAGCGCCAATGCGTTGGTTATACTTCGGTGCGTTAAATTATAAAAAAAACTGTACTTACCTGGTAGGGCAATAATAAGCTGCGTGCGGTGATGTTCGGCAAAATCAAGAATACCGTGGACGGTGTCTTTATCTTCAGAATAATGAACCTGGTAATCGTAACCTTCTAATAATTCGACCAGGCCAGGTACCAGGTGCGTATCGCCTTTCTTATGCTTTTGCCTTGGGTCAACATTGAGAACTATTAGCTCGGGGTGCAGCCATTTTGAAGGATCGCGAAAACCTTTTAATGCCTCAAGCCGGGATATTGCGGAAAAATCACAGGGCACTAATGCTTTCTCTATCTTTTTATAAGTTACGCTCGACGGTACTATAAACACCGGTATTGGGCTTGTTTTACCGATTGCGATAATTTGATCGTCGATATAACTATCGTCCAAATCAGGGTTGCTGCCAATCATTATCATGTAAGGCTTTTCGTCGGCTATTAACTCATGGGTAGCACGCGCTATAGGCAGTTCACTTATCGCCGTTTTAATTTTAACGGAAGGGTTACATTTTCTAAGCAATTCGTGGCTCAATGTTTCTAAATCAGAAATAACTTTTTCTCTTTCCCTATCAATATCCTCGGCGCTTAATTGTACAAAATCAGCCGAAGGCAGCAATTGGGCGTATATGGATACATAAAAGCTTTTTAGAAGGATAATTCTTTCGATATGTGTATCACAGCTAAAATCAGCAGCATACTTGAGGACGTTTTCAGTTACATCTGAAAAATCAACAGGGATTAATAATGTCTTCATCTTTACAATTTTTATTTATAAACAAGCTACTGATATTCCTGGCAAATTTTGAATTTGAACGTTTAGCTTCTATTCAAAACTTTATTACTTCTTTAAATTACCTATCATTTTATTAACAAGTATTATGCTATTTCTTAAGTCGTCAACGCCCACGCCTTCTGAAGCCATGTCGTAAACTTCCTCGACCCATGGGTGCAGTTGGTCTCTCAGGTCGTTTCCTTCCCTGGTAAGATAAACTAACTTATTCCGCCTGTCATTTTCGTCTTCTACTCTTTTTACCATCCGGCGTTTTACAAGGTTATCCAACAAATAAGTCATGCTCGATTTATCCCGCAAAGTGAGATCAGCGATTTCCTGCTGGTTTATACCATCCTTTTTCCAAAGGCAACCCATAACTTCCAGCATCTCGAATGTTATATTGATGTTGTTTTGCCTTATTTTCACCTGGATAAACTGCCGGGTGTAATTTCTTAATTCCGCCAGCGAACGACCAAGTTCAAGTGCCAGGTCGGCTTCTGTTTTATTGATCTGTTGTGTTACCATTGCTAACAAATTTAACTAAAGTATTACGGTTTATATCAATGGGCGGCATCGGCCAGATTTATTTTCCTTTTTGCTTTTTTAATAAATATTAGTACAACCGGCACAAATACAAAGAACATAACGCCCACCCATAGAAAAACATCCATGTACGAAAGCAGTGTTGCCTGCCTTGTTACTGATCCTTCCAGCATAGCATACGCTGTTTGCCTTGCCGTGATGCTATCAATACCTGCATGTTGCCTTACGCCGGCGGCCATCTGTATTACCCGTTGTTGCACGGTAGCATCATTAACGCTTAAATGCGTAACCAGCGTGTTTCTGTGTATCTGTGTTTGCCTGGAAACAAATGTGGAGATAAGTGCCACGCCAAACGATCCGCCCAACTGGCGCATCATCCCCGAGAAAGCTGCACCCTGGCCAATTTCCTGACCCTGCAAGGTTGAAAGCGACATGGTACTCACCGGAACTGACAACAGACCCAGTCCAAAACCTCTTACTATCAATATCCAGAAAAAGTCGCCGGAGCTTGTATAGGGTGTAAGTATGGTATACGACAGGTAGCTGTAAATAAAAAAAACAGCCATTCCAATAGCAATAAGGTACTTTTGCTGAATACCGCGCTGAATCAATTGTGCCACCACGGGCATCATAACAGCTACGAACAAGGTGCTCGGAAGCATAAGCATCCCGGCCTGTTGCGCTGTCCATCCGAGCAGCGATTGTGTATACAAAGGAATAATAAATGTCGAGCCGAATAGTCCAAATCCCATTACGAAAGACAGCATTACGCCAATACGCAGGTTGCCATTCTTTAATACCCGCAGGTTAACCACCGGGAACCGGTATTCAAGTTCCCGCCAGATAAATAATAAAATACCAAAAACCGCTACGACGGTTAATGCAATAATTAACTTGCTGCTAAACCAATCTTCTTCCTGCCCTTTCTCCAACACAAACTGTAACGATGCTACCCCGGCTGTTAATAAACTAATCCCCAGCCAGTCAACCTGGCTTGCGGGTCGTTTTTCTTCATATTTGGGACTTCGCACATACTGAAGTGTAAGCAGGGTTGCAATAATGCCAACGGGTATATTGATATAAAAAATAAAAGGCCACGAATAATGATCAACGATATAGCCGCCCAGCGGCGGGCCAAGTGTAGGGCCAACTATAACCCCGAGCGTGTAAATGGCTTGTGCCATTGCTCTCTTTTCGGCAGGCCAGCTTTCGGTAATTATAGTTTGCGATGTTACCAGTAAAGCGCCTCCACCCATTCCCTGGATAAACCTGAAAACAACCAGTTCCCATATATTGGTTGCATTGCCGCATAAAAAGGAACAAACGGTAAAAATTATGACGGAAGCTGCGAAATAATTTCGACGGCCAAACTGTTGCGATAGCCAGCTCGTCATGGGTACTACAATAACATTGGCAAGCGAATAAGCGGTGATTACCCAGCTTATCTCGTTTAAAGTAGCACCCAGGTTACCGCGCATATCATTAATGGCCACGTTAACAATGGTGGTATCTATAATTTCGAGCAGGGCGCAAAATACCGCAGTAATAGTAATGATAATACGCCGGCTGCCATATTCAACTAATGAATTTGCTGGTTGCATTGAGCAAGTATATTTTTCCTATGTAAAGTTAAATACTTGATAGTTGATATACAAACTAATTTTTCAGTCTTTTATTTTAACTAAGATTTTTCACTTATTGTCCGTTTTTTAAGGCGTTCAAGAGGGCTTCGCCATTTTTAGGATATAAAGATGGTAGGATTTAAAAGTATTTTATTGCCGGTCAATTTTCGACAAATGCAAAATCTGCATTTCTGTCAGCCCGTTTTTGCAATTGTTCTTTTATGCCCTTGAAGATTTTTAGCGGGCCCTCTGTAGCAAACATGTTTACCAGCCAGGCAGGGAGTGTACCTCCAGGATCAACGTGGATGGTATATTCAACTTTTATACGGTTGGCGTTTATCGGTGTGATCACCCATTTTCCTTTGGAGTCAGTTACCCTTACAATGTCGTTCTTTACAGAGACAAAGCCGCTTACCGCCGGACCGTCGATAGTAACAACTTTCGTAACCGGGTTTCGGTTAACTGTTAAATGAGCCACAAAATCACGGTTGACTAAAGGCCATGGTAAAGTGACTTCTGAGTAATAATATAGTTCAGACGGGGAAACCCGTTTAACCAGGACTGATGACTTTACATGATATACCCATTCGGCAGAAGAATTAACATCCATTATTAATGCAACAAGCTGAGATGCCGTTGCATTAAATTCGCCCTCTACTTTTATGGCCTTAACTTTCGAATCGGGCACCAGGCTGGTATATATCCTTATCCCCTCCTTTTCGGTGCTCAATTTCCAATCGGATTGTGCTGATGAGGGGCTCAGCCTTAACATCAACAGGAGTGCTATAAATAATATTTTATACATGGCATTAAAATAATTTATCGTTTTTGCTTAATGCTTGCAGCTCCTTGTGTGTCGTCTTGTCGGTGGCGCCGCGCATTAAATTGTGTTATCGATCATATCATTGAGAAGCGGCAAAAGAACACTTGGTTCTTTTGCCGCCTGAGTAAGAGTTTGTAAATGTTTACCTGGTACCGAAGGCGTAAGCCACCCGCAGGCCAAAGAAATTTACTTTACTGTTGTCATTACCGCTGCTAAAATCGGCCGAACTTTCGTACCGTATACCGGCATCAATAAAGCTTTTGCCACCTAATGGGAATTGAACTCCAATTTGTGGGGCGTAAATAAAGGCCGCAGAATTATCAAAACCAAGGTCTGACTTGTTTAAGGAAAATGCAGCGCCCGCTTCGCCTTGTACGTAAAAGTTGCTTATCGGGAAGTATTTTAAGCCAGCTTTTACAGGCAATAATTGGATGTTTGTTGCGGTAAGTCCCGTGCCAAAAGCATTATCCTTACCCTGTATGCTGTTATAACCTGCATTAACGGTAACGAACAATTGCTTCACAACAGGTATATCGGCCTGAACGGAGCCGCCTATATTCCAGTTATAACCATTTGATATATTCCCGGTGGGAATACCGGCATCAACGCCAACGCTTAAAATAACTCCGTGTGAGGATGTTGATTTACTTGTTGTGGTTGATGTTGTTTGTGCTTTTGCGCCCAATGCAAGTCCAGCAAAAGCGAGCGCCAGGGTTGAAATTTTTAACGTACTTTTCATAGTTGTATATATTATTTTGTTAATGTGTATTTAAACACAGAGGCAAAGTAACATCACAAAAATGAGCGGCGTTTCATCTAAATGTCACGATTATTCAATCGTTTGATTAATAGGTCATTATTTTTGACTTTTATTTGATTTTAGTCAGGACAATGTCATGGAAAGCGCCTTGGTATTGTTGAAATAGCGATTTTATCTGAACTAAGATTTTTTAGATCGGAGGATTATAGGATGAAACGTCGTGGAAAAACTGTTTAAAAAGCTATACCAGACCTCCGGACGGAAGCAAATTCGCAATGAAAAAAGAAATCAAATTAGCCTAATTGTTCCGCTTTTATTTTTCCGTTTTGGATGTTCAAAGTCAGGAAATCAAAACAATTCCAGGCTTCAAGCATTACCCCGTCTTCAATATGAGCAATTGAAGTCCCCAAAAATTCTACCGGTTTACCCGTATCGTTATGGATACCTTTAACGGTACAAAGTGAAACCAAATAATTTCCATCCATTAAATTTTTTTCTATAACAACTTTGATATCCCCATAGTCTTTTCTGAAAGACTTATAGAACTGTTTAAATTGCTCCCTGCCGACAATGGGTTCCGCCCCAAGGCCATGAGCTTTTACATTTGGGTGCAGCATTTCGTCGATCACGTTTTCGTTGGCTTTGTTCCACAACTCGTCATACCAGCGGGTCATAAAAACTTCTTTTGAAACAGGCATAATTTTCGGATTTAGGCGTTTGGGTTATTGGTTAAATTATTAATCTAAAATTAAATTTAATTATTTGATATTTAATAATTTAATTTCAAAAAAGTCGGCTGTCTGAATCAGGATTCGCAGGATTTTAGGATTTACAGGATGCTAACTGCGCAGCCATCTTTGAAATCCTAAAATCCTCAACCCTGATACTAAAATTATTAGTAAAGTAGAAAATAATTTCGCAACTTTGCCTATATGGATCAGGAAACTCCGGCGCTTGGTTTTGAGATAAAATATGCAGACAAATTATTTTTTTGCGAAGCCCTGGTACATTCAGATACCATAAAGGTATTCTTCAACAACTATTACATGGCCGACGTGGAATACAACCCGGCATCCGGCTGGATACAAACCAACGGCACCCTGTTACCCCAAAGCATCATTGAAGAGATAGGCGCGCATATTGATGGGCAGTTGGATTAGGGGTTGGCTTGCTGCCGCAGAAAAAAGCTCTAATTTTTTAAATAAAAGCAGAAATAAATCTTTACAGACGTTGATGAAGTTGCTGGAGTAAAAACACAAATAACAAATTTGTCATTGCGAGGAACGAGGCAATCTCGTCGTATCGCATGACGGACTTGAACGGTTACGAGATTGCTTCGTCGCTCCTTACAGCAATGACAAGATGGAATGTTTCATCGCTGGCTAAAGATCGCGAACTTTCCTCCGGCCATGGTCTATGGACCATCGACTATGGACTCATATCCGGCTATGAACCATCAACCATGAACTAAACAAGCTTAGATAAAGCTTCCTTTATCCGCGGTATCATTTGTTCAATATCCTGCAAAGTGCAGGCTCCTACCGATGCCCGGAACCAGTTTATGTCTTCACCGGTACCGAAAGCTGAGAAGGGCACAAATGCCACTTTTGCTTCTTTGATGAGGTAAAAATTAATGTCAGTGGCTGTTTTCAGTACGGTGCCGTCGGGCGTAGTTTTGCCGGCATAATTTACTTTTATAGTGAGGTAAATAGCGCCCATCGGTTCAATGGCATCTACGCTAAAGCCTTCTGCTTTTAATTGCTGAAAACCCTTGTATAGTGTGTTGAGACTGTTTTGTATTTTTCCTTTCAGGTCGCCCAGGTAGCCATTTACCGCGTTATCCTGCTTTAAAAACTTAGCCATCGCAACCTGCTCCGCCTTTGGCGACCACGCACCCATGTGTCCAACTATGGCTTTCATATGGTTGATAACGTGAGCCGGACCAAAACCCCAGCCAACACGCACGCCTGTTGAGGCAAAACATTTTGAAGCACCGTCGATGAAAATACAAACGTCTTTTAACTCGGGACGCAGGCTGACGGGATTATAATGCTGGTGAGTGCCAAAAGTTAATTGCGAATAGATTTGATCGTATAATAAATAGAGTGGTTTTTCACCAGCCTTACGCGTTTTGTTTTCGGCGATAACCAGGTCGCAAATTTCTTCCAGGTCTTTTTTGCTAAACATAGTCCCGGTAGGGTTCAATGGCGAACATAATGCCAATAAAGCAGCCCCTTTGAGATGCGGACGGATTTCATCAGCGGTTGGCATAAAATTATGCTCTGACCGGGTTTGAACTATGATAGCCTCTGCTTTGGTGAGATCGCTGTAATGATTATTGTTCCATGATGGCGCCGGGAAGACAACCTTATCGCCCGGATCAACAACCGCTAAAAAGGTAGAGTATATTAAAGGCCGTGACCCGCCCGAAATTAATACCTGGTTAGCTCCGTAATCAAGATCGTACCGGCTTTTTAAAAATGCTGAAACACTTTCGCGCAAATCAAGCATACCATCGGCCGGAGGGTAGTTGGTTTGGTTATGTCCGTAAGCTTCCACAATTCCTTGTTTCAAAGCATCGGGAATAGGGTAAATATTTGAATCGAAATCGCCGATGGTTAAATTGGCTATATTCTGTCCTTGTCTTTTTAATTCGTTTATCTCGCCTGCAATTTTTATAATTTCGGAGCCATGCAGATTTTGGGCTAGTAAAGAAACAGTCATATCAGGATGTGCAAATTTTGGATGTGCAAATGTGCGTTTTTTAGCTGAAAGCTGAAAGCAAAAAGCAGAAAGCCGAAGGCATAAAGCAGAAAGCAAAAAACTCTGCAGTATTTCAAAAGCTTTTAGCTTTGGTCTTTGAGCTTTCAGCTACAAAAGCGGCGACAGCAGTCTGCACAATTTTTCGGGGAGTTGTTTAAAAAGGGAGCGTTTTCTCCAGGTGTTGGGGTTGATCTTTACCGCATCTTTAATATCTTCAAAGAAGGCGTCTCGTAGTTGTATGGCAATTTTGGTGTCATATATCATGCTGTTTACCTCAAAGTTGAGTTCGAAGCTGCGGTTATCCATGTTGGCGGTGCCTATTATAGCCAGTTGCCCATCGGCAACGAGGGTTTTGGCATGAACAAATCCTTTTTTGTAAAGATAAATTTCGGCGCCCGCATCGAGCATCTCGCCGTAATAAGAACGGGCGGCTGCATTTATCAGGGCGGAGTCAGACTTGTCGGGTACCAGCAGTTTTATCTTAACGCCGCTCAATGCCGCAACACTGAGTGCATCCAAAATACTTTCGCCGGGAATAAAATACGGAGAGGTAATCAGAATTTCATTTTGCGCCATTCCGATAGTTTCCATCAGGGAAAACATGATGGTTGGCGTATCTGAATCCGGCCCGCTGGCCGCTATCTGAACTATGGCATTTCCATCTTTACTTTTTGTTGAGCAAAAGAAATCATCCTGCAGTTTAAGGTTTTTACCGCAGCAAAAATTCCAATCGCAAATAAAAAGGTATTGCAAATAATAAGCCCCCGGGCCAGTTATCATTACATGTGTATCCCGCCAGTAAAGCTGCTTTTTGTCAATTCCGTTTATGTACTTGTCGCTCACATTTATGCCGCCCACAAAGCCCGTGCAACCGTCAATAACAATTATTTTGCGGTGATTGCGGTAGTTGGTGCGGTTGGAGAGTGCAATGAATAATATTTTATAGAACGGGTATGTCTCAACCCCTGCTTCATTCAATTCATCAGCGAATTTTTTCCGTATTGAGCGGCTGCCAAAATCATCATAAATAAAACGGACCTTAACTCCCTTTGCAGCTTTTTGGATCAGGATATCCTTGATTTGGTTACCGATATTGTCGTTCTCGAAAATATAATATTGAATATGGATATGATGTTGTGCGTTTTTCAAAGCTTGCAAAACTTCTGGAAATTTGTTTTCGCCATTTAACAGCAGCTTAACTTCGTTATTCCCGGTTAAGGGGCTGTTGTCATTTAAAAGCATCCGGGCCAACTTTTTATGATTCTTTACTTCCTGCTCGCCCGCTTCCCACGTTTTTTTCGACTCATTGTAAATTTTATCTCTTATCTCTGCCAGCAATGCATTATTC
Source organism: Mucilaginibacter sp. (assembly GCA_036498965.1). Lineage (GTDB taxonomy): Bacteria > Bacteroidota > Bacteroidia > Sphingobacteriales > Sphingobacteriaceae > Mucilaginibacter. The sequence goes on from DASYEP010000007.1 coordinate 30,819, forward strand.
CGTACTATTTTTTTACTGTACAATTTGTCTTTTCGGTAATTGGCGCCTACTGTAAAGTAAATGAACATACCTATTACAGGCAAAAAAACGACTACCAGCAAATAAGCAAAAGTTTTGCTTGTTGAGTTGATATCATACAGAATGCGGAAGCAAACGAATATAATAAGGCACGTATAAGCTATAGATCCCAATAAAATCCAATCCATTTATGTGTAATTATTGTGTGTGTTTAATGGTTTGCCTGCCCGCTATCCTATCTATATATTGTTTTACTGAGTTTTTATTCCATCCTGCTAATCGTCCTTTTTGCAGCAGCATGTACTCATCATGGCCTGATACCAGCGGATAGCTAAAGGCAAAAGGAGCGTTTTGAATCCGCCAGCCCTGTATCTGCTCAAATCTCAAAATATTAAAATAAAGTACACTATCGGATTTTGTGATGGTATAATAACCGCCTGCAAATTTTATTAAATTACGTAATACATCCTTGTTGACCGAGTTATTTAACAATGAATAATTCTTTTGATGTTTTTCAAATTCAATGGGCTGATTTGTATTATCCCAAACTGAAGTATAAGTTGTATAATAATCGCTATCTGCAGCTACAACATACCATAACATGCTGTTTAGCGGAGTAGGTGTCGTAAAATAACTTACGGGATTGATGTGTTGTGCTTTAAAAGCTGCTTCCATCCTTTTGTTGACATAGGCTTTACTGAAACCTGCAAAAAATAAATAAAGTATTGATATACAAATAGCTCCCCAAGTCCATTTTGTTCGGTTTTTATTCGAACTGCTTTTAAAGATCAAAAATACAGAAGCGATAAACAGACTTATAGTAAACAATGGATCGGCGACATAAAGTAAGTTTATTGAAAAACGATGGTGGCTAAAAGGTTCCAGCAGGCCGGTCCCATAACTATTGCAGGTATCAAGCAGGTCGTGCAACGCTAACTGAAAAATAAAGAAAAACGCTAATATCGTAAACTGTATAAAATTTTTTCGATGTAATGCTCTTGCCAGCAGAGCCAGCAGCAATCCGACGATAACTGCGAAAAATAACGAGTGAGTAATGCTGCGGTGAATTACCAGGTCATTATCAGGGGAAACAAAGAAAGCGACGAACGTATCAATATCAGGTAGGCTTTGAGCCAACGCACCCCATAGTAACGCCTTTTTGCTCAGCTTTTTACTCAAAAGGATTTCACCTGTACAAGCGCCCAAACAAAGATGAGTTAGTGAATCCATGGTGAAAAATAGTTTTTTTAGCTGAAAGCAGAAAGCTAAAAGCACAAAGCTTTTAGTAGAATTTAAAACCTTTTAGCTTTGGTCTTTTACCTTTCTGCTTTCAGCTACTACCCTCTTGTTTCTTTCCCGCTAAGTAACTAAGTTTGCGCCTCAATTGTTTGTTATGTCTAAAGCATCTGAAATAAAAAATGGAAATATACTTCGCTTTAATGGCGAACTATTGCAGGTTGAAGAATTTTTACATCGTACACCGGGTAATTTGCGCGCTTTTTACCAGGCACGTATGCGCAATGTTAAAAGCGGAAAACTGGTTGAATACCGTTTCCGCACGGATGAAGATGTAACTATTGCGCGCGTTGAAACTAACGACTACCAGTTTTTATATGAAGACGGCGATTCATTGGTAATAATGGACAATACCACTTACGATCAGCATAACATTCCAAAGACTCTTTTTGGCCCGGCTGTAAAATTCCTGAAAGAAGGAATGAACGTAATTGTTGCCTTTGAAAGTGATGAACCGATTATGGGGCAAATCCCTGGTTCGGCCGAACTTGAAATTACTTATACTGAACCTGCCGTTAAAGGCGATACTTCAACCGGCGCAATGAAAAATGCAACTGTTGAAACCGGTGCCGAAATAAAGGTTCCTTTGTTTATCAATATTGGTGATAAAGTAAAGGTTGATACCGCAACTGGCTCATATGTTGAGCGCGTTAAAGGTTAATTAAAGGTCTTAGTAGCAGTGTTTAAGTAGCAGTGCTAATACTGATTTCGAAAAGTGTTCCCGTGTTAAAGTGGAACGCTTTTTTTGTTGAAGTTATAATTTGAGTTCTCCTTTGGGTGTTTCTTCGGTTTCGTCATCGCCGGTATATTTCTGATCGAGCTGTTTATTTGCCTTAGCCCCCAGGCTTTTTATTTTCTCGGCTGTTTTGGTGAGATTGCCGTTGCCGTCGACTAATTTGCTAAAGGCATTATCATAGGAGGTTTGGCTTTGTTTTATGTTTTTACCGATACCTTCCATATCGCCCACAAAGCCTACAAACTTGTCGTACATGGCGCCGCTTAAACGGGCAATTTCCAATACATTACGGTTTTGGCGTTCCTGTTTCCAAATGCTGGCGATGGTGCGTAAAGTAGCGAGGAGGGTAGAAGGGCTCACAATAACTACCCGCTTATCCCAGGCATCGCTAAATAGCTCTGCATCTATCTGAACTGCAAAACTGAAAGAAGATTCGATTGGTATAAAAAGCAGCACAAAATCGGGCGAATTTACCTGGTGCAGATCGTGATAGTTTTTTGATGAAAGATTGGCCACATGCCCCCTTATGGATTCAACATGTGCTTTTGAGAATAACTTCCTTTCCTCTTCGGTTTCACAGTTTACCAGGCGCTCGTAGGCAATAAGGGATACTTTGCTATCTATTATCAGGTGCTTGTCATCCGGAAGGTCAATGATAACGTCGGGCTGCAGCCGACTACCTTCTGTGTTATTTAGGCTGGCCTGTAAACGATATTCCCTGTCTTTAACCAGGCCAGATCGTTCCAGCACACGTTCCAAAATAACCTCACCCCAATTGCCCTGTTTTTTATTATCGCCTTTTAATGCTTTGGTCAGATTTTGAGCTTCATTGCTGATCAGTTTATTCAGATCCATCAGCTGCGTAATAACGCCTTTAAGGGTATTACGCTCGGCGGCTTCCATATTGTAAACCTTGTCTACTTTTTCCTCAAAAGCCTTTATGTTTTCTTTTAGTGGGTTTAACAAAATATCCAGGTTTGTGCGGTTGGTTTCCACAAATTTCTGCGATTTTTCGTCCAGCAACTTGTTAGCCACATTTTGGAATTCGAGTTGGAATTTTTTCTGTATTTCCTGTATGGAATTTTCTTGTTCACTTAACCGCTCGCGCTGGGCTTTGAAAGCCTCTTCAGCCTTTGTCATCCGGTTTTTTTCAATAAGCAATTCCTGGTTTAAGGAAGTTATCAGAGCATCATGTCTTGAGCGTTCGTCCAATAGCTGTTTATCTGCCTTATCCCGCTCAAGCGATAAACCCGAAGCTCGCTCTTCCGCTTTGGCCAAATTTATTTTTAACGATGTAATTTCGTTTGTTAATCTCGCTTGTTCTTCCACGGAGATACCCCCCGCAGATTGCGGCTTTTTTACAAAAAGAAATACAGCAACCAGGAGGATTACAATAGAAGCAACTAAAAGATAAAGACCCATTTTGATAAAAATATTAGCAAAACGAAGGTAGGGATTTTGCGGGAAAAGACTCACGAAGTTTTGAAAAACTTACATCTCTTCAATTGCCATTATAAATTATCTGTACAAATGTTTACTGTCAATAAATTCCAAAACCGCGTCTGGGACAAAATATTGTACGTTCCTTTTTTGTGCGATGGATGTTCGTATAAAAGTTGCTGATAGTTCCATGAGAGGTGTCATGGTTATGGTGACGGAGGGGTGAGAGGCCAGATCTGAGTTTTCATAGCCAGGGCGTGGATAAACGTAAATACGGTAATCGCGCAATATCATCTTGTAATTTTTCCATTTGGGTAATGAAATTAAATTATCCGATCCCATAATAAGCGCGAATTCATGCTGCGGATATTTTTCTTTGAGATGCGTAAGGGTATCAATAGTATACGATGGTTGAGGCAACTTTAGCTCTACATCGCTTACTGCAATATGAGTTGAATTATCGGTGGCCAGCTTAGCCATTTCCAGCCGGTCGTAAGTATTGATCAGGTCGCCATATTTTTTCAAAGGGTTTTGCGGCGAAACCACTAACCAAACCTTGTCGAGTGTGGTGTAATTGGCCATGTAATTAGCAATAATCAAGTGGCCTACGTGTATGGGGTTAAATGAGCCGAAGAGGAGTCCTATTTTCATATCAGTTTAGCCCCCCGACCCCCTAAAGGGGGAGCAATTTAATTATTCCCCCTTTTGGGGGCCAAGGGGCTAATGAACTTTGTTATCAAATCCTCCGCTTCGTCACATGCCGTCTGAAGATCGTGATTTTTTAGGATAATATCAAATCTTGGCGCATAATTCAATTCTTTTTCTGCTTTTATAAAGCGCTCTTTTAATTTTTCCTGACTATCTGTTCCCCGCGCTGCTAAACGCTCCTTAAGCACTTCGAGCGATGGCGGCTGTACAAATATCGCAAGCGCCTGGTCTTCGTATTTGCGTTTAAGGTGAAGGCCGCCTTCTACATCAATATCGAAAATAACGGTTTTGCCTTTTTGCCAAATACGCTCAATCTCTGTACGCAAGGTGCCATAAAACGTACCGGAATACACTTCTTCAAACTCAACAAATTGTTTTTTTGCTATGCGGTGCAAAAATTCCTCTTTACTTATAAAATAGTAATCCTCGCCGTTTTGTTCATCCCCCCGGGCTCGTCTTGTAGTAGCCGAAATAGAAAACTCAAGCTGGGGGAATTTCGTTAACAGGTGATGTACGATCGTAGTTTTTCCTGCTCCCGATGGCGCCGAAAAGATGATGAGTTTTCCTTCGTGGTTCATTTTTGTTATAAGAGTTGTAAAAGTTTTAAAGGGTTGTAATAGTTATGAAATATGACTGCTCAAACAATTTCAACTCCTACAACTATTTCAACTTATTACAACACATTAAGCAGCTGTTCTTTTATTTTTTCCAGTTCTTCTTTCATGCCCACAACCAGTTTCTGGATATTGGCGTCATTAGCTTTTGAGCCGATGGTATTTATTTCACGTCCGATTTCCTGCGAAATAAATCCCAGTTTTTTGCCATTGGCATCGTCATTTTTCAGCGTTTCAATAAAATAATCGCAATGTGCTCTCAAGCGTATCTTTTCTTCGGTAATATCAAGCTTATCAATATAGTAAATCAGTTCTTGCTCAAACCGGTTTTGATCAATGGCTTCACGACTTACAGCTTCGGTAAGGAATTGATTTAAGCGCTCTCTTATTACCGGAATGCGTTTAGGTTCTTCAACTTCAACCAGTTCAAGGTTTTTAAGAATAATAACAATGCGCTGTTTTATATCCTGTTCAAGTACATTACCTTCATCGCTTCTAAATTTTTGAAAGGATTTTAAAGCCTGCGTAAATGTATTTTCAACAATTTTCCACTCTTCTTCCGATACGGTTTCCTCATCATATTTAACAACTTCGGGCAAACCCAAAGCCAGTTGTAACAAATTAGATGCAGGTTCATTAAGGTCAATGCTAACGGCCTTCAATTGCTCATAATAGTGCTTTAGAAGTGCATTATCTATGCCCGCAGCGTTTACTTTAGTATTTGCCGTTTCAACATTTATTGAAAGGCTAACCTTGCCGCGCTCTATTTGTTTACTGCATTCGTTACGCAACTGAAACTCCTTTTCTGTAAAAGCTTTAGGAATGCGAAGCGACAGATCAAGAAATTTGCTATTAAGGGATTTTATTTCAATAGTGTATTTTGTATTGCCCGAGTCGAAACTTGCAATTCCATAACCTGTCATGGATTTTATCATGCGCAAAGATAGGTTTTTAGTCGGGAAGTCCGAAAGTCGGAGAGTCGGGAAGTCCGAAAGATTGATTTTTTTAAATAGATACATTTACGCTTTTAACATTTCTAGGTATATGGTTGCTTTTTGACTTTTACTTTCTGACTTTACCAACTTCCGGACTCTCCTTCCCCTTTAACACTTTTTTACATTTGCTGTCAAATACTATGTCTAATTTTGCAGGAGGATATGAACTATAGGTTTTTAATTTTTGTGATGTTTTGTTTTTGCGTGGCATTGAATGCGGCGGGTCAACAAACATTTATTTTAAAAGGCGTAGTTTCAAAAAAGCTGAGTGGTGAAAGAATAGCTCAAGTTGTGATCAACAACTTGCGGAGTAAAGAACTGATGATGAGCGATGAACTAGGCTGGTTTTCCATAAAAGCGGCTGTTGGCGATACATTACTTTTTACTAAAGTTGATTATACCGATCAAAAGATTGTGGTCAGCGGGTTCGCCGACATCCCTGTTTATATGCAACCGGTTATCAAGCTGGCAACAGTTACTATACAAGGGCAAACAAAAAAGCAGGAATTGAGTGATATAATGAACGATTACCGGAAACTGGGTACCTTTTACGACGGTAAGCCACCCGTATTATCCTTTTTATCATCACCTATTACCGGTTTGTACGAATTATTCGGAAAAACGCCCGGCGAAGCGCGCCGTTTTAAAGCCTACATCAAAAATGAAATGGAATATGCAGAGGTTCACAGGCGCTATAATATAGGTCTTATAGTCCGTGTTACCAACACTACCGATAGCACTGCGAAAAAGTTTATGGCGTATTATACACCCTCCTACCAGGATTTAAAGGGATGGAATGACTATGAACTTATAAAACGGGTAAAAAAGGAATTTAGGTATTTTGAGGAAAATCGGCAAAATCTGAATTTACATGAACATGACCTGGCCAACCCTGGCCCCCCGACCCCCTAAAGGGGAGCTAATGAGGAATAGGAGCATTTCCTATATTAAAGAAAAAACTAAACAACGATATTAGAATAGAGATAGATAGTATAAAATCTTTTAAAAAAATCCGAAATCGAATCTCCGAAATCTGAACTATATCCCCAAAGTTTCACAGGCCTTCTCGGCAGCAAGCTTTTCGGCATTCTTTTTACTGAATTCTTTTCCCAGGCCTGTCACCTCACCATCAATAATTACCTGTACAGTAAAAAGTTTGGTGTTTTCACCATCCTGGTTACTCACAAGGTCAAAAACAATGTCTTTACTGTTACGCTGGCACCATTCTATCAATTTGCTTTTGAAATTAGTTTCTGTTTGCTCAAGCGTGTGGATATCGATATGTGATTTGATGATATGGTTTACTAAAAAACTCCGGGTAAAGTTATACCCCTTGTCTAAATAAACCGCACCGATCAACGCTTCAAACGCATCTCCCAATAACGACCCCTGCCTCGATGAGTTAAGCATGCGATTATCGTACTCAACCAATTTGTCGAAGCCAAGTTTACGGGCCAGTTGGTTTAAATTAACACGGCTAACAATCTTTGATCGTAATTCAGTTAAGAAACCCTCGTCTTCATAAGGATATAGTTTAAACAGAACTTCGGCTACTACGCTGCCTAATACGGCATCGCCAAGAAACTCCAGTCGTTCATTACTGTTCTTTACTCCTTTTTTTACACTTTGAGCAGCAGATTTATGACGAAATGCAAGTTTGTATAAAGACAAATTGCCCGGCACAAAACCGAGCAAATTCTTTAAAACTTTTACGTACTTTCTGTTGGGCGAGATGTAAAGTTTATAAAAGCGACTTATGGGCATCAATAAAATTATTCTTCAAATTTCTTAAATATCACTGAAGCATTATGGCCCCCAAAACCAAATCCATTACTTTGTGCTACATTTACGATTCGTTTTTGAGCCTTATTAAATGTGAAATTTATTTTCGGGTCAAAGGCCGGATCATCAGTAAAGTGATTTATTGTCGGTGGAACAATGTCATTTTTCAAGGCTAAAATAGCAGCGATCGCTTCAACAGCCCCGGCAGCACCCAGTAAATGGCCGGTCATTGATTTTGTAGAACTTATATTTATACGATAGATTTCCGCGCCAAAGGCATCCTGTATAGCTTTTACTTCCTGAGGGTCGCCAATAGGTGTGGATGTTCCATGAACATTTACGTAGTCGATATCAGCCGGTGTCATACCTGCATCATCAAGTGCCGCCTTCATTACTAAAGCAGCGCCAAGCCCTTCGGGGTGAGGAGCTGTCATATGATAGGCATCGGCACTCATGCCGCCACCAACCATTTCAGCGTAAATTTTAGCTCCGCGTGCTAACGCATGTCCCAGTTCTTCTAATATTATTGTTCCCGCACCTTCACCAGCAACAAAGCCGTCGCGATCCAAATCAAAAGGCCGCGATGCACTTGCCGGGTCATCATTACGGGTCGACAAAGCATGCATGGCATTGAACCCACCAATACCGGCTTCGTTAATAATCGCCTCTGAACCGCCGCTTATAAACATATTTGCTTTACCCAAACGGATATAATTAAAAGCATCTATAAGTGCGTTGTTTGATGAAGCGCATGCCGAAACTGTTGAAAAGTTAGGCCCGCGTAAACCATACTTAATCGAGATATGGCCGGGAGCAATATCTGCTATCATCTTCGGGATGAAAAAAGGATTAAAACGTGGTGAACCGTCGCCTTTGGCAAAATTCACTACCTCGTCTAAAAATGTTTTTAAACCTCCGATACCCGAACCCCAGATAACGCCTATGCGGCTGGTGTCCAGTTTCTCAAAGTTTAAACCTGCATCTTTTACCGCTTCTTCCGTCGAGTATAAGGCATATTGAACAAAGGGATCAAGTTTTCTGGCATCTTTTCTGCCTAAAAACGCGTCCGCATCGAAGTTTTTCACTTCGCAGGCAAATTTAGTCTTGAACTTCTCCGTGTCAAAACTTTTTATCAAAGCAGCGCCACTTACTCCATTGATTAAGGATTCCCAATATTCGGGAACACTGTTACCAATTGGAGTAAGTGCCCCAAGCCCGCTTACTACAACTCTTTTAAACTCCATTTAATAAGATTAGGGAGTTTATTTAACGTTTTTTTCAAGATAAGCAACAGCCTGGCCAACGGTGCCGATGGTTTCAGCCTGGTCATCAGGAATAGCTACGTTAAATTCTTTTTCAAACTCCATGATTAATTCCACGGTGTCTAACGAGTCAGCACCAAGATCATTGGTGAAGCTAGCTTCCGGTGTTACTTCACTTTCGTCAACACCTAATTTTTCAACGATAATAGCTTTTACTCTTGAAGCGATATCAGACATAGTCTTATAGTTTAATGATTAATAAAAATTTTTGCAAAGAAAAATAAATTCTGTCAAATATCAAATCTAAATACTTTTGTATTATCTGCAACAAAATTTTATTGCAAGAGTTTCGATTTGTATTTTTACCGCGCAAAAGTAATGATTTTGAACAGGAAATTTTTAAAGTTTGAGATCGATCTTGATTTTGTTTTGATCGCGGTTACGACTTCCCTGAAAGATTACCGCATTTGTTATCTTATCAATAAGTTTTTGAATTTTAATTTCGTAAAAATTTCTGATCTCGAGGTTGATATTTACAGAGATTCAGGGACTATATTTTTTTCATTGTACCATTATAATTGGGAAGCTTCAGAAACAGATTTTTATTTTATTGCCAATAAAGGCTCTGACGGATACCTGGTTCCCGAAATGAAAAAAGCTGATTTTTTCTTATTGATAAAGAATTATATCGATGAAAATGACCTTGATAACCTCATTTCTACGTTAAACAAGATACCCGAAATTGTCGCTGCGGTGAAGATTGATCCTAAAAAAATAAAATCACGCGAAAATCTATTATTTTAGCGCAAAATTTAAGGGGTGTCATAAATACACCATATTTTAGCCAAAACAGGCCCGTTTTAATCAGATAATTATGAAACTACATTATAACCGAACTAAAATTGTTGCCACAATGGGCCCAGCATCTGCTAAAAAAGATGTTTTATTAGCGATGATAAAGGCAGGCGTAAATATATGCCGTCTTAATTTTTCACACGGAAAAGCGCAGGATCACAAAGCAGTGATCGACACTATCCGTGAAATTAATGAACAATATAAAACCAACGTAGGCATTTTAGCTGACTTGCAGGGACCTAAAATTCGCATTGGTCTTGTAAAAGATGGAGGGATTCACCTGGTAAACGGCACGCGCATTAACATAACTACACATGAGTGTATAGGCGACGACAACCGGATATACATAACCTACGAAACTTTTCCGCAGGATGTACAGCCAAATGAAATTATTTTGCTTGATGACGGGAAGATACAGATGAAGGTTATTGAAACCAACAGGCTGGATACCGTAATTTGCGAAGTAATGCATGGCGGCATTTTAACCTCACGTAAAGGGGTTAACCTTCCAAACACTAAAGTATCTATCCCAAGTTTAACCGAAGAGGATCTGGAAAATCTGCAATATGCTTTGGATTGGGATGTTGATTGGGTGGGCCTTTCCTTTGTTCGTACCGGTCAGGACATTGTGGAGCTAAAACGCATTATTGCAAAAAGCGGTAAAGCGGCTAAAGTAATTGCTAAAGTTGAAAAACCGGAAGCTATAGAAAATATTGACGAAATTATAGCAGCTACCGACGGGGTAATGGTTGCCCGCGGCGATCTTGGTGTTGAAATGCCTTTGGAAGAAGTTCCGCTTCTGCAAAAGATGATAGCCCGCAAATGCCGGGAGGCATCAAAACCTGTGATTGTGGCCACTCAGATGCTAGAATCGATGATTACAACGCCGCGCCCTACACGTGCAGAAGTAAACGACGTAGCTAATTCGGTGCTTGATGGCGCGGATGCAGTAATGCTCAGCGGCGAAACTTCAGTTGGTGAATTTCCAGTGATCGTAATTGAAACAATGGCAAAAATTGTGCGCAATGTAGAAGAGTTGGGTTATCCTTACAACTCAAATAAAACGGCAAATACCGATATCACATCACCCGTTGATTTGAGTAAAGCTGTATGCGGCTCAGCAGTTTATCTGGCAGAACATGCAAACGCTGTGGGAATCGTCGCTATGACTACTTCAGGTTATACTGCGTTTGAAATATCAAGCTACAGACCCAAGGCTTGCACCTATATTTTTACGTCAAACAAACATCTGTTAAACGCGCTTAGTCTACTGTGGGGCGTACGGACTTTTTATTATGACCAATTAGACAGCACTGACAAAACCATCAGTGATGTAAATAATATTCTGAAGGCGGAAAATCTTGTTCAGGATGGGGATGTAGTGATAAACACAGCAGCCATACCTATTTCCAAACAAGGCAAAACAAATATGCTGAAAGTAACAGTTATAGATTAATTGGCTCTCGCCACAGAAGTAATTTTATTAATTATGAAAACGCTCATTTGGTTATAACCAAATGAGCGTTGTTTTATCCGACATTTTTAATGTCTTGCCCTCTTTTTTAGCACCCCGCCGGCTGCTTCTTTTACGATGCTTGTAAAAATGAACGCTTTGGGATCAATTTCATGTACCAGGTTACGCAGTCGCCTAACCTCAAGTCGCGTAACAACTGTAAAAACAATATCAACCGGTTGGCTTATGTCAAAACTGCTTTTCAGGAAACCGCGTTCTCCTTTATAAACAGTAATACCTCTGCCTAATACCATCACCAACTGCCGTTTAATTTGTTCGCTTTCTGCCGAAATAATAGTAACGCTTGTGTATTCCTCGAGACCTTCAATGACGAAGTTAATAGTTCGCGAAGCTGTATAATAGGTTAAAATAGAATACAACGCTGTAGGCAACCCAAGTTGAATGGCTGCAATTAAAAAAATTATAATGTTGATACCTAAAATGATTTCACTAATGGTAAAGCTTATTCGTTTGCCGGTATAAAGCGCTAGTACCTCAATACCATCTAACGCGCACCCGCCGCGTATCGCCAAACCAACGCCAATGCCCATAAAGACTCCTCCAAATATGGATACAAGTAGCTTATCCGACGTGATAGGAGGATAAGGTATAAATTGGAGACAAATACCCAGCCCTATTACTGCTATAACGGTTTTTATTGCGAAGGCCCTGCTAACCTGGAAAGCGCCCATTATGATAAACGGAATATTGGCTACTATGATAACATACGCAATATTGATATGATAAAGCTCGTGTACAAGCAATGAGATACCTGTTACCCCCCCATCAAAAAATTGATTAGGCACCAGGAAGCTCTTTAAAGCGAAGCCGCTAAATAACATGCCTATCAGCGTCGAAATAGCATCGGTTAACCACTCTGGTAATCTCAGTTTTTTCATTTTAAGTCCGAATTTATCAGCGCTTTAATTTTATTCATGTTTGCTTGTTTTTTTGTTTCCCTCAAATTTATTGCGGTGCCGGTAAAATAACGGTGACTTTCTATAAACAATATCTGCGACTGATTCCAGTCGTCCTCATTGCAAATAATGCCCGAATGGGATATTTCTTTATACAGCAAATGTCCAATTGTAAAAAAATCATCCCTGCCCAGGTAATCGAGGTCAGCGTCCGCTAAAATTCTTTCCAAATGGTTTTTAGGAGTTTGTGGTACTTTCGTAGCGATAATCATACCGCATATCAATTCAATTTCTTCGATATTATAATTGTACAATGGCAATATTTCGCTGACGATAAAACATGATTCCTCTTCATGTCCCTTGTCTCTTACTAAATAGCCAGAATCGTGGTACAGGGCTGCTGTAAGCAACAATTTCATTTCCATGTCATTGATGTTTTCCTGTTTTCCAATTGTAGCAGCAGCATTGTAAACATCCATTGTATGGTCAATATTATGATAAGTCAGCCTTTTAGGCAGATCATTGCGCAGTTTAAAAAGAATGTACTCACCTGCTTGTTCAAATAGCATATCAACCGGGTTTTGCAGCTAATATATTAAATGTTTTAATTGAATGCATTATGGAAGCCTTTTTTGAAAAGTATTAGCATGATTTTTTTGTAAAGATGATTCAGTCAATTCGATAATGGTTAATAAATTATTAAGCTCATAAACTTAACCTTTGAAATACTTCAATTGGGGTATTAAAATAGGGCAATCAATAAGTTAATAAATATAAACAAAGGGAAAGGTCTCTTGTTGATGCTTTAATTGTTAACCTATAATTAAAATTGATATCATGAAAAAATTTACCTTATTAACTCTAATTGCGATCACAGCTTTTAATTTATGTGCCCGTGCGCAAATTCAAGCCGGAAATATTTTGATTGGCACAGATATCGCTGATTTGAATTTTGGCTTAAATAGCCCTAATGTCTTTTCAGCAAATCTTTCACCGAAGGCCGCTTGGTTTATACAAGATAATGTCGCATTGGGGGGGTATGTCAAATTTGGCATACAAACCCAATCGGGACAGGGTAGCACTATAAATTATGGGGTGGGTGCCCTGGGGCGCTATTATCAGGAAGGTGATGTAAATGTTATAAAACATGGTCGTCTTTTCGGTGAAGCAACTGCGGGCATCGGAGGCATAAGCGTTGCGCAAAATGGAGGAAACACAAATGGATTTGACTTCAGCGTGGGGCCTGGTTTTGCATATTTTGTAACTCCGACTCTGGGTCTCGAAGCGTTGTTAAAATATAATGGCATACTGGGCTTTGGCAGTACGGCTTATCAGAACAACCTTAATTTATCTTTTGGATTCCAGATTTATTTGCCGGGAAAGGCAACGGCAGATAAACTTAAGCAGCATTAATCAAGTAGAAAATAACCAGTTCGGAATAAGGAACGAAAAGCAAAAATTCGGGCACTGGGTTTATTATACTCATTTACATCATTATTTTTTATTTAAGGGCTGGTTGATTAAATCATTCAGCTCTTTTGTTTTTCGACGCGGTTTGCAATATTATTGGGATGTATTGTTTATTAATTTAAAAACTAAGAATAACTGAAAACATAAATTTATCAAATAATTAACTTTAACTGTAATTTGATATATTAGCAGTATATGTATGTCTTTCCTTTCCTGGCTGCTTTTTTATTAGTAAAACGCTTGCAGAAAGCGTTTCAGTTTTCTCCGGTTTATACTAAGTGGAGCAACATCCTATCCCTTTCATTATGGGCATCCATCGCGCTTGGTATTTTGACTTTCCTTTTCTTACATGGTTTGTCGAGAATTTTTTTTGGCAATCTTCTATTGCTACCTTTTATATTCTTCGCGGATAAGGAACCCGATTTCAACATCATTAGTTCTTATATAAAGTCACATTATATTTTAATAGCCACAGGACTGCTTGCCGGTTTGGTTCAGTTAATTGCGCCAGACTTTTACCATAAGTGGGATAACTTTTTTGATTTTGCGATAGTAGGAGCCTTTGTTTGGACGGCGGCAAGGTGGGCGACCACTAAAAAGAACCAGGAAGAGTTCAGGAAAATCAGTCAGCAGAATCAGGACCTTGACAAACTGGTAGCGGAGCGAACGGCCGAACTTACCAGGCAGAAAAATGAATTACAAGAAACATTGGTATTACTTCAAACTACACAACAACAGCTAATACAGTCAGAAAAACTAGCCTCATTGGGTGAACTTACAGCTGGAATAGCTCACGAGATCCAAAATCCGTTAAATTTTGTCAATAATTTTTCTGAAGTAAGCGTAGAGTTAATCGACGAAATGGAGCAGGAGTTAATTAAGGGTGACAAAGATGAAGCAATTGCAATTGCAGGCGACTTGAAACAAAACCTGGAAAAAATAATACATCACGGTAAACGGGCCGACGGTATTGTAAAAGGGATGCTGCAGCACAGCCGCGCTAGTAATGGCATTAAAGAACTTACCAATATAAACACCCTGGCCGACGAGTATTTGAGGCTAGCTTATCATGGGCTCAGGGCAAAAGATAAGTCGTTCAATGCAGATTTGATCACTCATTTTGACGAGAAAATTCCGGTGGTAAACGTGGTACCGCAGGATATAGGAAGAGTATTGCTTAATTTATTCACAAACGCATTTTATGCAGTGCAACAAAAGGAGAAGCTTGGAATTGAAGGCTACAAACCAGCCGTTACTATCACAACTCAAGTAAAAAAGGGAAATGTGCTGATCAATGTAAAAGATAATGGGACAGGCATTCCGGATGAGATCAAAGAAAAGATCATGCAGCCTTTTTTCACTACAAAACCAACCGGCGAGGGCACTGGTCTTGGCCTTTCATTAACTTATGATATGGTAGTAAAAGGCCATGGCGGTAATATCACTGTTGATACCAAAGAAGGTGAGTTTACAGAGTTTGTTATCAGTTTACCTGTTACTGAAAAATAATATGATATTTATAGAATAATATTTGGCCTTAAACAATTTCAAACCTCCCGAAAATTCACAATGAAGAAAATTTTGCTCCTGTTTCTGCTTGTTTTATGTCACCTCAAATTTTTGGGGCAGGAGATCCAAATTAAAAAGCTTGATGAGCAGCTTAAAGGCCACCCGCAAACAGATACCTTTAGGGTAAACCGGCTAAATGAGTTGGGACAATTATTTAGAGACGCCAGAGTTTCAAATGAAAAATTCGAATCCACGGCTAATGAGGCGCTTTCTATTTCGCGAAAGATCAGTTACGCTACAGGCGAGGGTAATGCCCTGGCCAACTTGGGTTGGATAAAATCTCAAAGAGGGGAAAAGCAAGCATTTATATTGTTACAGCAGGCCGCTGTGATTGCTGAACAAACTGATGATAAAATACTTTTAGTAAATGCCTGGCTAATAAGTGGTTCGGCAAAACAGCGAATAGGCGAAAATAAAGACGCGCTTTTTTATTACTTAAAAGCGGATTCTGTCGCATTAAAATTTGATAACAAAATATTGATTTCGCGGTGTCAGGCATCATTATCATCACTTTATCAAAGCTCATTTGGTGATTTTGCCAAAGCTATGGAATGGGCTTTTAAGGCTGAAAAAAGTGCGGAAGATGCGAATGACTTGAGATCTAAGGCCAACGCATGGAATGGCCTTGCCGCTATTTATACAACATTGGGCGACCAGGTAAATGCACTTATTTATTATAAAAAGGCGCTCGCGGCTAATAAAACGCTCGGCAATACCAACTTGGAATTTAACCTGCTTAACCGAATAGGCGAAATGTACAGGCTTACGGGTAAATACCCCGAAGCCCTTAAAACCTATCAGGAAGGGCTTAGTAAAACTAAGCTTCCATATAACATCGAGCTTACTGAAAGCAACATGGCCGACGTTTATGTGAAAATGGGGAATTTACCCCTGGCCTTTAAATACGCTTTTCGTTCCCTTAACACGGCACAAAAAATTAATGACACCGAGGGCATTGAATGGATAAATAGCATACTTGCTAATGCCTATCTTAAACAAAACAAACCCGATAGTGCGCTCTTTTATGCAAAAAGCGGTTATACCAAAGCCATCGGGACAGGAACCCTTGAGTTTAAACGTGATAACAGCCAGGCGATGGCAGATGCATATGTGCAAAAAGGCGATTTTGCCAACGCTTATAAAGTTCAAAACCTGTATATCGCTTATCGCGATAGCATGTCAAGTTCTGAGGTTACAAACAAAACCAGCGTGCTGCAATATAACTATGACCTTGCAAAAAAACAGGCACAGATCACCGCGCTTAACCAGGAAAAAAAACTGCAGCGTTATTTTTTAACAGGCGCATTTATTGTAATGGGATTGATTGCTGTAACCGTTATTATTTTGCTGAGAAATAACCGGCAGAAACAAAAGGCCAATGTATTGCTTAGTAAACAAAAACATATGATCGAAGAACAACGCGATCAGACCAATAAAGCGCTTGTAGAATTGCAAATAACGCAAAAGCAGTTAATACAGTCCGAAAAAATGGCCTCTCTTGGTGAACTCACCGCAGGAATAGCCCACGAAATACAAAATCCGCTAAATTTTATCAACAATTTTTCTGAAGTAAATACAGAGCTGATTGACGAGATGAAGCAAGAAATTGAGAGAGGTAATTTCGTAGAAGTAAAAACAATTGCCGATGACATTAAGGAAAATCAGCAAAAAATTAACCAGCATGGCAAACGGGCGGATTTCATAGTAAAGGGGATGTTACAGCATTCGCGAACCAACACAGGCGAACGTCAATTAACTAATATTAATTTACTCGCCGATGAATTTTTTAAGCTATCTTACCACGGTTTAAGGGCGAAGGACAAATCATTTAATTCGGAAATGATGACGGATTTCGATCCCGATCTGCCAAAGGCGAATATTATTCAACAGGAAATCGGCCGGGTGTTGCTTAACCTTTTTAACAACGGATTTTATGCCGTAAGTCAAAAGAAAAAAACAGCAGGGGCAGATTACAGGCCGGAGGTAAGCGTAGCCACGCTTTTTGAGAAAAAAAATGTTGTAATTAAAGTTAAAGATAACGGAAACGGTATCCCCGAAAATATTAAAAGCAAAATAATGCAGCCGTTTTTTACAACTAAACCAACCGGTGAAGGCACAGGACTTGGTTTATCATTAACTTATGATATGGTAGTAAAAGGGCATGGGGGAAGTATAGACATCGATACCAAAGAAGGCAAATACACAGAATTTATTATAACACTACCACTAGGGTAAAAATAAACAAATCACAATTTAAAGGAATACTAATTGAATATGAAAATTTTAGTAGTCGATGACGAGGCCGATGTGCAATCATTGTTTGTACAACGTTTCCGCAAGGAGATAAAGACCGGTGAATTTAATTTTTCATTCGCGCTTTCCGGTGAAGAGGCGCTTTCATATTTAGAAAAAAACAGTTCTGAGGTGGTGCTTATTTTATCGGATATTAATATGCCCGGCATGTCCGGAATAGAACTGCTTTCGCGCATAAGGCACACTTATGAGAAACCACCTCCGGTAGTAATGATGATAACCGCCTATGGTGACGACGAGAATCGCCGGCAGGCGATGCAAAACGGAGCAGATGAATTTTTAACAAAGCCGCTCGATTTTATGTTATTAAAAGATAAACTTCATACTTTTTTACTATAACACATGGCAAAAATTTTAGTTGTTGACGACGAAGCCGACCTGGAATTGCTGATTAAACAAAAGTTTCGCCGTAAAATAAGAGAAAGCGTTTATGAATTTGTTTTCGCTCATAATGGCGAAGACGCGCTCGAAAAACTGAAGCAACATCCAGATATCGACGTTATTTTAAGCGATATCAATATGCCGGTAATGGATGGACTTGTGCTGTTGAGCCGGCTTCCCGAAACGAATCCAATGGTAAAGGCGGTTATGGTTTCCGCGTATGGCGACATGCCGAACATACGAATGGCCATGAACCGCGGTGCTTTTGATTTTGTTTGTAAACCGGTGGATTTTGAAGACCTTGACCTTACCATTGAAAAAACGTTGCACCATGTGCTTCAGATGCATGAAACGTTGAAAGCGATAAAGGAAAATAACATTTTGAAAATGTATGTGGACGAAAATGTTATCAACTTTATGACCAGCCGCGAATTCGAAAGTAATCTCGCTGGGAACGAGACATTGGAAGCGACGGTTATGTTTATCGATATTTGCGGGTTCACCGCCATAACTGAGAAAGTGCCGGCGAATTTAGTGGTAAAAATAGTTAACCGGCTTTTCGATATGATTGTTCATGAAATCATCGCACAGCAGGGGCATGTCGATAAATTCATGGGTGATGCGATAATGGCTGTTTTTAGAGGAAAATATCATTTGGACCGGGCAATCGATGTTGCCCTTTCGGTAAAAAAGCAGCTTAAAACGGTTGAAGAACAACTGCCTGATGAAAGGACTTTCAAACCGGAGGTGGCGATAGGCATTAATTCAGGTGAAATGATTTCAGGTAATATTGGCTCTGTTTCATTAAAGCGTCTCGATTATACCGTAATAGGCGACGCCGTAAATGTAGCCCAAAGGTTGCAGTCAACAGCAAAAGCCGGCCAAATAATAATCACCCGCGAAACTTATGAATTGGCTAAAGAGTCGTTTCAATGTAATGAAATCGGCGAGGTTAGTCTAAAAAATAAAGAAAAGCCGGTTGTAATTTATGAAGTGTTAGAATAGCAAAAGTGCCTTTTGCCCGCTCGGTCTATTTAGTTTGTTCCCTTACGATTTATTATGTTCAAGCTAAATTGACCAGTGATATTATTGGTCAGCTCCTCCCCAGGTTTCTTGTAAATAAAATAACTATTATATTGGGTAAATTAATCCCTAAAGTGATGATTTTACTCTACCTTAAATTAATTTTTTATCATAAACCAACGAGAATACTTACCTTTATGCCATACATATTCCCCTATATGTGAAATCTTTTTCAAGCATAAACCATTTTTTTTAACTTTAGATATATTATTTAAGCAATAGCGAATTAAATTGCCGATAAGTTATATTTACTAGCCGTCCTCGTTTAAATTATTTTTTTCTCTTAATATCTTTTCAAGTTTGGCAGTAAATTTTCTAATATTCTTTGAACAGAATTTACACAGAATTGAAAAAAACTTTATTAAGCATTAACTTATTTTCGACATTTTTCGTAAAAAGACGACGCCTAACTTGCATTATTTCAACGGAATCTGATAGCGTGAAAGAAAACGAAATTTAATGAGAGAGAAAATTAATCTTGTATGCCTTGCGTTTGCTGGAGGAAATAAATATTCTTATCGTCATTTATTTGAAAAAGCGCCATCATTTTTAAAGGTTATTACATTGGAATACCCCGGCAGAGGTACCAGAATGAGTGAACCATTTATTTCAGAAATGGACGCCCTGGCTGAAGATCTCTACCGACAGGTAAAAGACATAGCAAATAGAGAACGATATGCCATTTACGGACATAGCCTGGGTGGTTTGGCTGCGTATTTGTTGACATTGAAGCTTTTGGAAAATGATCATAGAAAACCTGAACACATATTTATCACAGGTACAACAGGTCCGTCGTCAGTTTCCAGGACAGAGAAGAAGCGTTCTTTACTACCCAAACAAGAGTTTATCCAGGAAATAAGAGAATTGGGTGGGATGCCTGACGAGATTTTGGAGAGTGAAGATATGCTGAATTTTTTAGAGCCGATACTTAGGAACGATTTTAGCCTTAGTGAAAGTTATTTGTATGAAGAAGGTAGGGTGCTTGACATACCAATGACTGTTATTACCGGGAGCGAGGAAGATATGGAAAGGGAAGATATTTTATTGTGGCAGCAGGAATGCGGCCTGCAGGTAGACTTCAGACAACTGCCGGGGGGGCATTTTTTTATTATGGAGCATGCGAATAAGTTAGTGGAAATAATATCAAAAAAATTAGTAAAAAATTAATAATACCGTTATGAATAACAAGGAAGTATACTTGAGGCCGAATGTTGTGTTGGAACCGCTGGTAGATAAGTGGTATGCATGGAGCCATTTAGTATCGCCTGCAACAGCAGCGATGAACATAGTAGGGAGGCACCTTACAATCATAGAGTCGTATCTGATGGCGCCCTCGATCCACGCGAATGCGGTGCTGAACCCAAAGATGAAGGGCGGCCCGTTTATGGATTTCGGGGGAGGCCGGATTGAAGAAGTAACGGCACTTGAGCAACGTTCATATAAGGAACAAGCCAGGGTAATCGAGTTTGCAAAAGCAATAAAAGAACTGGACAGGATGCTAGCTGCCGAGGCTAAAGGCTATGGTATGGAAACCTTGTACACAAAAGTACCGGAAATATTGAAAGGGTATGTAGAACTGTTTTATGACCGTAACAACAACCCCGGCTTCCGTTTTTTTGAATCACTGTTGTATAAGAGCGAATTTTATAGAAAGGAATCGCAAAGCATAGCGATGTGGATGACCAATAATGATGAGCGGCCATTCTGCCTGAGCACGCCACGGCTGGACGAGCCGGATGTGCTGAGCCTGGAGATCCCTTTTGATCACCCGAGTATAGATGCGCTGGCAAAAATGAAGAGATCATCTCACAGCTACAACGATATAAAAGAGCTGTGCGGGGTAACACCGGATCAGGAAGCGTTGTTTGAGACGTTTTTTACCGAAACACCACCACCGCCATACCAGAAATATACCGGTGATAAAATAAGGATGCGCTATTTTGGTCATGCCTGTATTTTGGTTGAGACCAAGGACATCAGCATACTGGTAGATCCACTGATTAGTTATTACGGATATCATTCAGATGTTGCGCATTTTTCGGATGCCGACCTTCCTGATACGATAGACTACGTAATGATCACGCATAATCACCAGGATCATATTTTATTTGAGACCCTGCTGCCCCTGCGTCATAAGATAAAGAATTTAATTGTACCGCGCACTAACAGCGGAAAACTGGAAGATCCTGACTTAAAACTGATGTTCAACAATGTGGGTTTTAAGAATGTGATAGCGATGGACGAAATGGAGTCGATCCATTTTCACGATGCAGACATAACTGCGTTGCCTTTTATCGGTGAGCACAGCGATATGAACATATTGACCAAGAGCTGCTACCTGGTAGAAATTGGGGATTTCAGGCTGCTTTTCCTCGCCGATTCAAGGATCGTAGAACCAGAATTGTATAAGCATATTCGTAGACAAACAGGTGACGTAGACGTAATGTTTATCGGCATGGAATGTGACGGAGCGCCGTTAACCTGGCTTTACGGGCCATTGCTAACCAAAAAACTGCCGAGAGATATGGACGGGAGCAGGCGACTGGCAGGCTCAGACTGTGAAAAGGGGATGGCATTGGTCGATATTTTTAACCCGAAAGAGATCTATGTATATGCCATGGGTATGGAACCGTGGTGCGAATTCATCAGCAGCATAAAATACACGTCTGAATCAAACCCAATTGTACAATCCGATAAATTGGTGCAATTATGTACAGACAGGGGCATTATAGCCGAAAGATTATATGGAGAGAAGGAACTTTTATATGAGAAGGAAGCCAGCATAGCATAATGGCGGCGGTAGCAGCCGCAGCCGCCAGATTTATAGCAAAAAACCATAAATATTACCTCTCCCGTATTTGATTAAGTTGAATAATTAATTGAATTGACCAATCGTATGCCCGAATACCATCTTCGATTGCATCCTGCGCAGCAGGATGTGTATATGGATCAGCTTTTAAATGCAGATAGCCCCCAA
>DASYEP010000008.1:0-3910 GCA_036498965.1 Mucilaginibacter sp.
ACTGGTCCAGTCGTTAGCTGGTTTTAAAGTTTTATTTGCTGACACTGCCGACTCAATAGCACGCATAGATGTTGTTCCAACCGCACATATCTGATTCTTTTGCTCTATAGCACGATTAACAATATTTGCTTGTTTTTCTTCGATAATAAACTGCTCCGAATCCATTTTATGCTTGGTAAGGTCTTCCACCTCAACCGGGCGAAAGGTACCCAGGCCAACGTGCAGCGTCACTTCGGCAAATTCAACACCTTTTAATTCCAGTCGTTTCATCAACTCACGGCTAAAGTGCAAACCTGCGGTTGGTGCAGCAACGGCTCCTTCGTGCTTGGCAAAAATAGTCTGATAGCGTTCCTTGTCTTCGTTTGTAGCTTTGCGTTTAATATATTTTGGCAAGGGTGTTTCGCCAAGTATCTCTACATTACGGCGGAATTCTTCATCGGTACCATCAAATAGAAAGCGGATGGTACGACCGCGTGAGGTAGTATTGTCAACTACTTCGGCAATTAAAAGGTCATCGTCGCCGAAATATAATTTATTGCCCACGCGGATTTTACGGGCAGGGTCAACCAAAACATCCCAAAGCCTTAACTCTTTATTAAGTTCCCTTAACAAAAAAACTTCAATGGTTGCGCCGGTTTTTTCCTTATTTCCGTACATCCGCGCCGGAAAAACCTTGGTGTTATTCAGGATCATAACATCCTTGTCATCAAAGTAATCCAATATATCTTTAAATATTTTATGCTCAATTTTACCCGAATCGCGGTGCAATACCATTAATCGTGATTCATCGCGGATGTTTGAAGGAGTGTGAGCAATTAATGAGTCGGGCAGGTTAAACTTAAATTGAGATAATTTCATGCTTATAGATATGAATTTTCAAGGGCGCAAATGTAAGGTTTTTTTTGTAAACTAACCGCTTTTTTATAGTTGTTTTTGATTGCGCCGATTATTTATTGATTACACCGATTTTTAATAATAGTTTTAAAAAATGTAACTTAATAATAAAACGACAGTCTTAATTATAAATTCCCCAATTATAATACGATCGGTGAAATCAGAATATATCGGTGAAATCAAAAATATTATATGCTATTTTTAAAACTTTTGCGTGAAAGCTTTTTATTTGCCAACGATGCCCTAAGGCAAAATAAATTGCGCACGTTTCTTTCTTTGCTTGGGGTAACTATAGGCATCTTCACTATCATATCAGTTTTTTCAGCTGTTGATACCTTACGGAATAATCTCCAAAAAAGCGTAAATAAATTAGGCAGTAACAGTATTTATGTTGAAAAATGGCCTTGGGTAATGAATCCCAATTCGCCGTGGTGGAAGTATTTACAAAGGCCTGATCCTAAACTAAGGGAATTTGACCTGCTTCAAAAACGCAGCCAAACAGCCCTGGCTATATCATACGAGATTAATATCGACAACCGTATTATTAAATATAAAAGCAACACGGTTGATGGTGCACAAATCAATGCAACATCACAAGACCATGACAAAACCTGGAATTTTGACTTTGAAGATGGCAGGTATTTTACCGGCCTCGAGTCGAGGGCAGGTAGTCCGGTAACCGTAATAGGTTATGATATTGCTGAGGATCTATTCCCAGAAGGAGGGGCTGTCGGCAAGCAACTAAAGATAATGGGCCGGAACGTTACGGTGATAGGCGTATTTAAAAAGGAAGGGAGCGATATGTTAGGAATATCTGATGATAAACTGATACTACTACCTTTAAATTTTGCAAAAAATCTTATCGACGTCCAAAATGCAAATTACCGCCCTCATATAGTGGTCAGAGGCAAAGACGGCCTCACAGATATAGAAGTGGAAAGCGAACTAAGAGGACTAATGCGTTCAATAAGGCGGTTACGGCCCGGTGAAGACGACAATTTTGCCTTAAACAAAACAACGCTGCTTTCCAATCAATTGGACATTGTATTTGGTGTATTAAACATAGCCGGTTTAATTATAGGTGGTTTTTCGATACTGGTGGGCGGTTTTGGTATTGCTAATATTATGTTCGTTTCTGTTAAAGAGCGCACCAATATTATAGGTATCCAAAAATCATTGGGCGCCAAAAGCTATTTCATTTTGCTTCAATTTTTAATAGAATCAGTTATTCTTTGTTTAATGGGCGGAATTATAGGGCTTGGGCTTGTATACGGGGTAAGTTTAATTGTAAAGGCAACCGCAGATATTGCCGTAGTACTTGATATGAAAAACATTATTGTTGGTATAGGTACTTCATTAAGCATAGGTATAATTTCGGGCATCATACCTGCTTATTTTGCTGCCAGGCTCGATCCCGTCGAAGCTATCCGTTCGAACTAGTTGATTGGTGAGTAGTTATTAGGTTGATTGAGTGAGTGGTTGAAGAAGTTCTTGAAATTTCCAACTTAATCAACTTTATAAACCCAATCATCCACTTACTAATCCCCACCATAAAAATATTACAAATGTTAATCGGGTGAAGGAGATTTAATACACGGTTTTTTCTACATTTGTGCTGAACAAAATATACTTAAATGTCGGAAACAGCACAATTAAAAATTGGCGATAAAACTTTTGATCTTCCTATTATAGAGGGTACTGAAGGCGAAAAAGCAATTGATATTTCCAAACTCAGAGACCAAAGCGGGTATGTAACCCTTGATATTGGCTATAAAAATACCGGAGCTACAAAAAGCGCGATTACCTTTTTAGATGGCGAACTGGGGATACTTAAATACCGCGGCTATCCGATAGAGCAACTTGCCGAAAAATCGACTTTTATAGAGGTTGCTTATTTACTCATTCATGGGGAGTTGCCCTCTGAACAGCAACTAAACCATTTTCAATACGAAATAAGCAGGCATACGCTGGTTCATGAGGATATGAAAAAGTTTTTTGATGGCTTCCCATCAAACGCTCATCCAATGGGGCAGCTTTCTTCATTGGTTTGTGCGCTGTCGGCGTTTTATCCCGAATCATTAAAATCTGTTCAAACTGATCAGGAACTCCATTTAAGCATCATCAAAATGCTTGCTAAAATGGCGACTATAGTTTCCTGGATTTATAAGAAATCTTTGGGGCATCCATATATCTATCCGCAAAATAAATACGATTTTGTAACCAATTTCCTGTATATGACCTTTGGCCAACGTACGGAACAAATTGAGATTGATCCCGTAATTGTTAGCGCGATGAACACGCTGTTGATATTGCATGCTGATCACGAACAAAATTGTTCCACTTCAACCGTACGTATAGTTGGTTCGTCTGAGTCAAATATTTACGCTTCTGTATCAGCAGGTATATCAGCACTATGGGGTCCTCTGCATGGAGGCGCAAACCAAGCTGTTATTGAGATGCTTGAAAAAATAAAAGCGGACGGCGGCGATACCGATAAATGGATAGCAAAAGCGAAAGATAAGAATGATCCTTTCCGTTTAATGGGATTTGGGCATAGAGTATATAAGAATTTCGACCCAAGGGCCAAGATCATCAAAAAGGCTTGCGACGATATCTTAGAAAAACTTGGAATTGATGATGAGGTACTAGACATTGCCAAAAAACTTGAAGAAGTAGCATTAAAGGATCCTTATTTTGTTGAGCGTAAATTATACCCAAATGTGGATTTTTATTCAGGCATAATTTATAGGGCATTAGGTTTCCCTACAGATATGTTTACTGTTTTATTTGCGTTGGGTCGCCTTCCGGGATGGATTGCCCAATGGAAGGAAATGAAAGATAACAAAGAGCCAATAGGCCGTCCGCGTCAAATTTTCGTTGGCCCAACCAATAGGGATTATGTTGATATGAAAAGTAGGCAGTAGGCAGTAGGCAGTAGGCAGTAGGCAGTAGGCAGTAGGCAGTAGGCAGTAGGCAGTAGGCAGTAGGCAGTAGGCAGTAGGCAGTAGGCAGTAGG
>DASYEP010000009.1:0-60655 GCA_036498965.1 Mucilaginibacter sp.
GTAGTTCCGTTATCGGTTGAGAATTCCCATCTTAAAATGGCACCAACCTGTCCGGTGAGTGTAATTGTTCCGCTATTACCGGTGCCTGCGCAGAAGACGTTACCACCAGCAGTTGTACCACCAACTGAAGGAAGGTCGTCGGTAATAGTTACTGCGCTCGAATTCGGTGCACATGGTGCTCCAGGGGTTATCGTCCAGGTAAACTGGTAGGTTTGGCCCGGGATCAATCCGCTTACGGTAGCGTTAGGCTGGGTAGGATCGGAGAAAGTAACACCGGTTTGGCTTGAAGATACAGTCCAAAGACCAGTGCCTGGTGATGGACTATTTCCTTGTAAAATATACGTTGTCGCATTACAAATTTCGTTGTTCGCACCTGCGTTAGCTGGAACGGCAGGCGGATTTATCGTAATTGCCGAGACGGTTGAATAAGCTACAGTACAAACGCCATTTAGAACCACGGCCCTATATTTGGTAGTTTGTGTAAGGTTAAGATAGGGCTGAGTTGTACTTGTATTAACAATTGGCACCCATGTGGTTCCGTTATCTATCGATGATTCCCACCTTACAACGTTGCCAACCTGACCAGTCAGCGTAATTGACCCGCTTACATTACTTCCTGCGCAGAAGGTATTAGCCCCGGCTGTAGTACCTCCAACAGATGCGGCATCGTTGGTAATAGTTACTGAACTTGAGTTTGGCGTACAAGGCGCAGCCGGAGTTATTGTCCAGGTAAACTGGTACACCTGACCAGCAACCAATCCGCTTACTGTAGCGTTTGGTAGGGTAGGGTTTGAAAAAGTAACACCGGTTTGCCCTGAAGTAAGCGTCCATAATCCGCTGCCCGGAGAAGGACTATTTCCTTGCAATACATAAAACGTTGCATTACATAACTCCTGGTTTGTGCCAGCGCTTGCCGGTACAGCAGGCGGATTAACCACAATAGCTGTAACGGCTGAATAAGCAATTAAACAAACGCCATTTTGGACGACAGCCCTGTATTGTGTGGTTTGTGTAAGATTGGTATACGGTAGCGTAGCTGTTGTATTAGCAACAGAAGTCCAGGTAACGCCGTTATCGGTTGACGATTCCCATCTTAAAATAACACCAAGTTGCCCGCTAAGAGTGATGCTGCCGTTGTTGTTGCTGGCACATACGGTAGTGGCTCCGGCGGTT
Organism: Mucilaginibacter sp.; assembly: GCA_036498965.1. Classification (GTDB taxonomy): domain Bacteria; phylum Bacteroidota; class Bacteroidia; order Sphingobacteriales; family Sphingobacteriaceae; genus Mucilaginibacter. The sequence goes on from DASYEP010000009.1 coordinate 1,174, forward strand.
ATACCACCCACAGTTGGCGCATCGTCGATAATAGTTACTGTACTTGAATTTGGCGCGCAAGGGGCAGCAGGAGTTATCGTCCAGGTAAACTTATAGGTTTGACCGGGTACCATTCCGCTAACAGTTGCAGTAGGTGATGCAGGATTTGAGAAAACAATTCCTGTCTGGCCTGAAGTCACCGTCCATAAGCCTGCACCCGGAGAAGCAATATTACCACTAAGTGTGTACGAAGTGATATTACATAATTCCTGGTCAGTTCCCGCGTTTGCGGTTACTGCAACCGGGTTTATTGTTATAGTTGAAACGGTGGAATTAGCAAATGTACAAATCCCGTTTTGAACTACAGCCCTATATTGGGTTGTTTGAGTAAGGTTAGTGTAAGTCTGTGATATGCTGGTATTGGAAATCGAGGTCCAGGTAGTTCCGTTGTCCACTGATGATTCCCATCTTAATATCGTACCAACCTGACCAGCCAGCGTAATAGTTCCGCTGTTGCCACTGCCTGCGCAGAAAGTAGCTGTTCCGGCTGTGGTGCCGCCAACTGAAGGTGCGTCATCAGTAATAGTTACAGCGCTTGAGTTTGGCGCGCATGGTGCTCCAGGAGTTATAGCCCAGGTAAACTGGTAGGTTTGACCAGGGATCAACCCGCTTACCGTGGCGTTTGGCTGGGTAGGGTCGGAGAAAGTAACACCTGTTTGACTAGATACTAATGTCCAGAGGCCTGTGCTTGGGAATGGACTATTTCCCTGTAAAATATAGCTTGTGGCATTACAAATCTCCTGGTTTGCGCCTGCATTTGCCGTTACCGCAGGAGGATTAATAGTAATAGTCGAAGCGGTTGAATTAGCAAATGTACAAACGCCGTTTTGCACTACAGCGCGGTATTCGGTTGTTTGAGTAAGATTAAGATATGGCTGTGTTGTAGTGGTATTTGCAATCGACGACCAGGTTACCCCATTATCGGTAGATGACTCCCATCTTAAAATGGCACCAAGTTGACCTGTAAGCGTAATGGACCCGCTAATATTGCTTCCGGCACAAAAAGTATTCGCACCGGCAGTAGCGCCTCCAACAGAAGGTGCATTATCTGTGATAGTTACTGTACTTGAGTTGGGTGCGCAAGGAGCGGCCGGGGTTATTGTCCAGGTAAACTGGTAAACCTGACCGGCAATTAATCCGCTAACAGTTGCGTTAGGTTGCGTTGCGTCTGAAAAAACAATACCTGTCTGTCCGGAAGCAACAGTCCAAAGGCCTGTACCCGGGAAAGGATTATTTCCTTGTAAAACGTACGATGTCGCGTTACATACCGTCTGATTTGCTCCTGCATTTGATGTTACAGCAGGTGTACTTACAACGATAGTAGAAACACTTGAATGAGCAATTGAACATACACCGTTTTGTACTACCGCTCTGTATTTTGTAGTTTGAGTAATATTACTGTATGATAGTGTTGTGGTTGTATTTGCAACAGCCACCCAGGTAACTCCGTTGTCGGTTGATGTTTCCCAGCCTAAGATGTTCCCAAGTTGGCCGGTTAAGGTAATGTTTCCATTGTTACTGCCACTACATACAGTTGTAGCGCCAGCTGTAGTTCCGCCAATTGACAGCTGATCATCAATGATATTTACTGTGCTTGAAGTCGGCGTACATGGTGCCAAAGGCGTAATAGTCCAGGTAAACTGGTAAGTCTGACCAGCAACCAACCCGCTTACTGTAGCGTTAGGCTGTGTAGGGTCAGAGAAAACAACGCCGGTTTGCCCGGAAGTCAATGTCCATAAACCTGTAGCCGGTGCCGGACTATTGCCGGTCAGCGTATATGTCGTAATATTACAAAGCTCCTGGTTTATTCCTGCATTTGATGCCGCCGCAGCCGGGTTAATAGTAATAGTAGAAGCTGTCGAATTTGTAAAAGTACAAGTTCCGTTTTGTACTACAGCCCTGTATTGAGTGGTTTGAGTAACGTTAAGGTAAGGCTGTGATGTACTTGTATTAACAATGGAAGTCCAGGTGGTACCGTTATCTACAGAATATTCCCATCTTAAAACAAGGCCAAGCTGACCGCTCAAAGTAATAGCTCCGCTATTGCCGCTTCCCGAACAATAAATATTCCCGCCCGCGGTAATACCTCCGATAGAAGGAGCATCATCCGTAATTGTTACAGAGCTTGAGTTCGGTGCACAAGGTGCAGCTGAAGTTATAGTCCAGGTAAACTGATAGATCTGACCCGGGATTAATCCGCTTACCACCGCATTAGGCTGCGTTGCATCCGAGAAAATAACACCGGACTGACCAGAAGTTAGTGTCCATAATCCTGTTCCGGGAGATGGACTATTTCCGCCTAATGTATAAGTAGTGGCATTACATATCACCTGGTTTGACCCTGCATTTGCAGCTACTGCTGGCGGAGTTATGGTTATGATAGTAGGTGTGGAGTTTGCGAAAGTACATACCCCGTTTTGTACCACAGCCCTATATTGAGTTGTTTGGGTAAGGTTAAGATACGATTGTGTTGTTGTTGTATTGGCAATTGCTACCCATGTGGTGCCATTATCAATGGATGATTCCCATCTTATAACGCTGCCAACCTGCCCGGTTACTGTAACAGCACCGCTGATGCTTGTTCCCGCGCAAAAAGTGGTAGCACCTGATGCTGTACCGCCGACAGAGGGGGCATCGTTTGTAATAGTTACAGTACTTGAATTTGGTGTACATGGTGCGGCTGGTGTTATCGTCCAGGTAAACTGGTAAACCTGCCCGGTAATTAGCCCGCTTACTGTAGCGGTGGGCGATGTGGCGTTAGAGAACGTAAGACCGGTTTGTCCTGTTGTCACTGTCCATAAACCTGTGCCGGCACCAGGGTTATTTCCCTGTAAAACATATGATGTAGCATTGCAAAGTTCATTGCTTGCTCCGGCGTTTGCGATTACGGCCGGTGGATTTACAACAATTTGTGTGGCCGTTGAATAAACAAATGTACAAACGCCGTTTTGTACGACTGCCCGATATTGAGTGGTTTGAGTAATATTAGTATAAGTAAGCGAGGTAGTTAAGTTTGACACAGGTGACCAGGTTGTTCCATTATCGACTGATGATTCCCACCTAATAACACCGCCTACTTGCCCGCTAAGGGTAACAGAACCGCTGTTACTGCCGCTACATACCGTAGTAGCACCTGCTGTTGTGCCTCCAATGGACGGTGCATCGTCAATAATGACTACGGTGCTCGAATTTGGCGTACATGGAGCCAACGGTGTTATTGTCCATGTGAACTTATAGGTTTGACCGGCAACAAGTCCGCTTACCGTTGTATTAGGCTGAGTAGGATCCGCAAAGGTAACACCTGTTTGTCCGGAGGCGAGTGTCCATAATCCTGTGGCAGGAGCAGGGCTATTGCCATTGAGTGTATATGAAGTAATATTACATAGTTCCTGGTTCCCACCTGCATTTGCAGTTACGGCCGCCGGATTTATCACAATTGCAGAAACGGAAGAGTAGGCGATTGAACAAACGCCATTTAGTACGACCGCTCTGTATTGAGTAGTTTGTGTAATATTAAGATATGGCAATGATGCCGCTGTATTTGGAATAGACGTCCACGTAGTGCCGTTGTCAGTTGATAATTCCCACCTTACAACATTACCAACTTGCCCTGATAACGTTATAGTTCCGCTATTAACTGTTCCTGAACAGTAAGTGTTACCGCCTGCAGTAGTACCGCCAACTGATGGTGCATCATCAGTAATGGTTACAGAAGCGGAAATCGGAGGACATGGTGCAGTTGCCGATATTGTCCAGGTAAACTGGTAAACCTGACCGGGGATCAACCCGCTGGCAACAGCGTTTGGTAATGTCGGATTTGAGAATGTAATACCTGTTTGACCAGACGTCACGGTCCACATCCCCGTACCGGGAGATGGGTTATTACCATTTAATGTATAAGTAGTTACGTTACATACCTCCTGGTTCGTCCCTGCATTTGGCGTAACAGCAGGTTGAATAACGCCAACAGCCGATATACTGGAATATGCAAATGCACATATCGGGTTTTGTACTACGGCCCGGTATTGGGTGCTTTGTGTAAGATTAAGAAATTGTTGTGTTGTACCCGTATTGGCGATAGTTACCCAGCTAACTCCGTTATCTATCGAAGATTCCCACCTCAATACCGTGCCAACCTGGCCAGAAAGTGTAATCACACCAGTCGCATTACTGCCCGCGCAATAAGTGTTACCGCCTGCTGTAGTTCCGCCTACTGACGGTGCATCATCGGTGAGTGCTACCGTGCTAGAGTTTGGCACGCATGGTGCACCAGGAAGCATAGTCCAGGTAAACTGGTAAGTTTGACCGGGGATCAGTCCGCTTGCGGTAGCAGTAGGTGATGTCGGATCCGAAAATGTGACACCTGTTTGTCCTGAAGCTACTGTCCACAAGCCGGTTGTTCCCGCTACAGGGGTATTTCCGCTGAGCGTGAAGCTGCTTGCGTTACATACCTCCTGGTTTGTTCCTGCGTCTGCAGGTATGGCAGGTGGATTAATGATAATAGTTGATATAGTAGAATAAGCGATAGCACATACCCCGTTTTTTACAACCGCCCTATATTGGGTGGTTTGGGTAACGTTGCTATAACTCTGTGTTGCAGATGTATTACCTAAAGGTGACCAGGTTACACCATTATCTATTGATGATTCCCATCTTAATATACTACCAACTTGTCCGCTCAGTGTCACACTGCCATTATTTGGAAAGCCGAAACAATAGCTGGTAGATCCGGCGGTGGTGCCTCCTGTTGATGGTGCATCATTAATAATTGTTACTGAGCTTGTTTTTGCTACGCAGGGACTTCCGGGAGTTATTGTCCAGGTAAACTGATAGGTTTGACCAGGAATCAAACCGCTTGCGACAGCGGTAGGTGATGTCGGGTCAGAAAACGTAACACCTATCTGGCCCGAAGTCAGTGTCCATAGTCCTGCAGCCGGCGCGGGATTATTCCCGTTTAGTGTATAAGAAGTTACGTTACATACCTCATCGTTTGCTCCTGCGTTTGGAGCTATAGCAGGCAAGTTTATCGTAATAGTAGTGGGAGTAGAATTAGCAATAGCACACGACCCATTTAGTACTACTGCCCTGTATTGAGTGGTTTGAGTAATATTCGCATACGATTGACTGGTGGATGTGTTAACTATAGGCAGCCAGGTAACACCGTTATCTACGGATGATTCCCATCTTATAACGTTACCCAATTGCCCACTAAGTGTAATAGCGCCGCTATTGCTGCTTCCGAAGCAGAAGGAATTGGCGCCGGCGGTGGTTCCACCTACAGAGAGTGCATCGTCGGTAATGGTTACTGTACTTGAATTTGGCGTACATGGAGCGGCAGGTGTTATCGTCCAGGTAAATTGGTAGACCTGGCCGGGAACCATCCCGCTGACAACCGCATTCGGTAACGAGGCATTCGAAAAAGTGACACCTGTCTGGCCCGAGATCAATGTCCATAAGCCTGTGCCCGGAGACGGGTTGTTGCCACTTAATGTATAGCTTATTGCATTACAAACTGACTGGTTTGTTCCTGCGTTTGCTGTAACCGCTATTGGATTCACCGTAATGGTGCTTGGCGTAGACGTCGCGATGGAACAAAGCCCATTTTGTACTACCGCCCTGTACTGAGTTGTCTGGGTAAGGTTAATATAAGATTGGGTGGTAGTCGTATTTGCAATGCTTTGCCATGAGGTACCGTTATCAATTGACGATTCCCATCTTATGATGAGGCCGGTTTGCCCGCTTAACGTAATATTGCCACTACCGCTACCACTACAAACTGCTGTAGTGCCGGCTGTTGTACCACCAACAGACGGAGCGTCATTAATAATAGTAACAACACTTGAGTTTGGCGCACAAGGAGCCGCTGGCGTTATTGTCCAGGTGAACTGGTAAGTTTGCCCCGGAAGTAACCCCGACACTGTGGCATTTGGTAAGGTCGGATCAGAGAAAGTAATCCCGGTTTGGCCTGAAGTGACGGTCCACAACCCGGTACCAGGTGCAGGGTTGTTACCCTGTAAAATATAAGTAGTGGCGTTACAAATTTCGTTATTTCCTCCTGCATTTGCAGTTACGGCAGGCGTACTTACGTTAACAGTAGAAACAGTTGAATAAGCAAATGCGCAATTACCATTTTGAACTGCAGCCCTGTATTGGGTAGTCTGCGTAAGATTGAGGTAAGGCTGCGAAGTAGTGGTATTAGGTATAAGTGTCCAGGTAACTCCGTTGTCGATGGATGATTCCCATCTTAAGACGTTACCGGTTTGCCCTGTCAGGGTGATGTTGCCATTACTGCTGCCGCTACAAACCGTAGTACCGCCTGCAGTATTACCGCCCACAGACGGTACATAATCGGTAATGGTTACTGTACTTCCATTTGGAGTACAAGGAGCAGCAGGCGTTATCGTCCATGTAAACTTGTAGGTTTGACCGCCTACCATGCCTGTTACAACAGCGTTGGGCAATGTTGGATCGGAAAAAGCGATGCCTGTTTGACCCGATATTAGTGTCCATAATCCTGTACCCGGTGATGGGCTATTGCCGCTGAGGGTATAAGTTGTAGCATTACACAACTGTTGATCTGTTCCGGCGTTCGCGATTACCGCTGCCGGGGTTACGGTAATAGTGGTAACAGTCGAATAAACTATCGCGCACACGCCGCTTTGAACTACCGCACGGTATTGTGTGTTTTGTGTAAGGTTTGAGTATACCTGCGAAGTTGTTGTATTGCCGATACTTACCCATGTAGTCCCATTGTCTATCGATGATTCCCATCTTATAACAGCGCCAACCTGACCAGTCAGGCTAATGGTTGCGCCGTTGCTGCCCATACACACCGTTGCGCTGGTACCGGTTGTACCGCCCACGCTCGGCAAATCATCTGTTACGAGTATTGAACTTGAGTTTGGCGTACACGGAGCTGCCGGCGTTATTGTCCAGGTAAATTGGTAGGTTTGACCGGGAACCAGGTTACTCACCGTAGCATTAGGTTGTGTCGGGTCGGAAAAAACAACACCGATTTGCCCTGAGGAAACAGTCCAAAGTCCTGTACCCGGCGATGGGTTGTTGGCATTAAGTGTATAAGAGGTAACATTACACAGAACAGCATTCAAACCGGCATTTGCCGTTACAGCCACCGGGTTTATCGTAATGGTAGTAGGAGTTGAATAAGCTATTAAACAGCTTCCGTTTTGCACTACTGCCCTGTAAGCCGTGGTCTGCGTTATATTAATATAAGTTTGTGATGTACTTGTATTGGCTGGTGTTGTTGGAGACCATGTAACGCCATTATCTGTTGACGATTCCCATCTTACCACACCGCCGGTTTGTCCGCTTAGCGAAATCGTACCGCTGTTGCCGCTTCCTGCGCAAAAAGCATTGGCTCCGGACGTTGTTCCTCCAACAGAAGGAGCATTATCAGTAATAATTACAAAACTTGAGTTTGGCGTACATGGTAACGCAGGAGTTATTGTCCAGGTAAATTTATAGGTTTGGCCTGGTACCATTCCGCTGACAGTTGCGGTAGGTGATGAGGCAGGTGTAAAAGTAAGGCCTGTTTGTCCGGAACTTACCGTCCATAAACCAGTTCCCGGCGTTGGGCTATTGCCAGCCAGTGTATAAGAAGTGGCATTACATACTGTTTGATCTGTTCCTGCATTTGATATTACTGCAGGCACGCTTACCAGGATTGGTGTTACAGTTGAATAAGCTATTGCGCACGAGCCGTTTTGTACTACAGCCCTGTACTGCGTAGCTTGTGTAAGATTAAGATAAGCCTGAGTTGTAGTTGTATTACTGATGGATGACCAGGTAACTCCAGCATCAATAGATGATTCCCATCTTAAAATATTACCCAGCTGACCACTCAGGGTTACGTTTCCGCTGTTGGCGCCGCTACAGACGGTCGTAGCGCCTGCAGTAATACCACCAACAGAAAGCGCATCGTCCTGAACGGTTACGCTATTGCTGCTAAACTGACAACCTGTGACAGTTATTGTCCAGGCAAACGTATAAGTGTTGCCCGGAACAAGGCCGGTTACAGTACTGCCCGGAAGAGTAGGACTGGTAATCGTAACGCCGGTTTGACCTGAGGTTAACGTCCATGCCCCGGTTCCCGCAGAAGGGGTATTGCCATTTAATGTGTAAGAAGTAATATTACATTTTGTATCATTTGCACCAGGGTTGGAAGTGGTTGGCAATGGCTGAACATTTATCGTTTTAGTTACAGGGTTACCGGCGCAAGTTCCATTATATGGAGTAATGACGTAGGTAACGCTGCCTGCAGTGGTGCCGCTGTTATTTAAAACTTCACCGATACTTGAACTTGTTTTTCCGGCTTGTTGACTGTTGCCCGTAATGCTGCCTGTTACAGTGCTTGTCCAGGTGTATTTGGTACCTGCAATATTAGATGTTAAAGTAATTGTGTTTGTGCTGCCGCTACAAATAAGGGTGCTTGCGGGCGTAGCTGTAAGTATCGGATCAGGTTTAACCGTTACCAGGAGTGTAAGCGGAGTGCCGGGACATCCGTGAGTGTCATATGGAGTTATAACATAACTTACAACTGAATTGACTGTTGCGGAAGTATTTACTAAAACATCGCTGATAGTATTTCCACAGCTACTGGAGCAACTGTTAAATCCGGTAGTCGTTCCGGTAGAGTTTGAAGCAACCCACGTAAATGTGCTACCTGCAATCGACGCAGTGATGCCATAGTTAACAGCTGTACCGGTACATATCGTTTTGGTAGCACCACTTGTAATAGTATCCCACGGATAAATACTTATGGTAACATTTTGAGATATGGTTGAACAGGCACCAGTTAATCCTGTATTAACGGTTAGCGTAAGTGTCACAGTTCCCGCAGTTATTTCTGCTGCAGTGGGTGTATAAGTTGCTGTTGTTAGTGAGGTGCTGTTGGTAAATGCTCCTGCACCACCGCTCCATTGTACCGATGTGTACGTTGCCGGAGTTATAGTGGCGCTCAAACTTGCAGCACTTCCCGGACAAAGAGTGGGCACCGGTGTTATTGCTATTACCGGAACAACCTGAAAATTTAATTTTTGTGATTTTGTTACAGTTCCGCAGCTGTTTGTTTCCTTAGCAGTTATGGTATAAATTCCGTAGCCTGTAAAGGTAATTTGCGGATATTGGCTGTTAGCAGTTGTACCCCCTGCAAAAGCGTAAGTGCCTCCTGCAACAGTCCACGTGTAGGTAGCCGCCAGAGCAGTAACCGTGCCTGTACTGGTAGTTTGTGTGATGCCGCCAGAGGGATCAAAGGTATAAGTGAAGTTGGTACCGCATACCAATGCATCAGCCGACATGGTAATAGTTGGCGAGTCATCAACAACCAGAGTCTGGGTAGTTGAATAGGTACCGCAATTTTGTGCGGTAATAGCCAATTTAATGGTGTAAGTACCAGGCTGCGAAAATTTAAGCTTTGGGCTAGGACTGCTGGAACTGGTGCCCCCGGTAAAATTTACGGGACCCGGTCCAGTAACGGTCCATAAATAAGTATTAGAGCTTCCGCATCCTGGGTCAACAGTCGAATTATCTATAACAGGTACAGTTGAACTTAAACAAACAGGCCCGGCCGGTAACGTAAAAGCAGGGGTTGGAGGCCCCTGGATACAAATAGTTTGAGTAACGTCGGCTGCCGGACATGCCCCGTTAAAGCTGGCATTAAGGTGAAGCGTGACGGTATGAGAGCCGGGTGTAAACGTATAAGTAAAAAGTGTACTTATCGGGACGTTTGAAAGTTGGGCGGTTCCATCAACCAGCCATGTGTACCTGGCATTTGGATTAATACAATTTAAAGTTGTCGGGTCCTGGCCGGGATCAGATGTATTAGTGAACGTAACCGGCGAGTTGGAGCATCCTAAAGGTGTAAACGTAAAACTATTAATCGGCACCTGCAACACCGTTGCTGCTGTAGTTATATTTGTTGTAAGCGTTGTACAATACGGTGCTTTTTGCTGCATGGAAATAGTAAACGTTTTATTACCGCTGGCACATGATCCCGACGTATAAAACTTGGTTACATTGCCACCCGAAGCCACTAAGTCACAATAGCTATAATCGCTGCTTGTTCCATCGCCCCAGTCAACGTGATAGACAATCCCTGGATAGTTGTTTTTTATCGCATTAGGATCAATTATATAGGTAAGCGCCGCACCTAAACAGATAGTACTGGTAGTTGAAAGTGCGAAAGTATTTACAACTGGATTATTAACTAAAGTATAAGCTTGTGTTCCGATGTTTGAGCCATTGGTGGCCTTTACGATGACGGTGTAATTGTTTGCAGCCGCAGTAAACGTGCCGTTTGGTGCTAAAGTAACTGTACCTGAAGATGCCTGTGTAGTCTCGTCAAAAAAGCTGGCCGTTGATGACGCGGTTGATGAACCGTTGGCAAAATCGTAAGTAAGGCCGTTTGAGCCGTTACATGCGCCCATTGTATTGCTGCCTAACAAAGTCTCACCGCTTGTCATTGCGGCGGTAACGGCAGTACCTGCAGCAACTGTAAAAGAAGGTGATGCGGCGCTTGTGACGGCCGGGGCGGTGGATTTTATTACAAATTTATAAGTGCCCGCGGGTGTACCTGCGGGAATTACCGCGTTCATGTAGGTCGCGTAAGCTCCTGTTGTAGTGCTAAGAGCACCTGATATAATTGTTCCGGCCGCGTTGGCGAGGTATACTTGAAATGTATTGGTTTGCTGGATACAACCGCCGCTGCCGATGTTGAACGGAATAGCAATATTTGAACCCGGTGTATAAGTACCCGTCGGGAAGTTTTGAATCGTTAACGTTTGGCCATAAGAATATCTTAACGTGCATAAAGTAAAAAACGCTAAAAAGAATAGGCCTTTAGTAACTTTAGTAATTAATTTATTCATAAGCAAGATATTCTGCTTTTAAGTGGTTTATAATCAATTACTTATGAATTGTAAATAATACAATTAACAAGGTAATTGAAATTATTTGGTCACATTATCTTAAAAGCAATCACGTTCCTTATACGAAAAGACAGCGGGGAGGTTGCGAAAAATTAGATAAAAGAATTAAGCAGATTTTAACAGCAGGGAGTATCAGGAAGACGGACGGACCTTATCCAAAGAACAGATAAGCCACAAAAATAGCCGCTAAAATCCCGGCGAAATCAGCAATTAACCCCGCAGGGATTGCGTAGCGCGATTTTTTTATGCCGACGGAGCCGAAATATAAAGCCACAATATAGAAGGTAGTATCGGATGAACCATTGAATATACAACCAAGGCGGCCGGCGAAACTGTCGGGATTAAAAGTTGTCATTACGTTGATCATCATGGCTTTTGAGCCGGAGCCGCTTAACGGTTTCATATAAGCAACCGGCATAGCATCAACAAATCTGGTGTCAAGATTAAACTGTACGCAAACCCATCTTAACCCATCGTTAATATAATCAAGGGCACCACACGCTCTGAACACGCTGATACCTACCAACATGGCTACCAGGTAAGGTATTATTTTAACGGAGGTTTCGAAGCCTCTTTTTGCGCCCTCGATGAAAATCTCAAATACATTTATTTTTTTGTACAAGGCACCCAAAATAAACACCACTGGTACCAGGAACAGCATTAAATTACTGGCAACTTTTGATACCAGGCCGATTTGTTCTTTTGTTAGATAAACCTTAAAGTACCACACCAACAGGACAATGAAAATAGTGATGCCGCCCAACCAGGTAATAATAACCCTGTCGAACAGTTTTATTTTTTGCCTGATGGCGACGGCGATCATGCCTACTAAAGCCGCAACATATGTTGCTATAATACACGGTATAAATACGTCGGTAGGATCTTTTGCATGTAATATGGCCCGCTGAGCAATGATGGTAACAGGCAGCAATTGTAAACCTGAGGTAAGTAACACCAGGTACATTATCTGTGCATTTGAGGCTGTTTCCTTATCGGTATTAAGCTCCTGTAAGCTGTCCATGGCTTTCAGTCCCAGAGGGGTTGCGGCATTATCGAGGCCCAGCAGGTTTGCCGAAAAGCTCATCATGATATTGCCTGTTGCCGGATGATTTTTTGGAACGCCGGGAAATAAACGGCTGAAAAACGGACCAACGATACGGGATAAAAAGTTAATGGCGCCAGCCTTTTCACCGATATTCATAATACCAAGCCAAAGCGCCATATTTCCCGCCAACGGTAAGGCTATGTCCATAACCGATGACTTGGATGAACTGAACATCCCCGAAACCAGATGCATAAATATATCTGTGTCGCCAAAAAAAATAAGCCTTACAAATGCTACAACAAAGGCAATTAGGAAAAAAGCTATCCAGATATAATTAAGGGCCATAGAATATATTCTGGCGTTGAAGATAATGCTTTTTGATAATTAATGTAGAATAAGGATATTTAAAATGATTTTAATCACAAGAAATGGAAAAAATAGCTGGAGAAATAAGGGACGTTATTGATAATTTACTGAACGCTGATATTAATTCCATTCAATGGGATTATAAGCCATCGCCTGAAAAATGGTCGAAAAAACAGATCATCGGACATTTGATAGATAGTGCCATGATAAACCTGCAACGATTTGTGCGGTGCACATTTGAAGAAAATTTTAAGCTAACATATGAACAGGTAGAATGGGTAGAAGCACAGCGATATCAACATGCTGATGTTAAAGAATTATTGGCACTATGGCAATTGTTGAACAAACAAATATTCAGGGTGTTAAAGAACTATCCACCTGAACGATTGCAGGCGAATTGTGATAACAGCAAAACAATGATAAGCCTGCACAGCGTTGAATGGCTTGCACAGGATTATGTTGATCATATGAAACATCATTTGAAACAAATACATTAATGACTTACAGGAATGGCGGAAAAAATAATAATTCAGCCGGCCGGCTACTCCGGTACGCCACTTGCCAAAAAGCTTGGGATAAAGCCGGGTTTCCGCATACAATTGATTAATGCGCCGGAAAACTACTTGAGCTTATTTACAGATTTACCGGGCGACCTTGTTTTTAATGATGATAATACCAGGCAAGACTTTGTGCATTTTTTTACAAAACAGGAAAAAGAACTTATGATCAATTTGCCGTTATTAAAGGGGCAGATCAAAGCAAATGGTATGATATGGGTATCGTGGCCTAAGAAAGCATCAAAGATTATCACTGATATTACCGAGGATAAAATAAGAAACTATGCCATTGAAATAGGACTGGTTGATATTAAAGTTTGTGCTGTTGATGAGATATGGTCGGGATTAAAATTGGTGATACCCGTTAAGGAACGGTAATTTTTCGAATGAAATTTAATTACAATTTGGTTACATAGACGCGTAAAGACGACAAATTTTAAATCTTTAAAAGTTTTAACTTTGCATTTTATAAAATTCATATGCCTAAAATAGAGCTCAGCCGGGTTAGCGGCGATTATGGTTTCGAAGCCGTAGACGAACAACATCACGTAGTAAGAATGGATAGCAGCCCCGAAAGCGGCGGCCAGAATTTTGGGGTTCGCCCAATGCAAATGTTGTTAATGGGATTGGGTGGATGCTCGGCCATTGATGTGCTTGCTATTTTGAAGAAACAACGCCAGGATGTTAAAGATTACAAAATGATCATTAACGGCGAACGTGAAAAAGGTAAAGAACCTTCATTGTGGAAAGAGATCACCATCGAATTTCATTTATATGGCGATATTGACAAAGACAAAGCGCAGAAAGCTGCCGAGCTTTCTATAGATAAATACTGCTCAGTAGCAGCGACGTTGATCAATGCCGGCGCCGAAATTAAATGGAAAGTATTTATACACCCCGCTAACCAAGCTTAGAAATTTGGTTAGTTAAGTTTTTCCTTTTGATTTTATCAGGGATACAAAACTGTACTTTTTTAAACGCAGTTTTAAAAAGTGTATTAATAATATTCCTAATATTATTTCTTCTATTTTTAAATAAATAGCATATACTTTCTATGTTCTTTAATTTCAGTTGTTTATGATATGATTTTTACACTTAGAATTAATTAATTTAACAATTATTTTAAATTGCAATTTCATGTGGCACTAATGTTGTCTTTGGAGGTTATGTTTTATTAACAAAACATCTACTAAACATAAACACTATGAAACCAAATTTTAAAAAAGCAACCTTGCTGCTAACTGGGATTTTAGCGGGCGGCGGGTTACTGGCTCAAACCCCTGATACATCACATGTATCGCATCCACACACCGACTATGTTAAACCTTTCTCCGGTGACGATGCATTCCGCACCTGGTCGATAGGTGTAAACGCTGGGATACTAACTCCTAACACACTTTTTGGATCAAACGACAAACAGGATTTCACGTCGCCCAGCGGAGAAATAGGCTACGGCGTTTACGTTAAAAAGCAAATATTGCCGTCGTTCGGCATCCAGGCCGATTTCCTGGCCGGCAAATTAAGCGGCGAAAGTGCTCATATTGATGCTTCGGGCAACTCGCCCATCAACAGCTTCAGCACTAAACTTCATTATTCTGCAAGTTTAAGTGCAGTTTTCAACATGGCTAACATCAACTGGCACATTCGTAAAACAGCTATTGAACCATATTTCACTTTAGGCGTTGGTACCATGAACTACACTCCTGTTGTAACATACGCGGACGGTACGGTCAACAATTTTAAAACCGATAATAGCGGTGTCATAAATGAGCTTTTTGTACCAGCAGGAGCAGGGTTGAAATTTAATGTAGCTCGGGGTATAAATATCGACCTTGGCTACCAGGTCAATTTTGTTTACTCAGACAATGTTGACGGTTATAAATATGGTGCTAACAACGATAAATTTTCTTATGGGCATGTCGGCTTGGAATTTGCCCTGGGCAGCAAGTCAAAACCACAGTTAGCAATGCATAACCCGGTAAACTCAATGCGCGAAGAATACCTGATGGAAAACAGAAACACGAGAGCGAGCCTACAGTCGGAAATCGATGCAGAGAAAGCCAAGAATGACCAATTACGAAATGACTTAAATACTACGAATGCTAACCTTGCTAAGTTCACGACTGACAGCGATGGCGACGGTGTTCCTGATTTTTATGACAAATGCCCAAATACACCTGCCGGAACAAAAGTTGACGGTTCAGGTTGTCCGCTTCCCGCTCCAAAGGTCTATAATATAACTCAGGAAGACAAGACCGTTGTTAACGAGGCAGTTAGAAACCTTGAGTTTGATTTTGCGAAATCAACAATCCGTGAGCATTCATTTGCCAGTTTAGATAAACTTGCTGATTTATTAAAGCAAAAGAACTTTAATTTAAAATTAGCCGGCTATACCGATAATGTTGGTTCTGTAGCTTATAACTTAAAGCTTTCAAAAGATCGTGCTGAAGCCGTTAAAACTTACCTGACAGGTAAAGGTGTAGACCCGGCACATATCCAGGCTGATGGTTATGGCAAGGCTCATCCAATAGCGACCAATAAAACTGAAAAAGGTCGTCAAACAAATCGCAGGGTTGAATTTACAATATTTCAATAAGCTGTTTGTTTTAAATAAAAAAGAATAACAAACAAGGGGTATTGGTAGCTCCCGTCGAGGCTGCGAAGATAGAAGCCAGTAATTCATAATTACTGGCTTCTTTATGTTATCAGGCTGATAATTTAAATTCCATCGGAATTACCTGGCTTAAATGTCAGCGCTTACTTGTAGGCTGCTTCATTCCATCTGATCTCATTGCGGAACTGATCCAGCTTTGTGTCTTTACCAATTCGTAAAAACTCCAGCCCCGCCATATCAGCAAAATCCTGTAAATGCTCGGCAGTGAGGTTTTGACTATAAGCGGTATGATGTGCACCTCCGGCGTATATCCATGCAGCGCACCCTGTTTTCATATCGGGATAAGGTTTCCATAGAACTCGTGCAACAGGCAATTTTGGCAAGTCGTTTTGAGGTTCTACTGCTTTCACCTCATTAATAAGCAGTCTGAACCGGTTACCCATATCGACGATTGAGGCGTTTAGAGCCTCGCCCCCAGCTACATTAAATACCAGGCGTGCCGGATCAGCTTTACCACCAATACCTAATGGATGGACCTCAAGGTTTGCCTTGCCGTTGGCAAGTGATGCATCTATTTCGAGCATGTGGGATCCTAAAACCAGGCTATTGTCAGGGTCGAAATGGTAGGTATAATCTTCCATAAAAGCATTGCCGCCTTTTAACCCACTACCCATTACCTTGAATGCACGCACTAAAGCGGCAGTTTTCCAGTCGCCTTCGCCTGCAAAACCGTAACCAGCGGCCATTAAACGCTGAGCGGCGATGCCCGGCAATTGTACTATCCCATGTAAGTCTTCGAATGTGTCTGTGAAACCTTTAAATCCCCCATTCTCTAAAAAAGTCCTCAAGCCGATCTCGATTTTAGCGGCTTCATATACCGACGAATATTTTGCACCGCCTTTGCGTAAGGATGGGTCTATGTTATAAGCAGCTTCATATTCAGTGATGAGTGCGTTGATGGCGGTTTCATTCACTTGATTGATAACGGCAACGAGATCGCCAACACCGTAGGTGTTTACTGAGTAGCCAAATTTTAGTTCAGCCTCTACCTTGTCGCCTTCTGTAACTGCTACATAACGCATGTTGTCGCCAAAGCGTGCAAATTTAGCACCTTGCCAGTCGTGCCATCCGGCCGCAGCTCTTGTCCATACGTCAATTTGTTTCAGTACCTCAGGGTCCTGCCAATGCCCCACCACTACCTTGCGGTTTTTGCGCATACGCGAAACTATAAACCCAAATTCACGGTCGCCATGGGCACTCTGGGTCAAATTCATAAAATCCATATCGATGGAACTCCATGGGATGTCCCGATTGAATTGGGTATGCAGATGAAGCATCGGTTTTTGGAGGATGTTTAAACCCCTGATCCACATTTTGGCGGGCGAGAAAGTGTGCATCCAGGTTATGATACCTATGCAGTTTTTAGCTGTATTGGCTTCCTGCAGGGTAGCATAAATTTCTTCGGTTGATTTTACGACAGGTTTATAAACTATCCGCACCGGTATCTTGCCGGAGTTATCAATGCCGCTAACTATTTGCTGTGAATGTTCTGCAACCAGTTTCAGAGTTTCCTCTCCGTAGAGATCCTGACTGCCGGTAATAAACCAGATTTCAAATGTTTTAAGATTTATCATTATATAACGGTTATTGAATTGTTGATTTAGCGAATTATTTATTGTTGTCAGACGGAAAGACGGGGAGTCCGGTAAGTTTTTTTTAACTGCTAATTTAATTCATTTCAAATAAGACCATGCGATGAATTTCAATAACAGTATTTTATACTGTTTTTTGGTTAACGCCGAATATTAAAGATAAAGGAAAACAAATATTGCAAGGGTAACCAGATACTTAAAGGATACTCTCAAATGTTTTAAGGCAATTGTAATTTGGTTTTCAACAGTTTTTTTAGAAACCCTCAGTCTCGTTGCGATCTCCTGATTAGAAATATGTTCCATCCGGCTCATTAAAAAAATTTCCTGACAGCGTTTGGGCAATGCATGAAGGTGTTGTTTTAGCTCTAGTTCAAGTTCTTGTTCCCTTATCTTGTTTTCTCCGTCATTTAAATCGCAGGCTGCATTGATGTAGGTATTGTCTGCCATATAAACGACCGGTAGTTTAGCTAACCTCATGCGGTTATATATTTGATAACGTGTTGCTGTTAATAGAAAATTGGGAAATGTTTTGATTTCCAACTCCTTTCTACGCTCCCAGATATTTAGAAAGACATCATGAACCACTTCTTCGCTTGCATTTTTATCCTTTAAATAGGAATTCGCCGTTTTATACAAACCAACCCAATAACGGTCAAAAAGCTCATTGAAAGCCAGCTCGTTATCGATACAGATAGCTTTCCATAATTCTAAATCAGTAGTTTGAACTTTAAGCATTTAATTGGTTCGATAAAACTATAAAAAGTAAAGAGATAAATCAAGATGGATTTATTTAGAAAAAAAAAACAATAATATGGGTGTGACATGTGAGAATACACACTTAGTAGTTATAAACCAATTATAAATTTTATTCATGACTAGAGAAGAATTCATATTGCTATATGAAAAATTCCTTAATGGGCAATGCTCACCCATGGAAAAAGAGTTACTAAACTCTTACCGGGATAGAATGAAATTGCTTGATAATAAATGGGAGGAAGATTTTCTTGAAGGGCAAAGTGCTCGCAATCGCATCTGGAAACAGTTGGAAGAAAGCATTAAATCACCTGTTGTACCAATAGAATCTAAGAAAGGTTTTAGTTGGCTGAAAGTCGCTGCAATGATTCTGATTACTTTGTCTGCTGGGTTAGGCTTATTTAAATATTTCGGCAAAGCCCATCAGCTAAAACCTGTTCTTGCGGCAAAACATTCAATCGATATACCGCCGGGAGGCAATAAAGCTTACCTGACTTTGAATAATGGGTCGCGTATTATACTTACTAATGTTCAGATTGGAAAATTAACGATACGGCCCGGGATACAGGTCACTAAAGAGAAGGACGGGTTGCTCGTTTATCACGTTAGCAATTCGGGTGACGGGAAACCTTCCAATTCTGTTGATGAATTTAATACAATTACTACGCCACGCGGTGGGCAATATCAGTTAATTCTGGCCGATGGCTCAAAAGTGATGCTGAACGCAGCATCTTCTCTTCGTTTTCCAGTAGTCTTCAATTCGAACGAACGCAGGGTTGAATTAACTGGAGAAGCGTATTTTGAAGTGGCTAAAAATAAAGCAAAGCCCTTTATAGTCCATGCCAATAATACGGATATACAGGTTCTGGGAACGCATTTTAATGTGAGCGCCTATGGTGATGATCACATCTTGACGACTACATTGCTAGAAGGTGCTGTGCGTATGCAAACTGGCCAGTTCTCGGCAATATTGAAACCAGGACAGCAAGGTTCTATATTGGATAATTCAAACGCAATTACCGTTAAAGATGCCGATATAGATGGGGTTATGGCATGGAAAAACGGAATTTTCCTCTTTAATGATGAGCATTTGGACGATGTTATGAAGAAAATTAGCAGATGGTATAATGTAGAGGTTGAATTCAAAGAACAAAGTGTGAAAATGGAGGCGTATAGTGGTTCAGTTTCTCGTTTTTCTCAAATTTCTCAGGTATTGAGAAAGCTACAAGCGCTGGGAGGTGTAGAATTTCAAATAGTGTCAAACAAAATTATCGTAATGAAAAAGTGATAAAAGAGCATGGTTGCTACTTCCAATTAGATAATATTAAAAAGTAAGTAAGCGGGCAAAGAGTAGAAACAGCCTGCATTTGTTAACCAATTAAACCAAACAATGAAAACTAAACTGCAATCGGGACCTTGACTTAAACGATCATATCTGGATACGGAAAGCCGGAAGTGCTACGAACACTCCCGGCGTATCATTCAGGTATCTTATAAAATGTTGCGAACAAATTAAGTACGGATTTAACCCAAACAATCAAATGTATAAAAATTCTACAAATGTTTTATGCAGGTATTCCCCCTGCATAAGGAAAATTCTTCATATTATGAAGTTGACTACAGTTTTACTCATCACTACCATGCTTCATGTGAGTGCTGCTACCCTGGCGCAGAAAGTTACCCTTAACCAGAAGAATATGCAACTAAAGCAGGTGTTCAAAGAGATCCGCAAACAGACCGGATATAATGTACTATGGCAGCCGTCCAAAGTAGACGCTTCCATCCGGATAGATGTTGATTTTAACAATACCCCCCTGGATGAGGTAATGAAAACCTGTTTGCAAGACAAAGACTTGTCCTATACGGTTGATGAAAAGACAATCTTGATTACAAGAAAAATTCAAGATCATGTGAAGGATGCTCTTGTGGCGATTGATGTAAAAGGCCAGGTATTGGATGAATTTGGAAAAGTGGTCCCTGGAGCAACAATTCACGTTAAAGGCACTAATACAAGGACAACAACAGACAATAACGGGGAGTTCCTCTTAAAAAATATTGATGAGAAAGCGGTGTTAGTAATATCTTTTATAGGTTATGCGACTCAGGAAATTCAAGTTTCATCGGTCATGACCATTAAATTGATTCCACAATTATCTAGCCTGAACGAAGTAATAGTTACAGGCTACTCAAGGCAGTCAAAGCATGATGTTACAGGCGCTGCGTCTACAATATCGGCAGATGTAATTACGCAAATGCCAATTACAAGTGTAGAACAGGCAATACAAGGCCGCGTTGCAGGCGTGACCGTAGATGCTCAGGGTGGCCCCGGAGATCAGTCAACTATCCGCATACGTGGTGTCGGCACGCTTGGCAATAACGACCCTTTATATGTAATTGACGGAGTACAAATCAGAGTTGGTAATGGTTTTGGAAGCCAGAATATTTCAAATTTGATAAATCCAAACGATATTGAAAGCCTTACCATATTAAAGGATCCATCGTTAATTTCCGTTTACGGAGCTGAAGGAAGTAATGGCGTTATTGTAATTACAACAAAAAGCGGTAAAAATGGTGAACCGCGGCTTGAATATAACGGATATTATGGTGTATCAAATCCCCGCAACCTGCCGAAAATTATTACGCCACAGCAGCAGGCCGATGCTTTATATGCCTCTTATAACAACTCGGGTATTCCCATTCCAGGTTCCGTGTCTTCGTTTTACGGCACCGGCAGTACGCCTGTACTTCCTGACTATATCATTGAAACCGCGCCAGGCAATATTGGTGTAATGGCAGGCGATCCAAGCGCTAATGCTTCTTTATATAATCAACAAAATTACCGGATACTGCAAGCCAATAAGGCTGGTACCGATTGGTGGGGCGAACTATTTAAACCAGCTCCAACTCAGAATCATAATTTAAGTTTAACCGGCGGTACTGATAAAAGCAATTACGCCGTAACTTTTGGTTATTTGAATGACCAGGGAACACTGTTACACTCTTATTTTGAACGCTATTCATTACGTGTAAATACTTCATTTAAAATACAACCATGGTTAAAGATTGGTGAAAACGTAGAACTGTCATACGCTTCTCAAAATTCTGAAGGCCGTGGAGCAAGTAATGATATCGCAGCGTTGTACCAATTATCGCCATTGTTGCCAAAATATGATATCATGGGTAACGCTGCGGGAACAAACAATGCTTTAATTTTGGGTAATACAGGGAATCCTTATACCTCCAGGGTAAACTCTTTAGCCGATAAAAACTACACCCAATCAATAGTAGGCAGCGCTTATGTTGACGCAACTATTATTAAGGGACTTATTTATACCAGCCAGATCGGATTTCAATTTTTTCCGAACGAGTTCCATGGTTACTTTCCTGCCGCGTATGAGTCGCCCGTGCCTATTACTTCCAATGGTTTAACCGAAGGTGGTAGCTATACAACCGATTGGCGTTGGTTAAATAAACTGGCTTATACCACTACCATTAATAATGTACACAATATCACTGCTTTTGTGGGTTATGAAATTAATGAAAACGTTTTTCGCTCATACTCGTCAACAGTAACAAATATTTTATACCCCTCTTCAAATACCGAATATCTTGGCAACGGAACCGTGTTACCGGGTTTAGGTTCAGGTACCGGAGCAAAATCCACCAATATATCTTATTTTGCTAATGCGACTTATTCATTTTTAGATAAATATCTTTTTACCGGAACGGTTAGACGCGATGGTACGTCAAAATTTGGCCCGGATGAACAGTATGGAAACTTTGGAGCTGCAAGCGTAGGCTGGAGAATTTCGAAAGAAGATTTTTTGAAAAATGTATCGTGGTTAAATGATCTGAAATTACGGGCTTCTTACGGCAGCGCCGGTAATAATGCGGTTAATACAGGTAACGCATATCTTACATTGCTTACCGGTGGTCCTTTTGGCAATTATGATTTAGGCGGAAGCAACACCAGTTCACTTACCGGTTACTATCCTGCGCAGATTGGTAACCCTCATTTGCAATGGGAAGTTAATAAAACTACCAATTTAGGATTCGACGCCGCATTTTTTCATAATAGTTTAACCGCGTCTTTTAACTGGTATAATAGGACAACTGATAAGTTAATTGCTCAGCCGCCAAGCTCCGGCACAGCCGGTGCAGCAGCAGCACCCGTTGAAAATATCATGAACTTTTCAAACAAAGGTATCGAGTTGGAATTGGGCTACCATTCAAAAATCGGCCAGGTTGGGTATGATATGGGCTTTAACATTTCTACTAATAAAAACAAGGTTAACTATATCAATGGCTCTCCCGATGCCTTTATACAAGGTGGTCAGTATGGATCAAACGGTGCAGTATACCTTACACGCAGTGTGGTTGAACAGCCTGTTTCCAGCTTTTATGGATACGAATATGAAGGTTTATACCGTACAACAGCTGATGTTACCAATCATGCTACAGAAGCTTCATTAGGCATAACACCCGCCAACGCATTAGGAAATATAATGTACAAAGACCTCAACGGTGATGGTAAAATTGATGCAAGTGATCAAACTTTCTTAGGCAGCCCGATACCTAAATTTAATTATGGTTACAGCCTGAATTTATCTTATAAAAGCTTTGATTTAGGTTTATTCTTCCAGGGATCTTACGGGGGCAAGATATTTAACTATGGACGCGCTATGCAAGAATACGCGAACCAAAATGGCGCAGGCCTTGGTTCCCTTACTGTAGCTGGGCTTAATACCTGGAGCCCATCCAACCCTAATGCAACTTTGCCAATTTTCCAACAAAATTCAACGGTAACTTCCCCAACACCACCATCCAGCTTTTTTGTGGAAAGCGGGTCGTATCTGAGGCTTAAAACAGCTCAAATTGGCTATACATTACCAAAGATAAAAGGCATTAAAAAATTAAGGGTTTATGCAGAGGCATTTAATCTCCTTACCATTACTAAATACAGCGGACAGGATCCGGAAGTAAATGATGGTAACCCTAATAACTTGGGTATTGATTACGGCACGGCTTATCCTATTTCACAAAAGTTCGTTTTTGGGGTAAACCTGGGTTTATAAATGGATTATAATTAATTTATCAAAGACATGAAAAAAATATTTCTTTTTGTAAGCGCGGGCTCCATACTCCTGTTAGGGGCCTGTAAAAAAAGCTTTTTAGAGGTTCCGCCGCAAGGCAACTCGGGGCTAACTATAGATAAATTGTCTACTAAAGTTGGGGTACAACAGCTATTAGTAGGTGCATATCATGACCTTACCGGGATTGACACAAAAAGTACCTGGTGGGGCACTTCGGGCACCAATTGGGTTTACGGCGATATTACTTCGGGGGATACTTACATAGGCGGTAGCGCCGGTAGCCCTCCGCACCAGGTATCTGACGCATTTAATATCGAAAACTTCCAGGTACTGGCAACAACCGGTTTTTTGGATGATAAATGGATTGCCGATTACGATGGCGTGGCAAGGGCAAACGCAGTAATCACTGCTGCAACTGCCGCGACCGATATGACTGCTGCGGAAAAAAATGCGGCCTTGGCAGAAGCTCGTTTTTTACGCGGACATTTCCATTTTGATGCCAAGGAAATGTGGAATAATATACCTTATGTAGACGAGACCGTCATTAAATTTAACAATCTTTCAAACACAACTGACATTTGGCCCAAAATTGAAGCTGACTTCCAGTTCGCCTATGATAACCTACCCGAAACACAGCCATTAGTGGGACAGGCCAATAAATGGGCTGCAGCCTGTTATTTGGCTAAGTGTTATATGTTTGAGAAAAAATTTACAGCAGCTAAAACACTATTGACGACCATTATTGCCAGCGGCAAAAATTCTCAGGGTATAAAATACGCATTAACACCAAATTATCATGATAATTTTGATGTGGGTTCTGAAAATAATTCTGAGTCTGTTCTTCAGATAAATTTTTCAGTTGACGATAGCAGTCTTCCGCAAAATGCTAACCTGGGCGAAACCGGTGTAGCTCCGGTAGGTGTGGGCGCAGATGTAACTTATGGCTATTGGAAGCAACCATCTTTTAATGTGGTAAATGCTTTTAAAACTGATGTAAACGGTTTGCCTTTAACAGATGCTAACGGTAACGACTTGTCAAACGCAGTTAATATGACCAATGACATGGGCATCGCATCATCTGCTCCCTTTACACCTTACCAGGGGAGTGTAGATCCAAGGCTTGACTGGTCTGTTGGCCGCAGAGGCGTGCCTTACCTGGATTGGGGAGTAGATGCCGGACAAAGCTGGGTAGCTGATCAAACATTTGGCGGGCCGTACGTTAACATAAAAAATATGTTTACATCGGCCGAACAAGGTATTGGTTTCGGTAATATCATAGCCTACTATTATTATGTTGGTAACAGTTCCGTAAATTATAATATTATCAGGTACGCTGACGTATTATTATGGGCTGCAGAGTGTGAGGTTGAGGTAGGAAGTTTAGACCAGGCACGTGCTTATGTGAATATGGTAAGGTCAAGGGCTAACACCGGTGCAAAAGTGCCGGTAGACAATTCGTCGGGTTCACCATCGGCTCATTACGTGGTAGGCTTATACAATACATCATGGCCCAACCAGGCTACTGCCCGTAACCTTGTTCGTTACGAGAGAAGGTTAGAGTTTTCACAGGAAGGTCAGCGATTTTTTGACCTGGTACGCTGGGGAATTGCCGATACTTACCTGAATGCTTACCTGCAGACAGAGAAGACCCGTGGAGTAGGCAGCGTATTAAATACAGCTACGTTTGTTAAAGGGAAAAATGAATACTTCCCGATTCCACAACAGGAAATCATCATTGATCCTCAGCTTAAACAAAATCCTGGGTATTAATATTCTTAAAAGCAGATGTATGGTGATTAATTTTAATCATCATACATCTTTATAAAAACTATACATGAGTTTTAATAAATATAGATTATCCTGGTTCGCAGGTATAATTGCAGCATTATTAATAAGTATAAAAAGTTTCGCAACTACTCCAACGCCCCCAAAGTCGTATTACGTTAATACCCAGGGAACCGATATAAACCCAGGTACTAAATCAGCTCCTTTCCAAACCATAAAAAAATTAAACAGCATTCGTCTTAACGCTGGTGATATTGTTTATTTCCAATCAGGACAAACTTTTAACGGGACAATAGAAATTGATTCCGTTGCACAAGGAAGTAAGAGTAATCCTATTATTATAAGTGCTTACGGAAATGGAATGGCAACTATTGACGCAGACAGTGCCTCAGCCATTAGTTTATATAAGGCACAATATATTGTTATCAGTAAATTACACTTAATAGGATCTGGCAGAAAAAGTGGCAACACTAAATCAGGGTTGAGCCTGATCAACTGCGATCACATTAATATTGATAGTATTGAGATCAGCGGATTCCAAAAATCGGGTTTGTTTGTATTTGCTTCTAAACAGGTAAATGCTAATCATGTAAGTGCCCACGATAATGGTTCGGCCGGGATCACTGTAGAGGGAGATTACGGAAAAAAGAATTCGGAAAATATAAAGATCATCAACTGTCGTGCGGAAAATAATCCCGGCGATCCTACAAACTTAACCAATCATAGCGGAAATGGCATAGTTGTAGGAAATTGTAAAAATATTCTTATTGATCGTTGCACTGCTACCAACAACGGATGGGATATGCCGCGAATTGGTAACGGGCCGGTTGGTATATGGGCCTATGAGGCCGATAGTGTTATTATACAAAACTGCCTTTCGTATAGAAATAAAACCTCAAAAGGAGGAGCTGACGGAGGCGGGTTTGATTTAGATGGTGGGGTTACAAACTCCATTGTTCAATACTGCGTTTCTTATGAAAACCAAGGAAGTGGTTATTGCATATTTCAATATTGGGGTGCAAGCCCGTGGCACCATAATATTTTCAGATATAATATAAGCGAAAATGATGGTACAGTTTCCGACTCGCAGGCCGGCCTGTACGTTTGGAACAGCTCGGATGATGAAAAGCAGTTTTACGACTGCGATGTGTATAGTAATATCATTTATAACGATAGGGTTGCAGCAATAAGCTTTTCGGAAAAGAGCGAAAGCAAAGGTATTCGGTTTTACAATAACATATTTGTTGGAAGTGACTCCCTGATAAGAGGGAAGGATAAAATTGGTGATGTAAAGTACCAGGGTAACGATTGGTGGAGCTTAAAAGACGGCTTTAATATTGATGGCATAAAACAGTTGAAAACATGGGCCAACAAGACGGGCAATGAAATGAAAGATGGTAAAGTGATAGGACTGAATGAATTTCCTGAATTTAAAAATCCTGGGAAAGCCGACATAACAATTGATTCCCAAATAAGTTCTTTTACCAATTATCAGTTACCTAAAAAATCGAAGCTGAAGGATAAGCTGAAACTGCTGCAACTAAAATCAAACTACTAATATAATTTATTAACAATCAGGCTACCATAATTATATAAAAATGAAACGTCGCGAATTCATGGCCGGTGCAATTGGTTTAGGTGTTATCATGCATCCGTTTGTGCGGGCATGGAGTAAACCAACTGCAAATTCAAACTTAAAACTTGCAGGTCCGCCTAAACCTGTATTCATTTACAACAATTGGTCGGCTTATGATGAGCTTTCGGACAATGTGCCCCAAACCGAACAACTCGCCATGCGGGAGCTCAATGAGGTTATTCGTCTGAAACAAAACGGTGTTGAGGTCAACTATTATGTGATGGATGCATTTTGGTTCAGCAAAGAAGGAGGCTACCGGACCTGGTTAAAAGAGCATTGGCCCAATGGGCCGGATAAGTGGCTGTCTGAATGCAAAAAAAATAATATTAAACCCGGCATGTGGTTTTCTACCAACCTGGTAAAAATGGGCGGTAGGCAAGTGCTGGATATAATACCTGAATGGCAATCTTCACTTGGCACCGATCCTAATATTTTATGTTTGTTTGATGGTGGTTATCTGGCACACCTCGCAGGTACTTTACAAATATGGTATGATAAGGGTGTCAGATTGTTTAAGTTCGACTTTGCCTATTTTGAAGCGGTGACGCCGGCCATGAAAGACAAGTTCACCAAAGAAGAAGTTATAGAAAAGAATAAGGCGGCTTTTATGCAGATGCTGCAGCAATTTCGCCAGAAAAACCCCGATGTGCTGATAACAGGGTATAATGGCTTTGGTGGTGATATGGAAAACACCTACACTCCATTTGATAAAAAGATCGATCCCCGTTGGATGGATACGTTTGATACCCTGTATTGCGGCGATCCGCGTTTCTCTGATGTGCCTATGATGAACATTTGGCGCTCGCAGGATAATTATTCTGACCACCAGGTTTATGCGTACCAGGCTTACGGCTTGCCCATCCGGCGTATAGATAACTGTGCCTTTATGATCGGCAAAACGGGTACCTGTTATTATCGCGGCACTCATTGCTGGAAAGGGATGCTGATACTGGAGCTTGCGCGCGGAGGTTGGGTTAACGTTTACCATGGTAACCTGGAATTGTTGAATGATGCCGAGGCCAAATGGTTTGCAAAAGTTCAGGGAATATATCATCCGTTGCAGACGCTGGACAGTACAACCACATTTGGCTCAATCCCCGGCAAGGGTAAACCTTATGGTTTTAAATCAGCCGGGCCGAAAGGAACGGTGTGCGCAGTTGTTAATCCCTCACAAAGCATATCTACAATTGATTTGCCGGTTTCTGGTTTCAATGAATCAAAAATATTATATGCTGATGGCGGTTTTAAACCTGGAATAAAAGGGAATAAATTAACCTTAGGAGCAGAGCAACTGGTTGTGGTAGGTTTTGATGCTTATGCCCACGATCAATATGATATGGGTGTTGACCATACGATTAATATTCCGTTGACAATAGATAAAATAGCATCATCTTTTACAGCGACGGGAAAAAACGTGATAGAAGCGGAAGTAAATGCTGTAAAAGATAAAGGTGTGAGGATATTGATGCAGCAATTTTCTAAGAACGGTGATCCGTTCCGTTCGTGGCCAGGTGGTCCCCCTGATGGAAAGAAAGTAAGCGATGTTATCCATATCAGGATATCGCAGGATGGCAAAGAAGTACCATCGCATATTGAATATGATAAAGTGATCTGGAGCGGATTATCCTGGGCAGCAGCTGAGATTAAACGGGGCAGTTTCGATCCCGGAAAACCTTTACACGTTAAATGTACTTCGGACGAGAAAGACGAACTTAAGCTAATTGCCGATGTTTATGCGGTTACTTATGCAACAGCATAGTTTCGTTATATTCTCAATTTATAAAAGATATTTTTAATTTTTCTTAATGAAACGTATAGGCTTTGTCCTTTCTGTTTTTGTGTTAACCACCTTTCAGGCCGGAGCTCAAAAAATCTATTCTCTTGATGCATCAAAAGTTTCAACTGCCATCAAGTCAGGTTATTTTAAGATGGGGAATCCTGGCCCAGCCGGTAAACAACTTTTGGTAAATAGCCGGTATATAACTATAAGCGGTATTCCGCAAGTCCCCGTAATGGGCGAGTTGCAGTATTCAAGAATGCCCAGGGAACGCTGGGAGGATGAGATTCTGAAAATGAAAGCCTGCGGCGTAAACGTTATTGCAACTTATTCATTTTGGAACCATCACGAAGAAATTGAAGGACAATTTGATTGGCATGGCAATAAGGACCTGAGGAGCTTTATAAAGCTTTGCCAAAAGCTAGGTGTATTGGTATATCCACGGATAGGTCCGTGGTCACATGGCGAGGCCCGTAACGGTGGTACGCCCGATTGGATTTTGCGAAAAAAATACCTGACTGACAGATCACTCGATCCGGTTTATCAGCAATATGTTGAACGTTATTTTAAAGAAATAGGCCTGCAGCTAAAGGGCCTTATGTATAAGGATGACGGCCCGATAATAGGCATTCAGCTGGAAAATGAATACTGGAAAGGAAAAGCGGGTGAGCCATATATTCATTGGTTAAAACAAACCGCAATAAAATACGGTATGGATGTTCCGCTTTATACAGTTACCGGCTGGGGCGACGGTTCAGTACCACAGTACGAGGTAATTCCATTGTGGGGTGGATATCCGGATGAATCGTGGACACCGAATATTCAAAAAATAACCAGTTGTGATAACTATCATTTTAGCTCATTCAGAAATGATACGACCATTGGAAACGCGCAGGTAGTTAAAAAAGATCAGTACATGGATTACAGCTCCTATCCATACTTCACTTGTGAAATGGGGGTTGGGATATTTAATTCGATCCATCGCCGGCCCGTTTTAGGAAAATTGGATGGATTAGGACTCATTATGGCGCGTATTGGCTCCGGTGGTAACTTATTAGGCTACTATGTATTTGCCGGTTGCTCAAACCCTTTAGGTATATACAGCTCCATGGAAGAAAATAAAGATGAGACTGGGTATTGGAGCGAATTATCACCCATATCATACGATTTTCAGGCGGCCATCAAAGAAAATGGCCTGCTGGCGCCATCGTATTACGAGGTAAAAAAGTTTAATTATTTTTTGAATGAATTTGGCCCTCAACTGGCGCCGATGGAAGCGGTATTTCCTCAAAAATCAGATGCCGATCTGCAATATGCGGTTAGAGTTAAAGATAACAGTGGATTTTTATTTGGAATAAACTATTGCCGCAATAATAAGCTGGCTGAGAAAAAACAGGTAAGCTTTCAAATCAAACTGAAAGACGAAACATTATCGCTTCCTTCCAGGCCTGTTAATATTCCTGACAGCGCCATGTTTATTTGGCCGCTTAATTTGAACATGGATGGAACGAAGCTAATTTATGCCACAGCTCAACCTCTTTTTAATACAAACTCATCCGATCAATCTGAATGGGTGTTTATACAGGATGCCGTTAAGTCTCCTGAAATTTGCATGGATGACTTAGGGATCGAAAAAGTAGAATCGGCAAATGGTCATGTCACAAAAAACAACCAGCGATATATTGTTTCCGATCTTAAACCAGGAACGCAGTGTGTTATTACCGTATTGAAGAAAGACGGCAAGCGGCAAAAACTAATAGTTCTTTCGCGTGAGGAGAGCAAATATGCTTGGATCCTAAAAAACGCCAACGGTAAAAAGCTATTTTTCATTTCAAAAGCAGGTTTGTATATGGATGGTAATGAGTTGCACGCGACAGATACTTCGGCTAACATGAACATCAAAATGCTTGTAGACGCAGGCGTAGAAGTAAATGCTGACGGACGTACCCTCGCACCGGAAAAAACCGAAAATAGTTTTGTCAACTATCATATCAGTCTTCCTGCAAAACAAATCTCTTGCAGTTTTAACCAGGTGGGGCCATTATCAGATGCAGAATGGCTGGTAACTTCGGTAAAAAGTATAAATCCTGACAATGAATTATACCATAAAGAATTTCAAAAGGAATTTAGCGCTGACAATCCTGCAAAAATCAAGTCGGCCAAATTGATTCTATATCCTGAATCAGACTGCCGTTTCCGCATTAATGATAAATGGTGCCAACAGTCAATTACCCCCGGAGTTTTAAATGTGCTGGACATTACAGGCTACGTAAATAAAGGGGATAATGTGTTGCTGATGGATTTTCCGTATACCACCGGCGATAAAGCTTTCGCTGCCAAAGTCTCTATCGAGTATTTTAATACCGACAAGCTCGATTTTGCGACAGACACATCATGGTTGGCTGCTGACCTATATTATTTCCCGCCAACTTACGGAAGTAAGCCGGTGTATCCGCTCGGGTTTACAACGCCGCAGGTTGCGGCGGCACGTAACGTACCGGTTAACCAAGCTATGCAGGGCTTAACAGATTGGAAGGTGCAGGTTCCATGCAATTATTTAGACGGTTTAAACAATTTATACCTGGCTGTCAAATATAAGGGTGACAGGATTTCGGTAAGATCAGACAATAAATTAATTGCTGATAATCTCAATAACAATACAGAATGGTTGATGGATATGAAACGGAATGGGAGCCAATTGGAATGCAGGGACCTGCAGTTGGAAATAAAACCGTGGAAAAATATAAATAAAATGTATTTTGATTTAGCACCGACAAAAGCGGACGAAGGATTATCTTCGATAGAAAGTATCCGGTTTGTGCCTGAATATAAAACAGTACTTCAAATTAACTCCAAACCATGAAGAAATTAATCATAGCAATTATCCTGTGTAATGTTTTGCTGTTAAAATACGATGGCTTTTCACAGGTTCCAAAGTCACCAGGTGGCAAAGAGTGGCATGATAGTAATGAGAATTTTATAAATGCGCATGGAGCGGGCATTCTTTACCATAACGGGACATACTATTTATTCGGTGAGATAAAAAAAGGCAAAACCTGGCTGGTACCCGGTCAAGATTGGGAGGATTATCGCGTACCTGCCGGTGGTATATCCTGTTACTCATCAAAAGACCTGAAAAGCTGGAAATATGAAGGCGTGGCGTTATCGCCGGTAAAAGGCGACCCATCCAATGATTTGGATACAGGCAGAGTAATTGAAAGGCCGAAGGTGATATATAATGCTAAAACCAAAAAATTTGTGATGTGGATGCACGTGGATAAAAAGGATTATTCATATTCACGGGCTGGTGTTGCTGTGAGTGATAATCCGGTAGGACCATATCATTATATCGGGAGCGTGCAGCCAAACGGACAAATGTCGCGTGATATGACTTTGTTTCAGGATGATGATGGCAAAGCCTATTTGATTTATTCATCTGAGCAAAATAATACCATGCAGGTATGCTTGTTGAGCGATGATTATCTGAAACCTACAAAAACATTCAGCAGAATATTTGTGAACCGCAAGCGTGAAGCACCGGCGTTATTTAAAAATGAAGGGAAATATTACCTGATTACATCATCATGTACCGGTTGGTCGCCAAATGCGGCCACTTATGCCGTAGCCGATAGGGTGTTGGGACCATGGAAAGAGTATGGAAATCCATGTACGGGCCCCGGTGCAAGTACTACATTCGAATCACAAAGCACGTATGTATTGCCTGTCAGCAACAAACCCAAAACGTACCTATTTATAGCTGATATATGGAATAAAACCGATCTTGAAAAATCAAACTACTTATGGCTTCCGTTACGAGTGGAGAA
The DNA here is from genome assembly GCA_036498965.1 of Mucilaginibacter sp. GTDB lineage: Bacteria > Bacteroidota > Bacteroidia > Sphingobacteriales > Sphingobacteriaceae > Mucilaginibacter. The sequence continues at coordinate 33,261 of DASYEP010000009.1, forward strand.
TGGTAAAGTTGAAATAAAAAAAGCCGATAGTACTAATTAATTGCTGAGGTAAATTTATATTGCTTTCCCAATTATAAATATAGCAAATATGAAAAATGACACTCCTCTAAATGGCGGCGGTGATACACTGGCCTCCAAAAATGAAAACCAAGCGGCGGCGTCCTCAGACACCTCGCAACTCAACCGCCGTGAATTCGTGAAAATGGCGGCGACGGGAGCGCTTGCTTTCACCATCGTCCCGAGACATGTACTCGGCGGAGGCAATTTTGTGGCTCCCAGTGATAAGCTTACTATGGCATATGTTGGTTGCGGAACACAGGGTATCAGGGAACTACTTCCATTATTGGCTGTCCAAGGTATCCAGGTGATTGCTGTATGCGATCCTAATCAATATGCTATTGGATACAAGGACTGGTCGAAAGATGGACTTAGAGATGCTATACGTGCGGCAACAGGAAAATTAGATTGGGCTCCGGGTGGTGAGAATGGAGTTGCCGGTGGAAGAGAAAACGGAAAAAATATTGTAGATACTTTTTATAGCAACAAACGCGCGGCGGATAATTTTAAAGGTTGTGCCGCTTACGCAGATTTCCGCGAACTACTCGAAAAAGAAAAGGATCTGGACGCTGTAAAGATCATGACCCCCGACCATTTACACGGACTGTTTGCCATAGCTGCATTGAAAAGGAATAAACATGTGCTAATGCATAAGCCTGTTTCAAACAGGCTGCTGGAGGGTAAAGCTGTAATTGAACTGGCACGCCAGAAAAATAACCTCGTGACCCACCTCGTTCCCTGGGATTCAAATGGGTCGATGGACCAAGTGATGGAATGGATCAATTCGGGCAAAATAGGCAAACTAAAAGAAGTACATAACTGGACTAACCGCCCGGTGTGGCCGCAATATCCAATACTTCCAACTGAAACTGTACCTGTTCCGAATGGTTTGGATTGGAATCTTTGGCTTGGCCCCGAAGCAGACCGCGCCTATTCGCCGGAATATACCAATATGGTTTTCAGGGGATGGTATGATTTCGGCGGCGGTTCCATGGCTGATATGGGACACTATAGCTTGTGGACAGTGTTCAATGCTTTGCAATTAACTTCGCCTGAAGTCATCGAGCCGAACCTTAGTCATTATGTTGGCATGGGCGCCTATACGCCAACTTTTGTACACAATGATTTCTCGTTCCCTATGGCAAGTTCTGTGAGATTTAAATACCCGGCCAATGGTGACAGGCCGCCAGTTGATTTATGTTGGTACGACGGCGGTATACGACCTGCTATACCCGCGGAACTGATTGCTAACAATGAGGAGCTACCCGCTGAAGGAATGATGTTTGTTGGCGAGAAAGGAAAGATCCTTGCTGGTTTTAATATCCAAAACCCGCGTCTTTTTTCTCATAAAAAGAAAGAAGTAAAGATAGTAACGCCGCCGGAGCAATCATACGCGAATGACAGGATGATCAAATCATTGCAACTCTTTGCTGATTCCTGTAAAACCGGTACGCAATATCCGGGCAGCTTTATTGAAGCAGAGGCGCTTACAGAGGCGGTCAATTTATATGCTGCTTCGTTAAGGGCCGGCAAGTTGTTGAAATACGACGCAGCAAGCAGGCAGATCACCAATGTGCCTGAGGCAAATAAATACCTGGCGCGGGACTACCGAAGCGGCTGGGACCCGAAAACCATTTAAAAAAAACGGTATGAACAGGAGAAAATTTATTGGGCAGGGTGCATTTGGATTAGGAGCCATGCTGGCACTTTCACAATTACCTATAAAGCTGGATGCAAAAGGAATAGCAAAATACAAGCATCCTATCGGCTTTCAGTCCTTTGCCATCCGCGATTTGCTGGCAAAAGATTTTGCGGGTACGATGAAGATGATGGCTGATATGGGATACGAATCAGTAGAGATGTGTTACCCTCCCGGGTATGCGCAATATGGTTTTGGTCCGCTGGTAGGAATAAAAGCTACAGATATGCGCCATATGATTGAGGACGCAGGATTACATTGTCCAAGCAGTCATTTTCTGATGGGGGATTTGAGAGGGGATGCGTTGTATAATAGTATTGAATTTGCTCATGATCTGGGTATGAAACAAATGATTTGCCCCGGATTAGATGTGCCCGGAACCGCTATTTCACAGTATAAGGAAGCGGCTGGTGAATTCAACAAGATTGCCGAAAAGATAAAAAGTGCAGGCATGAAAACCGGTCTTCACAACCATACTAAAGAATTTGCTGTTCTCGATGACGAGCTTATATACGAGGCTATCATGGGTGCACTGGATGGCAATTTAGTTAAAATGCAATTCCAGACAGAGGTAATCACCCTGGGTTATAAAGCTTCAACGTATTTCAACAAATATCCCGGCAGGTTTATTTCCGCGCATTTATCGGATTGGACTACGGACAAGAAAGCGGTACCCATAGGGCAGGGAATTATCGACTGGAAGGAGTTTTTTGAGACAGCTAAAACAGGCGGAGTTCAGAATTTCTTTGTAGAAATGCCTCTGGAAACTTTAAAAGATAGCGCGACTTATATTCACGGGCTTTTAGGTTAAAATAAGTAATAACAGGTAACAAGATGATGATCAAGAGGATACTTTACGTATTTATTTTAACGGCAATATCTGTACAGGCTTCCGCACAGGATAATAATGATTTTGAACACGGGCTTGATGGATGGCTCACTAAAGGCCAGGTTGCGATTGATGCATCCAATGCCCACAAAGCAAATAAATGCGTTAAGATAGGGAACGACTATGGTATGGTAATGCAGCGAAAAACCGCATTGCCATTGTCTATTATGTATTTTAATGCCTATGTGAAAACCAGCGATACTACGATAAAAGGTTATTCATTTATCCGATTTCTTGACGTTAACAGCAAACCGCTGCTGGTTTATAAAAGTGGCCCCATCACGTCATTATCTTATCAGCAAACAGGGAATTATACAGAGGTCCCCCCCGGGACTAAATTCATGGAGATTGGTGTGGAACGTGATTCATCAAAAAGAGGTTGGGTTTATGCAGATGATTTCGATATTCAAACAAATGTTGGTACACCCAAAAACAAACATGAGCCGCTTTGCGATCTGAACCAATACATGCAACCATTCTGGAAGTCGGATACTATTTATAATGAAACTGTGTTGTTATTTTCGAAAGATGGGAAGGCCGCAGATGGGAAATTGCTGTTTACTCCTGACAAAATCTTATCAGTAAAAAAGTTTGATCTGCAAACTACATACAAAGAGGGAATTGATTATACCATAACCGGTAATGTACTTACCAGGACTCAAAATTCGGCCATGTCTTTCCGCGCGGATACTTCTTTCGATACCAAAAAAGATTTAGCATGGTTCAATACCCAGTCGCAGTGGGTAGTTGTAACCTACGTTCATCATGATCAATGGGAGGGGCCAATCCCATGCTATAAAGGAATTCTGTTGCCTAACGTTATGGCGAAACTAAAGACTAAAAAGCCGCTGAAAATTCTTGCCTTCGGCATGAGTATTACAAAGGGAATGAATACAAGTAGTTATGATACCATACCACCCTATATGCCAACTTATGTTGATCTATTTGCAAATCGGTTGAAAAAGGCCTATCACTATACAAATATTGAGCTTTTCAATGCCGGATTACCAGGTGCGGCGGTCGACTGGGGTGCCAGGTATGCAGGTCAATACATTAATTCGGTAAAACCTGATTTGGTTATTATTGACTTTGGAATGAATGATTTTTGGAGGCTGACCCCGGAACAATTCAAAGGGTACATAGAGACAATAATGAGTAAAGTAAAAGCGAAAAACCCTAAAGTGGAATTTCTGTTGCTATCAAATATGAAGTTTGATCCGGATTATATTTTAGATTCAGATAAAAATAAATCATTCTATGTTTCAAATATGGAGGGTTACAGTAAGGTTTTACAGCAGATGGAAACGAAGGGTGTGATCAATTTGAATATGACGGCAATAAGCGATTTCCTATATCAGAAGAAAAAGGCAAAAGATTGTATTTCCAATCCGCTGCATCCCAATGATTATATGGCGAGGTGGTATGCGCAGGGATTGGCAGCGTTGTTTACCGAAAACTCGAAATGAATCGCCTGGATTGATTCATACCATTCGCCTGCAAGTGCTTCGATAAAAGACGTTTTTTATTTACTTTAGTTATCAATCAATAAACCGACCGTTTAACGCCGGAATAAACAAGGATATCATGCAAAGGAAGATCATTTTATATGTAAAACATGCATTTGTCTGTACGCTGATTGTTTTGTTTACGACAACAGCTTACGCTTCGGATAAAACAGATACCCTTAAAATTGACTGGAACAACCAGGTTGCGCTATCAAAAACAACACCCACTTTGCAATTGGTTGAGAATCCATTGGTGCGGAGGAACACGCCCATACATGCAGCTACTTTTAAGGCCTTAAAAGACCTCAATGCTGATTATGTTCGCTATGTGCCATGGTTCCCTTACCCCAAGCTGGCTGTAGCGGAATTGAAACCTCCTGCCGACGGCAAGACCTATTGGGATTTTAAGCTTTTAGACAGCACCATGGCTGCCGTGATGGAATCTACGAAAGGTCATACCACTGTGATAAATTTCAGTACCACACCCGTATGGATGTGGAAGACTGGTTGGGTGGTAAGCTATCCCGACGACCCATATCAAACCGGTTGGGATTATAACCAGGGGACGGAATTGCGCGACACCACTATGCAGGAATTAGCAGGTTACTATGTACGCCTGTTCAGTTGGTATACCAAAGGAGGATTTACCGACGAGTTAGGGCAATTTCATAAATCAGGCCATTTTTATAAGATACCTTACTGGGAAGTGCTTAATGAGCCCGATCTGGAGCATAATATCCCAGTACAGCTTTACACCAAGATGTATGATGCCATTGTCTTGGCATTAAAAAAAATCTCGCCGGATACCAAATTTATAGGTATGTCGCTTGCTTTCGAAAATCGTCCGGAATATTTTGAATATTTCCTTAATCCAAAAAATCATAAGCCCGGTGTTCCTTTGGAAGGTATTTCCTATCACCATTATTCGTTGCCTTCGTGGAGAGAGCAGCCTTTGGATGCTTATCAATATACGTTTTTTGAGAAGGCAGACGCATTTTTAAATACCGTTAGATATATTGAAAACATCAGAAAGCGTTTGGCTCCGCAAACCTTCACAACGATTAACGAAATTGGAAGTATCCTGGGTGCCGAAACCACGCCTATTCCGGATGACTATTGGAATTTGTCGGGAGCTATGTATGCACACATGTTCCTGGAGATGACGAAAATGGGAATTGACGTTGCGGGTGAATCGCAACTGGTGGGGTATCCATCCCAATTTCCGGATGTAAGTATGATCAACTGGACAAATGGAAATCCAAATGCGAGGTATTGGGTATTAAAGTTGCTGATAGATAACTTTGGTCCTGGCGATAAACTGGCGGCTACTGCTTATAACGGAGCAGCCAGCATAGATTACCAGGCATTTATCACAAAAAAAGGGAAAAGGTTACTGCTGATCAATAAGCGCAATAAAGAAACAAGCATGGTCTTACCGCCGGGCGCAAAAGGCGGGGTGGCACGATCAGTAGATGTAACAACAAGGGAGAATCCACCGGCCGAAGGGCAGTTGACCGATAATAAGATTACGCTTAAGCCATTTTCTGTAACCGTTGTGGAATTAAAATAATCATGAAAATAGGATTATTCGGTATCGGTCTTGAAGCCTATTGGGAGCAGTTTGCAGGACTAGAGGAGCGGCTGAAAGGCTATTTGGCAATAGTAGAAAAAAAGCTGTCGGTGCTGCACCCGGAAATAGTCAATCTTGGACTGATTGACACGACCGATAAAGCGTTTGAAGCCGGAAACGTTTTCAAACGGGAAGACGTAGGCCTAATCTTCTTATATGTAACTACGTATGCGTTGTCATCCACTGTGTTGCCTGTAGTGCAGCGGTTAAAGGTGCCGGTAATTATCCTTAGCCTGGCTCCTGAAGCAGCTATTGATTACGCGGCTTTTAATCAACTAACCGACCGTACTGTGATGACGGGCGAATGGCTGGCTCATTGTTCTGCCTGCCCGGTCCCTGAAATAGCTAATGTATTTAACCGAACCGGCATCAAATTTCACCAGGTAACCGGGATGCTTCATGACGACCCCGAATGCTGGAACGAGATAAAAGAATGGATCGAAGCAGCAAAAGTGGCAAATATTATGGCTTACAACCGAATGGGCTGCATGGGCCATTATTATAGCGGCATGCTGGATATCTATTCGGACCTGACGCTGCAATATGCTCATTTCGGAGGGCATATAGAACTGTTGGAAGTGGAAGAACTTGCGGCCTTGAGGAAGACAGTAACCGAAAAGGAAGTAAAGGAGCGACTGGAGTTATTTGATGAACAGTTTGACGTGCAACACGATTGTTCAAAAGATGAACTTGCAAAAGCGGCCATCACTTCGGTGGCAATGGATAAACTGGTGAACAAGTACAAACTGGGATCAATAGCTTATTATTATAAAGGTACCGGCAATGCGGATAACGAAGACGCTATCAATTCAATCATATTGGGTAATTCACTTCTTACTGCCAGGGGGGTACCTGTGGCCGGTGAATATGAGATTAAGAATGCCCAAGCGATGAAGATCATGGATAGTTTTGGTGCCGGCGGGTCGTTTACTGAGTATTATGCGGTTGATTACAAGGATGATGTAATATTGATGGGCCACGACGGGCCGGGGCATATTGCAATTGCACAGGGCAAATGCAGGGTAAAGCCCTTGCAGGTTTATCATGGCAAGGTCGGTTCCGGCTTATCGGTCGAAATGTCGGTAAAGAATGGACCGGTTACGCTGTTATCTGTGATAGAGCAGGGCGACGGCAAGCTTATGTTATTGGTTGCCGAAGGCGAATCGGTTGCCGGGCCAATTCTTGAGATCGGGAACACCAATAGCCGCTATAAATTTCCAATTGGTGCGCGTAAATTCATGAACAACTGGAACAGTTACGGACCGGCACATCATTGCGCAGTAGGGGTGGAACATATAAGCTCGAAAATAAACAAGCTCGGACAACTATTAAATATGAATGTGGTAAAGGTATGTTAAACCGAATCATTCAAAAAAGCAGTATAATTTATCGGATGAAAAAATCTTTAGTGTATTTACTGGCTATACTATTTTTAGTCAACGAGGCAAATGCTCAAAAAAATAACACCGTAAACTTTGACGAAGGCTGGCGCTTTTATTTGGGAGGGATGCTGGGCGGCGAACTGCCTCAATTAAATGATTCAAAATGGCGACAGGTAGACTTGCCTCACGACTGGAGTATCGAGGATAGACCGGGAACGCATTCACCTTTTAGTCCGACTGCCATCAGCCAGGTTGGCGGCGGGTTTACTACACAGGGCACGGCCTGGTACCGCAAATCATTTTTTATTTCACCGGCTGATGAGGGCAAGCAGGTAATTATACAATTTGACGGTGTTTATATGAACGCTGATGTTTATATAAACGGCGAGCACCTGGGCAATCATCCCTACGGTTACACCAGCTTTTATTATAATATCACCAGCCATTTAAAATATGGCGAAAAAAACACCATCGCAGTTGAAGTTAAAAGCGAAGGTCAAAATAGTCGTTGGTATTCGGGATCGGGAATTTACAGACACGTATGGCTAAAGACGGTTAACATGGTGCACATTGCGCAATGGGGTACCTATATCACAACACCATTGGTCAGCGAACAAGCCGCACAGATCAATATTAAAACCCAACTGGTAAATGAAGGAACAGCGAACGAAGACATAGAAATAGTAACCAGGTTTTTTACGTCCAAAGGGGCTGAAACAGGTAAAACGGTATCAAAGATAAATTTGACTGCCGGTGAAAAGAAAGAGGTCAATGAGCATATTGATATCAAGAACCCGGAGTTATGGTCGTGCGAATCGCCACTGCTTTATAAGGCGGTTACTGAAATATATCAAAACGATCAGCTTATCAATACAGAGGTAAATACTTTCGGCATTCGTAAAATAACGTTTGATGTGGATAATGGCTTCCAGCTTAACGGCAAAACGGTGAAACTAAAAGGAGGTTGTTTTCATAATGACAATGGCCCGTTAGGTTCCAAGGCCTATGACCGTGCTGAAGAAAGAAAAGTTGAACTGCTGAAAGCCAGCGGATATAATGCCATCCGGTGCTCACATAACCCTCCAAGTCCTGCTTTTTTAGATGCTTGCGACCGTTTGGGTATGCTGGTTGTTGATGAGGCGTTTGATGTATGGAACCATGGAAAAAACCCCTATGACTACCATTTATTTTTTAATGACTGGTGGAAAAAAGATATTGAAAGTATGATCGTTCGCGACCGCAATCATCCGGGTGTGATCATGTGGAGCATAGGGAATGAGATACCCGGAGCAGGTGGCTCCGAAGCGGCACAGAACGCTAAAATGATAGCGCAATATGTAAAGGAATTCGACCCGACCAGGGCCATTACCGCCGCGGTCAACGGCCTTGATGAGGGAAAAGATCCATTTTTTAGCGCGCTGGACGTAGGAGGGTATAATTACGCTATTGATGAAGATAATATTCAAAAGAACGTTTATGAATCAGATCATCAGCGCCTGCCTCAGCGTATTATGGTGGGTACGGAATCATATCCGTTGACAGCTTTCGGCAACTGGATGACCGTAGAAGAACATCCGTATGTGTTAGGTGATTTTGTGTGGACTGCTTGGGATTATATCGGCGAAGCCAGCATAGGGTGGAGGGGATACCCACAGAACGCGAATTTTTACCCATGGAACCTGGCTTTTTGTGGCGATATCAATATCTGCGGTTGGAAAAGGCCACAATCTTATTACCGTGATGCACTTTGGAAAAAAGACCAGGTATCTGTTTTTGTAGTGCCGCCATCACCGTCATTTCCTGTAAACCAACACAAAGCTTCCTGGTCAAAATGGAACTGGGTAGACGTGGTGCCTGAATGGAACTGGCAGGGGTATGAAAATAAGCCACTCGAAGTAAATGTATATTCGTCCTGCGAAAAGGTGGAGCTGTTTCTAAATAATAAATCGCTAGGCGTAAAGCTAACCAACAAGTCCACAAAATTTATTGCCAAATGGACGGTTCCTTACCAGACTGGAGAGTTAAAAGCCGTTGGGTATGATGGTGATAAAGTAGTAAATGAAGGCAGTCTACATACCGCAGGTAAAGTAGTTGGTATAAAATTATCTGCAGACAAAAAGGCCTTAAATGCCGACAATGAAGATCTGAGTTATATCGAAGTTGACCTGGTTGACAGTAAAAACAATATCAACCCGAAAGCGGAAAGTTTAGTAAGCTTTTCCATTATTGGCGATGGTAAAATCGTAGGCGTCGGTAATGCCAACCCGACAAGTGTTGACAGTTACCAATTGCCCCAACGTAAGGCTTGGAAGGGACGGTGCCTGGTTATTGTTAAAGCTGGTAAGACCCAGGGCAAATTGACGCTCAGGGCTAATAGCGCTGGACTTGCACCTGTACAAATAAGTATTTCCACAAAGAGCACTGAGTAATTGTTTTTGCAGCACTGAATATTTGACCTATAGCCAGGTAAAATTCGATAGATAGCGAAACATATCCTCTTGAGTTATTTTGCATCAAAATGCCATTCAATGATACAGAAACAACCATAACATAATTCCCGTCGAAGCACGTGCACAGAGGTCTTTGCCGGCGATAGTTCGACAAGCTCATCATGGCACCCTTTTAATTCAGGACGATTCGTTCCTCAGCAATGATAATTTTTTCAGCCAAATTCAAAAAACTCCGCAAGCGGCCCAAAATAACTGTTGTCCCATCCTTCGGCAAAGCCATCATACTCAGCGTCGGGTATATTGGTATGCCTTAGCTCAACAGAAGTGCCGTTTTTATCAGGGTGAAGCTTTATAGTAACAATCGATGATTCCGGCTGTCCATCAAAATACCATTGCTGCACTATTTTCTTTCCTTCCTCAAATTCAAGATTCTTACCCACAATACTTCCTTCCCACATCGAAAATTCCGAACCCGGTTCGGTCGACATCTCTGCGGTTTCGCCGGTCCATAGTTCAATCGTCAATGGATTGGTTAAAGCAATATAAATCTCCTCCGGAGTTGCTGGTACGCGGTAATATTTCTTGAAGTCTTTCATTGCTGTATTTTATTTATCTGAATTTCGGATTGCGGTGATAACCCGATTTTATTGACAAAACTAACAATCATCACACATTAACTGCTATCAATCGTTAAATTCAAAATTGCTGTTAACTTTCCGGCTTTCAAACTTCCCGACTTTCACACTTATAATTAACTTTGCCCATTATGACAGCTACCGAAATACGCAAGGCTTTTCTTGATTTCTTTGTATCAAAAGGACATGTTATTGTGCCATCAGCTCCCATTGTTGTAAAAAACGATCCTACATTGATGTTCACCAATGCGGGCATGAACCAGTTTAAATCTATTTTTCTGGGTGAGGAGGCGGCGAAATTTTCGCGTGTGGCGGATACGCAACGGTGTCTGCGCGTGTCGGGCAAGCATAATGACCTGGAAGAAGTGGGTATTGACACCTACCACCACACTATGTTCGAGATGCTGGGTAATTGGAGTTTTGGCGATCCTGCCCGTCCGGCAGGCGGGTATTTTAAAAAAGAAGCCATTGCCTGGAGCTGGGAGTTGCTCACCGAAGTTTATAAGTTACCCAAGGACAGACTTTATGTTAGTTATTTTGAAGGTGACGAAAAAGAAGGTCTGGAAAGAGATACCGAAGCCTATAACTTATGGAAACAATACGCAGACGAAGATCACATATTGCCCGGAAGTAAAAAGGATAATTTTTGGGAAATGGGTGAAACAGGACCCTGCGGTCCGTGTTCAGAAATACACTATGACAGTCGCCCGGATACGGAGCGCGCCCTGGTAAGCGGCGCAACATTGGTAAATGCCGATCATGACCAGGTTATAGAGATATGGAATAACGTGTTTATGCAGTTTAACCGGCTGAAGGGTGGTGCCTTGCAACCATTGCCGGCAAAACATGTGGATACAGGTTTGGGCTTTGAACGATTGGTACGAGTGTTACAGGGTAAAACTTCTAATTATGATACCGATGTTTTTCAGCCATTGATACAGTTTATTGCAGATAAGAGCGGGATACCTTATCAGGTGCCTCACCCTGCCCTCTCCAAAGGAGAGGGTTCTAAAAACAGCGAAGTTCAAGTCCTCTCCTTTGGAGAGGATTTAGGTGAGCCTAAGACGGACATTGCCATGCGCGTTTTAGCCGATCATATCCGTGCCATCAGTTTTGCTATTGCCGATGGGCAGTTACCATCAAACAATAAAGCAGGTTATGTTATCCGCCGTATTTTACGCAGAGCGGTTAGATATTCATATCAGTATCTTGGATTTAAAGAACCATTTTTAAACCAATTGGTACCGCTGCTGGCGGATCAGTTTAAAGGGGTGTTTCATGAACTATATAATCAAAAGGACTTTGTTCAAAAGGTAATTTTGGAGGAAGAGGTTTCGTTTTTGAGAACTTTGGAAAAAGGATTAAATCTGATTAATGAACAAATATCTGCTATTGAAGTTGTAAAAGATGATTTAAATATTGAAGATTCTGCTAAAATAATATTTGGCTCCGTAGCCTTTGAATTAGCGGATACTTATGGTTTTCCAATTGATTTGACGGAGTTAATAGCTCGTGAGAATGGGTTTAAAGTAGACATGGATGGCTACAATGATTTACTCCAGCAACAAAAATCCCGCTCCCGTGCTGCCACCGCCATTGATACGGGCGATTGGATAGTTTTAAAAGAGAATGACAGTGTTGAGTTTACCGGCTATGATGAAACTGAGACTATCGCTCATATTGTAAAATATCGCAAGGTAAAAGCCAAGGGAAAAGAGCAATATCAAATTGTGCTGGATAAAACACCGTTTTATGCCGAAAGCGGCGGACAGGTAGGAGATACCGGTGAACTTGTTTTCCCAGACGGGGAAGTCATTGAAGTGACGGACACCAAAAAGGAAAACGGCCTGACTGTTCATTATGTTGATAAACTTCCGGAAAACGAAGCCATTGACGATGTGCTTACTGCGATTGTTAATAATGAACGGCGACAAAGCATCATGAATAACCATAGCGCTACACACTTGCTCCATGCGGCTTTAAAACAGGTGCTCGGTGCACATGTAAACCAAAAGGGTTCTCTTGTTAACGATGAATACCTGCGTTTTGACTTTTCGCACTTCGCAAAGGTAACGGATGATGAATTGCATCAAATTGAGTCGATAGTAAACGAAAAAGTTAGGACGGATATTCCACTTAAGGAAGAACGCAATGTTGCTTATGCCGAAGCTATAACCAACGGAGTAACTGCTTTATTTGGAGAAAAATATGGCGAGTATGTGCGCGTTATAACTTTTGACGATGAGTTTAGCAAGGAGCTTTGCGGCGGTACGCATGTAAAGGCTACCGGACATATCGGGTTCTTTAAAATAATAACCGAAAGTGCAGTGGCTGCAGGCGTTCGCCGTATCGAGGCTATAACAGGAATTGCTGCCGAGAATTATATCAACGATCAGAGCAAACTCGTTAATCAATTAAAGGATCTTTTAAAAAATCCAAAAGACATTCAAAAAAGCGTGGAAAGCCTGCTTGATGAAAACAGTCGGTTAAAAAAAGAAATAGAAAAATCTATCCTCGAAAAATCTTCGGGCTTAAAAAATGAGCTTGCACAAAAAGCCGAAAAAATCGATGGCATAAGCTTCATCGCACAGAAAGTAGAATTGCCAAATGCGGATGCTGTTAAGAACCTGGCCTACCAGCTTAAGGACATCATACCAAATCTATTTCTGGTATTGGGTGTTGAGATTGATAACAAACCTGGGTTAACAGTTATGATAGCCGAAAACCTGGTGAAAGAAAAAAACATGAACGCCGGCAACATTGTCCGCGAGCTAGCCAAAGAAATAAAAGGCGGGGGAGGCGGTCAGCCATTTTTTGCTACAGCGGGCGGCAGCGATGTTAGCGGTTTAACACGGGCGCTCGAAAAAGCGAAGACTTTTATTGTTTAGCCCCACATGTTATTTTTTACAAATCTCCTGACACAAATAAATTCTCGGCGCGGCCATTTTTTTTCAAAAGTATAAAATGAGATTTTATTGCTAAATGCAACGGGTATGACCTGTATGGTAAATCATACTCTTTTGCATACTTTTTTATAATAGGTGTGATAGCCGGGTAATATGTGTGCGCCACAGTTGGGAACAAATGATGTGCTACATGGTGGTTAAACCCGCCAAATAAAACGTTGGCTAATTTACTTTCAGTGCTGAAATCTTTTGTAGCGCTTACCTGGTACATTGCCCAGGTGGAGTTGATCCTGCCGTCTTCCGGTGGCATAGGAAACACGGCATCCTCGTCGACGTGTGTCGATAAAAGGGCCATCACGCCAAATGCACTGGCTATAATATGCATGGTGATAAAAGCCGCAAAGACGGTGTACCAGTCTTCTAAAAGCACAAGCATTGGTATTATCAGCATAAACATTAAATTCAAAATTTTGGCTCCGAATAATTTGAAATATTCAATTTTAGGTATGGTTACTACCCTTTTTACATAGTTATTTTTTGTTCCGAAAAAGTCTTTAAAATCGCGGATAAAGAGCCAGTTCAGGGTATATGTAAGGTATAGGAACCACATATATATATGCTGATATTTGTGAAAACTAAACCATTTACTTCCGGGGAATATCCTCACAATATCGCTTTGCTTTATGTCAACATCCCAATGCTGCATGTTTGGGTAGGGATGATGCAAAACAAGGTGTCTTTTTTTCCAAATAAAGCTGTTACATCCAAAAAGCTCCAGTAAATAGGTCAAATATTCGTTGTGTGTGCGCTTTTCAAATATTGCCCCATGCGCCGCATCGTGAAAAACGTTTATAAAAACCAAAATCATGGTTATTCCCATTGAAATATAAAACATAAACAACAAGGGGGTATTATTTCCGAATATTAATATGCAGCTATAAAAAGTGAAAAATAAAGTCATAAAAAGTATTGACTTTAAAAATACACGCTGCTGAAATTTTGCATTGCTAAGTACCTTAAACTGAACCTCTTTGTGCAGGTTATGATAGAAATCATCCTGGCCTGCTTTTTTAAATGTAGGTTTTATGTATTTTTCCGCATTCATATAGTACCGGATAGGTTAAACGATCTAAAATTTTATTTAAATAGTTAAGGGTATCGGCATGATATAATTAAACTGCAGGGGGATTATAGTTGCTTAATTAATTAAATTGTGTTATGACTTGAATAGTTTTTAATTTTTAACCCGTTGACTAAATAGGTCAAAAGGCTTGGTTTAAAATTATTTTATCTTTATTTCAAAGTCTATGCCGGAACAAAATATATGTGACATTTATAAGTAATAATTTTATATTTGAGCCTGACTAAGGCTGACTGCGATAGCTGGATATTATTTATGACAATTATAACAGACGGGATAAGTGACAAATACGAATTAGTTGTTGGATTAGAGGTACACGTTCAATTATCTACTTTAAGTAAATCTTTCTCATCCGATTCTGCCGCTTTTGGCGGTAATCCAAACGAGCATATTAGCGCGATATCTTTAGGACATCCCGGTACATTACCACGCATCAATGAAAAAATGGTAGCGTATGCGGTAAAGATGGGACTTGCCTGCAACTGTACCATTAATCTGCGCAATACCTTTGCCCGTAAAAACTATTTTTACGCCGATTTGCCAAAAGGCTACCAAATTACGCAAGATCAAAAACCGGTGTGTTTTGGAGGCTCAGTATTAGTGCGACTGTCGGACGGCAGTTCGAAAAATATTGAGATACATCATATTCACATGGAAGAAGATGCCGGTAAAAGCATGCACGATCAGCACCATGCCGATTCGTTCATAGATTTGAACAGGGCAGGGGTTCCGTTGATCGAAATTGTTTCGAAACCTGACATGCGAAGCAGCGAAGAGGCTGGTCAATTTTTGACTGAAATACGTAAATTAGTAAGATACCTGGATATTTGCGACGGCAATATGGAAGAGGGCAGCGTACGATGCGATGCCAATATATCTGTAAGGCTCAAGGGGGCTACTACCTATGGAAACCGTTGTGAGGTGAAAAACCTAAATTCTATACGCAATGTACAACGAGCAATTGAGCATGAATTTGAACGACAGGTAGAAATTATAGAAAGTGGCGGATATATTGAACAGAACACACTTAATTTCAATGCGACCACTGGTGAAACGTCCGCTTTGCGGTCAAAGGAAATGGCCAATGATTACCGCTACTTTCCGGAGCCTGACCTGGCGCCTCTCGTTTTGACAAAGGAGTTTGTTAATAAAATAAAAAATAACCTTCCGGTATTACCAAATGAGCTTTACAATAAATACACCACTCAATTAGGCTTATCGGATTATGATGCCGGCGTAATAACGGCAGATAAGGAGTTTGCGCTTTATTTTGAAGAAGTCATCAGCAATATTGATAATTACAAGTCGGCCGCAAACTGGTTAATGGGGCCGGTTAAATCACATCTTAACGAAAATACCCTCTCTATTATCGATTTTAGTCTTAAGCCCGAAACTTTAGCTGGATTGATAAAGCTTATAGATTCAGGAAAGATCAATAATTCGGTAGCCTCACAAAAGCTTTTTCCAGAATTACTTAAAAATGACAACAAAAATGCAGCAGATGTAGCAAATGAATTAAATTTGCTCATCAGCCAGGATAGTACAGATTTACATCGTTACATTAATGATGCAATAGCCAAGTATCCCGATAAGGTTATTGAATACCAAAAAGGCAAAAAGGGCGTTTTAGGCTTGTTTATGGGCGAAATTATGAAAAGCTCAAAAGGCCGGATCGACCCGCAAAAAACGAATCAATTGTTAATTAAAGAATTAGAATCCAAATAGGTGAAAGGTAAAAGCTGAAAGGTAAAGCAAGGCAAATTTCTTCTTTGAACTTTCAACGTTTTACTTGAGCCGTTTCAAAACTCAATAACTATCTTATGAAGCGCTTATTTTCGTATGGCATCGTCCTGTTTTCTTTATTCGTGTTTTCATGCAGAGACAAAAATGCTTTTACCATTTCAGGAACAGTAACCAACCCGGGAAGTTTAAAAAGTATTTACCTGCTTAGAGCAGACAGTACCCAAATATCAGTTATCGACTCTACAAATTTGAGCGACCAGGGAAAATTCCAGTTTAAAGACCAGGCGCCATTTGCAAACCTTTATAAAATACGCATTGGCGGTGCCATATTTGATGTAATTGCAAAAAACGGCGACGAAATCATTTTCAGCACCAACGTTACCGATCCTATTCATGCTTACCAGGTTTCAGGTTCAAATGAATCGGAAAAAATCAAAGAGTTTAATAAGATAAGCAATTTCTATGGTGATAAAAACGGTAAGCTAAGCGAAGAATATCAGAATAAGGTACAGGGCATAGGTAAAGAATCTGATTCATTGATCAATGTTTACCGCCCGATGTTCCAAAAAAATATGGATGACTATAGCGTGGCCGTTTTAAAATTTATAAGTGATAACAAAAGTTCCATTGCAAGCTTTTACGCCGCTACTTCGCTAGATCAAGTGAAATATGAACAACAATTAATCGCTTACGCGGATGCCATTAAAGATAGCTTTACAGGTAACCTGGCGGTGCAGCATTTTGTAAAACAAATGGAGTTTATTAAACCTGTATCTATCGGCCATAAAGCTCCTGATTTTACTATTGGTGGTTTGGATGGAAAACCAGTTAAATTATCGGATTATAAAGGCAAATACGTAATGCTTGATTTTTGGGCATCGTGGTGTGCTCCATGCAGGCACGAGAACCCTAATGTGGTAAAGCAATATGCAATTTACAAACCATTGGGTTTTAACATTCTTGGAATTTCGCTGGATACAGACAAAGACAAATGGCAACAGGCTATTAATGCCGATGGCCTTACCTGGAGTCACGCTTCGGATTTGAAAAATTTCGAAGGCCCGGTTGAAAGGTTATACCAAATTAATGCAATACCCTCAAATTTTATTATTGATCCGCAGGGGATTATCATAGCTAAGAATGTTACAGGTTCTGATCTTGAAGAATTTTTAAACAAAACATTTAGTAAGTCTCAACAAATCGTTAACATAAAATAAAATTTAACAATTTATTAATATTAGCTTTACCATTACGTTCATTTGTTCGCCTACTTTTACGCAAAAATTCAACCTTAATGAGTAACTCTACTAAACAGAAAATTCTAATTGTTGATGACGAGCCGGATATTTTGGAGCTAATTGAATACAACCTTAAAAAAGAAGGTTACCAGGTATTCTTAGCCCGTAACGGACAAGAGGCAGTAGCTGAAGCCAAAAGATCTTTACCGGATCTGATCGTTCTGGATATTATGATGCCTAAAATGGATGGTATCGAAGCCTGCCGCATTATGCGTACTATGCCTGAGTTTAAAAACACCTTTATGGTATTTTTGACCGCCAGGAGTGAAGAGTATTCGGAAATCGCCGGCTTTAATGTTGGCGCTGACGATTACATTGCCAAACCAATAAAGCCAAGAGCCCTTGTGAGCCGCATCAACGCGATATTACGCAGAAACGCACCCTCAGAAGATGTAATTGATAACAAGCTGGAAATTGGTAATTTAGTTATTGACCGCGAAGCGTATCTTGTTTATCAGAATGGTGAAAAAGTGGTTTTGGCCAAAAAGGAATTTGAACTTCTTTATTTGCTTGCTTCAAAACCCGGTAAGGTTTACACCCGCGAGGTTATATTAAAAAATATTTGGGAAGATTCAGTAGTGGTCACTAACCGTACTATTGATGTTCACATTCGTAAACTCCGCGAAAAGCTTGGTGACGATGTTGTAGCAACTGTAAAAGGTGTCGGCTATAAATTCGAAGCATAAATAAAAAGGCGGTCAGATTAAAAACGACCGCCTTTTTAATGTATTCACGGCCTCTATTTTGCAGTCACAGCTTTTTTGGCTTTTGTAGTTTTACCCGCAGTTGATTTTGGAGCCGCAGCTTTTTTTGCATTTGCAGTTACTGTGGCTGTCTTGGCCTTAGTAGCTTTCGCCTTTTCGGCAGCTTTGTCTTTTAATGTTGTGGCTGCGGTTTTTGCTTTTACTGCCGTTGCAGATGTCTTTGCAGCTACGGTTTTTTTAGCTGTAGTTGCCTTTTTTGCGGCGATGGTCTTTTTAGCGGTAACCTTTTCTTTTAAATGATCGAAGGTTTCTTCGGCAGAGTCTTTTATATCTTCCGCCTTATCCTTTGTTCCATCCCAAAGTTCTTCAATTGTTTCTTTTACCTTTTCGAAAAATCCCTTTTCTTCAGGTTTAGTTGATTTATTGCTCATGGCTTGTTGTTTTAAGTTTTTTATTTAACCATAACGATAAATGTTTGTTTTATTTCTATTAATAAATTGTTAGCGGACGTGACGGGCTGTAAACATTTGTTTAATTTAATAACCGTATTTTTGCCGGCTATTAGTTAAATATGAAGTTCCCGAAATTTGCCGACCTGATATTATTTGAGAATGACGATATCATTGTAGTAAACAAGCCGCCCTTTATCAGTTCGCTCGATGAACGCGAAGGCGGCGAAATAAATATGCTGCGTTTGGCAAAAAGCTATTCTGCCGACGCCCAAATCTGTCACCGTTTGGATAAAGAAACATCGGGCGCATTAATTATTGCAAAAAACCCAGAGGCCTACCGGGAGATATCCATACAGTTTGAAAAACGAAGGGTAAAAAAAGTATATCACGCAGTTATTGATGGTATTCACGTTTTTGAAAACCTGCTCATCGATCTGCCTATTTTAAATATCGGCAAGGGCAATGTGACCATAAGTCGGCAGGAAGGTAAAAGGGCGGAAACGTGGTTCCAGTCGTTAAAATATTTTAAACATTATACACTAGTGGAGTGTCGGCCGGTAACGGGCCGTATGCACCAGATCCGTATTCACCTGGCCACACAAAAAGCCTCCATCGCTGGTGACGAAATGTACAAAGGCGAACCTGTTTTCCTGTCAAAGCTTAAACGAAAATATCATTTGGGTAAAGACCAGGAGGAGCAGCCTATTATGAAACGATTTGCTCTGCATGCTTATGAGGTGAGTTTTAAATTATTAAATGGTGAAGAAATTACTATCCACGCGCCCTATCCAAAGGATTTTGAAACGCTGCTGAAGTTGTTGGAAAAGTTTGATAGTTAGTATATTAAATTTTGCCATCTTTTTTATATTCCTTCAATAATTTATCTGCCTTGTTGCTGTCTTTTTGCAGTAACAATTTGAAATAAGGGCTAACTAATTTATTTGTTTCAGTATTAGGATACGAAGCTTGGATATAACCATAAGCCAATTTATAATAATCATTTAAAGATTTTTGGCCATTGTGAATTTCATCGTAATCAATCACAGGAGAATTGTCCATTCCTTGCAGTATTGTTCCGAGATAATCTTTCCAATTATTTTCAGAATTATCAGAAACAATACAATTAGGGTGTTTTGAAGCAAACTTCTCCCACCACACCGTTCTATCTGCGAGTTGATAAGGGCTAATTGTCAACCCTGCATCTTCAGCGTATCCTTCTTTGTCGTCTTTATTAAGCTGAATAAGATACTCTTTCATCGTCGGTGAAATATCATCATAAAACCATTTGGCAAAAAAATCAAGATCTTGCCCTATACAGGTATCTCCTTCGGACATATAAACTCTCAATCCATTGTCTTTTAGCTTTTGTGCATAGTACGCTAAATTTCCAGATAGTTTTGAAAGATATTTACGATTAGAATCCGTTAACAATGAATCGTATTTTACAGTTGTATCTTTAAAACGATAATTGTCAAACCCGCTAGTTAGTCTCCCGTAAAAATTATTGAAAATGAAATAGGCTGAATCACATAGGTTTTGATCCTTTCCCTTGAAAAGCTCTGTAAACTTTTGAGCCGCTTTGCTTGAGTTTTCAATTTTCTCCGTATCTAATTTCATGAGGAATGAATTGTACTCCTTAAGTAAAGGATTATTATAAATTAACTTTCCTTTTACTTTGCGCACGACAATCGACGCTGTTTTCGACGAAGGTGATTGATGATTTTTTTTTGCGGATGATCGGCACGACATCAGTAGTAAAACGCATCCTGCAGCTAATAAGAAAGAATTTTTGAGCATAAAAAAGACTTAGGTTTTATGTCTAAAAATAGTCAATCTTTCTGAAAAACCAAAAAGTGCTGTATGCGTAAAAACTCGCCATCTTCGGCCAAATGAAAGCCGTTTGCTGTTAGCTCTTTGGTCACTTGTGCTACACTTGTTTTGTGCAATTCCTTAATTTCAACTTTCGGATCTTCGGCGCGGTATTCTATCAAAAGCAGCTTGCCGTTTGGTTTTAATGAACGATGGATGGCCTGCAGCATCTCGTGCGGGTACATCAGCTCATGGTAAACATCAACCATTATAGCAAGGTCGATGGAATTATCAGGCAGGTTAGGTGATTGTTCGCCGCCTTTTACTACGATGACGTTATTTTGATTTATTTTTTTGCTTCGCTCCTCAAGGTATTTGATGGCGTCGTCTTGTATTTCAACTGCATATACCTTGCCGGATGGCACTTTAGGGGCAATTCGAAACGTGTAGTACCCACTTCCGGCGCCAATATCAGCAACCACGCTGCTTTTGGTAATGGGTAATTTTGAAATGGCTAAATCGGTATTTTCTTCCTGGGGTCTTGAGTTGCGCTCCAGCCAGCCGACACCTTCAAAGCTCATTATTCGGGCTATTTCGCGCCCTTTATAAAATTTGCCTGTACCACCGGAGGATGCTTTTTTATAGGTGTAAATGGAATCAACCGATTGCTGGGCGTAAGTTGTTAGGCTCCAAAATGCAGCAATTAAGCAAAGCGCAGAGGCGAATTGAAATTTCAGACGAAACATAACAATATAACCCGATTAATCCTATCTTGTTCGCAACACCAGCAGGGTTTCGTACCTGCGGCACGAAAAACCTATTTTATTATCGGGGCTACCGAGGTTCGATCCCTACGGGACGGGGATTCACCTTTCACCTTTCACCTTTCACCTTTCACCTTTCACCTTTCACCTTTACGTGGTGTATCCCAATATCTTCATTACTTGTTTGCTGTTTTGTTCCTCGCCAAAAACTTCGAAATTAAACGTCTCATCACGGTTACGTCTGATGATCACATGTTTTGGCGATGGCAGCAGGCAATGGTGTATTCCGCCATAACCGCTCAGCACCTCCTGGTAAGCCCCGGTATTAAAAAAGCCCAGGTATTGTACTTTACGCGTTTTTGGCATAAACACACTGTTCATGTGTGCTTCCTGGTTATAGTAATCTTGACCGTCGCAGGTAATCCCGCCAAGGTTAACACGCTCATATTCGGAGTCCCAGTTATTTACAGGCAGCAGGATGTATTTTTGGTTCAGCGCCCAAACGTCGGGGAGGTTGGTGATGAACGATCCATCCAACATTAGCCATTTTTCGCGGTCATTTTGCTGTTTGCGGCCAAGTACTTTATATAAAATGCCCGATGCTTCCGCAACGGTATATTTACCAAACTCAGTGATGATATCAGGTTCCTCGGTATCGTTATCGGCGCAAATTTCTTTAATACGACTCACAATTTCATTGATCATATATTCATAATCAAAATCAAAAACCAATGAATCTTTGAAAGGCATACCACCGCCGATATCAAGGGTATCAAGCGCAGGGTTTATCTTTTTAAACTTGCAGTATAGCGTAACGTATTTTTCAAGTTCGTTCCAATAGTAAGGCGTATCGGATATCCCGGAGTTGATAAAGAAGTGCAACAGCTTGACCTGAAAATTCGGATTGCCTTCTATTTTATTATAATAAAAATCAATAATATCTTCCATGCGTACGCCCAAACGCGAGGTATAAAACTGCGAGTTAGGTTGCTCTTCAGCAGCTATCCGTATACCAAGGTTACATGGCGAACCCAGTTCCACTTCGTCATCATAAAGGTTGAATTCCTCCTTATTATCTAATACCGGGATGATATTTTTAAACCCATCATGAAGCATGTCGACGATATAGGTTTTATATTGAAAAGTTTTAAAACCATTGCATATTACGGTAACATCCTTATTTACAACGCCCTTTTTTTCAAGTGCGTCAATCATGGGCATGTCAAATGCTGATGATGTTTCCAGGTGTATATCGTTTTTAAGCGCTTCTTCAACTACATGTTTAAAATGCGAGCTCTTGGTGCAATAACAATATTTGTAGCTGCCGCGATAATCATTTTTAATAATTGCCTGCTGGAACAGCAATTTTGCCTGCTGTATTTTTTTTGTTATGATGGGCACATAAGTGAAACGAAGGGGGGTGCCATACGTTTCAATCATTTCCATTAAATTGAGGTCGTGAAAATATAATTCATCCTCTATGATCTCAAAACCTTCCTGTGGAAAACCTACACTCAGATCAAGAAATTCCTGGTAACTCTGCATTATTTAAAATTTTGCCAAAAATGTAATTTTTAAACGGAATAACTACGCATTTGTTGGTAGAATTTTTATAGTTGAAATGTAAATTAGTTGATAGCTTATTGTTCATGGTTAATAGCAGCTTGGTGGTCGTGATCTGAAATTACTATAATGATTCCGTTTGGCTATGAACTATGAACCACCAACTATGAACCAACCGGCAAATGCACCTCAGCCATCATGCATCTCACACTGCCGCCGCCATTATTTTCAATTGTATGTATATCGGAGTAAACCAATTTGCCGTATTTCTCCAGACTGTTTTTTTGTGATTGATCTAATGCTTCAAATGCGCTTTTCGACATTACTATCAAATTTTCACCCGCTTTGTTTTTAACTTCAAGCATATTGCCGGCAAAACTATTCATTTGATCAAAAGAAATAGTGATAATCTCCTTATGCGTTAGTTTGAGGATCAATACAACTGCGTTTTTTTCATCTTCGTCAGTTATGCTATCCAGGCAGACGACAGCAAACCTGCTTCCGATGCACATCAATACATTGGTGTGATAGATGGCCTGGTGATATTCGTCGAAAGCTTTAAAACTAACTTCCTTATAACCTGTTTGTTCGCAAAATAAGGCCAGTACGTCAAGATCAGTGCGAGGCGAGATACAGGCGTAGGCTATTTTATTTTCCCTGTCGAGCACCATGCTGCCTGTTCCTTCAAGAAATTTACCATCATGTTCAAACCGGCTCAGATCAATAACATGTTTTACCGTAAAACGATCTTCTAAGCCCATGATAATGTCTTCACGACGTTCGAGCCGCCTGTTTTCGGCCCGCATAGGATATAAAAAAACATTGCCATCCTCATGAAACGACACCCAGTTGTTAGGAAATATGGAATCGGGGGTATAAGGCTCGGGTGTATCCTCTATAACGGTAACATCCACGCCGTTTGCGCAAAGCATATTCACCATCGTATCAAACTCCTGCCGGGCTTGTTGTTTGATTCGGTCGCTGGCAGCATTCCTTTTTTGAAACGCATTGCTTGAGGCTGTTTCCTCGTTAAAACCGAAGTTAACCGGCCTGATCATTAACAGGTGCGAGGTGGATTGGGTGTTTGGGTTTGTGTTCATAGCTCACGGTTCATGGTTCATGGTCGAAAGCACATAATTCCATGAACTATGAACTATTAACCATGAACTTTTTAGACAATTTTATCTCTCAAAAGCGGCATGCTCATACAGTGGAAACCGCCGCGTGCTCTTGAAAGCTCCGAAGATGGCATTAATATCAATGTATTTTCCATTTTCTGCGGATCAAGCTCATTGTTTTCAAACTTTTCAAGCAGCTCTTTTACTTTTATTATTTCAAAGCCATGCTCTTTAAAAGCATCCATAGTTTTATCATTGCGATCGTAGCCCAATACTACGCCTTCTTTTAAAGCCAATAAGTTGCATGAGTCGGTCCATTGTTCGCGCGCATCAAAAGGAAAGGTATCATTTCCCGAATAAATAAACTCAGTTTTCTCTTTACTTTGCAGGTCATTCTCACTTATGTCCTTTAGTAAATCCTCAAGGCCCACAAAGGTTTTTGGTTTTTTCCCCTTTTCAAACTGTACAATTTCTGCCTTGTCCTTAGTTTTTTTATCTGCAAACCACGATATCGGCTCGTGTTTGTCGTACGAACTTTCCGTTAGAGCCAGCGAACGCAGCAGCACCCACATATTTCGTTTTACCTGGGTAAAAACCGTGTCGATGTGCATGTAATCGCGCTTATGCGGGATTTTTACAACCGTTATCTTTTTTACTGCGTCATGTTCGAACAACAGTTTAACCGCTTCATTAGCTCCACTTACCGAGGTGCGCTCACTACAGCCTATTATTAAGTGCTGTGGACTAACCATCATCACGTCCCCACCCTCCAGTGTTGTTTTTTCATCTTGCTCTTCGCCGGGGCGTAAAAAATGCTGTACGGTTTCGGGTATTTCTAAAATATTATCGCGGTAACCTGAAAACAAGGGGTGATTAAAAAAAATGTACCTCGCAAGTAAGGTTTCGCGCGCCCTTGCTTTTTTCGCGGGTTTGTTAAGGAGCATAAAGTTATTGACGGCAACACCAATATCCCTTGAAAAAATTAAATTAGGAATAGGAGCGAAGATCATCTCATTATCACTCAACGACCCCGAAATAATGATCTTGGCGAGTTCAACCGGGGGCGTATCAATTAACTTTTGCTGCAAACGGTAGTTGCAGCTTTCAATAGCGCAAACAGATGCCACCAGTTTCCTGCAGATATCGCCTTCCTTTAAAATATCTTCCAGCAGGCTTTGAATTTCTATTACCTTATCAGATGAATGAAAGTCTTTATTATCCGGTTTAAAAAAAGCGCGATCACTTTTTGCCGAGTCTATCAGCCGAAGCTTTCCCTTAATTTTATCAGGATCAAGAAAATACATCAGCAATTTCACGTAGTAATCATATTCATCTTTCCGTATCGTATCCAGGTGTACAATATCTTCAAACAGCCAATCCTGCGCTTTGGATGGCACTACTTTTCCCAGCCCGTTATCAGGGCTGTGAATTAGCAGGGTACGAAGGCTGCCGATTTCGGAGGTTACATCTAATTTAAAATCGCTATTGCTCAAAATCATAAATGGTATGTGGAAAGCAAATCTATTCATTTTAATTTCGGATTTCGAAATTTGGATTTCGGATTTATTGTCTCAATCATGATTTACAGGATTTTAAGATTGTTAGGATGCAATTCAAAAAATCAAGGTAACCAACATCTTGTAAATCCTAGAATCCTTTAATCCTGATTCAGACAATCTTTCGGAGTTATTTCATTAATTTTGGCCGATGAATTTTATTACCGCTGCCACTGCCAAAGCCATTAAACACTTATATAACACTGATATCGCTGCCGGGGATATTGGCTTACAAGAAACCCGTAAGGAATTTGAAGGCCAAGTCACTATAGTTACCTTTCCGTTTACCAAATTCTCAAAAAAATCTCCTGAACAAACGGGCAACGAAATAGGAGCATACCTGCAAAACGAACTTAAAGAGGTCTCTGGGTTTAATGTAATCAAGGGTTTTTTGAACATCTCATTATCTGATGACTACTGGTTAAATAGTTTGTACAATGAAATTTTGCCTGATGATTTCGCTGTTTTTCAACCAAATGGCAAAAAAGTGATGGTCGAATATTCATCGCCGAATACCAATAAACCACTGCACCTCGGGCACGTACGAAACAATCTGCTCGGTTATTCAGTTGCCGAACTTTTAGCTGCTGCCGGATATGAAGTTATAAAAACAAACCTTGTTAACGACAGGGGCATACACATTTGTAAATCAATGCTGGCCTGGCAAAAGTTTGGTAACGGTGAAACTCCGGAATCATCAGGTTTAAAAGGCGATCACCTGGTAGGTAAGTATTATGTACTGTTTGACAAAGCCTACAAAAGCCAGATAGAGGAATTAAAAGCAAACGGGCAAACAGAAGAAGAGGCAAAAAAGAATGCGCCGATAATAAATGAGGCCCAGGAAATGTTGCGAAAATGGGAAGCGGGTGATGAGGAAGTTATCAGTCTGTGGAAAACCATGAATAGCTGGGTTTATGCAGGCTTTACCGAAACTTACAAAAAACTGGGAGTAAACTTCGATAAATTCTATTACGAATCGAACACCTATTTATTAGGCAAGGATATTATTGATGAAGGTCTTCAAAAAGGCGTTTTCTTTAAAAAAGAAGACAACTCTGTATGGATTGATTTGACAGATGAAGGGCTTGACCAAAAACTTTTGCTACGGGGCGATGGCACTTCTGTTTACATGACCCAGGACTTGGGCACCGCTCAATTGAAATATGACGACTTTAAGATGGATAAGTCTATTTATGTGGTTGGTAACGAGCAGGACTATCATTTCAAGGTATTGTTTACCATCTTAAAAAAATTAGGTAAGAAGTGGGCGGAAGGCTTACTTCACTTATCATACGGCATGGTTGATTTACCTTCCGGAAAGATGAAATCGCGGGAGGGTACCGTTGTTGATGCTGATGACCTGATGGATGAAATGGAGCAGACAGCCAGAGAGCAAACAGAAGCCATGGGGAAGGTTGATGGTTTTGCGGAAGCTGAGAGGCTGGAGTTATATCATACCATTGGCATGGGCGCTTTAAAATATTTTTTGTTAAAAGTTGACCCTAAGAAACGATTGTTGTTCGATCCTAACGAATCGGTGGATTTCCAGGGACATACCGGACCATTTATTCAGTATACCCACGCGCGCGTTAGGTCTGTTTTAAGCAGGGCGACGGTTTCAACAGCATCTAAAACGAATATCCCAACAAAATTAGATACTGAAGAAAGGGATGTTATCGTGACCTTGTCGAAGTTTCCCGAAGTGATAGAACAGGCCGCCGAAGGATACAGCCCCGCCATAGTTGCCAATTATGTGTATGAACTGGCAAAAATCTATAATAAGTTTTACCACGAAAAATCAATATTACAAGCCGATGATGAAACAACGAAACAATTCAGGCTTCAGCTTTCTATTGCATCAGGAAAAGTGATAAAAAAGGGGATGGCATTACTTGGGATTGAAGTGCCGGAACGGATGTAGAGGCCCCCAAAACCCCCTAAAGGGGAGTTAAGAAGAAAGAGGCCGTATCATAAATCAAATGGTACGGTCTTTTTATTTTATGATTTATTGTGGTTAATTAGGTGATGTATCTTCCGGGCATTGACAAGAATCAGTTTCCGGGTCAAAATGAGGAAAAAAGGGCTTTTAAGCCG
>DASYEP010000010.1:0-70362 GCA_036498965.1 Mucilaginibacter sp.
TGCTCAATCCCTCTAATTCTACCTCATTGACTACTTTTTGCTTAAAGCTAATACTGTACCGCTTTTGATTTCGATTACTTTTTGTCATAATTGTCTTGATTTTTTGTTGATCTTTATGTCAACTTATATCAGGACAAGACACATTATTCGACATTCAAAATTCGATATTCGATATTCGTTCCGCCCCTACAAGTATCCTCTTTGATTTTTCCCTTCCATCCAATTCGCGAAGGCGCGGTTTACTACTTTGTTGCCGCCTGGAGTTGGGTAATTACCGGAGAAATACCAATCGCCCGCATGGTCCGGGCAGGCTTTGTGAAGATTATCAAGTGTTTGGTAAATCACCTCAACCTTACAGTTTATTTTTGCGGGTGTAATGATCTTCGCAATACGGTCAGATATCTGCTGGTCGGTAAATGGTTCGTATATCGCTTTAACATAATTGGTCACGCTCTCTTTCGGCGATGAAGCGCTTTCTTTGCATTGCTGATAAACTTTCAGGATAATGTCTTCTTTTCCGTGCTCTTTCAGTAAACTGATAGCAGCTTCAAATGCCACAAACTCACCCATCCGCGACATATCAATACCGTAACAATCCGGGTAACGGATTTGGGGTGCTGATGAAACCACCACAATTTTTTTTGGACCCAGCCTGTCCAATATTTTCAGGATACTTTGTTTCAGTGTTGTTCCCCGAACTATCGAGTCGTCAAGTACCACCAGGGTGTCAGCGTCCTTTTTTATCAGCCCGTAAGTACTATCGTATACATGGGCAACCATTTCACTGCGGTCAGCGTCCTGGGTAATAAAAGTGCGCAGCTTAACATCCTTAATTGCAATCTTTTCAACACGTGGCGCCATGCAAAGCACTTCCTCCAGTTCCGTGTCACTTATCTTATCGTCGCGGTTAAGCAGCCTGTCTTTCTGATATTTTTTTATGTACTTGTGCACACCTTCCACCATCCCATAAAAGGCAACCTCTGCTGTGTTTGGGATATAAGAAAAAACGGTGTTTTTAATGTCGTTATCAACGCAATCCAATATCTGCGGACAAAGCAGCCTGCCTAATTGCTTGCGCTCCATGTAAATAGAAGCATCGCTTCCGCGCGAGAAGTAAATGCGCTCAAACGAGCATGCTTTTTTCTCAAGGGGCTCGCTGAACATATCCTCGCTTATCTTGCCACTTTTCTTAACAATAAGGGCATGTCCCGGCCTAATTTCCTTTATATCTTCTATTGGGACGTTGAATGCGGTTTGTATAGCGGGGCGTTCCGAAGCAGCCACCACTATTTCATCATTATAATAATAGTAAGCAGGCCTTATGCCAACCGGGTCGCGCATTACAAAGGCATCTCCGTGACCTAATATGCCGGCGATGGTATAACCACCGTCCCAGTTTTTCGCAGATTTGCGCAATATCTTAGCCACATCCATATCATTGGCAATCAGTTTGCTGATCTCAATGTTGTCGTCGAGTCCTTCTCTTTTATATTGATCAAATAAGCCCTGGTTTTCGGTGTCGATAAAATGGCCTATCTTTTCCAAAACGGTTACCGTATCCGCTTTTTCTTTAGGGTGCTGGCCTAAATCGTAAAGCTGCTGCAGTAATTCATCAACATTAGTCATGTTAAAATTCCCTGCAATTACCAGGTTACGCGTCATCCAGTTATTTTGCCGTAAAAACGGGTGACAGCTTTCGATGCTGTTTTTTCCGTGAGTACCGTAGCGCAAGTGGCCCAGCAAAACTTCACCGGCAAAACTCACATTATCTTTCAGCCACGCAGCATCGGCCATTTTTTCGGGCGTATTCTTTTGTATTTCAGCAAACTTCTTTTGAATGTGTTCGAAAATGTCAGCTACAGCATTAGAAGCCATTGAGCGATGCCTGCTTATATATCGTTTACCCGGCTCAATATCCAGCTTAATAGTGGCAACGCCGGCCCCGTCCTGGCCCCGGTTATGCTGTTTTTCCATTAAGAGGTAAAGCTTGTTGATGCCGTATAAGGCTGTTCCGTATTTTTTCTGGTAAAAGGATAACGGCTTTAAAAGGCGAATAAATGCGACTCCGCATTCATGTTTAATCTGATCACTCATGATTTGTAATGAGGACGCAAATGTATGATATTAAAGCTAAACCTTTAACTTAACAATGTCATAAAAATGCATTAATGTCAAATGGTGAGTGGTGAATAGTGAACGGTGAATTGTTTATGAAGTTGGATAGCAAAACTATTCACCCAATCAACCATTCACTTAATCAACCAATTCCTAGATACGCCTGTGTAGTACCGTTGTTACTTTATTGTTAGGTCTGTATTTATTTTAATTATTAAATTTACCAGTCAACTATTCACTATAACCAACCAATTTAAATAATTATGAAAAAAATTTCAATCTGCTTTTGTATGGCATTTGCATTATGGCAGTCAAACGGTTTGGCACAATCAGGCAAGCCGTTGTTTACCAATGCAATAGGCGTACAAATGTACACTTACCGAAACAGTTTTGCCAATGGGATGGCAGCAGTGCTGGATACCATTAAATCGTTAGGGATAACCGAAATAGAAGGCGGAAACCCTAAAAATATCACGCCTGACGAATTTAAAAAAATGCTGGCTGACCGAAATATCACTATGCCATCTATTGGTGCAGATTATGTAGCGATAACCAAAGATGCCGAACCAACCATTAAGACAGCAAAGTTTTATGGTGCCAAATATGTAATGGTTGCCTGGATACCGCATGGTAAAACCTTTACCATTGACGATGCAAAAAAAGCAGTTGAAGATTTTAACCGCGTTGGTAAAATGTTAAAAGAAAATGGCCTGACCCTTTGTTATCACGATCATGGTTACGAGTTTGGCCCTTATGAGGATGGTACCTTGTTCGATTATATCGCGAAAAATACCGATCCTAAATACGTATCCTTCGAAATGGATATTATGTGGACATTTCATGGCGGCGCCGACCCTGCTCAGTTACTGCGCAAATATAAAGGCCGCTGGAAGATGGCACATCTGAAAGACATCCGCAAGGGTATCGCTAACGATCTTACCGGAGGAACGAGCACAAATAACGACGTGGCAGTAAGCACCGGCCAGATCAATTATCCCGAGGTACTAAAAGCAGCAAAGGCTGTTGGGATAAAGCATTATTTTATTGAAGACGAAAGCCCTAATCATGCTACGCAAATACCGGTTACCATAGCGTATTTGAGAAGTGTGAAGGAGTAATACCTGACAAACGAGTGTTGTTATGCTGAGTCCCGTTCGAGCACGTGTGTAAAGACCCTTGCACGCTATGCTTTGACGGAACTCAGCATGACACCATTTTTTTATATTATAAATCTCCATTTTCCCCTTCCAGCCGGCTGCGGATGGATTTCAGGTATGACTCATAACTAAAATCTAAAAGATTGCCGTTTAATAAATTTTCTACCGGGAAATTGCCTTGTGCATTAAGTAACGGTACTTCGTTTATAAAACTCAACAACATCAGCTTATCATTTTCAAGTTGTTCTTTATCTAACCTTATTTTTAGCAACTCAGCTTCTAATATTACCGGGTTAACTGCATTCACCCGGGCATTTTCCAATTCCATGGTTTTTTCAACCAGGCTTTTGTTTATCGCGCTGATCTCTTCTTCTTTTTCAGTTAATATTATCTTTAAATTTTCCGCCCGTTTTTTAAACATTTCGGTAACTACAACATCATTTTTTTCTTTTTCGGCAACCAGCAATTCTTTAAAATAAGTTATTTGGGCTTCTTTGGTTTTGATGATCTCATCCTTCGCCTCTTTTATTTTTGTATCGCTAATAATTTTCCCAATTCCCTGGATAATTATTCCCAGACCTAATACAATATTTATAATAATGGACCAATCCAGACTCATAATTATTTAATATTAATTAACAAAATATGCATGGCTATATTTATTTATATGCGAAGTAATTTTCATTATCGGGTAATATTTTTTTAGCGTTAAATCACCATCCATCAACAAACAATAATCCGATTTGTGGCACCTGTCATCAAAAATTTTAACTTTTTCAAATTTTAGAATAACCTGATTCTGGAATCAGCACAAGATATTATTGAATACACCAGTCCATTAACAGGGATTGAAGCCTGAATTTCCTGCCGCGTCAGGCAAATTATCGAGGTTATTTATATTTTCTTTTAAAGCAACCTTTTATAAACCTTATCCGTGTTCAATATGAATAGCCCGATTCCTTTGAATTAAACAGTTGAAAGCGAATGATGCGCGGAGTAGGCTTCATAATTAAATCAACATAACTTATTAAAATATTTGTTCACCTAAAAATTTTTATGCGATGAAAAACTTATTTAACTACAGAAGCTTGCTAACAGGATTTATTATTATCACTCTTTTTTGGGCTTGCAAAAAAGACCACACGCCACCAAAGCTTTTTAACATCAGCCAAACAAATCTGGTTGCTGATACAGTCGGTTTCGGAGCAGCAAAGATTGACCCCAACTTAGCGAATGCCTGGGGTATTGCTGCGGCGCCAAGCGGCCCGATATGGATTTCGGCAAATCATACCGGGCTTAGCCCCATTTATGACACGACTGGCAAAACATTAAGGGCCCCCATTATTGTTCCATCTGCTACGCCCGGCGAGGGCGGTGCACCCACGGGGCAGATTTTTAACAGTACAACTGATTTCAACGGCGCCAAATTTATTTTCGCCGGAGAAGATGGTACTATATCATCCTGGGCAGGAGGTAACGCAGCAACAATAGTGGCCGATAAGTCGCAAACACGGGCCATTTACAAGGGTCTTACGATGGCGTCCGACAACGGCTCTAATTTCCTGTATGTTGCCAATTTCAAGGGGAGAAAAATCGATGTTTTCGATAAAAATTTTAACTATGTTACCGATAAGCCATTCGCTGATGCACTTATACCGTCGGATTTTGGTCCGTTTAATATTCAAAATATTAACGGCGAATTGTACGTTACCTATGCAAAATTAAAAGCTCCTGATAATGAGGATGACGATAGTGGACTCGGCCACGGATTTGTTGATATCTATAGTACTAATGGCACCATGTTAAAACGTTTTGCCTCACTGGGTTCCTTAAATTCTCCATGGGGTGTTGCCCTGGCGCCGGCAGGGTTTTGCAACGACAAGCAAACAATTTTAATAGGTAATTTTGGCGATGGTCGTATCAATATTTTTGATATGCAGGGAAATTATAAGGGCCAATTGCAAAATAATGGGCATGTTATAAGTATTGACGGTTTATGGGCCATTGATTTTCTTAAAAATAATAAGCCTGGCGGTAACCCAAATGGTCCCTTATATTTTACGGCAGGCCCCGCCGACGAATCGCATGGTTTGTTTGGAGCCTTGCAAAAACATTAATTGCTGATGCCTCCCCCGATTGACTGCTGTTAATTGGGGGATTATTTAAGCATCTTATCTAGAAACCGTTTTGTAAGTGTTATCAGACATTTTATCACGACAATAGTGGCTTAAAATCCAATACCTTATTGATCTTTAGGTAATTCCACGGAAATACTGCCTGTTTATTCAGTACAAATACGTATTTGTTCGCGTACTTGTACGCTTGTCCTCGTTTAATTATGAGTTTAATTTTGTGTTATTGAATTTAGTTTCTGCCAATAACCAATTAAAATCTTAATTATTATGAAAAAGGAAAAGCAAGCACCGGTGGTTGTTAAGCTATCGAAAAATGCAGGTATTAAAAGCACTGAAAATCTGCGTGTTTATGTAGTAAACTCCGGTGGCCAAATCGTCGAATCGGCATCATTCAAAGGAGATGAAGCAACTCTTACCTCATCCAGAACATCTTTGGAGGGTAAAAACAAAGTATACATTGCACAGGCAATGCCCGAGGAAATGAAAGCGAGCGCAAACGAGCTTTCTCTTTTGAAAATGAAAGCCTACGATGCAGTAAAGGAATTTGATGGGAATAGTCTTTCTATTAACTACCTGCCTAATATTATTATCGATCCCTTTCCGTTTCACAGATGCCTTGTTACGGGTCATGTAAATAAAAACTTTATCATAAATGGTGTTTCGGAAAACCTGGCGCTTTGCGATATGCGCGTACATATTTGCAACGTGGAAACTGAATTCCGCTGGCCATACTTTCCCATTTATTACCGTCGGATTCCTGATTGGGTACTACAGGAAATAGCAGAAAAAGTAATCAACCTGCAGCCAATCCCTAAACCAAAAGATCCAATAGGCCCAATAAGTTTTACAAAAGTAAGCAGGCCACTAAGTTCATTAACTGCAAACAGCCTTTTTAAAAAAGCAGCCACCGCAAAACCTTCGGTTGCGTTGCCCGAGAATGTGTTAAACAGTTTAAGCTCCGGTTCGGCGGACATCATCAGGCAAACCATGATTAACTATCATGATCTGTTGTTCCCTTATTTATGTTACTGGCCTATTTACTGGCCATGGATATATATATCCGATGAATTATCAGTAGTGACCACCGATTGTAACGGGCATTTCCAGGCGCTCGAATTTATATTCGGCAATCAACATTTGAATATTTATATCTGGATAGAAGCTTTTATAAATGGGCAATGGGTTACAGTTTATCGTCCGCCGCTGCCATGTTACACGCATTGGAGCTACCCATGTAATACCGATATCAATATTACCATAACCGATCCGCGTGTATCACCTTGCAATTGTGGAACCGATGGGCCTGCCGATGCGGTATGGTTCCGTTCAATTGGTCAAAGTGCATCGGCACTGCACATTGCTCAAAGTATTTCGGGTACGGTTGCTGTACAGGGTTCAAGTATTTCGAACGTCGGCTGTACCGATGTTATTAACCTGCCTTTTTTAACTGCACAGCCCGGTGGCCCGGTTAGTCCTTTTGGCGCTGGTCTCACCTTTAAGTTATTCTGCGGTGCTGATATATTTGCAGCCGGCGTAACCCATTACAGATGGAAATACACAAATATTTATGATGCGAATCTTAACCCTATTCCGCCGGCATTCCAGGTTACTACTATAATCCCCGGAGCAGTTTTAAGACCTTATCTGGTAAAGTTGTCGGCCACAAGCTACGAAACACATTATGCGCCTTTGGGGGCCGTGGGTACAGCGCCCGACATTGCCTATCATATTCCGCATCAAAACATTGTGGATGAAACGCTGATACCTGCATCAGATCAATTATTAAGCCCAACATGGGAGGATATATTTTTCGACAGTGCCTATCTCGACAGTACCAAGCTAACAGATGGCCTTTATCGCTTTGATCTTGAGCTGTTGAAGCAAAATGGTTCGGGCAGCTTTACCGTGGTGCCGGTTGCAAGGCCAACTTTCCAGGTATCAAAGGCTAATTCAATCCTCGACAGCCAGGATGCGCCGGATAATTACCTGCTGCCTCAAAACCCGTTGTTGCAGGCACACAGTTTAAGCTTTAACGTGCGGATTGAAAATGCTATCTGTACTGCAGATATACATGATGCATCATTGGTTGAAACAGGGGCGCTTTCGGGACCGTGCGGATTTATTAAATATACCGAAGTTTCACAACACGTGCATTTGAGCTTTGAGGCGTCGCAACCTCAAAACTTTGCTACTTTCAATTATGCCCTTATTAAAGGCAATAATACTGTACCAACAGGTATAAACCCGCAGGGTTATGTCATTTCAAGCGTAGATGGATTTACTTTATCCGGTGGTTTATTCAGTGATGATTTTACAGTGGAAAGCTTGCTTAATGGCTGTATTGGCCAGGCGGCATTTTCCGAAAACCTGTATGTGGCAGCAATGGCTACCGACGGTACAAACAGGTTAAATGGTTACGATAGAAGCGATGTCAATGCCTTCGCTTTGAGTAATACCTAATATTTTAAGAATTGCCTGCCAGCAGTTGGCGGCAGGCGATTTGGGTGTGCGACTGTTGGTTTATGCGTTCCGGGTTGAGAGACGGAACGCATTTTTTTTATTATAAAATCGTTGCACGATAGCATTGAAAATGTTACAACTGGGTTTTAATTTATCGTCCATTTTCGGTTATATTTATCGAACCTGTCCTAAAAACCTATTTTAACCAATTATGAAAACAGAACCTGGCAAAGAAAACGCCATTGACCGGCGGCAGTTTATTGAAAAAGCATCAGTTATTTCGGCCTTTATGATTGTGCCGCGCTTTGTGCTGGGTGGTAAGGGCTATACCGCGCCAAGTGATTTAATTACATTGGGGTTTATTGGTACAGGTAAGCAGGCAGGTAGTTTAAAGGATTCGTTTTTGGAGACCAATGAAGTGAAGATAGTGGCGGCATCTGATGTTTACGGTGACAAATTAAAACAGTTTTCGGGTCAGATCAATCAATATTATGCGGCTAAAGCAGGGCAAAGTCAGTATAATGGTTGTGACACCTATAAAGACTTCCGTGACCTTTTGGCCTTACAGGATGTTGACGCTGTTGTGATAGCAGTGCCAGATCACTGGCACTCCGTTATTGCTATTTTGGCGGCCAGGGCCGGTAAGGATATTTATTGCGAAAAACCCTTATCATTAACCATTAAGGAGGGCAGGGCAATGGTAATGGAATCAAGGAAGTTTAAAAGGGTATTTCAAACGGGGAGTATGCAGCGTTCCTGGCCCGAGTTCAGGCAGGCGGTAGAGCTTGTACGCAATAAATACATCGGCGATATTAAGACAATAAAGGTAAATGTGGGCCCTCCGCCAATTCCATATAATCTTGCCCCCGAACCAATGCCCGATAGCCTGAACTGGAACTTTTGGCTGGGGCCGAATTCGCCGCAGAATTATAATCGCATGCTGGCTCCCGGGCCTACAGACAATTTCTGGGCGCAGTGGCGCAATTATAGAGAGTTTGGCGGTGGCGGCATGACCGACTGGGGTGCTCATATGTTTGATATAGCGCAATGGGCTCTTGAGATGGATGCAAGTGGTCCCACATTGATAAACCCGCCCGACAATGAGCACCAGTTTCTAACCTATAAGTATGCAAACGGGGTAACAATGACCCATGAACCTGCCGACAACCAAGGCGTAACGTTTATTGGCTCTGAAGGAACTATCCGCGTGGAAAGGGGAAAACTCGAAACTACTCCGGAAAACCTGAAGGCCAGAATTATTGGCCCTGGTGAAAAACATGTTTACTTGAGCGAAAATCACTATAAAGATTTCCTGCAGGCCATCCGCAAGCGCACCAAACCTGTTGCAGACGTTGAGATTGGTCACCGTACCGCTACAGTTTGTAATATAGGCAATATCGCGTACCAGCTGAATCGTCCGCTGACATGGAATCCGCGTAATGAAGAATTTCACGATGATGAAGCAAACAGGCTCAGAACCAGAAAAATAAGGAGTGAGTGGCTGGTATAATTTAGCAAAAAGCGGAAAGTCTAAAGCCGAAAGCTAAAAAGGAAAGGCGTAGAAACGAGCTTGACGGATCGCGTTCGGTAATTTTTCAATTTTATCCTCTTGTTAAGACTGCAAGACTATTTATGAGCATAAACGTCGTCCAGCTTTTCTCTGGAGAGGTCAATCAATGCAGATATATCAGTCCGGCTGGGATTTTCTGCCAAAACTTTTTCCAGGTCGCTAATTGAAGCTTTTAAGGAATTAATGCCGCGGTTTTTATCATAAAAATGCCCGGTGGCTTGCAGCTTAAATACGCCATATTCGCGGTAAGCGATGCCCCGGGTTTGATAATATTTGTTTTTGGTATCGTTTGGATCAATGGAAATAGCCTTTGTAAGATCGAATATGGCTCCTAATAAAAATTTCTCCTTTTCGGCCGTCGAAGCCTGGTTGTCTTTTCCGAGATAGCTTTTCGCTCGTGCCCTATAGTAATATGCAGTGGCATCGGTAGGGTTTATAGAAATTTCTTTCGTATAGGCCGCTATTGATTTCTTGTAATTTTCGCTATGGTAATATGAATAACCCAGCATCCACAACGCATTCGCATTAGTCGAGTCTATCAAACAAGCTCGCTCTAACTGAGCTACCGCAACCTTAAAATCTCCATCCATAAGTGCTTGCTGTCCCAATTTAACATAGGCATTTTGAGCCGATATGTTTTCAATCGAAGATATTACCAGGAAGGAAATGATGACAGATAACTTCATCAGGGCTCTACAGGGTTTCTTTTTGTAACAAAACTGTACACAAAAACAGTATACAAATAACTGTTAAAGTATTAATTTATTATGTCTGTATTTTGTTTTTTAACGGAAAAATTTAAAATTTAATTATAACATGACTTTTTTTCAGCTTTATTATTAAATTTAATCCATTGTGTAAATATGGGTAAATTTTATAATTATCACAAAGTCAATGCATTATACCTTAAAAATAATTGTTGGTGAATATTGAGTTATATTGGCACATGTCTTGAAACATAGTACGCTTACAGGAATCACCGATAATAAACCTGATTTTATTAGCCCGATTATATAATTGGGTGACAATATGACGTTTTTTATTACATATAAAAGTTGTTGATGAATTTTGATCCATTTGATTTTAAAAGTGCTTTACCAGAAATAAACGAAGATTCTGAATTTTTTCCGTTGATGTCAACCGAAGACGAGGAAGAAATGAATAATGAACAAGTACCCGAATACTTATCAATTTTGCCACTGCGCAATACTGTATTGTTTCCTGGCGTAGTAATTCCTATTACCGTTGGCAGGGACAAATCAATTAAACTGATACGTGATGCAAATAAAGGGAACCGGTTAATTGGCGTAGTATCACAGCAGGATGTAGCCATCGAAGACCCCTCATTTGCTCAATTGAATAAAGTAGGAACCATTGCGCTGATAATTAAGATGCTGCAAATGCCCGATGGCAACACTACAGTTATTTTACAGGGCAAAAAGCGCTTTATTTTAAAAGATGAAGTACAAAGCATCCCATACATAAAGGCTACTGTTGATCCTTTTAAGGAAATCAAACACAAAAACGACAAGGAATTTAAAGCTATGGTCTCGTCCATTAAGGATATGGCCATGAACATAATTCAATTATCTCCAAATATTCCAAGCGAAGCAGGTATTGCCATCCGAAACATTGAGAGCACTTCATTCTTGATAAATTTTATTTCATCAAACATGAATGCGGATATGATCGCGAAACAACGTTTGTTGGAGGAGCCAAACCTGCGTAACAGGGCGAACCTGGTATTGGAGCATCTTACCTTAGATTTGCAAATGCTGGAGTTGAAAAACCAGATACAAAGCAAGGTACGTGTTGATTTGGATAAGCAGCAGCGTGATTATTTTTTAAATCAGCAACTAAAAACTATCCAGGAAGAACTTGGCGGCAACTCTCCCGATCTTGAAATTGACAGCCTTAAAATGCGCGCTTCAAAAAAGAAGTGGGCGAAAGAGGTTAAAGATCATTTTACAAAAGAGATTGAAAAGCTTGCCCGTACAAATCCGGCTGCAGCCGATTATTCTGTACAGATTAATTATCTGGAACTATTGCTCGATTTGCCCTGGGACGAGTTTACAAAAGATAATTTTGACCTTAAACGCGCTCAAAAGGTATTGGATAAAGACCATTTTGGGTTAGACAAGGTAAAACAGCGCATCATCGAATACCTGGCTGTGCTGAAATTGAAGCACAACATGAAGGCGCCCATCCTTTGTTTAGTTGGGCCTCCGGGTGTTGGCAAAACGTCCCTGGGAAAATCTATCGCCAAAGCATTGGGGCGTAAATATGTGCGTATGGCTTTGGGCGGTATACGCGACGAAGCAGAAATAAGAGGGCACCGCAAAACATACATCGGCGCTATGCCAGGCCGTATAATTCAGTCGATCAAAAAAGC
Organism: Mucilaginibacter sp.; assembly: GCA_036498965.1. Lineage (GTDB taxonomy): Bacteria > Bacteroidota > Bacteroidia > Sphingobacteriales > Sphingobacteriaceae > Mucilaginibacter. The sequence goes on from DASYEP010000010.1 coordinate 11,830, forward strand.
GGGAGCCGCAAACCCGGTATTCATACTTGACGAGATAGACAAAGTTGGAAACGATTTCAGGGGCGATCCGTCATCAGCTTTACTGGAGGTACTGGACCCTGAGCAAAACAGCACTTTTTATGATCATTATGTTGAGATGGATTTCGATCTTTCCAACGTAATGTTTATCGCAACAGCCAATTCGCTGAGCAGCATTCAGCCGGCATTGCTTGACCGTATGGAGATTATTGAAGTAAACGGTTATACAATTGAAGAAAAGATAGAAATTGCCAAGCAGCATTTGGTTCCCAAACAACGCGAGGCGCATGGTTTAAAAACCAAGGACGTTGTAGTAAAACCTGAGATTTTAGAAAAATTGGTAGTTGATTATACGCGTGAATCGGGCGTTCGCTCACTTGAAAAAAAGATTGGCTCTTTAGTCCGTGGCGTAGCAAAAAATATTGCTATGGACGAACCCTACAATCCCACTGTAAGCAAAGCAGATGTGGAGAAGATTTTGGGAGCCCCAATATTTGATAAGGACCTGTACGAAGGTAACGAGGTGGCAGGTGTGGTAACAGGGCTTGCCTGGACATCAGTGGGTGGTGATATTTTGTTCATCGAAGCCAGTTTAAGCCCCGGTAAAGGAAGATTAACCCTGACTGGCAGCCTGGGCGATGTAATGAAGGAATCTGTATCTATAGCTTTGGCATATTTGAGAGCTCATTCCGCTCAATTTAACATTGATGTCAGGGTTTTCGACCAATGGGATATCCACGTGCACGTTCCTGCGGGCGCTACTCCAAAAGACGGCCCATCGGCAGGTGTAACCATGCTAACTGCTTTAACTTCGGCTTTTACACAGCGCAAAATTAAGCCTCATTTGGCCATGACCGGCGAAATTACGCTTAGGGGTCGTGTTTTACCCGTTGGCGGCATAAAGGAGAAGATACTGGCTGCCAAGCGCGCTAATATCAAAGAGATCATTTTATGTAAGTCAAATCAGAAGGATATATTGGAAATTAAAGAAGATTACATAAAAGACCTTCAATTTCACTATGTCACCGATATGCAGGATGTTATAAATCTTGCTCTCCTGGATGAAAAAGTTAAGAATCCAATTGATCTTGCCATAAAAGAAGATATAAAACACCCGGTCGCTGCTTTGTAATAAGCAATTTTCGGGGTTCAATTTTGATTAAAGCATTGAATAGTACACTACTATTCAGTGCTTTATTTTTTACCGGTCATCCCAATTAAAATCGGCCGCTGAATCAGCGTCATTTCGGTCGTTAACTATTGCTATAAACTGAAACTTTTGTGCCGGAATTAGCGTATTACGCACTATCATAATTATAAAGTAATTGTGGTATTAGTTAAATATCTTAATCACGATGAAGAAGGCCGATATATTAAAAATACTTGCTCTGTTTTTACTCACTTTAACTCATTTTCATTTAAAAGCGCAAAACCTTGAAGAAGATACAGTAAAAAGGGATTCATCCGTTGCTGAAACCAAGCGGCCAAGAACTGCGTTTCTCGAATTAGGCGGTCCGGGTTTGGCACTTACTGTTAATTATGATACCCGCTTTGGCCAACGAAACGACAAATGGGGTTATAGAGTTGGGACCGGCTATTACAACACAGGAGCTAATTCCGTTTTTTCAATTCCTTTGCAAATAAATTATCTCTTAGGTAAAAACGACAATTTTTTCGAGATCGGTGCAGGGACTACTTTTTTATATTCAAAAGGGAGTGCGAATGGCAAAGTTTTTCAATTTGATAATGTGACAGGGTTTATAGCCACAGGTACATTAGGATACCGATACCAGCAGGAAAGCGGCGGCATAAATTTCCGGTTAGATTTTACCCCTATTCTTTATGACGAAGGGCTCGTATATGCAGGAGGTATTAGCGTCGGCTACACTTTTTAGCATAATGACAGATTAAAAAATACAAAAGCACCATTTTACGGGTGCTTTTATTATTTTCGTCGTTTTATTACATGCCCTGATGAGATTTAAACTTATTACATTCCTTGTTTTCCTTCTTGGTGTAACAACTGTATTCGCTCAATCGCATAGAAACGAAATCGGAATTGAAAGCGATAATGACTCTTATCTTATGCAAGGGTCTGACCGGTACTATACAGATGGTATTTTTATATATTTCAGGCATGCTTTAAAAATCAAAGCAAAAGATAGCGCTGTTTTGCGCAATAAGGTATTGGGGTTTGAAATGGGTCAAAAAATTTTCAATCCTCAAAGCGGAAGCGTGTTTTATAACGGTTCGGATGATCCTGAATTTGTCGACCGTCCTTTTGCTGCTTACTTATATGTAGGTTCAACGTTAAACCTGTTGTTTAACAACGAAAGTAATTTAAAAATTGGCGCCCAACTGGGCGTTGTGGGCCCCGCTGCTTTAGGAAAAGAAGTGCAGGACTTTGTTCACGACAATTTTGGTTTCTACCATCCAAGCGGCTGGCAATATCAAATAAATAACGACTTTGAGGTTAATCTCTCCGCCGAATATAACCGGCTTATCACCAGGGGATCATGGATTGATTTGTCGTTAGCAAGCTATATAAACCTAGGAACTGGCTCTGCCGGAGCCGGAGTGGGCCCATTGGTTAGGTTAGGGTCGTTTAACCAGCTGTTTAATTCAATAAGTACACAAAGTACAGCTATCGCAACTAATATTACCAATCCCCTGCACAAACACGAAATCTTTTTCTATTATAAGCCTCAGATAAACTATGTGGCTTATGACGCTACTATACAAGGAGGACTTTGGGATGATCATGACGGCCTTGAAATAACTAAAGATAAGGAATCCTTTATTTTAAGCCAGCAGGTGGGAGTGGCCTTTAGCACCAGGCACCTTGTTGTCGATTTTGCAGCCGTATTCCATACCCTGGATGATAAGCAAATGGTTCAAACCCACCAATGGGGAACGTTTACAATGTTGTACCGGTTTAAGTAAGGTTGTTTGTCGGTTCATAGTTGATGGTTCATAGTTCATGGTAGGACTATTGCGCCTCGCATTACCACGTACAGCTGATTTGCTGTGAACTATGAACCATCAACCATGAACTACTCTTCAAAACCCTTCTTCCTGCTTTCTTTCTTTAAAGCATTCAATCGCTTTTTTTCCAGCCTTGCGGCTTTGGCAGCTTTGCTTACTTTTGTTACTTTTCGTACTTTAGGTTTGTGAAGCGCTTTTGTTAATAATAAGGAAAGCCGTTCTATCGCTTTTTCTTTATTTAGATATTGGCTGCGCTCTTCGTCGCAAATTACCTGCACAAGGCCATCTTTATTAAAACGGGGTTGCAGCTTTTCATTTAATAATTCCTTTTCCTCATCGCTAAATAATGTCGAATCATTTATCGAAAACAAAAGCTCCACTTTGCTCGATACTTTGTTTACGTTTTGGCCACCTTTGCCTCCGCTTCGTGATGTTTTATAAAAAGTTTCTTTTTGCAGGTCGGCCTTGTTAAAGTTCATGGCCAAATTTAGTTGATTAAGTTGACTAGGTGAGTAGTGAATAGTTAATAATTCAAAAACAACTCAATCAACCACTCTCCTAATCAACTACTCACTTAAATTCGTATTTTAGCTGCCAATGAGTGATCAAATCATAGTTGCTATTGACGGATATTCATCCTGCGGAAAAAGCACCCTTGCTAAAGCACTGGCTAAGGAACTTCATTTTGTTTATGTTGACAGCGGCGCAATGTACCGGGCCGTGGCTTTATATTTTTTACGCAACAAAGTCGATCCTAAAAACCAGGAGCAAGTAATTGAGGCGTTGAAAAATATCCATTTAAACTTCCATGCACGCGACTATGAGACACATATCACGCTGAACAACGAAGAAGTATCAAATGAAATAAGGCAAATGCCGGTATCAGAAAGTGTTAGTGCAGTTGCAGCTATTTACGAAGTGCGTAAAGAAATGGTAAAGCAACAACAACGCATGGGCCGGTCAAAAAATATAGTAATGGACGGGCGCGATATAGGTACAGCGGTATTCCCTTTGGCAACCGTAAAAATCTTTATGACGGCCGATCCAAAAGTACGTGCCGAAAGGCGTTTAAAGGATCTGCTGCCGACAAACCCACAAATAACCCTTGAAGAAATTTTTGAAAATATAGCTCACCGCGATTACCAGGATACCACCCGCATCGAAAGTCCGCTAAGGCGCGCGGAAGATGCTATTATATTGGATAACACCGATCTTACACCCCACGAACAACTGTTGTTTGCTTTAAGCAAGGTGGAACCGTTTCTTTCCTGATTTTTATTGGATTTCACCGATTTGTGTGTGATTTCACCGATTATCTAAAAGCATTTTGTCTGAATCGTGATTTTTATGATTAGAGGATTGCTTGATTTTTAAATAGTGGTAATCTTTAAATCCTAAAAATCCAAGTTCAGACAACAATCGGTGAAATCAATACAGAAATCGGTGAAATCATTCTTCCGCAACAAACTTTACTGCCGTAACTCCGAAGCGGTTTAAAAAATCAACTCCTTCATCGCTTGCTATTCCCTTATATGCGGCATATGACTTATCATAAAGTACTTTCTTTATGCCAGCCGAGAATATCAGCCGTGAACAGGGTAAGCACGGCGACAAGGTGGTATAAAGTGTTGCACCTTCAAGGTTAGCGCCATTTTTTACGGCGTACAGAATGGCATTCTCTTCAGCATGTAATGCAAGGGAACAACTTCCCTTTGAATCGCGGGGACAACCAGTTTCGGGCCATTCCTCGTCACAGTTATGTGTACCTGCGGGCGGGCCGTTATAACCGATTGAAATGATGCGGGTGTCCTTTGTTAAAACGGCACCGACCTGGGCCTTAACGCAATGTGAGCGTTTGGCCAGGTCGGTTGCCAGGTTCATAAAAATATGGTCAAAAGATAATTTACTCATTTAGATAGTTCATGGCTCATTAGTTCACTGGTTCATTAGGTCTCTGCCATATGACAAATGAACTAATGAACCAGTGAACCAATCAACTCGATTAATGCCCTCCCGAAGCTTCGATATGGTCAATATCTATTCCTTGTTTCCTTAGTACAGAACCGGCTTTCCAGGCAAAGAAAGCAAGGTAAGCGAATCCGAATACTGGTACTATATAGGAAAGATGCAGTCCGCTGATACCCGGAAAAGTAGTTGCAGTGGTATCAGCCAGAATACCCTGTACCGGTGGAATGATAGAACCGCCTAATATCATCATAATTAAAAACGCAGAACCCTGGCTGGTATATTTTCCTAAACCGGCAATAGCTAATGCAAAAATCGATGGCCACATAATTGAACAGCATAAACCACCGCTAATAAAAGCTAATCGCCCAACTGCGCCGGTAGTTAACAGCCCTATTACCATAACGATTACACCTAACAAACCGAAAATGGTTAGCGTACGAACAGGTTTTTGCTGGCCCACAAAAAAGCCTGCTATTAATATTACAATACACAACCCATAGATATACAAATTGCTAACGTCTGTTCCGCCTATGTAGTTAGCCAATAATACAACACCGAATGCGAAGAATGGAACAACCACAGTCAGTATATTTTTTGTCAGGTTTGATAAGTTAAACACAGCTATTGCACCGGTCCAACGGCCAATCATCAGGCTACCCCAATATAATGAGATATATGGTGCAATCTCTGCAGCTGTAAATCCGCCAAATTCAGGGGTTTTAAGTAGTGACCCCATATTACTTTGGATGGTAACCTCTGTTCCCACGTAGGTGAATATGGCTATCATACCATAAATCAATTGAGGATATTGCATTGCTCCCCAGCCCTCTTTGCTTTTACCTGCCGACATTAGCGACATAATAAGGGTTATCAGGATAATAGCTAAGGATGCATAAACAAAATAAGCTTTTGCAAGACCTGTATAATCACTCAAAGGGCCTGCAACTAAGACCAAACAAAAAGCTAAAAATATTATAAACAGTGGCAGATTTGTTTTGTGGCTGGCTTCTATCTTTTCGTCGCTGGTTACCTTAGGTAGGTTTGATACCCAAAAGAATATGGCCACAGCTATAAAAAGTCCCGCTAATATGAAATATAAATCGTTTATGGCTGTAATCTTAACATCTGCTGCCGGGATCAATTTACTGGCACCTCCAAACAACACAATACTTACCACAAGCGGCCCCAATAAAGTACCAAAGTTATTTACACCGCCGGCAAGATTCAAACGATTTGAACCGGTTTCGGGTGTGCCAAGTGCAATAACAAATGGGTTGGCAGCTGTTTGCTGCAATGAAAATCCTAATGCAATAACGAAAAAAGCGCCAAGGATAAAGCCAAATGAGCCAGTATTTACTGCCGGTACCATTAAAAGTGCGCCGATTGCTGATAATATCAATCCATAAATAATACCGTTTTTATAACCTAATTTATTAAGTATGTCTACTTTTGTTATTTGCGATGCAAAATATAATCCAAGTGAGCCAATGAAATAACCACCATAAAAAGTAAAGTCGATTAATTGCGATTCAAATTGGGTTAAATTAAAGTGCGCTTTACAAAAGGGTATAAAAATACCATTGGAGGCTGCTAAAAAGCCCCAGAAGAAAAACACGGTAATGATTGTATACAACGCTGACCCGTAGCTTTTTGAGTTTTTTTGTTCCATTTTTAAATTAGGTTAAACAATTGGGATTATTTGAAAAACTAAACTTAGCTAAATTTTGTAATTCTACTATATTTTTTAATTAATTAATCACAATTTTAAGTTTGGTTGTTTAGTATTATAATTGCACCTTCATTCGTAATCTTGCAGATCAAATACCCGTTATCCATATATTAATGATAGAAGCTGTTATTTCTGGTATTGCGTTCGGGTTAGTGCTTTCTTTTTTGACGGGCCCAATATTTTTTGCATTAATAAAAACCAGCATTGAAAAAGGCTTTCATGCCGGAGTTGCCCTGGCCCTGGGCGTTGTTAGTAGTGACATGGTTTTTGTTGGTGCTATTTTATTCGGCTCCCAATACTTTGACTTTACCGCACATGATAAAACTTTAGCAGGCATAGTTGGCAGCAGTGTTTTATTTACGATAGGTGTTTATTACCTGTTTAAAAAAGCCAAAATAAATTACGACAATACAGTGCCAACCAAAATGCGGCGTGCGGGCTATTTTTTAAAAGGCTTTGTAATGTGCATTTTCAATCCTACAATTCTTTTCCATTGGACGGTAGTAATCGGCGCGGCAAGTACCGTTTATCATGCAGGGGTTGAACATAGATTGGTGAAAATAGTGATTATGTTTTTAACTATACTTATTGTACAGTTTGGCCTTGACACCACGAAAGCTTTTTATGCTAATAAATTACGCGACAAAATATCTGTAAAATTTATACACCGCCTTAACGAGGTTGCCGGTATAGCGCTTATCATCGCTTCATTTGTGTTATTGGATAAACTGGTAACTCATTTTATTTTCCCGGCTCCGGGAGCATAGTTTTTGTGTTACCTACGAACTTTTGGGGCAGTTCTCTACTAATCATTAAATAACCCCAGCTAATCTTTAATCACTAAATAAATTTAGTAATATTGCGCTAAGATGATAACGGTCGGTTCAGTATCAGTTCTTATTTTAGCCTATTTATGTGGCTCTATTCCAACTGCGGTATGGATTGGTTTAGCATTTTATGGCGTGGATGTACGGGAGTACGGAAGCGGGAATGCCGGGGCAACTAATACTTTCAGGGTACTCGGTAAAAAAGCCGGTATACCCGTGATGCTGCTGGATATTTTAAAAGGTTGGACTGCAACTAACCTGGCATATTTTATTGGGGTATCTACCACAGGCGGATATAACTCTATAGCATATACAAACTATGAGCTTGCTTTGGGGATAGCAGCTGTAATGGGGCATTTATTTCCAATATTTGCAGGTTTTAGGGGTGGTAAGGGAGTGGCGACATTATTTGGCATGGTGCTGGCGATTAACCTCCATGCAGCTCTGCTATGTGTTGCAGTATTTATAATAGTGCTATTAATTACCCGGTACGTATCATTAAGCTCAATCATTGCAGGCTTTACTTATTTGTTGGGGGTTACATTTGTTTTCCCGGTTTACATTAAATCGGTAATTATATATGGTATGTGTATCTGCGCCCTGATATTGGTTACTCATCAAAAAAATATAGAGAGGCTGTTAAAAGGTAAGGAATCAAGGGTTAATTTGTTTAAAAAAAAGGTGCCCGAACCCCCGACAACGTAGGCTAACTACTACCTAAACTTTGCAATCATAATATTACTTATCCAAGCCAGCTGATTTATGGAAACATCCCGGTTTTTGAAAGCAAAGTGGAAAAACTTGCTGATGCTCAATTATGAAGTGAATCCGGACATATTAAAACCTTATTTACCCGCCGGCACCATGCTCGATTTGTGGGAGGGAAAAGCACTTGTAAGTATGGTTGGTTTTGTGTTTTTAGATACAGAGGTGCTTGGCATAAAATGGCCTTGGCATATAAACTTCGAGGAAGTGAACCTTCGTTTTTACGTAAAACATTTTGATGGCAAAGAGTGGAAACGCGGCGCGGTATTTATAAGTGAAATAGTCCCCAAAAGCACGATTGTTTTTATAGCGAATAATTTATATAAAGAACATTACCGTGCGCTGCCGATGCACCATTCTATCACACCAATCGGTGACACTGACACCCGTTTTTTATATGAATGGAAGCTAAAAGAGAAATGGAACAGACTTGGCGCTACTGTAAGTAATGATTACCGGCCGATTCGGGCCGATAGTGCGGAAGAGTTTATTTTTGAACATTACTGGGGATACAACGGCCTGAACGTGGTTAAAACCATGGAATACAAGGTTGAGCATATTTCGTGGCAGGTAGCTGAGGTTAAGGATTATGTTTTTGACGCAGATGTAGTTGAATTGTACGGCAAAGCATTTGAGTCTTTTTTAAATCGTGGCCGTTTTCTGCATTTTTTGCCGATGGATCGGATATTAGTGTGAGGATGGGGAAGAAGATAGTTATTGACCCAGCACTTCCAATATCGCCTGCGCTTTAAGCAAACACTCTTCATATTCGTTTTCAGCATCAGCAGGGTAAGTTATAGCGCTCCCTACGTGAAATGATAAATATTTTTTATCCCGGTTATATAATAATGTCCTTATCACCACATTAAAATCAAAATCATTATCTGGATTGAAATAGCCTACCGCACCAGAGTAAACGCCACGCTTGCTGTGTTCATATTGTTCCATTAATTCCATCGAGCGGATTTTGGGCGCACCGGTCATGCTGCCCATGGGGAAGGTGTTTTTTATGGCATGTACCGCGGATACGCCTTCCTGTAATTCACACACCACGGTTGAAATCATTTGATGTACCTGTTTAAAACTATAAATGCCGAAAAGTTCCTCTGTTTTAACCGTTCCCTGTTTCGCGGACCTGGTAAGGTCATTGCGTACCAGGTCAACTATCATTACGTTTTCCTGTATTTCTTTAGTCTGATTTTTTAATTCCCGTTTTATAGATTCGTCTTCGGTGGTATCTTTACCTCTTTTTGCGGTTCCCTTAATGGGCTGAGATATTAATTTGTAGCTGCGTTTAGCGAGGAAGCGTTCGGGCGATGCACAAAGAATGTAATTGCTCTTGTATTTAAAAAACGCAGAAAATGGGGTTGGCGAAACTTCGTTCAGTTTTAAAAAAATATCTAATGGATCAACTACGGCGTTTTCTGCAAAAAACTCCTGGCAGAAATTAGTGACGTAAATGTCCCCTTGTGTTATATGAGCTTTTATTTTTTCTATTGTATTTAAATATTCCGTTTTGCTGATGCGGGGTTGAACGACTATTTTCGATGTCGTTTCGTTAGTCGAGAGATCAAGTATTTGTTGTTGAATGCTCTCAAAAACATAAGATGGATTATCAGCGAGAATTTCAATTTCACTTCCTTTTATAACAATAAGATATTGAGGAACGAAGAAATAGAGATCAGGAAACTGCAGGTTGTCGATATTTGCTGACGACAGATTTTCGATTTCATTCTTCAGATCATAACCAAAAAAACCTGTAATCCACCCAGAGTGCTTTTGACGAAATATCTCCAATTTATCAAAAGCATCCCCCGATTCTGCAACAAGCTCATCTTTTGCGCCCGCAGCAATTAATATATCGAAATTGGAATATTGGTCTGTAAAGTTATTTGAATCAAGATAACACAGGGCATTAAAAGATGAGGCCCATTGAAGGGCCTTTCTTTTAAAGTTTTGAGGATCGGATATTAACTTGATCACCTGGAAACGTAGAGACACAATACTTTGTGACTCCATTGCTTTATATCTGTTGCTAATTTAATACCAATGTTTGTACTCTGTCCGGTCCCACAGACAAATATTTTACCGGTACACCCAATTGCTCTTCCAAAAAGCTGATATAGTCCTTCAATTTAGCGGGGATTTGGGACACTTTTGTTATGCCTGTCAGGTCTTCATGCCAGCCGTCAATTTCTTTGTAAACCGGCTTGGTTTCAATTGAACAAATATCATAAGGCATATAATCTATGGTTTCGCCCAGGTAATTATAATGCGTGCAGGCGTAAATTTTATCGAATCCGCTTAGCACGTCAGCTTTGGTCATTACCAGTTGAGTAATGCCATTGAGCATAATCGCATATTTTAACGCAGGAAGATCTATCCAGCCTGTACGGCGGGGGCGCCCTGTGGTAGCACCAAACTCGTGACCTATACGGCGCAACTCAGTACCCGTTTTATCATTCAATTCGGTAGGGAAGGGGCCACCGCCCACACGGGTACAATAGGCCTTGAAAATGCCGATTATCTCGCCAATTTTGTTTGGCGCGATACCCAGACCCGTACACGCGCCGGCACTTGTGGTATTTGACGAGGTTACAAAAGGGTAGGAGCCAAAGTCAATATCAAGCATAGTACCCTGCGCCCCCTCTGCAAGTACTTTTTTTCCTTGCTTCAGGTAATTGTTAACCAGATGTTCAGAATCAACCAGTGGGAATTGTTTGATCAGTTCAACAGCTTCAAAAAAAGCTTTTTCGCGATCCGAGAAATCATCTACTTCTCCGTAAAGAGCTTTCAACATAGACACATGTTTATCAGCCAGTTTTTGATAGTGCTCTTTAAAGTTAGGTTGGGTAATATCGCCAACACGCAAACCGTTTCGTCCGGTTTTATCCATATATGTTGGACCAATTCCTTTCAGCGTAGAACCAATTTTACCTTCTTCCATTTTCTTTTCCGAAGCAGCGTCAAGCAACTGATGGGTAGGTAATATCAAATGCGCTTTTTTCGAAATGATCAGGTTCTTCTTGGCCAAAAGGTCGTGCCCGGCATCTTTTAGTTTATCGATTTCCTTTTTTAAGGTTATAGGATCAATTATTACCCCATTGCCAATAAGGTTCATGGTATTGTCGAAAAATATTCCTGATGGTATCGTGTTCAGCACGAATTTTTTACCATCAAATTCAAGGGTATGACCTGCATTCGGACCACCCTGAAAACGCGCAATCAAGTCGTACTCCGCGCTAAGTACATCAACAATTTTTCCCTTGCCTTCATCGCCCCACTGGAGGCCTAATAATACGTCAACAGCCATTAATTTTTATTTCTTTTTATAATAATCGTCAAATGCTTTTTTAATAATCTTTTTAACATTGTCCCAAGTCATTCCATCCAAAGATTGAGGGTCTTGATCATCCTCAGCATCTGTAAAGTAAATCATTGATCTAATTACTGCAAAGGTATCATCATAACTATATCTATCATGATAAAATTGAAAAAGATCATTCATCGAATAAATCGTCAAAAGTTTTGCGATGTCCCAAAAATCCTTTTTTACCCCCCGACCTTTTACCGCATTAAGTTTCAAAGCTATCAAATCTTTTGTGTCGGCGAATGGAATGTCATCTATTATTTGCACCTGATTTAAAAAAGGGTCTCTTACCGATACAAAATCGACCTTCACATTTTGGATAACACATTGATAAATGTGCTTTCTATTTGCATTTAAAGGAATTATTTCGCCAAAGGCGTCTTCCAGTGCCGGTATAAAAATTTCCTTCTCGAGTGGCTGATCTGTAAATAAGTCAAGGTCGATTGATTTTCTGTGTCCAAATAGCAATGAAAGTGCGGTGCCTCCAACCAGTCTGAATTGATTCAATTCAGGTAACGAGACTATTTTTTTTAAAAGTCCCAGTGTTGACGATTCGACTGTTTCTTCTCGTAGCATTTGAAATCTGTTGGTTCAACTTTAAACAGGGTACAGCAAAAGTTTATGCTGACATCTGACAGCCAAAGGGCCTGCAGTGCTAATTCCTTGACCTTTTCGAACCCATAAAATTTCAGTAAATTATCGAAATCTTCAGCTTTGCCTCTCTCAACAACTTTTTCCACAACATATCGCGCATTCTTTTCATAGTCGATCTTATCCATATCGACATCCCAAAATGCTTGTTTGCTCAAAATCGGCTTTTCCATTGTCATTAAACTTTTCTGTCGCAATAGCCTGCCCTTAATTTATCACAATTGCCGTATAGATTTAAAGAGTGGTGTTTTATTTCGAATTTTAGCAAACCGCCCATCATACTTTGAATTTGCTGTATGCGCGGGTCGCAAAACTCGACAACTTTACCGCAATCGATGCAGATAATATGATCGTGTTGTTTATAGCCATATGACTTTTCGAACTGGGCCATATTTTTACCAAACTGGTGTTTGGTAACCAGATCGCATGAAACCAGCAGCTCTAATGTATTATATACCGTGGCCCGGCTAACGCGATATTTTTTATTTTTCATGTGGATATATAATGATTCCACATCAAAATGATCAGTTCTTGAATAAATTTCTTCGAGTATTGCAAAACGCTCGGGGGTTTTCCTGAGGTTTTTATTTTCGAGGTATGCCTCGAAAATTTTTTTAACCATCGCTATGGTTTCCTGTTGAAGCATGTTATATTATTAACGGGTCAAAGTTATAAATTTAAATGATGAGTTGTGAATAGTTAGTAGTGAGTAGTAAAATTCACTTTTGACCACTGACCATTCACTAAGATGCTTTTTCAATTACCGAATCAAAACGGTTAACGCCGGTAACACCTTTTACTTGTCTCAATTTCCGGATCAGGTTGTCCAGGTGTTCGGTGTCATTCACATAAACCATTATCGAGCCTTCGAAAATACCGTTGTCGCTATCAACTGTTATGGAGCGCATATTTACCTTAAAATCATTGGAAATTACGGTAGTTAGTTTATTGATAAGCCCTACGTCATCAATGCCGGTAATTCTAAGGCCTGTTAAAAATGCTAATTCCTGCTGATTGGTCCACCTGGCTTTTACTGTGCGGTAGCCGTAATTGCTCATCAATTTTGCAGCGTTCGGACAGTTGGTACGATGTATTTTTATTCCGTCGCTCACCGTAATAAAGCCAAATACGTCATCACCCGGTATGGGGTTACAACAATTGGCAAGCTTATAATCAATCTTTTGCATATCCTCACCAATGAGCAACATATCGTTGTCTTTGTTTTTTAGGTTGCGCAAAAGGCTTTGTACCTGTTCAGCTTCTATTTTGTCCTGCGGCTTGTTTTCGACAACTTTTTCCGATTGCTGGTACTCCTTCAGGTCTTTCATGTCGATGACGCCTTTGGCGACATTAAAGAACAGATCCTGAGTTGAAGGCAGTTTAAAGAAATAGCTCAGTTTATGTATGTTTTCGGAGTTGTAAGTGATTTTTAAAGATTTTAACTTACGCTCCAGTATTTCCTTACCGTCTTCAGCAATTTTGCGTTTTTCTTCTTTTAGCGCCGATTTTATCTTGGCTTTCGCTTTGGCGGTTACAACAATATTCAGCCAGTCTTCTTTTGGCGTTTGCTTACTGGAAGTAATGATCTCTACCTGATCGCCATTTTGAAGTTTATGGTTTAATGGAACTAATTTGTGATTCACTTTAGCTCCGATACAGCTGGCGCCAACGTCGGTATGTATTTCGAAAGCAAAATCGAGTGCCGTGGCGTTCAAAGGCAATTGGATAAGAGCGCCTTTTGGCGTAAAGATAAATATCTCGTCAGAGAAAAGATTCATTTTAAAATCATCCAGGAAATCGAGCGCATTCGAATCTGGGTTTTTTAACATATCTCTTACCTTTTGCACCCATTGATCCAATCCGCTATCGGTAGATGATTCTTTATATTTCCAATGCGCGGCAAATCCTTTTTCTGCAATTTCATTCATCCTTTTTGTGCGTATTTGCACTTCTACCCATTGTCCCCGCGGACCCATTACCGTTGTATGTAATGATTCGTAGCCGTTTGCTTTTGGCGATGATATCCAGTCGCGCAGCCTATCGGGATTAGGGCGGTAAAGATCGGTAACTATTGAGTAAGCTTTCCAGCAATCGGCTTTTTCATGTTCCAGTGAGCTGTCTAAAATTATCCTGATGGCAAAAAGGTCGTATACCTCTTCGAACGGGATAGCTTTTTTCCTCATTTTATTCCAGATGGAATGTATCGATTTTGGCCTGCCAAAAAGGTCGGACACTAAGCCCTGGCCTTCGAGTGTCTTTTTAACTGGTTCAATAAAATCCCTGATAAACTTCTCCCGTTCAGCTTTTTTCTCATTCAGTTTATTTTTGATGAACTGGTAAGTCTCTCTTTCCATATATTTCATAGAAAGGTCTTCCAATTCCGACTTAATGGCATATAAACCAAGGCGGTGTGCCAGCGGGGCGTACAAATAAACCGTTTCCGAAGAAAGTTTTAACTGTTTATCACGCGGCATAAATTCCATCGTCCGCATGTTGTGCAGGCGGTCGGCCAATTTTATCAATATAACCCTCACGTCATCGGCAAGGGTGAGCAACATTTTACGGAAATTTTCGGCCTGTAACGAACTATTTGTATCAAATACGCCGGATATTTTTGTTAAGCCATCAATAATCATGGCTACTTTTTTACCAAACTCCCGCTCAATATCATCGAGGGTCATATTGGTATCTTCAACCACATCGTGCAACAATGCACATACGATGGAAGTTGTACCTAATCCAATCTCTTCAGCGGCAATTTGCGCAACGGCGATGGGATGATAAATATATGGTTCGCCCGATTTCCGGCGCATATCTTTATGGCTTTCCAATGCCATATCAAATGCTTTACGGATCATGCGTTTGTCGCCCTTTTGCAGGGTCGATTTACTGGCACGCAATAAGGCACGGTATCTTTTTAATATCTCATTTTTCTCGGCTTCCAGATCAATCACTAATTCTTTCATTTCTGAGCGTTATAACTATTAATATCATAAACTTGCAACAAATAATTAAAATTGCGCGTTATTACCAAATACCAAAAAAAATTGCGTTAATTTTGTAATACGTAAAATTATGAAATTTATTGGTTTTCTGTTGTTGTATTGTTGTTTGCTGGGAACGCTAAAGGCCCAAACACAAACACCTATTCCTGCAATAGTAGGCAAAAATGATACCATCAAAACTTATCTGACTGTCGATAGCGGCAGGTTGATCCCCTGGATAGTAATGCGGGATGTTAAAATTGTTGATACCCGGATATTTAAAAGCCAGGCGGATCGCGATCAATTTAACCGTTTACGATATAATGTGCTAAAAGTATTGCCTTATGCACGCTATGCGGGCGCAAGATACAGGCAATTGCAGAGAGACCTTGCCTTAACCGGCGACCGGCGTAAACAAAAGGAACTGATAAAAGCCTGCGAATCGCAGGTAAAAGAGATATTTAACAAACAAGTTAAGGACCTGACAATTAGTCAGGGTGAAGTTTTAATTAAACTTATTGACCGCGAAACGGGTAATACCAGTTATGCAATGGTTAAAGATTTAAAGGGTGGATTTAATGCCTTCATCCTGCAATCAGCAGCACGCATTTTCGGTCATGATTTAAAAGAAACTTACGACCCTGAAGAACAAAAGGACATTGAAGCTATACTGCGCGAAGCGGGGTATAACTCAGCTAATTATTGATAAATGGTTGATCACAGCATCTACGAGTTTGATGTAGAAACATTAGACGGTGAAAAAGTAAGTTTATCCGAGTACAAGGATAAAGTTCTGTTAATAGTAAATACAGCATCGCAATGCGGTTTTACACCGCAAATAAAGGAGCTTGCGGCCCTAAAAGATGAATTTGCCGGAAAGGATTTCGAGATACTCGCATTTCCTTCGAATGACTTTGGTGGCCAGGAGCCGCTGGAAGGAAAGGAGATAGCCTCATTTTGCGAAATTCAGCAGGTTAATTACCCCGTTTTTGAAAAAATAAGAGTAAGAGGGCCATATGCGCATCCTCTATTTAAATTTTTTGCTGATAAAAAGCAAAATGGAAAGCTTCACTCTGTCCCCCGATGGAATTTTCATAAATTCTTAATTAGCAAATCTGGCATGGCTACAGCCTTTTTTTATCCTTTCACCAAGCCTACTTCTTCGAAGATCAGGAAACGGATTATGCGTTTATTAAAAGCTGGTCAATAATAAAAGGCTTATGCTGAAATTAGATATATTAGTTTTATCTGTTCACCCGGACGATGCCGAACTCGGTTGCGCAGGTACGATTTTAAAACATATAGCCGAAGGGAAAAAAGTTGGTATCGCAGATATCACCCGGGGTGAGTTAGGCACAAGGGGCTCCGCGGAAATAAGAGACAAGGAAGCCGCCGCGTCAGCGCGGGTATTGGGCTTATCGGTAAGAGAGAATTTGGGATTGCCGGATGGCTTTTTTCAAAACACCCCGGAATACCAGGTTAAAATAATAGAAGTAATTCGTAAATATAAACCCGAAATTATAATTACAAATGCTTATCATGACAGGCACCCTGATCATGGCCGCGCGAATAACCTGGTAGAAGAGTCTGCTTTTTTAGCGGGGCTCAGGAAAATTGAAACATACACCGAAGGTGCACTACAGCCCGCCTGGAGACCCAATTTGGTATTACATTTTATACAGGACAACTATATTAAACCAGATATAATAATCGACGTTACCGAGTACTGGGACAAAAAAATTGAAAGTATACGGGCTTTTGGATCACAGTTCTTTAACCAGGACTGGCCGGATGAACCGCAAACTTATATTTCATCTCCCGATTTTATTCAAATTATAGAAGCCCGCGCACGTGAATTTGGAAAAAGTATCCAGGTGAGGTACGCGGAGGGTTTTACTTCAAGAAAGATATTGGGAGTTGATAGTTTGTTTGATCTTCGATAGGCTTTTGTAATAAGTTTATCCCTACACCCTTACATACTCGAAACGGTTATTTTCGTTGCTCCTTTCTCTTTTAAGCTTGTGTTCATTTGCAAGTTTTAAAAGAATCCCCGAAAGCTCAGAAGTTTTGAAATCCGAATCGAAATTGTCTTTGCAATAAATGGCAATAGCTGATATTGAGTGCGGCGTGTCGAAAAAGTCACTGTTTAAAAGTTGATTTAAAACTTTGGTTGCGCCAGGTTTTTTTATAGAACTTGATGAATGGTAATTCCCCTCATCTTCTGACCTATGCTTTAATCCTCTTTTATTAAATATTTCAGCCCCTTCGTTATCCGCCTTCTCCAGTTCAATCATTGCATCCAGCAGTCGGTCAACTACCCTTACTTGTACAGATTCGGATCGGAAAGAATTGACAACCTCAGAAATTTCTATCAGCTGTTTTTTTAATTTTTCAATGTGTTTGCTCATGATACTTCTACACTATATTATTGAAATTACTTTGATTCAAATCTACTATATATAATAACCTAAATATTGTTTTTCTTAACAAAAAAATAGTAAGCGTTAAAGATTTAATATTTACAATAAGCTAATTTATTGCTTAATAATTAATAAAGCAAATAATTTATTAACATAACAGTAGTCGTTACCAAAAGTTTTACAATATTATAGAATACCTGAAATATTTTCGAGTATTGTTAGCCCCTCATCAATATGTTTTTTATCAATAATAAGCGCCGGCCTGAAACGTATGGTATTGTTGCCACAGCCCAGGAACATAACATTTTGCGCTAAACCGAGTTTAATAAAATTATCCCTGGCATCTTTATCCGGCAAATCGAAGGCTGTTAGTAAACCTTTGCCTCGCACATTAGTTATTACAGGGTGTTTTTCGGAGATATTAATTAATTCGTTTTGAAGGTATTCGCCCATTTGGGCAGCATTATTACATAAGTCATCCTCCTCTATTATTTCCATTATTTTTGAAGATCGTACCATATCAACCAGGCTTCCTCCCCATGTTGAATTAATACGGGACGAGATATTAAATACGTTGCCTTCTATCTCATCTATTTTTCTGCCTGCTAATATTCCGCATACCTGCATTTTTTTTCCAAATGCCAATATATCTGGCCGGGCATTTTCTCCAAAATGTTCATGGCACCAAAATTTACCGGTAAGACCAACTCCCGTTTGCACTTCATCATAAATAAGCATGGCCTCATTTTCATCTGCCAGTATTCTCAGCTTTTCTAAAAACTCGCCTCTGACATGATTATCACCACCTTCCGATTGTATGGGTTCAATGATTATGGCGCAAACATCATCCTTATTTACTTCAAACGCTTTTTTGATTTGGGCGATTGACAACTCTTCTCTTCTTAACAGATCCTCGTGGTTACTATCGCTGTACGGAAAATTAATTTTTGGCAATGAAACTCTCGGCCAATCAAATTTGGCGAACCACTTGGTTTTAACGGGCAGTGTATTAGTTAAACTAAGCGTGTAGCCTGAGCGACCGTGGAAAGCATGTTCAAAATGGATTACTTTAAATCCTCTCTCCTTTGTATAACCTTTTTTAAAGTTTTTTTGCACTTTCCAATCCATGGCCGCTTTAATTGCGTTTTCGATGGCCAGCGTGCCGCCCGATATAAAAAATGCGTGGGGAAGATAGTTGGGAATGCCTACCCTGTCGAAAGTATTTAAAAACTGTGCATACTGGGTTGTGTAAATATCAGAGTTTGAGGGATTGGTTAAAGCGGCAAGCAGTAAGTTCTTTTTAAACTCTTCGTCGTTTATCATTTTAGGGTGATTATAGCCCAGAGGCACCGACGCAAAACAGGTAAAAAAGTCGAGGAGCGTACGGTCGTGTTTAGAATCATAAATATAAACGCCTTTACTTTTTTCCATATCAAAAGTCAGGTCAAAACCATCGGCCAGCACATGCTTTCTGAGTGAAGCTTGCACATTTTCGGGGGAAACAAGGAGATTATACATACTATTTGGTTTTATCCAAATATACTAAAAACCGCCTAAATATGAAAATTAAGCGGTTTTTGAACCCATAAACAAAAAAGTAACTTTAAATTGTTTAAAGTTACTTTTTGAACCGAATGCCAAAATAGTTTTTTTAAAATTCGAGTTTACGTGGCCATTTGGGAGTTGCAAAACGGTAAAATTGGCGTGAACCCATCCCCACAGTAAGCTTTGAAATCATTACCTTTCAACCAGCTTTGTTTCATAGTAACTCAATTTCTGTTTAGCAAAAATTTCACTCCCAAACTTATCGTTTGGTTGCTTGCATAAAAGGAAGTGTATTTTGTATACGCGGTATACCCCACATAGGTAAAACATATCTCAATTTTTTTATTTAATGTAACGCCTGCCTGGAACGGAAAACTAGTCCACAATGGCTGAAGTTTATAAATGTTTTGAATAGAATACGCTTTAACAACGTCAGGATCCGAACTTTGACTAGTAAAATTGCCGCCAGTATAGGCCGAAAAATTGAACGCAACGCCCGCGTCTAAATACACTTTAAAATTATCCTTGTTGTATACGTTAAACAATATTTGGGGTACCATGAAAGCCGTATATTGAGTAAATGAATAGACCTGGTTAGTTTGTGTGCCGCTTACGGTTATAGGGTATTTAAACTCGGGATTAACATAAGTGAAACTTAATTCGATTCTGAAAGCGAGTTGCTGAACATTTGGATTGTTAAAAACATCAATCCCCATACTAACCCGCGGTGCAATTGTGGTATTATCTTTTACCGTACGAATATAATTGACGTTGTCTACCTCTGTAATGGTTTTGTTTATCGCGAAACCGAAAAATAGCCTGCCTGACGATTTCTTTTTTGCTGTTACACCATTATTGTTTATTTCATTTGCAAAAGGCTCGAGGTCAATTTCGCTATAATTTGCGTTATTGGCCATCTCAATTAGTTTATTGTTCCCCGGGGTGAATTCATTTATATAAATCAATAATTGCCCTTTATAAACAGCGGAATTTGCTATCTGATTGTACTGATTATAGTATTCGTAATATCTAAGTTCAACCGGCGAGCCATTCGTCGTGGCAGTAAAAAACCTGGTTTTTATATCATCTTCGTTCCTATATAGAGTAAGATGTTTTCCGGTTGCGAGTTGCCTTAAAAATATGGTGTCTGTTTTCTTAGTCGTATCTAATCCCTCAGGCACATCGCGAAAATTTGTTTTATTCATACTCACAACTCCTGTATAAGATCTATAAGTTTCCAATCCGGTTATTTGAAATGTTTTTATAGTCGACGGGGTGAATTGAAACTGCTGCTTGTCGTCCTTATTGACCTTGAACTCTATTGACCGGGGTGATCGCTCCCATTCCCTGTAATTAATATATCCTTTTAGCGTATCTCCGTTAGTTCTTACTATATAACCAGCGTGATAATTGGATTGGGCAAAAATAACTGCAGGAAAAAATGTGATCAGGAAAAGGCAAAGTACTTTCATGTAATAGTTTAAAGTTTAGGGTTTGTTTACGTTTTATACTTATTTATTGTGCTATAAATATAATTTAAAAAGGGAATTTAAAAATGTATTGAATAAAATTTAGCTTCAATAACCAAGTAAGGTCATGTATCAAAAATGGCTGGCTTTAATTTATAGTATTATTTCAGCAAAAGCTTTACGTATGAATCACCATGAAAATAGATTTCATTTTGCCTTCCTCATTACCGGCATTGGGAGAGCTTTCGAAAGTTGAATGATTCAAAAATAAAAACTTATCGGCTTTCGGTGTGTTCAATAGAGTAATCTATCTATTAAAATCATGGCACATTTAGAAGTTAAACGAAAAAGCCGCAGCAGCTTGTGGCTCTGGCTAATCATCGTAATCATCATCCTGGCGGCCGTCGCTTATTGGTACACACAGTACTACCGTGCGCCGACTGCACTGATAATGAATAACGAAAGTAAAACAACAGCAAATTTTTCGGCGGCAATACCCCGACTAATTAATCATTTATCTTAAATTAAATATTATGGCAACTCAGGAAATAACAAGCCAACTTGAAGAATTGCATGGCAGCAGATACGAAATAAAAGATGGCCAACCAAATATTACCGGCTGGGACATTGTGACACGCAGTGGTAAAAGAGCCGGTGTAGTGGATGACCTGCTCTTTGACCCTGATCTGGGTAAAGTTCGTTACATTATTGCCGATCTGGATAAAAATGACCTGGATTTGGATACCGACCGCAAAGTACTTATTCCGATAGGTATAGCTGAGTTATATGTGAAGTCAAAAAAACGCAGGCAACGCCTCGATCCGGCTTTACATGCTTATGATCCGGCCGAACACGGTAATATAGTTTATATACCCACCATCAGTGCACAACAACTTGATGCGCTGCCGTTATATGAACCCGGACGTTTATCGCGGCATACCGAGATGGCTATCAGGAAGACGCTGGAACCTGTAGACCGCAACGGCCACGGCGAAGATGAATTTTACAGGCATCCGCATTTTAACGAAGACTCTTTTTACGACAGGTATAAATTATAACAATTGTATACAAACATTTAAATACGACTTCGTTTTAAACCGGAAATATTGAACTTAACGGCAGCTCATGGTAGCTGCTGTTTTTGTAGATTTCAGTTCAGGAAAAATTTTACACCCAAACTCATTGTTTTATTTCGCGCATAAAAATTCCCGTAATTCGTGTAATCCTCATATCCGGAATACGAAAAGTTTATCTCGATTTTTTTATTTAGCGTTACACCCGCCTGCACCGGAAAATTAGCCCATGAAGAATCAAGCTTGTATGGTTTTTGAGCATAATAAAGAACAACCAATGGGTCGGGGCTTTGAATAACAAATTTGTTATTAGCGTAAGCCGAAAAATTAAATGCTGCTCCTGCGCCTAAAAACACCTTGAAGTCGTCTTTGTTATATACATTAAATATTATTTGAGGTGTTAGAGAGGCCGTATATTGGTTAAACGAATACACCTGGTAAGTCTGGTCACCTGCCACAAGTGGCACGAGAGTCTTAAACTTTGGGTTAACGTATGAAAAACCTGCCTCAACCCTAAAGATAAGTTGTTGAACATTCGCGTTACTAAAAAAATCGATTCCTAAATTGATTTGAGGCGATATGGTAACATCATTTTGTTGTGTAGTTGTATAATAAGTCTGGCCTATTTGACTTGTGGTATTGTTTACTCCAAAGCCCGCAAATAACCGGTTTGTCGATTTTTTCTTAACGACGGTATTGTTATCATTCATTTTATCGACAACGGTAACAAGGTCAGCTGCATTATAATTTGCATTATCAACCATGTTGATTAATTTGTTATTCCCCCGTTTGAATTTATCTATATAAATTAGAAATTGACCTTTGTAAAAAGCCGAGCTTATTATCTGTCTATTTTCGTTATAATATTCGTAATATCTAAGTTCAACCGGGGCATCATCGCTCTCAGCAATAAAAAGCCTGGTTTTAATTTCGTCAGTGTTGCTGTATATTGTAAGATACTTTCCGGTGGACAGTTTTTTTAAAAACAGGGTATCCGTTTTTTTAGTTGTATCCAAATCATTAGATAAATCGCGCAAAGCGGTTTTATTCATAGTGACGACACCTATATAGGATATGTAAGCTTCTATTCCTGCTATTTCGAATCCTTTAATGGTAATTGGATTAAATTGTAGCCGTTGCTTGGCGTCTTTATTGATTTTAAATTCAATTGACCGGGGTGATCGTTCCCATTCCTTGTAGTTGATGTATCCTTTTAGCGTATCTCCGTTATTTTTTATGATATAACCTGCGTGATAATTGGATTGAGCGAAAATAAATGTTGGAAAAAATGTGATCAGGAAAAGGCAAAGTACTCTCATCTAATAATTTAAAGTTTAGGGTTGTTTACGTTTTATACTTATTTAGTGCGCGATAAATATAATTTAAAAACCCAGTTTGAAAAGACATTTGGTTGAGATTTAAATTTAGATATTGTTACCAATCCAAGACGCTAAAACCTTTCCTTCATTCCCAGCAATCCCCAAATTCCTCCACTGTGTATGGCGAGTATGCTGCTACCGGGCTTAAAATAGCTTTTGGCCGCCAGGTCGTACAATGCATAAAGCATTTTGCCGGTGTAAACAGGTTCTATCAATATTCCTGTTTCCGCAACAAAGTGTTTGATAAATGCAATGAGTTCACGGTCGACCTTGCCATATCCGCCAAAATGATAGCCGATATGCAATTCATAATTAACGGGGGCAGTTAAAAATCTGCTGATCTCCTCTTTGATAAACTCTCCTTTTTTTAGTACCGGCACGGCGTGAAATTGTGTTTTAAGGTTGTGTTTTTGAATGCCGTTAATAATACCGGCGGCAGTAGTCCCCGTTCCGCAAGCACAAAAAATATGATCGTAAGTTTCCGTCAGTTCATCGATCAATTCGCTGCAGCCTTTTGCACCTTCTGCTGATGCTCCGCCCTCATCGATAAAAAAAGCATCAGTGTTACCGGCAAAATATTTTTCGAAGAGTGTCCGTTTATCGCGATAACTTTCACGGTCGGTAAATACTAAGTCCATCCCGTGCAAACGGCAAAGAAATAAGGTGTCATTTGAAACCTCCTCACCCCTTACAATGCCTGTTGCCTTAAAACCAAATTTTGCCGCCGCCGCCGCTGTTGCCAGTAAATGGTTTGAATAAGCGCCGCCAAATGTTACCAGGTGTGATTTATTTACGGCTTGCGCCTGCTTTAAGATATATTTAAGTTTTCGCCATTTATTGCCTGAGATGATTGGATGTATCAGGTCGTCGCGTTTTATAGAAACTTTTAAGCCCTGTTTATCAAATAACTTGTTTTTGATTTGATGAACAGGGCTATAAATTTCGAGGTCGATATTCATTAAACTTTTTTAAAAGCCAAAGCCAATCCCCGCATTAGCAGACTGGTATTGGCCGGGACTGTAGGATGCAAAGATACGAAACACGGATAATTCTAATTGAAAACCTACATCTGAACGAAATCCACTTATACTGTTCACGTTTATATGTACCGGATCAATAATAGTAGCATAGTTATTTGGAGTTGAGGGTACGGGATAGTTACCCAATACATTGAAAGTGGTGCTGGCACTTTGATAACCAACAGATAGGAACGGCGTAAAGAAAAGTAATTTTTTAGAGATAATCGCCTGAGCAAAAATCCCGCTGAAAGTCCCCTTTATGCGTTGGTTTGAAAAATCCGAAGATTGGCCGGGGTCGGGCTGTGTTCCATTATCCGGCTGGATACTAATGCCTGCGGAATAATTGATTCGGTTATAATTTAGAGCTACAGCCAGATCAAAAGGTATTAGTTTGCCGGCCGTCTTTCCAGCAAAGTCTTGAATGATATTATGTTTGATCCCGAAGCCGATCATCCCGACAGAACCGGCATTGCTGCCAATATTAATGGTGGGCGTCGTGCGAACGGTTATATCTGTGTTTTTAAATATCCCTATGGTAAGTTGAATATTCGGAGCAGGAACATATTGTATTACACCATTGGGCATAGTAAATGATGCAATTTTATTACCTCCATTATCCTTAACATCAAGCGTAGGTGTAGGACCGTTGCCGGCGCCTCCAAATGTTGGCGCAATGTTGGTTGAGGAGGAGGGATCGACCTGTATATGATTTGAAAGGCCGATTCGGGTGACGTCAAAACTTTGGGCCGACGCCGGTACCTGGGCAACGTTTGCAGAAATACGCAGGTCGACATGCAAAAACTTCTTTGTTTTAGCTGTATTGTTCCAGCCACTGTTTAAGCCAATACCGAAACCCTTAAATAAAGGTTCCGCGAAGTTCTGAACGAGCTTGGTGGCATCCGCCGAGCTTGATCTGATAAGCTGATCGAAACCATTCTGGGCATTTGCTTTTGATGCCATAAAAAGAAATATTATTATGGCGGCCAGGGTGTTAAATTTTCTCATTAATTATTATAAGGTTTTATAAATTGTGTAAGTATTCAATAGTGGCCATAACTTAAAAAAACGAGTACTTTTGTGCGAATGACAGAGGAAACCAGTTTAATCGAGTCTGACGAGCAGGATTTATACGAGCACCTGCGTATAATTGTTGATAAGGGCCAGTCACTATTGCGTATTGATAAGTTTTTGATGCACCGTGTTGAAAATGCATCCCGTAACCGCATCCAAAATGCCATTGAACTCGGGAACGTACTGGTTAACGAAAAAACGATTAAGGCTAGCTACAAGGTTAAGCCGCTAGATGTTATCTCGGTGGTTTTACCGCATCCGCCGCGGGATACTGAAGTATATCCTGAAGATATTCCCCTGAATATTGTTTATGAAGACGATGATGTATTGGTTGTAAACAAACCTGCCGGAATGGTGGTGCATCCCGGTTATAACAACTATACCGGCACACTGGTAAACGGACTGGTTTTCCATTTTCAGCAATTGCCAACTTTGCCCGGTAACGATGGTCGGCCGGGTTTGGTGCATCGAATTGATAAGGATACATCGGGCCTATTGCTCATCAGCAAAAACGAACGCGCAATGACCTGGCTGGCCAGGCAGTTTTACGAACACACTATAACCAGAAAATATATGGCTTTGGTTTGGGGTGACCTGGAAGAGGACGGTACTGTTACCGGGTACATCGGGCGCAGCATAAACGACAGGCGAGTGATGGCTATTTATGATGATCCTGAAAAAGGTAAATGGTCGGTAACTCACTACAACGTTTTGGAGCGGATGGGTTATGTTACCCTGATTGAGTGCCAGCTCGAAACCGGCCGCACACACCAGATAAGGGCACATATGAAACATATAGGACATCCGTTATTTAGTGACGCCACCTATGGCGGCAATAAAATTTTAAAGGGCACCGTTTTTGGCAAATACCGGCAGTTTGTTGAGAACTGTTTCGAAATAATGCCGAGGCAGGCCTTACATGCGCAAACTTTGGGGTTTTTACATCCCACCTTAAAAAAACGTTTGCACTTTGAAGCGCCAATGCCACAGGATTTCGAAATGGTTTTGGACAAGTGGCGACGATATAGTGATTTGAGATTGGAGACTGGAGGTTAGAGGTTGGAGATTAGTTTTTTTAAATGAACATGATACTTAATGGTAATCTTCACTCAAATTTAAAGACAACTAACCTCCGATCTCTATTCTCCGATCTCTTTTAAATCAGCTAATCTCTAATCTTTGATCTCTAATCTCTAAAAATGACACCTCTTTTTATCAATTTCAACGGAGAAATACTTCCGGCAGACGCCAAACTTATAACAGTTAGTAACCGTGCATTTAGGTATGGTGATGGACTGTTTGAAAGTATGCGAATGATAAAAGGTCAACTTAGGTTTGCCGACCTGCATGCTGACCGTTTGCAAAGAGGTATGAGAGCGCTAAAAATTGAAGACTATTCGCAATTAGACGCCTGGTTTTTGAAGGAAAAAGCGGATGATCTTTCCCGGCGTAACAAATCGAAAAACGGACGTCTGCGCTTAACCGTTTACCGGGATGCAAGCGGATTGTACACGCCATCGCAAAATAGAATGGCCTATTGTCTTGAATTTCAGGCTCTGGATGAAAACAGGTATTTATTAAATACTAAAGGTCTTCTGGTCGACATTTTTACCGAATTGTATAAACCCTTCAATTATCTGTCAAACATTAAGACATGTAATTCACTTGTTTATGTAATGGCGGGCTTGTATAAAACCCAGAATAAGCTCGATGAAGTGTTTTTACTAAACCAAAACGGCTATTTGTGCGAAGCCGGGAGCTCAAATGTTTTTGTTTGGTACAAAAACAACTTATACACCCCGGCTTTAAGCGAAGGCTGCGTAGAAGGTGTGATGCGCCAGGTGATCATTAATCTTGCAAAAAAATTGAATATCCCCCTTACGGAGGCTCAGATCAATCCCGAAATTTTATATGAGGCTGATGAGGTGTTTTTAACCAATGCCAGTCGTGGTATACAAAGTGTAATGGGTTTCGGGATTAGGCGATATTTTAATGAGAATACCAGGTTATTAATGGATGAGCTAAATAAGTTGTAGAGTTAATAATAAAATAGCTTCGTCGTTCCTCCTCGCAAGGACGCTGTCGTAGAGGCGTTTAGTTCAATTTATCCGATGCCGGTACCAACCTGGCCGACAAATCCGGATCAGCCATGTTTTTATCAAGGGGAAACATCGGGCGCTGAATCCTTTTATAAGGCAGGCGTTCAATATTTTGATCTACACCGCCAGGTGTAAGCGCCAGTATCCAATCAGCTCTCATGGCATAGAGTTCCGGCTCAAGGTAACCGATTTTTACTACTACTATGTCTGCTTTGCGTGGATTAAGACCTAGTCGGGTGAAATCAATTTCCTTATGATACGGCTTGCGTTTTTGAGTTACAATAACATGTATGCTGCCAATGCGAACGGAAACTTCTACTTCAGCATCCTTATCCCCATAAACTATAGATTCTACCGTTCCCGAAATCCAAACCGGCGGTGCATAGCGGGCATCCACTTTTGCACCGGCATAGCCTTCCACATGTTTACCTATGCCGGCCGTAATGGCCTTTTTAACCAACTCTGGTCCGGGGATAGAGGCATAAAGCAACGACGGGCCGTTGTCTGATTTAAACTCCGGCCGCTTCAATATTTCTGTTATCGTCCAGGTAACATCACCGGCTCCCCCGGCTGTTGGATTGTCGCCGGAGTCACTTATATAGAAAGGGTGTTTATCGCTCTTAAGGGCCTTATCCAGCGATTCGCTTAAAGTTCCGGTTGGCGCCACAAATGCATAACCAGACCTCGCATCCCAAAAGCTGCGTGCTAATTTTTCAGCTGTTTTAGTTACTTTTTCTTTATCGTCACCGGTAACCATAACCACAGCATGATTGCGGGATTCATCGGCCCAGGCATAACCAACCCACATGGCGGCATCGATAATACCGGGTTGTGACGCTGCGGGAGCAACGGCGGCATAAACGGTTTTTGCAGGCTCTATTCGAGTGCTCGTTTTTTCGCCAGGTAATAGTATCGGTATGGAGATATATGCTTTGTAGGCAGGTTTTCCTTTTCCACTTTCAATCCGGTCAATCAAATTAGCGACCGCCCTTTCCTTGGTTTGCATTGCATCTTCATGCGGCGCCTTGCGGTAACAGGTGATCAAATCGGTGTTTTCCGCAAGTCGCCAGGAAACATTTCCATGCAGATCCATCGAGGTGGAGATAATAGTTTTGGTTCCGATAACCTTGCGGATTCTTACGATAAAATCACCCTCTGGATCATCAAGGCCGACAACGCTCATAGCGCCATGAATATCAAAATAAAGACCATCATACGGCCCATTTTTTTTAAGCGCGTCAAGTGTTTTATTTACAAGCGATTCATAAGCTTTCCGTGTAACGGTGCCGCCTGGCAATGCATGACCAACCAGAGTCGGTATCCAAATAGCTTTATTACGAAGCGGAGAATCGATTGATAAAAATGGATAGGTTGAGAACACATCATTATTGTATTTGGCATGAAAGGCGGCTTCTTCAGTTAATGCAGGTGAGAAGGTACTCGATTCTATTCCAAGTCCTGCAATAGCGATTCGCGGAAGCGGTCTTGAGGATGAATTATAAAAGTGAGTGGGTGCTGCGGCGACTAACAATGCCATTATGCCTGTTGAAATAATAAGATAGAATAACCGCTTCATCTTCATAAATTAAATGTTTTAAAAATCCAACATTGTATCAAATATATAAATCATAACCGAAAGAGAACTTAAACTCGATTGCACGGATATTATAATGTAATTCCTAATTGTTATTTTGCTGCATCACTAAAATACACCTCTTTATGAATAAAGTTATTATAATCGCCTTTTTTATCCTAAGGGCTTCTCTACCTGTTTTGGCCCAAATCGATGTAGCCGAAAATGCTGGTCTGCATACGGAAGTTTCCAAAGAAACACGAAAAAAGCTACTCAATTCCATAGATACTTTACTTCTGCATATTAATTCGGGTATGTCTGTATTCGGTGAAATTGATACCCTCGCATTTAACCGGTCTTTTTTTGATTCGTTTAAGGACATGGAAAACGCGATGGAGAAAGATACGATAAAGAAACCGTTGCAACTAATTAGCTTATACCCGGTTACGAATTTCAAATATTTCATTTCCTTGGCTTTTATCTATCAAAATTCATTAAAGTATATTGTTAATATAATTGCAGTCGTAGAAGGCGATAAAATTATCTTTTCTTCGCCACTTTGGTACATCACGCGCAAATGGAAAATAGCCGAAGTCGGCAACATAACTTACTTTTATCCTGATTCAATTAACTTATCAAGGGCGAGAAAATTTGATAAGACAAATTCCCGTATTGCCCGAAATTTAGACTTGCAACCGGAACGTTTTACTTTTTATTTGTGCGATAATCATCAGGAAGCCATGCGTTTGATGGGTTTCCAATATGATCTTTCATCCGCCGGTAACTTCAGAGATGGATATGGCGTCGATAATAGTGTTATCTTTTCGACAATGCATAACGAAGATTTTTCTCACGATACCTTTCATTATTATTCTGCAAAGTTCAGGAAACATGCCCGTAACTCCGCCGCAGACGAGGGCGTTGCCTATAGTTGGGGAAATGCCTATTATACAGACGAACAAGGCGAGATGATTACACCAAAACAACTTATGCCCAAATTGAAAAAGTACCTTCGGCAGCACCCGGAAGTTACTCCGTTACAGCTTTTCGAACAAAACCCGCCTATATTTGGCCCGACAGGAAAGGTCCGCTCTTTGTTATCCAGTTTGGTTTGCGATGAAGTTGAGCGGCAAAAGGGAATTGATGGTATAAAGGTGCTGATTGATTGTGATAAAGGTGATGAAAACTATTTTCGTGCTACGGATGGGTTGATAGGTATAAACCGGTCCAATTTTAACGATAAATTGAAAAGCCTGATTAAATAAGCTTCTTTTAACGATGCTCTAAGTTTTTAGAAGCGATTCGCCCGGATAAATATCTGCCAGCCTTTGCGGCATTTAGTAACAATCCTTTTGCAATCCCTTTTATTTACCTTTAAATAAAAAACATCATCCTAAATTGATCAACTTATTATAGTTTCGCTACTTCTATTGTTAATTATATTTTTTCTATATGTTTAGTTTAAGCGGAAAATCTGCGGTGATAACCGGCGGTGGCAGTGGGATTGGAAATGCCATTGCCACCTTGTTTGCTAAGCAGGGAGCAATTGTTCATATTTTAGAATTGAATGCCGAGGCCGCTAACCAAACCGTGTCACAGATTACGGAGGCCGGTGGCGTCGCCTTTTCTCATAGTTGCGACGTTAGCGATCAGCTGCAGGTAATTGATGTTTTTAATAAAATCGGGAACATCGATATTTTGGTTAACAATGCCGGAATTGCGCATGTAGGCAAATTAGAGACCACCAGCAGCAAGGATTTTGAAAACATTTTTAATGTGAATGTAAAAGGAGCATATAATTGTATGTACGCCTCCATACAGCAGATGAAAGCTAAACAGCAAGGTGTTATTCTTAACATGGCATCTATCGCCGCGCTTGTTGGTATACCCGATCGTTTTGCTTATTCAATGAGTAAGGGTGCTATTTATGCTATGACTTTATCGGTTGCAAAAGACTACCTGCATGATCATATCCGATGCAACAGCATTTCACCGGCAAGGGTGCATACACCATTTGTTGATGGATTTATAAAAAAGAACTACCCCGATAACCAGGAAGAAATTTTTGAGAAGCTTTCAAAAAGTCAGCCGATTGGGCGTATGGGCAAACCCGACGAAATAGCGGCTTTAGCATTATATCTCTGCTCGGACGAAGCGGGATTTGTAACAGGTTGTGATTACCCCATTGATGGCGGATTTGTAAAATTGAATAATTAACAGACTATGAAATTAATAAGATACGGAGAAGCCGGAAATGAACAAACCGGGGTTATTTTAGACGGTGTAAATTATGATACCTCCGCTTTTGGCGAGGACTATGATAGGAAGTTTTTTGAGACTGATGGCTTAACACGCCTGGAAGCATTTTTAAAAAGACATGAAGGTAAACTGGACCCAATCAGTAAGACCGAACGTTTGGGTCCGCCAATTGCGATGCCATCGAAATTGATCTGTATTGGTTTAAATTATGCTGACCACGCGCGCGAAACAGGTGCACCAATGCCACCTGAACCAGTGATATTTATGAAGTCGACTACTGCAATAGTTGGTCCTTTTGATGATATCGTCATACCAAAAGGATCGGAAAAAACCGATTGGGAAGTGGAACTGGCGGTGGTTATAAAGAAAAAAGCAAGCTACATTGATGAGGCTGAAGCCGAAGATTATATAGCGGGATATGTTTTACACAACGATGTATCTGAACGCGCCTTCCAAATGGAACGCAATGGCACCTGGGACAAGGGTAAGGGTTGTGACACTTTTGCCCCCATCGGCCCATTTTTAGCCACGCCTGACGAAATAAAGGATTCGAACAATCTTCGATTATGGTTAAAGGTAAATGGTAAAACCATGCAGGATGGCAACACTTCTAATTTTATTTTTAATGTGCCGTTTGTGATCTCATACATAAGCCAGTTTATGACGATGCTTCCGGGCGACGTGGTTTCAACCGGCACGCCGGCTGGCGTTGGACTTGGATTTAAGCCTCCCGTTTATTTAAAAGCGGGGGATGTTGTTGAATTGGGTATCGATGGTTTGGGTACAGCAAAACAGGTGGTGAAAGATTATGTTAAGATTTAATTCATTTTAAATTGTAGAGACGCCCCGATCTATCGGGGCGTCTCTACTTCTCAAATTAAAAAGTATAAAACACGATGGATCTGCAGTTAAAAGATAAAGTAATAATCGTTACCGGCGGTGCCAAAGGCATTGGCGCCGGCATTGTTAAACAATTAGCTGATGAAGGCGCAATACCCGTAATTGTAGGCAGGGGCGAAAAAGATAACCTCGACTATGCGGCTACAATTAAAAATAGCGGTGGCAACTGTTTCCAGGTGGTAGCCGAATTAACAAAGCCAGAAAATTGTGAAGCTGCTGTTAAAAAGGTGATCGATGAATTTGGCAGAATTGACGGGCTAGTTAATAATGCGGGCGTAAACGACGGGGTCGGACTAGAGAATGGCAGTTACGAACGTTTTATGCAGAGTCTTCATAAAAACCTGGTTCATTATTACCTGTTGGCACATTATGCTTTACCTTATTTAAAAAAATCTAAAGGTGCTATCGTAAATATCGGATCAAAAACTGCTGAAACCGGACAGGGTGGGACATCTGCATATGCAGCATCAAACGGTGGACGTAATGCATTGACAAGAGAATGGGCAGTAGAACTTTTAAAGTATGGGATAAGGGTTAACGCGGTAATTGTTGCTGAATGCTGGACGCCGCTTTATGCGAACTGGATAAGCACGGTTCCGAATCCCGAGGAAAAGTTAGCCGAAATCAGATCTAAAATACCATTTGAAAACAGGATGACTACTGCCGAAGAAATTGCAGATATGGTTATCTTTTTGCTTTCGGAACGTTCAAGTCATACCACTGGTCAATTGATTCATGTTGATGGTGGCTATGTTCATTTGGACAGGGCGGTTTCGGTATTGAATTCATGAATTTATAATCCAAGGCGGTGCTCGAAAGCCGCTTTTTAAATTATAGCGGTTTTAAATTGGGGCGGGGATGTTCCAAAACTAAAAGATGTCCTGCCGAACTTGTTTCGGCATCTCATATGCAAAGTATACGCCATGCAACGGGTATGCAAGGTGTACACCAGCAAGCCGCTTGTCCTTTGAGGTGCTGAAACGAGTTCAGCATGACTTAATGTTTTAAAAACGATTTTTCTGGCATGCACTGATTTGATTGGTATATTTATTTGCAATTACACTCTGTATAAATTAACTAACCTAAATATGGACCTAAAAACATGATGGCTTTCAAACTTAATGGATTGAGCAAAAAATCTTTTTTGCTAATCGCTGCTTTTTTATTTTTTGTAAAAATTTGCATAGGTCAGAACTACACTTACCCCATGTCTGCTTACACTCCAACAAAGGAAAACCTGGAAAGCAGGGAGATGTTTAAGGACATGAAGTTTGGGATGTTTATCCATTGGGGTATTTACAGCATATTGGGCGATGGCGAGTGGGTTATGCATGTTAAAAACATTCCCTACAAAAACTACAAACGCTTAGCTAGTTTTTTCAACCCTCAGCAATTTAATGCAAAAGATATCGTCGGACTTGCCAAAGCTGCAGGTATGAATTACATCACCATTACATCAAGGCATCACGACGGGTTCAGTATGTTCAACACAAAAGCGTCCGACTATAACATTGTTGAAGCAACGCCCTATCATAAAGACCCGCTTAAAGAACTGGCAGACGAATGTCACGCGCAAGGTGTTAAATTATTTTTTTACTATTCATTGTTAGACTGGGGCAGGTCGGATTATGGTTTTGGTCACCCGATTGTTAATGGCAAACCTGTTGATGCCGATTGGGATCATTACGTAACCTTTATGAAGCAACAGTTAACAGAGTTACTTACCAATTACGGGCCGGTAGCAGGAATTTGGTTTGACGGCGAATGGGAACGCCGCGATGTAAACTGGCATTTCGACGAAATATATACGCTCATCCATAAGCTGCAACCACAGACCATGATTGGCAATAACCACCATATAGCGTCAATCACCGGCGAAGATTTTCAAATGTTTGAAAAAGATTTGCCCGGAGAAAACACTACTGGTTTTAGCGGCGGATCGGTAATTAGTCAGTTACCTTTGGAGACCTGCGAAACCATGAACAACGCCTGGGGATTCAACATCAACGACAACCGGTACAAATCGGTATCGCAACTTATTCACCTGCTGGTTAACGACGCGGGCAGAAATGCAAACTTATTATTAAACATCGGCCCCATGCCCAACGGAAAAGTACAGCCTGAGTTTATTGATACCCTGAAAGCCGTTGGAGCATGGATGAGTAAAAATGGCGAAAGCATTTATGGCACACGCGGTGGTATGATAGCCCCGCAGGATTGGGGAGTGGTTACCGAGAAAAATAAAACACTCTATGTGCATATATTAAAAAACAAAGGACGGGCTTTTATTTTTATTCCAAAACTTACTGCTAAAGTATCAAAGGCATTCGCCTTCGCAGACAATACAGCCGTAACATTTAAACAACAGCCCGAAGGTGTTTTTATTTATCTTGATAAAGTGAAACCTGATCAGGTGGATACGATTATAAAATTGGAAACATTATAAAATAAAAATCGATATCGATCGAAAAAAGGGTGTCATGCTGAGCCTCGGTCGGAGCGCGTGCGTAAAGGCCTTTGCCCGCCATGCGTCGACTAGGCTTAGCATGACGGGCTCCTTTTTATGTCCTCAATTAAAAGTAAACCCGAACTGCAGGTTCAAACCTATTAAATAAGCTGCGCTGTTGCCGAACCGGTTTGGAAGAGATAACGCCACGAAGTAATTGACAAATTTTGAACGTGCATACACCTGGTTAAATACCGGCGTAAAGCCATATCGGCCCGATGTTTCAAAGGCCAAACGGGTGATGATAGTAAACCCATGTTCAAACCGAAACATGGTACCGGGATCAAACAATATGTTGCTCACCTTACTCGTCCCACCTGATGCCTTTATAGTAGGTGTAAATTCATAACTAAAGCCAAATTTATCACTATACAGTATGTTTACTCCTACCGGAAAGCCGATACTGGTTGTGTTATTTGAAAAGTTAGTTGTTGTAGTGCCACCCTGTAAAGTAACCAACGGTAAGATAAAACTTAAATAGCCCACAGTTTTAGGATAGGTTGGCTTAGCGGTTGGACTTGGAGCGACAGGTTGCTGTACTTTGGACGAGTCGGCCGGCATTGATGTTGATTTTTGCGCCAACAAAGTTTTTGGGCTTAATAAACCGGCAATAACGATTACCATTGAGATATTTTGCCAGATAGAACGGTCGCCTTTTTTCTTTGTGTTGAGGGGTAAGGTTTTTTTCATAATTGATTTTAGTTAAATAAATGTTGTATATAACTTTTTACAGGTGCGTTATATAGTTCCAAATATAACGGCATAGTTAGATAGTGGAAAAGGTTTTTATATTTTGACAACATTCTCCTAATCAGAGAGCGATCATATTAAATAATAGAATAATTTTATTATAGCGTAATTTGCAGGAATATCTATATAAAAACATAACATGCAGATTGGTATTGACAGTTTTGCCGCAGCACCCTTTGATAATGAAACCGGAATAGCAGGAAACAGGGTAGACGCTATCAGCGAGTTGCTTACGCGAATAGAGCGAGCAGATAAGGCAGGATTGGATATATTCGGTATTGGCGAACATCACCGTAAGGATTTCCTCGATTCTGCACCTACCATTATTTTAGCAGCTGCTGCAGCCCGCACCAGTCGTATCCGCTTAACAAGCGCTGTAACGGTATTGAGTGCAGCAGACCCGGTTAGGGTATTCCAAAATTTTGCAACGCTCGATCTTGTCTCTAAAGGAAGAGCTGAAATGGTTGTCGGCCGGGGTTCATTTATTGAAGCCTTCCCTTTATTCGGTTTAAACCTGCAGGATTATGACGAAATATTTGATGAGAAGCTTGGACTACTGCTTAATATCCTGGAGAATGAAACGGTACATTGGTCGGGCAAATTCCGGCCTGCGCTTACCGGGCAGGCTATTTACCCGCGACCAGTGCAGCAGCCATTTCCAGTTTGGCTGGGGGTAGGAGGTACGCCCGAATCTTTTGTCCGCGCCGGGATGATTGGGTTGCCGTTGATGGTCGCCGTTATCGGAGGAGAAACACACCGTTTTCGTCCGTTGATTGACCTTTACAGGGAAGCGGGAGAAAAGGCCGGTCATTCCCCTGAAAAACTACAAGTTGGACTTCATTCCCTGGGTTATGTTGCCGACACCACAAAGGAAGCTATGGATGATTTTTATCCCGGTTATGCCAAAACCTTTACTAAAATTGGCCGCGAACGTGGATGGCCTCCTGTTACCAGGGCACATTTTGATGCAGTAGCCGGTCCGAAAGGCGCGTTAATTGTGGGTGGTCCTGAAGATGTAGCAGAGAAGCTGATCCGCCACAGCGAAGCACTTGGTGGCATATCGAGAGTTACCTTTCAAATGGATAACGCCAACCTGAGCCATAATAAACTCATGCGGGCTATTGAACTGCTGGGTGAAAAGGTGAAGCCATTGGTTAAGGACATATAAGAAACCGCTCAAGGTTTATTCAAAATTTCTATTTTTGACGGAGCTAAATAGACCCTTATGATCTACTTGATTTCTTTAATAATCCTACTGTTGACGGTCGCTGGATTTTACTTTCCATACGTACTGTTAAGGCCTTATCTAAAATCTAAAAATGGAAGAAATCTCGTATTAAAGGGATTTTTAATACTTGCGGTATTATCCGGAATTATGTATGCCGTAGTTAATTATTTGCAAAGTACTCCAGCTTATTTTGAACAAGGAATAGAGCAGTTGCATGCTAATGTCTATATCAAAGATTTTAACTCCTATAGTTATCATGGTGATAAATTACAAGAACATCCGGGTAATCCCGCAATGTTCCAGGTCGCTATAAATAGAGATAGTTCAGTTTTATATCTGACATGTACAATGTCGAGAGTCAAGGATAATTGGAAGTTAACTAAAATTCATCAGGACAGTGTAGATAGAAAATTTTAGCAGTTTATGGTTCAATGGAAGTTTAGCTTAATTTAACTAAATTTGTATTATGCAGTTTTCCGATCTGGATATAACCAAAACTTACACTTACGCCGATTACCTTAAATGGACATTTGACGAAAGGCTGGAATTAATTAAAGGCAAGATATTTAAAATGAGCCCGGCGCCAGGCTCAGTACATCAGCGTTTATCACTTCGGTTGGGGCGATGGGTTGGTAATTATCTTGAAGGCAAGAGCTGCGAAGTGTTTACAGCGCCATTTGATGTCCGGTTACCCCGACGGTCAGTTAATGATAAGGAAATAATAACTGTTATTCAACCCGATGTATGCGTAATATGTGATGGTAAAAAAGTAGACGAAAAAGGCTGTTTGGGGGCCCCTGATATTGTTGTTGAAATTTTATCTCCTGGGAATAATAAAAAGGAGCTTCAAAATAAATACGAGGTGTACGAGGAATCGGGTGTATTAGAATATTGGATCATTCACCCGCTTGAAAAAACTTTTCTAAGGTATACACTTACTGAAAATCACTTTAAACCCTCCCGTCTTTTAACTATTGGGGATGAGGTAACTACCACTATACTTCCAGGATTTGTTTTAAACCTCGATAAGCTTTTTGAGGAAAAGAGTGACCAATAAAGTACTTTAAGAATTGCGAAGTTTCAAAAACTTCGCAATTCTGATTCAATTATTCAAGGTCGTCGTCCGGCAAGTGATCGTCATCATCCGGATCAAAAATGTCGTTATCAAGTTGTATTTGATGAAGGTCGTCAACATCTTCAGAACGATCATCAAAGTCTTCATCTTCTTCGTCGTCCCAATCCCCCTCTATTTCATCGTCATCCGGCGACGATAAAGCAGTGGTATTATAAGCTCCTCCGTGTAGTATGCTGTTCGTATGTTCTTTAGTAAGCATCATTGTAACGTTAAAGGTAAAAATTATTCGAGGAAATCCATATCCTCTTTGGTGAGCTTTATTTCGGCAGCCTTTAAATTTTCTTCAAAGTGTATTAATTGCGATGTTCCCGGTATTGGCAATATCCATGGCGACTTATGCAGCAGCCAGGCAATATTTGCCTGTATTTCGGTTACATTGTATTTTTTTGCAATTTCAGCAATACGCACATCTTTTTTTGGCGCAGACAGGAACAACGAGAAATAGGGAACAAGCGGTATCCCATTTTTTTCGCATATGCTCAGCACTTCTTCGCCTCCTGCGTTTTCTCCATAAGGCGACTTATGAACCGTACGTTGGGCATGGCCATACATGTTCTCAACTGTAGCAACTTCGCCCATTTTCATAGCGATTTGCAGTTCTTTTGGAGTGACATTACTTACGCCGACATGCAATATTTTACCTTCCTGCTGCATTTTATACATCGCATCCATCGATTCTTCAAATGGCATTGTGCTTCCGTGTCCCGTTCCCATCGACCTGAAATGGACAAGCGTTACCTGGTCGATTTTTAGCGTTCGCAGGTTGTTTTCGATGCTGGCACGCAAATTTTCAGGACTGTTAAAAGGGATCCAGCTTTTATCAGGCTTGCGGGCGCCGCCAACTTTGGTGCAGATCACAAGGTCGTCAGTGTAGGGATATAGAGCTTCAGCGATGAGGCGGTTGGTTACATCTTCGCCGTAATAATCCGCGGTGTCTATAAAATTAATGCCGCTTTCAACGGCCCTTTTTAATATCTGCAAAGCCTCGGACCTGTTTGGCGGTTCGCCGTAAATGCCTTCGCCGGTAAGACGCATCGTGCCATAACCCAGTCGATTAACGGTCAGTGGGCTTTTGCTTTTGGCGGCGATGGTGATGGTTTTTTGGATGTCGGAACTCATAGGTTTTAAAATGTAGTGTTAAATGTGTAATAATACAGCTATTTCATTAATTTAAAATTAACAGAGAATTACTTATTAAGGTGAATTCAATATAATTTACAATTCAAATACTTTTTGCTTTTTTTGCCTCACCTAAACGGCGCAGCCCTCATGAATGCCTTAAAGAAAAAATAATATTATGAATAATCCTCTCCAACCGCGTGCCGCCTTAGCTTTAGCGGTGGCGCAAGGAGAGGACTTGAACTTCGACGCTGAAGGACTTTTTTTAGGCCCTCTCCCTTGGAGATGGTTGGGTGAAGCAGACGGCCACTTAATATAAAAAATTACAAATAATATCCATATACATGTTATCGCAATCCCAATAGTAATTATGGGTAAAACTGAACGTATGCGCCTTAAACCGGCAGTCGATATTTGTTAGATTGGTATAGAAATCAAGGCCGCCGCTTAAATAATCTCTATGATCGTAATAATTTCTCCATTGTATACCATCGAGCAGGGGTTTTAAGCCACAACTCGCTTTTACGTATTCCTTATTAGTGTCAGGGTTATTATCAAAGTCAATATCGCGCTGTTTAAATTCGTGGTAATCATCTAGAAATTGCTGCCAGAGATAATTTTTGTTCGGTACGTTTTCGCGCAGGAAGAACACCGTTTTATCAAGCGGACAGCCGAAAGTGATATAACCCTTTAACTGGTTTGAAATAGGGTTGTTATTTTTGAATTTGCAAATGCCTTTGGTGTCATAATTTTTAATTTCTCCCATATTAATGGAAAGATTAATCTTGTTTATTGCGTCGTAGGCAATTTCTGAACCTAAAGAGTGTCCGGCTACAATTACCGAGGGATAATATAATTCCAGTTGTTTATCTGTGTCGGATGTATTATTCGATGGCCGCTCAATTAAAAAAGTAACTGCTTTTACTGCGCCGTCGAGGATTTTTCGTCGGGAGCTGTAAAATTTAGATTTGGGATCGAAAACATTATAAACGGATATTTCGCTGATCACATTTAAAAGGTCGTGCATTTCACTATCTGCAAATGATTGTGCCAGGGTGTCTGCCAGTTTTCCGAAAAGAGGTATTAGGGATAACAACCAGATAACCAGTTTCCACAACCAGGAAACAATTAAAAATATTTGTGAGGTAAACACCAGGAAAAACCAATAGTTAAAAGCCTTAAACTTTCCTGTTTTACTATCGAAGAACGGGCTTTTCTCTTTGTATTGCTCTCCTATTAGTTTATTCTTTTTATAAAATTTAGCTGCACCCTTTACCATTCCCTGCAGCCAGGTATTCAAATCCTTCCATGAGGCAACATCCTGCGAGTAGTTTGCCCAGTAATACTCATAAAGGTCAATATAGGACTCACTTCCGCTTTTGCGGATGCGCAACACATTGTCAAACCATACCCCGCCGCTATCATCCGGTTTGGTAACTATTTCGTGGCTGATAGTCAGCTCATTGCCAAATGCTTTTTTGTATTGCTTAATCAAACCACGCCCAAATAAATCCAGCGTTTCCAAAGGAAGTTGGCTGCCTATACCATGCACTATCAGTATCGCTGTGTTTTGATTTACCCATTTTATTTGCCCGGATGGATCGAGCATGATATTTAAATTCGACGCTGGGGTTTCTGGCATAGCAAATGATTTAATAATAGGTTATAATTCAGATTTTTAGACGCAAATAAAATTACAGTTTTAATTATTCCCTTTTTCGTTGTTTTTAGCGAAAAAAAACGTGAGATGGTTGAATAAAGATAATTCGTGCCTGGGGTAG
Organism: Mucilaginibacter sp.; assembly: GCA_036498965.1. Taxonomy (GTDB): domain Bacteria; phylum Bacteroidota; class Bacteroidia; order Sphingobacteriales; family Sphingobacteriaceae; genus Mucilaginibacter. The sequence continues at coordinate 52,453 of DASYEP010000010.1, forward strand.
AAGCCCCCGTGGTACGGGGGTCTTGTGGCTGACGCGTGTGCAGTATAAGCGGATAGCGAGCCCGGTCACTCTAATTAGAAAAGTTGTAGTGACCAGTGGCAGCTTTTGCGAAATTAAAAATTCCCGATTTTGAAATTAAATAATTCCGTCAATTGTTTTTAAACGCGGTTATCGTCGCTTTCAAAGATCGTATTTATAAAAATTCTACAGAGGTTATTTCTTTTATCTTGTAATATCCTTTCGCAGCAGGTAAATACACCTCAATTTCCTGGTATTTGATCATTATTTTTTTACCTGCATAAGTGACTATGCTGTTCATGAAACTTTCAGATCCGGTGAACTGCCTCAGCCAGATAAACGATTTTTCTTTGTTGTTTCCATCGGCAATAACAAAATAGTTGAAGCCTTTATTTTCAATGCGCTTAAAAATACCGGTTGCCGTACCTGATATTTCTTCGTCGCTATTTTTATTGTTTCCCGCCATGGTCAATGCGAGTTGCTTAAATCCACTGCAATTTTTGTTCAATAAATTCATAGCCAGGTCTATACCCACTTTTTCCATAGAATCCTTGTTACTTATATCCACTTTTCGTTCGGCAGCCAAATCCTTCAAAATGTCCATATGTTTTTCAACACAAGCGACATAGGCAGCCATCGCATCCGCCTTGTTAGATATTTTTGATAAATCTATTTTTTCTACACAGCTGCATAAGCTATCGGTCATTTTTAGTTCAACCGGCCCTTTAACCCGCCCGGTTTGTGAAAACGTATGTTGAATTACGAGAATGGAAATAACTGTAGTAAGTAGTATTTTTTTCATGACAAGGGTTTAATTGTGTTGCAATGTGCTATAAATTATTCATTTCTCGGCATTGTTAGAACACAAATTTTTTTTACTAAAAAAATCAATGGCTTGATAAATATGATTTTGCGCCAGGGATAGAAGCGGATACCGGCCATGTGACTAAAGCCCGTGCAGTATGAGCGGATAGCCCGCCCGGGCGCCCAAATTGAAAAAAGTAGCAGTGGGTAGTAGGCAGTGGCAGTAGCAATAAAAATTAGGTGGGAGACGCAAAGTATTGTGTCTTTACAGCCTCACAAAAACAAATACACAATTTTTCACAAAATATTCACATTTATTCATAAATTTTTTATCTTTGCAGCCCCGTAACGTGCGGGTAAAACATTAAAAATCAAAGTATAACAATGCAACAGTACGAAATCGTGATCGTTCTAACCCCGTTGTTATCAGTTGATACTGCTAAAGAGGCTATTGCCAAATATAGCAAACTCATCACTGATAACGGAGCCGAAATTGTCCAGGAGGATAATTGGGGTTTGAGAAAACTTGCGTACCCTATTCAAAAAAAGACTACAGGGTACTATCACTTAACTGAATTCAAGGCTCCGGGTGAATTAATTAACAAACTGGAAATTGAATTAAGGCGCGATGAGCGTGTTTTGCGTTTCCTCACTATCTCTTTGGATAAACATGCCATTGCTTATAATGAGAAAAAACGCAGCGGCGCATTTAACCAAAAGAAACCAGTTATTAAAGAGGAGGCTGCAAGCTAATGGCAAACGAACAAATTAAATACGTTACCGCTCCAAAGGTGGAGGATACACGTAAAAAATACTGCCGTTTTAAAAAGAACGGTATTAAGTATATCGATTATAAAGACGCTAACTTTTTATTGAAGTTCATCAACGACCAGGGTAAAGTATTACCACGCCGTTTAACTGGTACTTCGTTAAAGTTTCAGCGTAAAGTGGCCCAGGCTGTTAAGCGTGCGCGCCACATCGGGTTATTACCTTATGTTACAGATTCATTAAAATAATCAGGAGGTTTAAACAATGGAAGTTATTTTAAAACAAGACGTAAAAAGCCTCGGTGATAAAGACGATATCGTAAATGTAAAACCAGGTTATGGCCGTAATTACCTTATCCCAAAGGGATTTGCAATACAGGCTACTGAGAGCGCCCGTAAAGTTTTAGCTGAAAACCTGAAACAGGCTCAATTTAAACAAGAAAAAATCCGTAAGGACGCTGATGCTATAGCTGCCCGTTTGGAAGGTGTAAAACTGACCATTGGTGCTAAAGCTGGTGAAACCGGTAAAATATTTGGCGCTATCAATACTATTCAAATTGCTGATGCATTGAAAAAAGAAGGTGTTGAAGTTGATCGCCGCCGTATCACTTTTGACCAGGAGCCAAAATTTGTTGGGGAATACGTAGCTAACGTAAACCTGCACAAAGAAGTTAAGGTTCAGGTTCCTTTTGAAGTGGTAGCTGAGTAATTGATTTCGGAATTTCGATTTCGGAGTTACAATTGAAATTCAAAAAAGGTGTTTTGCTTATGCAAAACGCCTTTTTTATTGCTTCGATTTTTTTACCTTGCGGCTCAAAGAAAAGTATTTTTGAATTTACTAAACCCTCTTTTTTGCTCTTGCAAAAGAGAGGGTGGTCGGGCGAAGCAAAGACCAGGTGAGTAAATGTGGAAGCGACATTAACGCTAATGCATTGGCGTGTTGACTCACCGACTACGCTTCGCTGGTCGACCCTCTCTACCACCGAGTGGTAAAGAGGGTTAAAAAAACGCTCAACTTAATTACTTATACTGCCGTACAAGATTTTTATATCGATTATATAAATGCTGATTAAAAACAGTGCGCTAAGGCTCACGCTTCATATCTTAAAATTACTTACCCTGTTTTTTTTCGCCAGCAGCATCCTGGCTGTAATAGTTTTCCGTTTCGTTAATCCACCGATTACCTTTCTGATGATTTTACGTGGCTTTGAGCAAAAGGCATCGGGCAAAGAATGGAAAATTGATAAGCAATGGAAAAACTTTGATGAGATTTCGAATGGTATGAAACGTGCGGCAGTGGCTGCAGAAGACCAGTCGTTTTTAGAGAATCATGGTTTTGATTTCAAGGCGATTGAAAAGGCTTATGAAAAAAATTCACACAGTAAAAAAACGATCGGCGGAAGCACTATATCGCAGCAAACAGCAAAAAATGTTTTTTTATGGCCGGGGCGTTCTTTTATCAGGAAAGGATTTGAAGCGTACTTTACCCTGCTGATGGAAATATTCTGGAGCAAGAAGCGCATCATGGAGGTTTACCTCAACGTAATTGAAATGGGTGACGGCATTTATGGCGTTGAAGCCGCTTCGCAAGCCTATTTTCATAAGTCGGCATCACAGTTAACCAATGAAGAAGCGGTTGCCATTGCAGTTATATTCCCAAGTCCGTTAAAATGGTCTGTTACTAATCCCACGCGGTTTATAAGGCATAGAAGATACCTGATCATGAGAAATATGCGGAGATTGGGGCCTTTGGCATTTTAACCCCCTAGCCCCCTAAAGGGGGAATTTGATTTCCAATCGTTATATTTGATAACACCAATTGCAGTATGTCTAAGTCAGCCAAACTAACAGACGAGGAAGAGGTAACGCAGCACATTCAGAAGCTTGATCCCGCGATCAGGGATGCGATTGAAACGCTGAGGCAAATTATCTTAGGTACGGACAAAGAGATAAGCGAGCGCATTAAGTGGAATAATCCCAGTTTTTATTACAGCGGTGAGATGAAGCCCTTTGACCCAAAGGAATATAAACGGGAAATTATTGTTTTCAACCTTCATAAAAACAGAATAATGCTGGTTTTTCCAAGCGGCGCAAAATTGAACGATACCTCCGGACTGCTCACAGGGAACTATGCCGACGGCCGGCGTATCATTGTTTTTAAGGATGTTGCAGATGTAAGATCAAAAGAGACCTCTCTGCAACAGGTTATAAAGGAGTGGATTAAACTTGTCGATAAGTGAAAAATCTACCACGACCTGTAATATCTCAGCGAAATCAACAAATCAAACTAATCAGCGGCTCAGACTATTTATACTTCCAATGCCTTGACTTACCTTCTGCAATCCATTCTAGAGCCGTTTCCATTCGTTTTTCACGTGTTGCATCTGATTTGGCCTCCGTAATCCACTCAACGTATTCTTTTTTTTGCGAGTAGCTGAAGTTGTAGAATTCTTCTATTGCCTTGGGGTCTTTGGCTAGAAAATCAGCAAAATAATCTGGAATTACCAACACCGTTTTTTCGACAGCAACCTTTTTTGCAGGTACTTTAAAGCCCTTTTCGTTGATATCAATAGCCTGTAATACAAAATCAATGATGATTTCTTTCGATGGCAGGTCGGCGATAGTTCTGATATCGCCGAAGCAGCCTGCTTTTTCATCGCCTAACCGCAATACATGGTGGGGATCATTTAATATCGAGGCCTTCCAAAAGCCAAAACCCAAATGCTGTTTAAAAGCCGCGACCTGGCATACTGGTCCCTTGTAATCAAAAAATGGAAATCCCCATTTTATGGTTTCGGTAAGCAGTGGCGAAGCTTCATGTACTACTTCTCTTATATATTCTAATATTGGCTTTGCAAAATCGGCAGACTTTGCAATGTATGCATCAACGCGGCTATCGTATTGTTCCATGTTTGTTAGAAATAAAAATCTAATATCTAATAAATTTCTAAATCTTGATAATATCTGGAGATTGGTTGGCAAATAGAAAACACTAACAACAACCGGATCAATTATATATCCCTAAGACATGATGATTGAATTTTGCCTTCTTGCATCTGTTTAGCTTCGAGCAAAGCTAAAGCAATTTCTTTAGTAAGATCACTTTCTTCAGATTGTTCGACGGCAATCTTATTCTCATCATACCAAACTTTATCGCTAAAACTTTTCATAATATCACTAACTATTCACCACTCACAACTGACTAAGATACCAAATTCCCAAACAGCTGTATATGCCAGCTATCTTTAAAGGGTACTTCCCATTTGGTTTGTAGTTCTTTTAGATTTTGCACCATGTTGTTAAATACGATGGTGTTGGTATTGATGCTGCCTCGTTTTAGCATTTCCTCAAAATCATGTCGTGGAGCTGACAGCACTTCACCCCCCTCACGATAGGCCAGGTTAAAGCGGTCGAGCAGGTGAATATGATATGCCTCCTCTATATGCTTTATAAAATGGACTGATTTATCAATAGAGCATCCGCTTGCACCGGCCTGGCTCTCGTCAACAATCAATATTAAAAAGCGGTTATACCGTATTTCGGCAGAAGCTTTTAACTGATTGTTGTGCGCTGTCCAGCCTGTGGTGAAACTATCAAGCTCATTTTGTATTTGGCTTACTTGTTCATCGGTCAGTTTTTTATTCGACTGATAAACCCAAACCTTTGAATTTTCTGAAAATTGCATTTGTAAAGTTATATATTTTATTACTTTAGAGTTTAATTTTGTTGTCACGTTAAGATACGATTTTACGATCATCTTCGTTGACATTAAAAAACCTGGTTAATTTATAATGAAGATTAAGAAATTCTTTGTAACGGCAATTGTTATTATTGCCGTATTCGCCAATTATGGCTTTAAATATAGCTCTAACGAACAAGGCTGGCTTTCGTGGACCAACAAATGTTTAGCCCAATCCTATGACTCATCAGGCGATGCCAAATTAAAAAAATGGGATCTTGCCATAACCAATGATGATTTTATACGCCTTCGTAAAACCTACCAAAAAGGCAAACAGGTATATTACTCTTTTAACCTGAACAAGCTTAACGGAATGGATTATTTCGGCGATGCATTTAAGGGCACCATTCGATTAAAGGCAGTTGAAGATGACATCATCGTTCAAACCTATAATGATCGAAAAGGCGACGTTGATTCGATGACTACGGTAATGAATATCCCGGTTAAAAATATGCCAGCCGAACGGTTGGACAGTTTGCAGCAAGCTTTGAATTATTTTAAACTGAAGGGATTATAACCCATTCGCCCTTACTGTTATCTCTGCGATATCCAGCACCTGTATTTCCTGCTCTTTGTTTTCGTGTTTAACGCCATCACTCAGCATCGTCATGCAGAAAGGACAGGCCGCCGCTACTACCTGTGCTTTTGATTCTACAATGTCGGTCATCCGTTCCAGGTTAATATCCTTAATGCCTTTTTCAGGCTCTTTAAACATCTGCGCGCCGCCAGCACCGCAACATAACCCGTTTGATTTACAGCGTTTCATTTCTACCAGTTCAGCATCTAATACTTCCAAAGCTTTGCGTGGCGCTTCATAAACGTCGTTTCCACGACCTAAATAACATGGATCGTGATAGGTGATGCGCTTACCTTTGAAGCTTTCGCCGCCTTCGGCTTTCAGTTTACGTTCATCGATTAGCTGCTGTATCAGTTGCGAATGATGGATAACCTCATAATTGCCACCCAAACCAGGGTATTCATTTTTTATTGTATTAAAACAATGCGGGCAGCCTGTTACGATCTTTTTTATCTGATAAGCATCCAGCACTTGTATATTGGCCATCGCCTGCATCTGGAACAGAAACTCATTTCCTGCCCGTTTGGCCGGGTCGCCGGTACAGCTTTCCTCAGTTCCCAATACTGCAAAGCTGATTCCCACATGATTGAGTATTTTACAAATATCTCGGGTTATCTTTTGCGCACGCTCATCAAAGCTGCCGGCGCAGCCCACCCAGAATAATATTTCGGGAGATTGGCCTTGCGCGGCCATTTCGGCCATGGTCGTTGGTTGATGGTTCATTATTAAGCTTCAGTTATATCTGCAATAAACGTATCTAGGCTACCGTAATCAACAAATTTGATGGCCGAATTGATAGATTTTAGTTGGTTTAAAATATCAAGCGCCAAATTTAATGCATCAACCTCTTTACCAAACATATTGGCATCCCAATTAACACCTACTAAAGCACCATCATTATTCATCCCTACACACCAACTTTCTAAAAATTCTGATAAATGAATTTCGGTAGCCGAATAGTCACGCCAATCATCCTTAGCACACGCTTTTGCATAGGCTCTGTCAGACCAAAAGGGTATTACTGCGATATCCTCATCATTATTGGAATGCGAATTTGCCCAGCCTTTTTTGTTTTGAAGTCCCCACACCAATTTTGAAGAAGCTACTTTTTCGACGAATAATTTATATTTAGCCTCGATCGTTGCGATATCTTGTAACATCATTTAAGAATTTATTAATCTCTAATTTCTCTCTGCCCAATTGAACCTGTCCGCACTGCTATACTTCCATGGCGCGCCGTTATTCTCAACATTTCCGAACATATTGTTCAGACTAGCCGGTGCCTGCGATTCTTCCATAACAATATAGCGGCGCATTTCGGTTATAATTTCAAGCGGGTTGATATTAACAGGGCAGGCATCTACGCAGGCGTTACAGGTGGTGCAGGCCCAAAGTTCTTCGCGGGTTATATAGTCGTCTAGTAACGTTTTACCATCCTGGTGATCTTTGCCGAATTTATCTATGTTGTTGCCTACTTCGGTAATACGGTCGCGGGTGTCCATCATGATTTTACGAGGCGACAAAAGCTTACCTGTAATATTTGCCGGACAAACCGAAGTACATCTGCCGCACTCGGTACAGGTATAGGCTTCCATCAGGTTTTTCCAGGTGAGATCGGTAACATCTTTTGCTCCAAAGCGTCCCGGCTCGCCAGAGCTCTCCGGCACAAACGAAGGATCGAGCATTGCTTTCACCTCATTGGCGACGGATGCCATATTGGTAAATTCGCCTTTTGGATTCAGATTGGAATAATAAGTATTCGGAAAAGCCAGCAGGATGTGAAAATGCTTGGAGTAGGGCAGGTAATTTAAAAAAGCTAATATGCCAATGATATGAAACCACCAGCAAACCCTTTCAAGTATCTCAAGTGAATTTGCACTGTCAGGTAACAAAGAACCTATAAAACCACTTACCGGAAAACTTCCAGCTTTTGTATAATGGCCAAAATTTAAAAGCTGCAATTTGTGATCAGCGGCGTTCATAGTTAAAAAGGCGGTCATTAGCAGTATTTCGATGATCAGGATATAGTTTGCATCAGACCGTGGCCATTCGGTCATCTCAACACCGCTGAAACGTTTTAACCTGCCGATATTACGCCTGATAAGAAAAGTGACACACGCAATAAGTACCAAAACCGCCAAAAATTCGAAACCGCCTATTAGCAAACCATATAAGCCACCCAATGGCTTCGAAAAAATTCTGTGCGACCCGAATACCCCATCGATCAGGATCTCCAGCACCTCCAGGTTAATGATGATAAAACCCACATAAATAAAAAAGTGCATCGCGGCAGCAAGCGGACGCTTTACCATTTTTGTTTGCCCCAGGGCTATCAATGCCATTGTCTTCCACCTTAAGGCGGGATTGTCAGAGCGATCAGTGTCTTTTCCCAGCAATATATTCCGCCTTATCTTACCCGCATTTTTGGTAAACAGGTAAATGGCAGCAGCAAGAATAATTATAAAAAGGATTTGTGCAATCATTAGGCTTGCATAGTGGTTTTTTCAAAGGTAGAAGAATTGTTGTTTTTTTGTGTTGGAATGGTTGAAAAAGTTGTAAGTGTTGTAATAAGTTGTAGTTGTTAGAAAAGATGTATATTTGTAAAGCTATAGTAGTGACCGGGTTATCTCGCTGGCGTTCCTTTTAACCTTTACAACCTCTACAACATTTATAACCTCTCTTAACTTTTTTTGCAAAAAAATTAGTCCTAAACAAAAAAAAGGCTACATTTGCAATCCCCAAACGGGCGGTATCATAGCTCAGTCGGTAGAGCAAAGGACTGAAAATCCTTGTGTCGCTGGTTCGATTCCAGCTGATACCACAGAAAAGAATATCAACTCATAACAAATCCCTGTAATTCGCTGATTTACAGGGATTTTTTTATTTCCGAACAGAGCAAACAAAGTCCATTTAAACCCTTCCCTTATCACAGCCAATTTTTACCTTTGCCAAAAAAACAAGATGGTAGAACTACCCCATTGCCCGCAGTGCAGATCGCCCTATACGTACGAAATAAACGGTTTACTGACTTGCCCCGAATGCGGTCACGAATGGAATGCCGAAGAAGACAATGCCGCACCCGATGAGTTTGTTGTTAAAGACAGCAACGGCAATATTTTACAAAACGGCGATACAGTAGTGGTGATAAAAAACCTGCCGGTAAAAGGCTCGCCGCAAGGTATAAAGGCCGGCACCAAGGTTAAAAACATCCGCCTGGTTGATAGCGACCATAATATAGACTGCAAGGTAGACGGCTTTGGCGCTATGGCATTAAAATCGGAGTTCGTGAAAAAGGCATAGTTATCCTGTTCCAGCGGTTGTCTTGTAGCAACAAACGTTTTTACCATTTTGGAGAACAAAAAGATCAATCGAAATATTGTTAAAGGAGACTTATAATTAATTTAAACCAAATAATTTATAAGTCTAAATTTGCTATTAACTGCAAATCAAATAGGAATGGTTCGACATTTGTGTAGTATCCACCACATCTTAAAAGTCAAAAGCCTTCAGTCGTTAGTCTGGAGGCTTTTTTGATTAAATGTGAGCCATCAAATGTTCCGGCCAAACGAAAAATGGCTGATGGACGTGGTTATCAGGGTTTATCACTAATCTCTACAATATTTTCTTGTTGATTTAGCAAATTGATTGCCTGCTGGAGGGGAAACACTTAAAATTTCACACAGCCGTTTATTTGAAGTATTTCCGCATGTAATCCATATCAACTGGGGGTGGGGGGCCATAGTTTTCAATCACCTTTACGAAATCATAATCTTTGCTCATTATTATCACTTTGGATTTACGGGCTTGCCGGAAAATAGCATAATCATCAGCATCCTCCAGCTTCAGGGAACGTAACGATTTGGCAATAATATCGGGGAAATTATCGCTTATCCAATTAGCGATGTAAGGTGACAATTGTGCATCAACCCAGATCGTCATGCCGCGATAATGGGGTGATCCAATTTTGAGCCGGCATACTTTAAAGCAGCTTCGATGTCCAAAAGTTCGAGATCAGGCAGTTCTTCTAAAACTTGTTGCTGAGTTAGTCCGGCTGCGAGCAAATCAAGTATATCAACCACACGTATGCGCATCCCGCGAATGCAGGGTCTGCCTCCGCATTGTGCCGGGTTTGTAGTAATGAGTTCTTTCCAATTGCTCATATACAAATATAACAATTTGAAATCAATCCGATAACAACGGGTAATTCAGGAATATTTTTTCAATCCGGTAGTCGTAGACTACATAATTGTTCGAAGTTTGGAAACTTCGAACAGCGGGTTTAATTTTAATAGAGGTGCATGCTTACAATAAATAAAATTAAAAGGAATAAAACTACCAGGATCGCAATAAACAAAATACTTTTTAAAATCCATGTTTTCTTTTTGGCTGCCTGCTTATTATCAACAATACTGTCAACTTCACCATTCCCGCTGATTTGCTTTACCGGTATTTCGCTTGCCATCCCGTTGCCATTTTGAAATTTAAAGTCCCGCCAGTTTTCGTAACCTAAAAATTGCACCAGCGTATTCAGGGTATGGGTATTCGGCAGGCTTTCATATTTCACTTTTCCCCAAACTCTTTTTAACGTTACGTGGCTTAAAGCAACACCTGTTCGCTCTTGTATTTTCTCACTTAATGTTACAAAATCCTCGTTAGTCCATTCATCGCTATCGCCCCAACCGGTGTTGGATTCATATAATTTTATTGTTTTTTCTATCCAAAACTTAACTGTATTCATATCGCAAAATCAAATATTCAGACCAAGGCTGCAACAAGCAAGCCCAATACTATTACCTCTTCTACCGGGTACAATTCAAATTGTCGCGGGCAATGAATGCGCTCCGGTAAACTCACCCGGTCGTTGCTTCGCTCGACCACCCTCTCTTCGCTTCGCGTAAAGAGGGTAAAAATTGCGCCGACGAGTCCCGCACGTGCGGGATCAGGGTGAGTAAACTATACGAGCGACAATTGAATTGCATCTCTGTTGCCCTCTTATTTTACCGAATTATTGGGGTAACTTATCCCGGGCCCAAAAAAACACTCGTCGGCCATGATTTTTCCGCCTTTCAACTTAAAACAATCGCTGTTCCGAAATAATTTACCGGTCGTCGTCCAACCATTGGTAATTACAACGGCCTGGTCTCCATCTATAACAACCTTATCTACATCAAATCTCTTGATCTTATAGGCATTTGGCCAGCACCTTTCCTTAAAGGCCTTTACACTGATATGATCATCAACCGGGCTGGAGAAAGTAAATCCGTCAGCTAAAATTTGCCGCAACGAATCCCAGTCTTTTTTCTCAAAAGCGGTAAAAAAGGCCCTAACCACCTTTTCATTTGGTGCATTTTGGGGCTGTGTTGTGTGTGGCGCAGCGGTCTGGGCGAATCCTGCCCCGCAATATAAGAGCGACCATGCTAACAGAGTTTTGCAATAAGGATTAGTTGATTTCATGATTTTTGTTTTAATAGTATATACAACTATAAAAGTTATTACCGGACATCAGGTGTTTATTATTTTTGGATTATGGCGCCGGATGTTCGCCATGGTACAGGACAAACCCATCATCCAAACTAAAGAAATACTTTTATCTCTTTTATTTTTTCGTATTGTTAGGAAAACTAATGCCCGGTCCGAAGAAACATGTAAATTCCTTTATTTTTCCGTCCTTAAGTTTAAAATACTCCGTGTTCCTGAATTCTTTGCCGTTCAGGGACGAGCCATTATAGAGTACAAAGACATCATCTCCGTCAACAACAACCTTTTCAATTTCAAAACTTTTGATATTGTAGGCATTTGGCCAGCATTTTACCTTATAAGCCTTTAAATCAATACGGTCATCAACCGGGCTGGTGAAAGTAAACCCTTCGGCGAAAAGGGACGTTAACATGTTCCAATCCTTTTTCTCATAAGCGGCATAAACACTCCGAACCACCTTTTCGTTTGGCCCATTTTGGGGCCGTGTTGCCTGCGCCGTAGCGGTCTGTGCAAATCCTGCCCCGCAAGATAAGAGCGCCCATACTAACAGAATTTTGCCAAAAAAATTAGTCGATTTCATGGTTTTTTGTTTTAATAGTATAAACAACGATATAAGCCATTACCGGACATCAGGTGCTGATTATTTTTTGGATGATGGCCCCGGGGCGATCGCTATGTTACATGGCAACGCGCCCAAAATACTTTCGAATGGTCAATTCAAGAATGGGCAGTTTATTAAAATAGGGGTTCCGGTGAAGATCCATCAGGATGCGGAAGGCCTTTTCGTTTTGGTGATTGTACTGCAATGCCACTGCATAATTTATCTCGGCAAACGGGCTGGGGTAGAGTTTTAAGAGCATATCATAATATTTGCAGATGGCTTCCCAATCCGTATCTTCAAATTTGCTGGCAGCGCAGTGCACACACGCGATAGCGGCTTCAAGGTGGTAGGGTGAAAAGGTAGAATCTTCTGATCCGGTTAATAAAAAGGCGGCAAGTTCTATTAATGATTGATCCCAGAGCGCTCGGTCCTGGTGCTCCAGTTCAACAGCATTACCTTGCGCGTCAAAGCGGGCATTGAACCGGGCGACATTAAAAAGCATGAGTGCCTGCAGCGCTTTGGTTTCCGGATTGCACAAAGGGCTGTCGAATAAAAACTTATTGAGCATAAGTGCATCTTCGCACAGCGTTTTTCCCTGGCTTATTTTTTCGCCTGGTTGCTTGTAGCCTTCACTAAATATGAGGTAGATCACCTTATGCATCACCGAAAGCCGCTCCACGGAATAACCATAAAGCCCGGTGGATAAAATCAACGACTCATTTTTTATTTTTTGTCTTGCACGGTACAGCATTTTTTCGATGGCGTCCGGTTCTGCCCCAAGCTGCAGGGCAATATTTTCAACCTTGAGATTGGCGACATATTTAAGGGCCAGCACAATCTGCGTTTTTGGCGTTAAATGTGGATGACAGCATGCCATCAGCATCCGCAATTGTGCATCTTTGAAACCATCCTCCGAAATTTCGTCCGCAGCTACAGGCACCATTTTGGCCAGGGATAAATCTGCCGTCCTGGGAATCTTTTTTAGCAAGTTAATGGATTTGTTTTTGCAGGTCTGATAAAGCCATCCGGAAGGATTTTCAGGAATGCCCGTCTTTGGCCAGTGTAAGGCAGCCGCTGTAAAAGTTTCCTGCACTATATCTTCCGCCCAATCAATAGGCAAGTGCCTGAAGCGCTGCAAAATCAGCGAGATTAGCTGACCAAATCTTTCTTTATAGAGAATTTCTATACACTCGTCAAATTCATTCATTACTCACACCGTACATAGTGGCAATCGGGCGGACCTCTCTCACAGCCAGGCCGCTTTGCACCAGTGGACAGCCCTGGGCAATGGCGGCAGCCTGTTCAATATTTTCTGCCCAGATAATTTCATAACCCGAAATCCCTTCGCGGGCCTCGATAAAGGGTCCGTCAGAAAGAATCTGGTCCTTACTTACATATCTGCCTGTAGTCAGCAGGGGTTCCCCCTTGATATAGTTGCCGGTTTCGATCAGGGAATCAACCCACTTGAGCATCATAGGTATGTTAGCAAATCGTTCTTCATCGGTCATTTTGCGCATCTTATCCAAATCCTCCCTTATAATCAACATAAATTTTTCCATGGTTTGCTGTATTAATTTTCTAATTAAAAGCTCATCTTAACCTGGTCGCTTAAAAAAGACAACGTCCTTTCCAAAAACCGGACACTGGGCGGGAAAAAAATTTACTTCAATGATAGCATTTTGCATAAAATTACGAATACTGTCGTTTACCTCTGCATCGATACAATAATTTGAACCCCCAAAATTATAAGTCTGAATTCGCTATCAGCCGCAAATCAGAAAGGGAATGGTTGGATATTTGTGCAGCCACCACCACATCTTAAAGTCAAAAGCCTTCAGTCGTTAGTCTGGAGGCTTTTTTGATTTAATCGGAGTATTAAGCGATTATTAACCTTTTTTTAATTCGCTAAATGTTATTTGTTCATCAATAGTTGTCGACTTGATGAGACAACTACCAAATTGTTTTACCGTTGACCAGAAGAAGGGCTTGGTACGGCGACCCTAAATAATATTGAAGAAAATATGAAAATAACCAAAAGTACATTTGCGGGGCCATTGTTGTTAATGGTCAGCCTCTTTTTTTCATTGGCTGTTGTGGCGCAAAACCCCATTATCAGGAACATCTACACCGCTGATCCTTCAGCCCGTGTTTGGAGTGACGGGCGATTATATGTTTATCCTTCACACGATGTTGATCCTCCCCGGGGATGTGATCTGATGGATAAATATCATGTGTTTTCTACCGATGATATGATACATTGGAAAGATGAGGGTGAAATACTAAACGCCGGGCAGGTGTCGTGGGGACGCCAGGAAGGTGGTTTTATGTGGGCCCCTGATTGCGCTTATAAAAACGGCACCTATTATTTCTATTTCCCGCATCCCAGCGGAACAGATTGGAATAAAACCTGGAAAGTTGGTGTTGCAACCAGCAAGAAGCCATCAAGTGATTTCGTTTCGAAAGGATATATTGATTTAGGTGGTGATGACAGCCGTTCGATGATTGATCCCTGCGTATTTATGGACGATGATGGGCAAGCTTATTTTTATTATGGAGGCGGGGGCAGATGTGTGGGAGCGAGGTTAAAAGATAATATGATGGAAATAGCAGAACCACTAAAAACTATGGACGGATTAAAAGATTTTCATGAGGCCACCTGGGTATTCAAAAGAAATGGAATTTATTATTTAACCTATGCCGATAACAATATCGTAAATGGAAAAGGCGCCAATCGGTTAAACTATGCAACCAGCAAAAGTCCTTTAGGTCCCTGGAATTACGGGGGTGTCTATCTCGATCCTACCGGTTGTGATACCAGTCACGGGTCGGTAGTAGAATATAAAGGCCAATGGTATGCATTTTATCATAACAGCGTATTATCCGGACGGGGGAATTTGCGTTCAGTTTGTGTCGATAAGATGAATTTCAATGAAGACGGGTCAATACAAAAAGTAATTCAAACCGGCTTATTGAGTCATTGAAATACAAATCAACAGATTATAAATCTAAATTCGCAATCAGATATAAATCGGAGATGTAATGGTTCAACATTGGTATAGCCGCCACACATCTTAAAGTCAAAAGCCTTCAGTCGATAGATTGGAGGCTTTTGACTTTAATGTAGTTGCAGACAAAACAGTGGGGTCTTCGAGTGTCTTTTTAAACTTAGAGCCCTTTCTTTTAGCTTTTTATTGTCTTACTTCAAGACAAATTTAGTGGCATAACTCTTTTACAGGGATATATAGAGATGTCTCACCTGATAATGCTCATTTTACATCTGTTTTAATTAGTTTATCCATCGCTTGTCCCCCGATTGCAAGAATTGATCCGAAGATATACAGATAGAATGATAAGCTATCGGCAAACTCTGATTTATTCTCGGCTTTGAGAAGTATTTCATGAGCTTCTTTGACTCGAATATTTGACAAATTAATAATTTCAGGATAAAGTACAGATATCCTTGTTCGATTAACATTACGCCAAAAATCGATATACCCGTATATTGCAGAAAAAGATTTGTCTGTCAATCGATCTAAAGGGATTGAATTTTCATTTTCAGCTAATCCTTCTTTATAACTTACGGAATCTCTTAACAACATAATTTCATTTGTTA
This sequence comes from Mucilaginibacter sp., assembly GCA_036498965.1. Classification (GTDB taxonomy): domain Bacteria; phylum Bacteroidota; class Bacteroidia; order Sphingobacteriales; family Sphingobacteriaceae; genus Mucilaginibacter. The sequence goes on from DASYEP010000010.1 coordinate 68,050, forward strand.
ACTTTATGATTTGATCGCCAATAGGCGACTTGACACCAACTGAATTTGACAGATCACAGGTTTTAACAGCAAAGTCCATTAGCTCTTTTAATTGGTGCGCGTTAAGTCGGGTCAAGTCGAAATCGCGGTGGGCTTTGTTGACTATTGGATCAGACGTCAAACCTGACCGATATTGACTTGCATCAATGTCAAAATGTTGTCCCACAACTTCTGTTGCAAGGCCATTGATATTATTTCTTAACTCATGCAATGTACTATATAGTCTAAATGTTTGTTCAGCTGATTGGATACTAATTTTCAAATGTAAATAACGTTCATAAAGTGTGTTGTGAACACTCCAGCTAAAAAAGAGTATTAATGCGCCTGTAACGGAAATTAGTGACCCATATTTCTTTAGTTTTTTCATGTTCACTACGATTGATAAGTTAGCCATTCTTTTACTATTCTCTTTGATGATTATTGTAGGTCTAAATTGAAAATTCGCGCACTAAATGGGCTTTCGGAATGGCTTGTCTATATCATATTGAGGAGTCATATCTTTATCTTTTTTAGACATGATGTGATTTATTCGAACATAAAAATCAATTAAACCTTTGAATCCATTATAATTAGGAACAATTCTTTTTGATTGCAACCCGTTATGCCGAGCTTGCAACTCGCCAAGTATGTTGATGTTGCGTTCAACATCGAAGGTAAGATAGGAAGCGCAAAGTTGTTCATCAAAGTAACCTCTTTCTATGCCATTTTCTAATATGTTGTAGAAGTTGCATAACTCAAATGTTTCCTTTGGCAACCGTTCGGCTAAGCTTGTAAATAAGCTATCTTCTCTTCTATTGTTAACTGACATTGCATATGCTAAATCATGATAACGTACCAGAGAATCTTCCGATTTTCGAAAATCTTTATCTGCTACTCTATTAAGAAAGTCAAGGGTGTACTTAGTTCTATTATTGGTGGCTTCGCGGTCTTTAAATACAAATTCATTTAATGCAAAAGCAATTCCAATTATTACTGATGACGCTTGAATTATTGTCGCCCATTTTTCAAGCCAGTTTAGTCTATTTGATTTCTGTAGTTGATCTACTTCCAATTGAAGCTTCTCCCGTTCTAACTCTTCTTTGCTTTTGTCTCTTTGTGCCATGATAAAGTTTACGTTTTAATATCTGTAAATCGTTTTTAAGAATACTTAATCTAAAGTAATTCACAATTAACTGATTTACAAACAGTTTTTAATTTTATAATAAAAACTAAGGTGAGAGAAAATTCTCTTATTCAGATTGCGTTTGTGACAGGATCCTCCGTGAGAGATCTTGCAAGGACAGAATGGTTCAACATTTGTAGAGCCGCCATACATCTTCAAAGTGAAAAGCCTTCAGTCGTTAGTCTGGAGGCTTTTCACTTTTTTGTCCTTTCATTTCGTTTACTTTGTATAAGTCGATTTCAGGACAAAGCAAATGGACGAAAATAAAATAGCAAGAAATACCACAGCATTACTTTGCTTTACCGCCGGGTTTTGCGATACCCTTACATTTGTTGCAGCGGGCGAATTATTCTCTGCACATGTAACAGGGAACTTCATTGTGTTTGCTTTTAATATGGTTAAACATACCGGTTCGGATGGATGGCGAAAATTGCTCAGTTTTCCGGTTTTTGTGCTCGCGGCGGTCGCCGGTGCGTGGATCGGCAGGAGGTCTGCAGTTAAGTATAGGTTGCTGCACCTGGAAGCCTTGTTTTTGCTCATCGCTGGTCTGTCATCATTTTTGTTACCCCCTCAATCTTCCGAAACCGGGTGGCCGGTGCTAATCGTTGCCATGACGATCGTAGTAGCCATGGGTTTTCAAAATACTTTTGGAAGATTGCACAATAAAGCGGTTTGGGGATCGACAACCGTAATGACCGGAAATGTAACACAGGCTGTCCTGGACATGGTCAGTGGCGTCACTACCCGCAATGCTACCGAAACGTGGTCCAGCTTCAGAAAACATTTGACTATAATAGTGGCGTTTCTTTGCGGTTGCCTCGCGGCGGCGGTTATGGATATAGGTTTCGGATTAAGTGCGGTATTATTTCCGTGTACGATGATTACCATTTGGTCAATATACCTTAATAGAACAAATACTTCATCTTCCTGATAGGTTTAGTGTTCTGCTGCTGTCGTTCGAGCGGGTCAAAATGACTCGTCCGGAAAAAACTATACACAACAATAAAGTGTATGAAAAAGGAAAACGAGGATTTATTAAGGGGAACCCGACTTGATAAGCGAAGCCATTTCCAGGCTAAGTTACGGGATGAACTGATAAAAGAGATAGAGGC
>DASYEP010000011.1:0-2208 GCA_036498965.1 Mucilaginibacter sp.
ATCATCACCATTACACCGCTTTTGCCCTTAAAGGTAATATTGCCATCGGCGTCAACCTGTACGCCGGGTGTTTTCTCCAATACTTCCAAAGCATTGGCGCCGGTATTGGATATTAGTGCGCCAACGTTAACTACCGTGCGATCAATTTTTTGCTGGATGTATGATCTCTGGGCGGTAACAGCGACTCCATTCAGCGATTTCCCGGTTGACGATAAAATAATAGCCGGTAAATTAACCGGCTTTTGCTGGCTGACAACCATATTGCCGCTGCGGTAATTTTTATAACCTATATAAGTTACTCTTATCAAATAAGTATCATCTTTTAAGTTCTGAAAAGCGAAACTGCCATCCGTGTTGGCAAGTTTAGTATTGACTACTGCCGAATCTTTTGCAGTAAGTAGAATTACGGTTGCGCCATCGAGCGGTTTTTTGGCATCGTCTAAAACAGATCCCGAAATCTTGCCACTTGTGGTTTGTGCATCGGCAAATTTGAAAAGGAACAATGTGAATAAGGCTAAAAAAAGTAGTTGTAGTTTCATGACCCATAAGACAGTGATTTTGCCCCTATCGTTACATAAAAACTAAAATTCAATCCGAAATTATGCCTAACAAGTATTGAAAGCCGGGAGTTTCTCTTTAAGCCTTTCGAAATGGGCTTGATTTATTCTTGTGGGCTGCCTAAAATTGATATAAGCCTTTAGCTCAATGATATTTTATTTGGAAATAAAAGATTTATGATTATTTTTACATACCGGCCGTCCGGTTTAAATAAAATATGCCGAAAATTAATCACGATACACGCGCTAATATTTTAAAGGGGGCTTTGCAGCTTTTTTTGCAAAAAGGCTATAAGGACGTTTCATTTAGAGATATAGTTGAAGAGACAGGCCTGTCAAAAGGGGCTATTTATCACTATTTCGCGTCCAAAGATGAATTGTTGGTTGCCGTTTTGGAGTTTTTAGTGGAAGCTACCAAGCAGCCGGTTATTGAACAACCTCAAAACGTTGTTAAGGACCGTGAATCATTTGCCGAACTGTTCATCAATGACAAGATGGCGCAGATACATGATTTTAGAAAATTAATGGGTGGTAAATCGTTTAAAATTAACAAACTCCTGTTTTTTATCGAAGCGATCAATGAAAGCCCCAAACTTATAGAGATGGTAACCGGTTTAGGTCTGCAGGAAAAAGCCTTTATTCAAAACAGCTTTATCGGGCTGAAAAATAACGGAAAAATTCCTGAAGGGAAAGACCCGATACTATTAGCCGACTGCCTCCATTGTATGTTGCAGGGAACAGAATTGGCCGTGTTCTTTTTGCCTGATGACGATTGGGTGAACGGGGTCGAAAAAATGTACTATAAAACCCTTAATGATTTTTTCACCATTATATCGGCTTAGAAACGCTTGAATTTACCGCTAATGAATTGATAACCAAAAAATAAACACCATGACAAAGACATTCGTTGAAACTTTACTTTTTGCATCGGTAGCTGTTAATGCCGCACTTTTAATATTTTTTGCAGGCGTATACCGAAAGATGATGAACGCTTTGGATGAGGCAACATTTAAGAATTTGACCGAATTGCTTATGCGCTATTCATCCAAATCCCTGTTTATGATCATTGTACTAAGCATACCACTTATAGGGGCCATCCCGTATTATTATTTTTATGGATTCAGTAATTGGTGGGTCACATCAGGTTTGGCACTCTGGTTCGTAACCGGAAACATCGCAAAGATTGTTAAACTACCCGTATATAAGGCTATTTCCACGCTCGAAAACGATGAAGTTATGCAGTTAAAAGAAATGCGGCATAAAATGAATATAGGGAACTTATTCCAGGCAACATTCTATTCGGTTGCAGTCATCCTGATGGCTTTAGGTTTATGTGTTATCCGCTAAAATTTTAAAAACCGCCATTAACTGGAAAAAGCCGCGTAAATCACTTGACTTAAGCGGCTTTTATAATGACTCAATTAGTGCTCCCTGTTATGGTTTCCGGATATAGATTTTACCGTAAGTAGAAGTAAGATCATAAGCTGGTCCTTTACCTGGCTCAGCTGTGATCGAATTAAAAAAATCCCGTTCGGTATGATCTGTTAGTTTCAGGTCGAGGTTGGAGTAGATCTGACCATAACTTGTTGTAGCTTTCAACCTCCCGGTCTGCCCGGGATTAAGTGTAGCATCAATACCACCATAGGTTGCA
>DASYEP010000012.1:0-14904 GCA_036498965.1 Mucilaginibacter sp.
ACACCATTTCCGACACAGTAACCATGGTGTTTGCCGATGGGAAACCTATTAAGGGAAAAACGGAGCTCACCGCCGCAATTAAGGAATTTAGAAATTCGATCAAAAACTACAAAGTTACGGTTGATGCCTGGATAAGCTTAAAAAGTGTAGACAAAGGCGAAAATGCAGTTACCATATGGGGAGATGAAAGTTATGACGATAAAGACGGGAAACATATTGCGCAACGGTTGCATGAAGTTTGGATATTCGATAAAGCCGACAAAGTCTACACGGTATTGCAATACGCAGGGATGTAGGAAAATAAGAAGGCCACCTAAATAGGTGGCTTTCTTATTTTTAGTTATTTGAGCACTTTCTGCAAACTAAAAGGGTTTTATCAATCAATGGCTTTGGCTTCGTGCGAAGTTCATTATTTGAAATATCCAATGCGAGCTCCTGTTAAATTATTTATCCTCTTTTTTCCGGCTGTTAAAATCAAACATCCTGGAAATGGTAAAGCCGACCCGGAATTGCCCTTTTGAATATTTGGATTGCGTATCATTGAGATAATTGATCTCGTTAACAGCCCTGGAATTAGTTACGTTTATTGTAAAAACGTGCCCTCCGGTTTCAATTTCAAGACCCAAGCCCAGGGGGTCTGTAAAAGAAGCGTTGTTTTGCCTGAAAGATGAGAAAGGATGCGCATAATCAACGATAAGGCCCATGTGTTTTGATACTTTCAACACGCCTGTAGCCGAAACAGCCAAAAAGCTATTTTCATTACCAGGAACAGTGGGGTACGGCTGATTATTAATTACATAAGAGGGCGCCACCTGCAATGAAAATATAGAACAAATCTTCCGGGCAAAAATAGCCTGCGCAAAATAAGAGACCCTGTCAGCAAAAGTAGGATATGTAACAAATCCGTATGGCCTCACACCTGCCTCACCGATTACCGTAATAGCAATCGGAGAACCATTTGTGGTTTGATGAAGTATGGCATATTTTATCTCTAAATCAGCCAGCCCGCCAATGGTAGATCTTCCGATATCGATATTCAGGTTATTAGTGAGGCCATATTCAAATCCGAGATAAACATCGGCCACGGCATCAAGTCCAAAATAAGTTTGACCACCGCCGTTTTTACCTGCGAAATCACCAAACCGGTGAATAACCAGGAAGTTCAGGTTTTTCTTTTTTACGGTTTCGGTTGTTTGCGATAAAATCAACCTCGAAGATCTAAAAATAACAACAGGCTCATTCTTATTATCAGTGCTTAATGAATTCAATAATGAATCGGCAGCATTACCGGTTGCTACAGCTTTCGTTGAACCATCTTTTTTCTTCGAATTGTCGTCGGCTTTCTGTGCCATTAAATTTATGCTTAACATCAGAAGACTTATTAAGATTAGGTATTTTTTCATTTTATTTTGATTTGGGTTAAGTGGTCTTTATTTAGCAGGACTATTTTTGGTGTAGCTTGCAGAAACATTTATCTGGATGCTTTCGGCAATGTTGTGAAAAACAATACGCGGAATTTCTATATGATGGTCGGCACACTTCACCATAAATTCCGATGTCATGTTTATTGATCCGCCGCTTACGGTCACCTTACCCGGAATCGACCTGTTTTGCGTAACTCCGTGAACGGTGAGGTCGCCCACAACGGTTACCGGGTAAGTGCCATCTTTCGATACATCAATATGTTCCTTTATTTTTCCTTTAAAAGTGGCCTTAGGGAATTTATCACTTTCCATATAGTCTGAATTAAAATGCTCCTGCATTTTTGATTTTGGAAACTGAAAAGATTTCATCGACGCGCTAAAATCCAACTCTCCGGTAGATGCATTGTAAACGGATGCGCCCGTTGTAGTTGTGGCTTTGATATCCTCTATAGGTGCAGTGGAAAAAAGCGTGATTTTAGCATTTCTGCATACGTAGAGGTCCTCTCCGGTCTGGTAATTAAAACTGCTCCACGCGAGTAAAATAATAATGATAAACTTCATTTTTCAAGGGTTTTGATTAATTAATATTCAAGTCCAATCCTGTCGTAATACAAGTAATTTGTAGCTTCGACGACTATATCCGGTATCGGCAAATAAGTGTTAGGAGGTACAGTTGTAAGAGTTATGCCCATATTTAAATCAAGCCACATTAGCAGCGATTGCATTATAATTCATTCCGTTATTATAGCTCATGGCATATGTTTCTGTTTTCAATATCATCTGTTTAAGTTTCTGCCTGGCTTTATGCAGATTTGATTTGGATGTTCCGGCATTTATATGGAGCATTTTGCCTATTTCTTCGTGCGAGTAACCTTCAATAGCAAAAAGATTAAATACAGTTCTGTAAGCCTGTGGTAACTGTTTTACCATCGCCAAAAGATCATTATAATTTAGGTTTTTGTCGACCAGATCATCATCGCTTATGTGTTCGGCTTTTTCGAGATCTTCGGTATATGCCATTTTTAAATTTGAACGGTAATAATCAATGGACACGTTCATCATAATTTTCCCCAACCAGGCTGTGAATGGTCTCTCTATGTCAAAATGATCTATTTTGGTGAACACCTTAAAAAAGCCCTGGTTCATCACTTCGGCTGCTTCTTCGCGATTGTTGGTGTATCGTAAACAAATCCCCATTGAGAAGCTGTAAAATGCCTTATATAACATTTTTTGACATTTCCTGTCTTGCTTTATACAGCCCTTGATCAATTGATGTAATGCCTCTTCTCCCATATGGGTGTCTTGATAATAGTTTGAGTGCCCTGTTTAATTATCATCACGGAGACAGGTAAAAAAAGGTTGCCTGCGATTTCTACAAGAGTTGATTTATTTGTAATTAACTGATAGCAAGCGAATTATTTTTCGATAATTTAACAATCAGCTATCTCGAAAATGATACAGGAGAATTTCAAAGTTTCCACCCAAATTATTTATCATTCAAGGCAACCTTCATAAAGAAATGAACGATATTATTATTGGACAATGACGTGTAAAAAGCCTTTTAAAGGGGCTGTGAATATCAAACTAAACACATTAAAATGGTTCCTATTTCTATCGTTATAATTACCAAAAACGAGGCCGATATTATTTCTAAATGCATAGCCATGGCCAGGCGAATTACGGATGATATTGTTATTATTGATAGTGGCAGCGTGGACGATACATTAGAGATTGCAATGGAATTTGGCTGCAGGGTTTACAGGGAAACCTGGAACGGCTACGGAACAAACAAGAATAAAGGAATTGATGCGGCTAAATATGACTGGATATTTAGCATTGACGCCGATGAAATTCCGGACGAGGAACTAATCCGTTCACTCCATCAACAGAAGTTTGATAACCCGGCTATGGTATACGATATAAAGTTCCGGTCGTACTTTGGTACAAAGCCCGTTCGCTTTGGAAGTTGGGGACGCGATCATCACGTCAGGCTTTTTAACCGTAAGTTGGTGAAATGGTTGGAAACGGTTGTGCATGAAACATTAATAATGCCCGATAACATAGAGAAGGCGAAATTAGCAGGTCGGATGCACCATTTTTCGGTGAAAGACCTTTTTGAATACGAGCGTAAATGCGCTTATTATGCAAAATTATCCGCCCAAAAATACTTCCAAGATGGGAAAAAAGTAAATGCTGTAAAGCTGTATGCTTCGCCGGTATTTGGTTTTTTGAAGAATTATATTGTATTCTTAGGTTTTTTAGATGGTCGCGAAGGCTGGCACATCGCTAAAACTACTTTTAAAAACACCCATCGAAAATATTTTTATTTAAGTAAGATAACCCATTTACCCGATAAAAAAAGCCCGGTTGATACTGGTTTTGTAGTAGAATATGATTACTTTTCTTGAAAATTAATACAATTTACCAGTAAATAATGAAAGGAAAACTGGTACAAAACCTTTCCGCAAATTTTTCTCAGCTAATTTTAAACCAGGTATTTGGTGTCGGAATATTTTATGTTCTTTCAACCGGACTTGACAAAAGTAGTTTCGGACAAATAAATCTCGCTTTAGCGGTGCTACTGGCTATTTTTAATATATTATCCTTCGGTATTGATCAGCTTATCATCAAAAAAATTGCCGCCGGTGAATATTTACCGTCTGTACTTTCACTTTACATTATTCATGTTCTTTTTACCGGGATTGTTTTTTACGGACTTCTTTTTGGGGGCTTTATCCTCTTTCCACATAGCGGCAATATTTATGGCATTATTCTATTAATCGGAATTGGCAAACTGATGATCTTTTTTTCCACTCCGTTTAAACAAGCTGCCAACGGGCTGGAAAAATTTAAGCTGCTGGGTTACATGTCGGTGATATCAAATTTTATCCGCTGCTGCGGATTAATAATTTTGGTACTACTTCATAATTTAAGCGTACGCTATATCATTTTAATATTTATAGGTGGCGATGTAGCCGAGTTATCGCTTTGTATATACTTGTTTTACACCTCGACAAATGCCCCTTTAACAATATCCTGGAGCCGTAAAAATTATTTTAAACTGCTTAATGAAGCATTGCCGCAAACAGGGGTCGTATTAATCACATCGGCGCTGGCCCGGTTCGACTGGCTGTTTATCGGTTTTATGGTTTCGGCAATCAAACTTGCTGAATACAGTTTTGCCTATAAAGTTTTTGAAATTTCAACCTTGCCTTTGTTAGCAATAGCACCTTTATTGATACCCCGTTTTACGAAGCTGTTTCAACAAAATACCATACCAATTATTAAGTTAAAATTATTGGTACGCATTGAAATGGTTATTGGCGCATTTGTTGGTTTATTGCTGAATATATGCTGGAACCCAATAACCGACAAGATAACCGTGGGTAAATATGGAGCTATAAATATTAAAACCATCTTTATCTTATCCCTGTGCATGCCGTTTCTTTATCTCAACAATTTTCTATGGACCATAAACTTTGCTAAAGGACGACTGAAAATGATATTTGCTTCGTTTGTAATCACGTTTGTGGTAAATGTGTTTGGTGATATTTTGCTGATCCCATTTTTTAAAAACGAGGGCGCAGCATTTGCTTTTCTGGCAGCATGTATAGTACAAACGGTCTTTTACATTAGAAAAACTGATATTCCCGAACTAAATAATATTTGGTATTCATTGGTTATATGCACCTGCTGTGCACTAATTAGTGGATTTATAATTAGAATCCCGTTAGAAAATAAATGGCAGGCAATCCCAATTACTGTTGTTTTATATATCATACTCCTTTTTGCAACCAGGCAACTTCAGCTAAAAGACCGGCTAAATTTTAAACAGCTATTCTATTAGCAGAAAAATTTAAGCGGCAGTCAGGCAACCATTCCCATACTTAATCAGTAATTACTGGTAATAGACTAACTATTGAAAATAAAGTTCAAAAAAAGCTTTTTAACAAAGTTCCGTATGGCGTTTACTATTGCTGATTTTAAGTTAAAAAAGGTAATAAACTACGTGGATTGGAAATTGCTCGTTTTTTTATTGCTCTTTTTAAATGTAAAACTGGCAATAAAAATCCCTGCAATTATTATAATTTATTTGCTGCAATTCAATTTTAAGTTCGGCTTTAGTTTTAAGAATTCCCGATTGCCTTTTTTTTACCTGGCAATAATTGCGATTGCTGTAATTAATTTTTTCATTACCAAAAGCTACGCAAATTCCAATTACTTAATGGTTTTTGTTACCGGTATAGGCTTTTGGCTATTATGTATTCTGGCGGTCCACCAGGTTAAGTTATCTGTTGAAAATAATGATGTGGAAACCATACGGACAACCGTGTTGGTTTTCTTCGTGATCAACGCTGTTATTTCGTTTTATAACATCGGCCATATCATCTTGGAAACGGGAGCTATTAACCCTTATCGATACCAGGGGCAGTATCAAAAATATTTTATCGGGACCGGCGACTACGTCCGCGGAGTAACCTTCGACATTTCAACAACAAACGCCATTTTAAACGCGTTCGGGGTTGTTTATTTCCTCACCCGGAAGAATGCGTTAATGGTGTGTATTTGCATGGTGATTTTGCTGTTAACAGGCAGCAATTTTATAAACCTGGCATTAGTATTCGTCCTGGCCTATCTGTTTATTTTTAAAAGTTCGAAAGATCAAAAAAGCCTTATTGTGATTTGCCTGATGTTTTTAGTTGTTTTTATGGCCAAAGTATCGCCGCAAAATAATACGTACAGCTATGAAACCGTAAAGAATATCATTCATCCGCCAAGGCCGCCGTTTCCACAGGTTGGTATTGTCAAAGCTGACAGTTTTACTTACGATGAAAAAATAAAACGGAAAATCGCTAAGGATTATCTCGACAGTATTAAAAGAATGCAAACGAAAAAGGCGGTCTATCTACCGTTTCAAATAGCTATTCGTAGTATCCTTAAAACTGACGAAGGAAGAATACTGCTGGTAAAACCCAACATTAACACCCCGCCTTATCAAACACCGACAGATACCTCGGATGAGCGAAGAAAACTTCTGGCGTTTATTGATGCTCATAAAGCCAACCTGGCAATATCCGGCAAAAAAAATTATGAGCCCGAACTGCCTGGTAAAGCTATTGGATTGCTGCAGACCGTAAAATTTCTAGATCAGCATCCCGTCAAAATAGTTGCCGGTGATGGGATGGGTAATTTCTCATCAAAACTCGCTTTCAAAGCGACAGGACTTGGTTTTGATGGCGGGTACCCGGCAAAATATGCCTATATCAGCAATGAGTTTTTGATAAACCACCTGGATGTTTATCTCGGTTTTTTTAGTAAAAAGGTAGGATTGCACACCGTAACTAATAATCCATTTTCGGTTTATGATCAATTACTGGCCGAATATGGCTTACTGGGTTTGTTTGCCTTTTTGATTTTTTATGTGGGATTTTTTGCCAAACATTTCAAAAAACTCAGCTACGGAATCCCCATACTGATGCTGATGATGGCGGCTTTTTTTGCTGACTACTGGTTTGAGCGGCTGTCGGTACTTATATTTTTTGAATTGTTGTTACTGCTCAATATTAAAGAAAACACTCACGCAAAACAGCTAAACTATGAGCATCAATAATCCAAAACTGACTGTTTTAATGCCGGCTTATAACGCGGCCAAATACATAGGCGAAGCCATAGCCTCTGTACTGGAACAGTCGTTTGTTGATTTTGAACTTTTAGTGGTAAATGACGGGTCTACCGATGCGACTGCAAAAATTGTACGCTCATTTAACGATCAGCGTATCGTGCTTATAAGTCAGGAAAATAAGGGTATCGCCGCGGCGTTGAATCTTGGGCTGGTGCATGCCCGTGCACCTTATGTGGCGCGGTTTGATGCTGACGATATATGCCTCAAAAACAGGTTAAAAACTCAATATGATTTTATTACTGCTTATCCGCAGTATAGCATAGTAGGCTCTGCAGCTGATTACGTTGATGCAGATGGACATTACATTTTCACCCATCACCCGGCAGGGCATCTTAACGAAGAAATACAGCAGCTTAAATATTCGGTATGTCCGTTCATTCATTCGAGCGTAATTTATAAAAAGAACGTTATTGTGGATAACGGCGGGTACAACGAACACGCCTACACTTACGAAGATCATTTTTTATGGATGAACATCCTGAAAAATGAAAAGGCTTGCAATCTTTCACAACCGCTTATTAAAGTAAGGCTTAACCCGGAGTCAGTAACTATTGATGAGCGGTGGCATTCGCGCAAATTCCTCTCCATAAAGTATTCAACGTTAAAAAAAGGAAGTATTACTGAAGCCGAGGGCCGGGAATTGTATAACATTAGTGGCAAGAGCCACTCGCAAAAGATAAAAGAAGGCGCTTATTACGCCCTATGTGGCAAAAAGTATCTGCTTAACAATTACCAGCCCAAAAAAGCGAGGTTTAATGTGAAGAGAGCGATATCCCTTCACCCATTCCGCCTTGATAATTACCTGCTACTCACCGTAAGCTATATGCCTGAGAGATTCATCAACTGGCTGCATCAATTCAATCTTAACTAGTCAAAATGGAGAAGATTATGAAAGTAGCCTTTATAACAAGATCAACATTATATAGTATACCGGGCGGCGATACCGTACAGGTTATGCAAACGGCTCGTCAACTGGTTGACTTGCAAATTGATGTAAATATCATATTGTCTGACAAGAAAATAAATTACACAGATTACGATCTGCTGCATTTTTTTAATATCACGCGCCCGGCGGATATTCTTTACCATAGTAAAAAATCAAGAAAGCCGTTCGTTGTTTCAACCATATTATGCAACTATAGCGAATATGACAAACATCACCGCAAAGGCATAGGGATGTTATTTAGCTGGTTGCCCGGCGATAGTATTGAATACGTTAAAACAATCGGGCGCTGGTTGCTTGGGAAGGATCATCTGTCAACCATTTCGTACACGTGGAAGGGACAGAGAAACAGCATAATTGAAATATTACAAAGAGCCGCATTCATACTGCCTAATTCTGAATCGGAATCCCGCCGCCTTCAGCAAGCTTATTTAAATAAGGCTAAAAAGATTAAATATATCGTTGTGCCCAATGGCATAAATCCCCGGTTGTTTAAATATAACCGCTCCATAAAAAAAGACGACCTATTGGTATTGTGTGTAGCAAGGATTGAAGGAATTAAAAACCAGGCAAACCTGATAAAAGCTTTAAATAACACTAAATACAGGCTGCTTATAATTGGCGCGCATGCACCAAACCAAAAAAATTACTACCAACAGTGCCGCGGTTTAGCTGCTGGGAACGTCAGTTTTATCGATCATATACCGCAGGATGAATTGGTGAGATACTATGAGCGCGCCAAGGTTCACATATTACCAAGCTGGTTTGAAACAACCGGACTAAGTTCGATTGAGGCTGCTGTGATGGGCTGCAGCATTGTTATAACTGATAAGGGCGACACACGGGAATATTTTGGAGATGAGGCTTTTTATTGTGACCCTGCAGACCCGAAACAAATTTTATTTGCCGTTGAAAAAGCAAGTAGAGCACCTTTCAGTGAGCGTTTACGCCAAAAAATACTTAAACAATATACCTGGAAGCAGGCAGCAATACAAACATTAAAAGCATATCATTTAGCAGCTACAGCATGAAATTAAGAATAGCAATTTTAGGTACAAGGGGAATCCCCAATAATTACGGCGGTTTTGAACATGTGTCGGAATATGTGTCGGAAGGACTGGTTAAAAGAGGGCATGAGGTTACTGTCTATAACTCGCATAATCATCCCTACAAAGCAGATACCTGGAATGGGGTATCCATAAAACACTGCTACGACCCTGAATACCTGGTGGGAACTGCCGGGCAATTTATTTATGACCTGAATTGCCTGATGGATGCAAGAAAAAAGAAATTTGATGTGGTGTTGATGATGGGATATACCAGCAGCTCTATTTGGGGTAAACTGTATCCTCAAAAAAGCACTATCATAACCAATATGGACGGCCTCGAATGGAAAAGGTCAAAATACTCGCCATCAGTCCAGAAATTTTTAAAATATGCTGAAAAACTTGCCGTAAAATATAGCCAGTACTATGTGTCCGATTCACTGGTTATTAAATCCTATCTCGGTGAAAAATACAATGTGGAAAGTAAGTACATCCCTTATGGAGCCGACTTATTTTCTGAAGAAGAACGGGAACAAGTGGACAATACGGAGGCTTTAAAAGAGGATTATTTTTTACTGATGGCGAGGATGGAACCCGAGAATAATATTGAAACCATACTGGAAGGTTTCAACAACAGCGGCTCTGTTAAAAAATTTAAGGTGCTGGGCGATACAAGTAATCGTTTTGGAAAATTCATCACCCACAAGTTTAAAAATGATGAACGCATTGAATTTAAAGGATCCATTTTTGATAACGGCAAAGTAAGGGCCCTGCAGAATAACTCATACTTGTATTTTCATGGGCACAGTGTCGGGGGGACAAATCCTTCCTTACTGGAGGCGATGGCTAGTGAAGCCCTGATAGCCGCACATAACAATCCGTTTAATAAATCGGTGTTAAATGCTGATGCTTTTTATTTTTCAGATGTAAATGAAGTGCGCAACCTGGTGGAAACAGTACAGCGTAAGGAAACCGAAAAAACGATGGTAAGTAACAACCTGCGCAAAATAAAATACCAGTTTAACTGGGAGAAAATTATTGACCAGTACGAGAACTTCATTTTAGAATGCCATTACAATTTGAATCATGACACCATTGTTTTTAGTGAAGGATAGTCTGGTCAACAAGATAAGCTATTACCATTTAATGTTTTTGATGGCCAGTTTGCCATTCGATATGTTTTATAGTCACCTTATCTTGATAAGCTATGCCATACACACAATGATTCATGTAAAAAAGAGCAGTTTTAAGGGAATACTAAATCCGAGAATTATACTCCTGCAATCGGTATTCTACATCACCGTATTGAGTACCATCTATACAATTAACCCCAACAAAGCTTTTGATGAATGGGGAAAAGATGCAACCATTTTGCTGTTCCCGATACTTTTTTATCTTAACCCACTTGATATAAAAAAGTATAAAACACAATTGCTGTTATCCTTTTCATTGGTTTGCACGGCGACAATCGTTTATCTTTACTTAGATGCGCTGATAACCATAAGGCATTACCACCTGCCACTTTCCATCCTTTTATCAAGCGTGTTTACCAATCATAATTTCTCGGAACCGATAGGGATGCATGCTACCTTTTTCTCGATGCAACTTGCAGTGGCGCTGGTTTTAATTTTATCGGTTTTAATTAAAGCGCAGGGAAAATATGAAAAACTATTTTATTTGATGTGCAGTGCCATCCTCAGTGCCGGGATAATTCAGCTTTGCTCAAAATCGGTATTTGTCGCGCTGGCGATGATTATCAATATTGCTATTCCCTATTTCTTACTTCCGGGAACAAAGCGCAGGCGTTTCAAGCTGATTTCTGCATCGCTATTCCTTTTAGTGGCGGTGGGCGTATTTAGCTCAAGAGCATTAAGGGATCGCTATATCGGCGAATTGAGGGAAGATTTGTCGGGACAAAAGTTTGATGAAACTACTGACGGCCGTTTGGTAAGATGGGGTGTTGTAGTTGATTACATTGGTAAGAAACCGATCACCGGCTATGGTGCCGGTTCAGAAATCGGCCTTTTGCAGGATGGTTTCTTCAATCAAAAACTTTATAACTCTTATTTAAACAGACTTAATTCGCACAACCAATACCTTAGTTTTTTACTGAAGTCGGGCGTACCGGGATTATTATTTTACCTGGCTACTTTGGCGTTCGGCTTTGGCATTGCTTTCAGACAAAAGGATCTTCTTTTTTTGACTTTTATGACCACCATTGCAATAGTGTCATTGTCAGAAAATTTGCTTGACGTGGATAAGGGGATTTTTTTTTATGCGTTTTTTTTCTCCTTCTTCGCTTTTTCGTCAACGAAACCAGAAGATAATATTATTATGAAATTACATAATTCCGGGATCCCCAATCGGGAGTCGGAAATGATACCGATCAATAAAGAACTGATTGCATAATGTTAAAAATCGACAGACCGATGGACTTGAGCTTGATAGATTATTTACCTGCTATGGCAACCAAACCGATTATCAATCCGTCATTATTATATACAACTATTGATGTAAGAACCTTATAGTCAAATTAAATGCAAAGTAAATCGTACCTGTTAAATAACAAGAACTTGTCGGAAATTAAAGAACATATATTAACGACGCTGGCTTATTTTGATATGTTCAATTACCCATTGACGAGGGCCGAGGTATATTTATTTTTAAAAGATAAACATAACTACGAGTTGTTTGATATTGCCATACAAAACCTGGTTGATGAAAGAGTAGTTCACCTGTTTGACAGATTTTACACTTTAAAAAACGATCACTATTTGGTAGTAAGAAGAAACGAAGGAAACAAAAGGGCCGCAGAACTGATTAAGGTTGCCGAGAAAGTGGGCAACTTATTGATAAAATTCCCATTTGTTCGCGGAATAGCAATTTCTGGTTCGCTATCCAAAAATTTCGCCGATGAAAATTCGGATGTCGACTTGTTTATCATTACCGAAAAAAACAGGCTGTGGATAGCCCGCACCATAATGCATTGCTTTAAAAAATTAACTTTTCTGGTTAATAAGGAGCACTTGTTTTGTATGAACTATTATATCGACATGCAGCACCTGGAAATCGCTGAAAAAAACATCTATACCGCCATAGAGATTGGCACGCTGATTCCTTTGCAGGGCGATATTGTGTTCGACAAATTTTTTGCTGCAAATACGTGGACAAGAAAATTCCTACCCAATAAAAACATGCGCATTTCATCGGCAAAGCCGCTAAAAAGTCCGTGGTTAAAGTCTCTGTTTGAATATCTTTTAAACCTTCCGATCGGAAATATCATTGATAACTTTTTGATGAAAGTTACAGCAAATAGATGGTCGAAAAAAACGCTGCTCAAGAAATTAAACAGCCACGGTGCGATATTAAGCTTGCTAACCGACAAACACTTTGCAAAACCCGATCCGATGAATTTTCAAATCAAGCTATTGGCAAAATATGAACAAAAAGTATCGAAGCTGATAAGCGAATACGAAAACAGCCTGGCGCATTGAGGTATTCAGAAGTCGGAAATCAGAGGTCAGAAATCAGAGCTTTGACTTTCGACCTCTTATCTCAAATCCTACTTTTTTCGGAGTGAAATAATATAA
This sequence comes from Mucilaginibacter sp., assembly GCA_036498965.1. Classification (GTDB taxonomy): domain Bacteria; phylum Bacteroidota; class Bacteroidia; order Sphingobacteriales; family Sphingobacteriaceae; genus Mucilaginibacter. The sequence continues at coordinate 12,687 of DASYEP010000012.1, forward strand.
TAATCACCAATATATTTCCAGGGCCAGCGGGATCTGAACTTGTCTTCTTTGAGCCTTAAAAACTTATAAGCGTTGGGATGCTTTTCGGCAAAATCTTCAATATATGACGGGGGAACAATTGTACAAAGCCCCTCAACGCTCAGTAAATCGAACTGGTTTTTAAGAGCGTTGACAATAAATGAAGGGTTATAATACCAGCATTTAAAATAAGTTCCTTCTACATGAGCCCTGGTACCGTCAATTCCTGAGAATCTTCTGAACGCTGTACGAAATTTACCTTTAAACATCAGCAAGGCTTCCCATAAGCAAAATTTGGGTAAAATAACGAGGGTAACTACGCCATTTGGCTTTAGTAATCCATTGAATGATGCCAGCACTTTATCCAATTCCCAGGTACAGTTTAAGCCGGCAAAGTTGGAAAATATATGATCGTATGGCCCTTTGTTTTTTAGCAGGTCAAGCTGAGTGAATGAACATAATTCGTTGCTCACGTTGGCTTGCAAATCGTTCAGCATCACTTTCCGCTCCAGTTGCTGTTGCATTCCGGTTGATATATCGGTTGCATGTACCCTGTGGCCCTGCCAGGCAAAAAATAAGGCATCCTCGCCTGTTCCGCTATTTAACTCCAATATAAAACTATTTGGTGTCAGATATTGCTCCATATGCGTCCGCACACGTTCGCGTTTATAGTTAACAATAGTATTGCGCGAATAAATTTCATCAAAAACTGCAGATTGGGCAGTAAATGCCTCTTCTGCAAGCTCTTCATTAAAATTTGCTGATACAGTTTTCATCTGACTTTCTTAATGTCATGTCCTAAAAAAAGTAGACACTTTTATTATTGTTTATTGGAGCTGTTGGAATGTGGGAAACTCGTTAGAGTTTTCCATATTTCAACAGCTTTTTCTTTTTTTGCTTCTTTTTTTCTTTTTACAAGTGTCTTTAAAAATATTAATAATAGATCGTTTATGCAGCCATATGTATTTGCTGTGGTGTTGCCAGTTTTAATGACCAATGCGGTCTTTCCGTATTGTAAGACCCAATAGCTTCCTTTACCGCCTTGCGAGCCAAGCTATCGGTAGGGAACGTTTCATCCAGCGCATACTCCTGTTTCAAAATGCCATTAACGCGTTCTGCTATCGCGTTTTCGTAACAATGGTTTTCTTCGGTCATACTAATTGATATTTCAGCCTTTTTCAGCAACTCTACATATCCCTTGCTGCAATATTGTATGCCGCGGTCTGAATGATGAATTAACCCCCTGGTTTTTGGACATTGCCTGATAGCCATTTTCAATGCCTTGATTGCACCTGGTATAGCTAAGCTGTGGGACAATTCCCACCCAATTATTTTACGTGAGAAAGCATCTGTTATTAAGAACAAGTACATGAAGCCTTTACCAACCCGAACATAAGTTATATCTGACACACAAGCCTCGTGTGCTTTTTCAAGCGGGTGGCGCTTTAACAAGTTCTTATACACCCTGAAATGGTGATACGAATCTGTGGTGTAGGCATATTTCCGCCGCCTTTTTATTGCCATACCATTTCTTACTAACATCTCAAAGAACTTATCCCTGCCCATCTTAATCCCTGCATCAGTGATATCAGCCTTCAGCAGTTTATATAGCTTTTTTCCACCCATGCGCGGATGAAATCTTCGGATATCACGGACCATTGATAATAACAATTGTTCATTCAGCGCCTTTTTACCGGCCTGTTCTAACGCCTTATAATATCCGCTTCTGCTCACTTCAAAATATCCGCACAACTCCTTTAGCGCGTATTTTTCACGGAGGCTCCTGATGCTTGCTCTCCAAACTTTTTTTTTAAATCTGTACCGTAAATCTTATCCGCTTGCCTTATTACTTCTTCTGCGCAATCTTTAGCAAGGTAGGCATCCGCCAATGCTGTTTTTAGCTTCTGTATTTCTTTCTCCATCTCCCGGAGCCGGTCTTGATCACCTTTCATTTCCACTCTCGTCACTGTGTTTAATAAATATTGCTTTCCTAATTCATGTAGCCAATTTTGGATCGTCGTGGCCCCGGTTATTCCGTAACGGCGCTTGGCCTCCGGAATGCTCAATCCCTCTAATTCTACCTCATTGACTACTTTTTGCTTAAAGCTAATACTGTACCGCTTTTGATTTCGATTACTTTTTGTCATAATTGTCTTGATTTTTTGTTGATCTTTATGTCAACTTATATCAGGACAAGACA
>DASYEP010000013.1:0-3354 GCA_036498965.1 Mucilaginibacter sp.
ATGGCGGCCGAATTGTAATTTTCCATGTTGACATGAAAAAAGCCCATCACAATCAACGCAAATGAACGCGACAGGATGGAGAATGCTATGGCGTTAAAGGATTCGCCTTTCTGCATTTTACGGTCGATAGCCAGGGGAATAGATAAGCCTACGATGAACAGGAAAGCCGGGAAAATGGTATCTGCAAAGCCCATACCGTCGTCCAGGCGTTTGGCATGGTCCATCCATTCGGGGATGCCTTTTACTCCGCTCAGGTCGTTAATAAATATCATGCATAGCATCGTTAATGCGCGGAAGGCGTCAACGGAAAGCAATCGTTTAGGCGCTTCTTTTAATTGGTTAGGTTGTGTCATAATTTTAAAAAGTGGATGAGGCTTTTTAAAGATGAGAAAAATCGATCAAAAAAAATAATAATTGTGATTTATAGCCCAATTATTACAATCCTGATTTTCAGTTCGATATTTTTTCCGGTATATTTATTTGTCCTATGCCTATGAGAATATTATCTAACCTTTTCGGACTGATCATCTTTATCATCCTGCTGCATTCTGTTAGTTCCTATGCACAGACAACAGTGCAGGAAACTGATTCATTAGTTAATAAGATCCACTATTATGGAATAAAACAATCCCGGTCTGTTTTATTTGTCCATTTTGATAAGAACGTTTACGTGAGTGATGAAAACGTATGGTTTACGGCGTACTTGCTGGGTTATAACAAGGATAAAAATAACCCATCGGTGCTGTCTGCTGTGCTTGTAAACGACTACAACAAATCGGTAGCGCTACAGCAAGAATTTGTAATGGCTAACGGACTGGCGTTTGGCAATGTTTTTATCCCGGATTCAATCCCGCCCGGTAATTACAGTTTTCTGCTTTATACTAGTGTGCTCACTAATGGGAAACCCACAGATACCTTTGTACAGCCAATCACGATTAAAACGGCATCCCAGCCTGCTATTTCGGCATCGTTAGCGTTATTGGATATCGACAAGATGATTCCAGGCGGTGATCGAAAAATTCAACTTAACGTTATTGCAAAAGATGATAAGCCGATACCAATGGCGCTGGTAGCCTATTACCTGGGCAATAGTACACATCACTTATTATCCGGCAAGGTCAAAACAGACCAGCAGGGGCAATACACATTTTCTATCCCGGATAACCAGGTCAGGGCAGGTGCAAATGAATTTGTTGCGGATGTGAAATATAATGAGGAAATTAAGCATATTAAGCTATTGCTTCCTGTCAAAGAAAACCCGATCTGTGTAAAGTTTTATCCGGAAGGCGGCAGCCTGGTACATGCTACACAAAGTACCGTTGGATTGGAGACAAAAGATGCCAACGGGGTATCAGTAAGCGTTAAAGGTATTTTATACAAGGATAAACACCCTGTTGATACCATTAAAACCGATAGATACGGTGTGGGCAGTTTTAAAGTGATCCCGCTGATGGAAAGCAAATATGAGTTGAGGTTGATCGGTGAAAAGAAAGACACCGTATACGCTTTACCGAAAATATTAATGAAGGGGCCGGTTATCAGCATACAGCATGCCGTAGCTAATGACACACTTAAATTAAACCTGGTGAGTAAATATCCCGGTAAGTTTTTTTTGATGGTGCATAATTACAAGCAGACGTTTTTTTCGTTACCGGTTCAATTAAATGCGGTGCATAAAACCGTAGCCGTGGTGTTAAAATACGTTCCAAAAGGGTTAAACACCATTACCTTGCTCGACAGTATGCAAAGGCCTTGTGCGGAGAGAATTTTCTTTGCGCATTATGACCAAAGGAGCTCCATCAATATTAATACGGATAGTGCGACTTATCATACCAGGCAAAAAGTGCGTCTGAAACTCAAATTAAATGATGACGGTACAGATACCTTAAAAGGTGCGGTTTCAGTTGCATGCATCCAAAGTAACCGCATTGAACCGGCAAAAGCCAATGATATTGAAAGCTATATTTATTTAAGGGACCAACTGGAGGATATCCCCCTGAAAGAAAAATATATGGGGCAAAGCCGGGAAGATATGGCCTGCCTTGAAAATATATTGCTGATAAAAGGCTGGAGAAGGTATAAATGGACGGATATGCTGCAAACAACGGTAAGTGATACGATAAGACCAAAAACTCAAATAGAATTTACCGGGAGCGTGACCTTTAATAATAAACTTTTAAAAAAACCGGAAGATATTATGCTCAGAAATGATTCGCTGATAAAAATGCTGACTACCGAAAATAGCGGCCGGTTTAAATTAAACGAAGATTATATAAAAACGTCGACGAACAAAGGGATCATTTTGATGCTGAATGGTAAGAAAGAAGGATATAAAATTTCAATGAACAATAATTTTGATAAGGTAAGCCAGACATTATTGAACGAATTTAAACCGCAAAATAATTATGAAGTACCGGTAAAAGAAAGTAACACAAATGCCGAAATAATACCTGGCTTTGAACATTCTATTAATTTGAGAACAGTAACCGTAAGAGGTACAAAGGATGAATATATTCGTTACTCGCCGTTTTTTTCATACGGCTCAAATGCCTGCGGTGACTATGTTTGTTATATGAATGTTCTGAATTGTCAAAATCATTATGATAACCCGCTTAACAGGCCTCCAAAAAGGGGAGAAAAATATTATGTATTAAGCAGTACAGTAAATATGAAGACCATGCAACCTACATTCAATATGATGGGGTATGGCGATGATAGCTATAGTGAAATAATTTACCAGGAGTGCGTTGTGCAGAGCTCAAACTCATCGGCATTAACCATTAGAGGAATTAATTATAGCAAGGAATTTTATGGCGAAGATTATTCCATAGTCAACTCATCACAGCCGGAGGATATCTCTACCATTTATTGGAAACATTTGTGCTTTGTTAATTCAAAAGGAGAATTAAATTTGAACTTTTACACCAGCGACATCACCGGGCCGTTTAAGGTGGTGGTGCAGGGTATTACTGCGCATGATGTTATTTACGGTGAAAAGGAATTTAATGTGAAAAAGCCCTGATGTATTTTATCTTATCCAAAGTTCTGCTCTTTTTATTGTTCCCGCTCAACTGGATCATTGTTTTGCTGTTGATCGCCTTATTCTCCAAACGGGTTAAATTAAAGCGGCGTTGTTTTGTTACGGGTATATTGTTATTGATAATTTTAACCAGCCCTTTACTACAATACCCATTTGCAAGATATTGGGATATTGACAGGGTACCCTTACCGAAGGATAAGGTATTCAGCGCAGTTATTGTGTTGGGCGGTTTTTCGGGCGATGATAAAAATGGAAATGGGGTGTTTAATGAAAGTGCAGACAGGTTTATACAAGGTGTAAAACTTAAAGAAATG
>DASYEP010000014.1:0-36755 GCA_036498965.1 Mucilaginibacter sp.
CCGGGGAGCATGGTTAGAGTTTGAGACCTGGGAAATAGAAATGGCTGTACCGTTATCACCGCAGGAAGTAATCAGAAAAAGGAATGCGATCTTCAAGCACCAAAGCCAAAAGGACAGGCCGGTATTCCCGGGAGATGATGCCAGGGAGTTTTGGGTAAGAGCTGAAGACCGCACAAGGGAAACCGCCAAAGCTTATGATAAACTGGGCATGGCGGAATATGAGGCTATGGAGGCGTTTGTGAGATATAAGTATTAATAAATGATTTCCCCGATTTTTGGAGTTGATTATACTGATTGTTTTAAACGAATACGATAAAAAAAAGCATCGGTGTAATCTTTTCATAATCATCTTAAATCGCTAATAATACAATTTGTAACTAAGATATTCGTTTTGCATCTTAGCAAAATATATATTCCTCTAATAAATGAAACTAAATATTAAAATCTCCGCGGCGGCTTTAGCTTTACTTGTTGTATCGGGCGGAGCATTTGCACAGGTTAAAAAGAAGCCTGTACCATCGCCAACCAGCAAACCGGTACCGGCAGCGGAACATCTTCGCGGCAACATATTACCCGTTGACGGCGACGTCATCATTGGCAAACTGCCCAACGGCCTAACTTATTATATCCGTAAAAATACCGAACCTAAAAACCGGGCCGAATTATACCTGGTAAACAAAGCGGGTTCAGTACTTGAAGCCGATGACCAGCAAGGTCTGGCGCATTTTACAGAACACATGGCATTTAACGGGACGCGTGATTTTCCCAAAAATGACCTGGTGAATTATCTGCAAAAATCAGGAGTGAAGTTTGGCGCCGATTTAAATGCCTATACTTCTTTTGATGAAACAGTTTACCAGTTGCCCTTGCCAACTGACAGCGTTAAAACATTCGAGAAAGGATTTGTAATACTCGCTAACTGGGCTGCATATCAAACATTTGATCCTAAGGAAATTGACTCAGAGCGCGGGGTGGTTTTAGAGGAAGAACGCCTGCGCGGTAAAAATGCACAGGAACGTTTAAGGTATCAAACATGGCCGGTACTATTAAATAATTCGCGTTATGCACAACGCTTACCAATAGGTAAAGAAGATATATTGAAAACCTTTAAACCCGAAACTATTGTAAATTTTTATCATGACTGGTATCGCCCTGACCTGCAAGCAGTTATAGCGGTTGGCGATTTTGATCCGAAATACGTTCAACAGCTGATAATTTATAATTTCTCTTCGCTTAAAAATCCTGCCGGTGAAAAACCACGCACACAATATTCAGTGCCACCAACACCTGGTACTGCTGTTAAGATTGCTACCGATAAGGAATTCCCCTACACGTTAGCTGAAATTATTGTAAAACACCCTGAAACAGTAGTTAGAACGACCGCCGACTATATGCAAAGCATCCGTGAAAGGCTATTTAACCAAATGCTAAATGAAAGATTGGGTGAATTGCTTCAAAAACCAAACCCGCCTTTCTTATTCGGTCAGGCAAGTTACGGAGGGTTTATAGGAAAGCAGGATGCCTTTACCTCAATCGCCGTGGCTAAACCGGGCGAATTGGAAACTGCTTTGAAGTCTGTTGTTGCCGAAACAGAAAGGGCACGACTTTTTGGTTTCACGATAACTGAACTGGAAAGGGCAAAACAAAATGCTTTGCTGCAAATGGAAAATGCTTATAAGGAACGGGATAAAACTAAATCGGCAAATTTTGTAAGTGAATACCAACAAAATTTCTTAACCGGCGAAGCTATACCTGGCATATCATTTGAGTATAACTTTTATATAAACAACATTGGTAAGATCACTCTCGCAGAGATAAATGCGATGGCCGGAAAATTTATAAGCGACCAAAACAGGGTGGTTATTGTTGAAGCGCCGGATAAAGAAAAAGATAAGCTGCCAAATGAAAAAACATTATTGGGCTGGATAAGTGAGGCTGGTAAGAATTTAAAGCCTTATATCGACTATACAACAGATAAGCCGCTATTGGGCAAATTGGCCGCGCCGGGCAAAATAACGAGTATCAAAACAGATAGTGCTATACTTACAACTACAGTAATGCTTAGTAACGGTGTTAAAGTAATTTTAAAGCCGACTGAATTTAAAAACGACCAAATATTGATAAATGGTTACAGTTTTGGTGGCACTTCATTGGCAAATGACCAGGATTTCACATCGGCTGACCTTGCGGGCAACGTAATTGGCAGCAGTGGTATTGGTGAATTTACTCAGGCGCAACTTGATAAAAAGTTAGCCGGAAAAAATGTAAGTATCTCTCCGTATATAAGCGATATTACCCAGGGCATTACGGGTAATTCTACTCCTAAGGACTTTGAGACGGCTATGCAGCTGGTTTATCTTTACTTCACTCAGCCTCGCAAAGATGCGGATATATGGCAATCAACCATCACCCAAACCAAATCATTGCTAACCAATCGTAGTCTTGATCCGACAAGCGTTTTCCAGGATACAGTTTCTGCCACCTTAAGTAATCACAATTTCAGATCGATGGTTACAACGCCCGAATTGTTAAATGCCGCCAGCCTGGATAAGGCTTACACCTTTTATAAAGATCGTTTTGCTGATGCAAGTAACTTTACCTTTTTTATAGTAGGTAACTTTACAATAGATATTATGAAGCCGTACCTCGAGGCATATTTAGGCAGTCTTCCATCAACTAACCATAAAGAAAATTTTAATAATTTAAAAATTCAACCACCCGCCGGGCAAATTACTAAAACTGTATATAAAGGCATTGGCGATAAAGCCAACGTGGAATTGGTATTCAGCGGCGATTACGAATATAATGAGGCTAATAATATGCAAATAGATGCTCTTGAACAAATATTGCAGATAAAATTAACCGAACGCCTTCGTGAGCAGGAAAGCGGCGTTTACTCGCCGGGAGTTAGAGCAAACTATAAAAAGATCCCGAATGGCAGGTACAGTTTTACGGTGTTTTTTGGATGCGCACCAGTCAATGTTGATAAGCTGATCGCTGCCGCAATTGAAGAAATTAATAAGATAAAACAAAATGGTGCTTTACCAACTGACGTTGAAAAGTTTGCCGCGCAGGACGCTCGCTCGACCCAGGTTCAGTTAAAAGAAAACATTTTTTGGGCCGGATATTTGGGCGCCGCGTCACAAAACCAGGAAGATGCGGATGCAATTTTGAAACATGTAAGTAACCTGAGCCAGGTTACAGCACAAAGCACCAAAGATGCCGCTAATAAATATTTGAGTGGCAATAATCTCATAAAGCTAATTTTACTGCCTGAGAAGAAATAGAAAATTCAGTCTAACATCAAAAAAAGTCCTGTCAGTTCGGCAGGACTTTTTTGTTTTCAATTATCAATAAAGACACGTCATCTTTCTCCGCATTGGCGCTCAAAAAACTGAAGTCCCGTACGGTATTATGGTTATATTTCTTATTAATTAATTATGCGGGATAAAATAAGCTTACCGACATATTTAACTAATTAATATTTATAAAATTATTCTAATAAGAATAAAAACACAGATTATCTTCAGAATCGCGTATTATTTTAGTTACATCCAATACATTTTTAAGCCGTCTACATTTTTTTTTCACTGTCCAAATTGAAAATACGATTTCGGTAGGGACAATATTTGCCATTCTATCATCCGTCATTTATTACCATATGAAATAAATTTTAACCCTTTTATTAAACTATGTGATGAATCATTTACAACAAGAGGCTTTTGAAAAACTAAAAGAGCAATTTAAGGATTCGCCATTATCCCGAAAACTTCGAATGGAAACTGACAGTCCATTCCTCGAGATACCAACAGACTTTCCGAGATTAGCAATAACTTCATTTCAGGCCAATCATGTCTTCTTTTCACTTTCCGCCTCGTGCTCCAATTCACTAAAACAACTAAGCAGTAAACAGGGTGTCACTCTGTTTACCACGTTACTTGCTGCTTATAGTACCCTTTTATTCAGATATACCCGACAAGAACATATTACTATAGGATGCCCTGCACCTGAAAATGGTTCGCCCGGAATCGGCGAATTGACAGAGGCACAACTTGCTACAAAATTATTTCGGATGGATTTATCCGGAAATTTCGGTTTTAACAAATTACTTAAACGTATTCATCATGAGGTTTTGGCGGCTAATGGCAAAACAACGTTGTTATATGATTCTTTAGATGAAATAGACAATTCAGAATTTGATGCTGGCCGTAATAGTTTATGCAATATTATATTTTCGTACCGGAATGAAGAATTGGGAAATGATGAAATTAATGAACAGCATTTAAATATTAACCAGCCTCAAAACTCCGGTGATAATGCTGATTTAGCGTTGTATGTAAAAGATACCGCACAGGGGTTAAAAGGCGTTTGGACATATAATTCAGCATTGTTCGAGGCCGGCACCGTAAAACGGATTGCAAATCATTTTGAAGTACTGCTCGAGGCAATCGTAGTCGATTCGGAACAAACTATATCTCAAATACAATTTCTCACTGAAACAGAACGCCATCAATTAACATCGGGGTGGAATACCTCGAAAATAAATTATCCTGCAGATAAATGCATTCATGAGCTATTTGAAGAGCAGGCGAAATTAAATCCCGAAGCCACCGCCCTGATTTTTGAAAAAAAGAACTTAACATATGCAGAACTAAACGAGCGCGCCAACAAGCTGGGACATTACCTTAGTAGCAAAGGCGTTAAGCCAGAAACGCTCGTGCCGATTTGTACCAGCCGTTCGCTCGAAATGATAATAGGGATAATAGGGATACTCAAGGCAGGTGGTGTCTATGTACCTATAGATCCGAACTACCCTTTAGAAAGAGTAAACTATTTGTTAGAGGATATAGGGGCATCGGTAGTTGTATGTAACAAAGACAGCAGGATGCTACTGAAAGCTTTCGAAAATATTGAACTAGTTGAATTAAATGACGAAGCACCCTTTTTTCAAAATCAGCCTGCGACCAATTTAAACACCGATCTTTCCTCTAACAATCTCGCATACATCATTTATACTTCAGGTTCTACGGGCAGGCCTAAAGGCGTGATGATTGAACACCGCGCTCTCGTGGATCATTGCTTTGGGGTAATTGAAAGCGCAGGTTTAAAAACATGCAGGTCTTTCGCGCTCTTTTCGCCATTGGTTTTTGATGCCGGACATTCCATTATACATTCATCCTTTGTGCTTGGCGCCTGCCTTCACGTTTTATCGGACGAAGTAATTGTAAATAGTGAAAAGATGTCCAAATATTTTGAGCAGAATTCCATCGATTGTATCAAGGTAGTTCCCTCATTATGGTTGTCTCACGCTAATTTACAAACTGTAATAGTACCCGAAAAGGTTATAATTTTCGGAGGAGAGGCATTTCCATTGAGCACTCTTAATTATTTAAAAAAGGTAAAGTACGCCGGCAATGTTTTTAATCATTATGGTCCAACTGAAGTAACGATAGGTAAATGTATTTACAAGATAGATCTGAATAAACCTTATGTTACCGTTCCAATAGGAAAACCCTTTTCAAATACACGGCTCTATATTCTTGATGATCACCTTCAATTAACTCCCCCCGGTGTAAGCGGAGAATTATATATATCCGGAGATGGCTTGGCGAGAGGTTACCTGAACAAGCCAGTATTAAATGCTGAAAAATTTATACAAAATCCTTTCTGCAGTGATTTTTCATTCCGCAAAATGTATCAAACGGGAGATAAGGTAAAATGGTTGGCTAACGGAAACATCGAATACCTGGGCCGTTCAGATGAGCAGGTAAAAATACAGGGGCATCGTATTGAATTAGGAGAAATTGAAGATGCGCTGTTACAAAGCGAAATGGTTTGCCAGGCAGTAGTACTCGCTAATGAAGATAAAAGGGGAAACAAACAATTGGTGGCCTATATAGTGCCCGCCAAACCACTTGAAAAGGAAACCATAATCGTTTTTTTAAGGGAAAAATTGCCTGAATACATGATCCCGGTGGTGTTTGTTGAACTTGAAAAAATACCATTGACCGGAAATGGCAAAATCAACAAAAAAGAATTAGAAGCCCTTGCAGAAACAAACAAAAAGTACGTGCCGCCCAGCAATAACATAGAGGCAGACCTGGCGGTAATTTGGCAAAACTTATTAAACATCGAAAAGGCAGGTATTTATGATAACTTTTTTGAGCTGGGCGGAGATTCAATTAATGCAGTTGTGCTGTTTGAAAAAATCTATAAAAAATTTCATAAAAAATTTCCGCTTGCTTTTATATTTAATGCTCCTACTATCTACCAATTGGCTATATCGATAAAAGCATCTAAAAAACCGGAGTTATTATCTTCAAATCTTATCCCAATTCAGCCTAATGGTTCAAAAACGCCGCTATTTTGTATGCACGCAGGTCTTGGGGACATTCTTTTTTACGGAAACCTCTCCCTGCATTTAGGCGATGACCAGCCGCTCTATGGCCTTCAGGCAAAAGGGGTCAACGGAACGGAATACCCATCTTCGCAGATGGAAGAAATGGCAAATTTCTATATAAGTGAAATCCGGAAAGTTCAACCTGACGGCCCTTATTATCTTGCTGGTTATTGTTTGGGCGCGATGATTGCTTTTGAAATGGCGCAACAACTAACAAATGAAGGGCAAAAAGTTGCATTGCTTGCCAGTTTCAACGGAATATCTCCTACATATCGCAATCGCGCCAAAACAAATAATATTAACGGTGAAACCAAAAAGAAACCGAAAAAAGGGTTTGCCAAAGTAAAAGATCATCTTAATCAAATTGCAGAAATGAGTTTAGGGCAACTAATTTCGTACGGTTCCGTAAAGTTTAACAACAGAATTCGTAACACCTACAGAAATCTATATTATTTCTCAAGGGCTAAAACAACTTCAGGAATATTCAAGCTTTGTTTTCTTTTTAACATCAAAGTACCCGGAACAACTGCAAGATTCCACGTTGGGCAATCACTGTTAAAACTACAAACAAAATACAAACCGAAGCTCTATTCAGGCCCGATGGTAGTTTTTAGATCCCCTGATATTTATTCTGATCCATATTTAGGTTGGAGGAGTTTTGTAAATGGCGATATAAAGACCTTCGATGTTCCGGGGGTGCACAAACGCCGCAGAGATATTTTGAACGAACCTCATGTCCAGCTTTTAGCTGAAGAGTTTAAAAACTTTTTGGACAATTAACTTAGCTTCGATACAAACCTTTAAAACTTACAACATTAAAGCCTGATTTTCACGAAATAAAAATGATCTGCCTTATGGGAAAATATTTAGATTTGATTCCAAGTACATCACCTCTCTTTGAAAAAACTAAAGCAAATTATTTCGCAAATAAGGGCAGAATCCTCCAATGTAGCACCCGGGTACAACGACATGATTTGGCAATTAATTTGTTATTCGCCAAAAATGCCTTTGAGGTTACAGCAGGAACAATTGTTGAATGACGCTCGAAAATTTAGTCTGACGGTTAGTGATGATTATTTTGCAAAAAAGGAGCTTGTTTTCAATGGATTTAAGTGGGGAAGCGGAAAGAAGAAACTGTTAATTACGCACGGCTGGGGCTCAAAAGCGGCTGATTTTGCCGATTTAATTGTCGCTTTAAAGGAAATTGATAACCTGGAAATTATAGCTTTCGATGCACCCGGAAACGGAAGTTCGGAAGGGGACTTATCTAATTTATTGTTATATATTCTTGCAATTAAGGCAATAACCCGCGAATTCGGCAAGACTGACATTCTCATTGGCCATTCGTTAGGTGCAATGGCAAATGTTATTGCCCTTTCAGATATAGATTATGCACCTTCCCTCCTGATTAGTATGGCACCGCTTGTCCGGTTAAAAGAAAATTTTGAAGACAGCATGCTTGCAGTTGGAGTTCCACAAACAGCCCAGGACAATTTTTTAAAGAGTTTTGAGGAAAAGTTTGGTAAACCGGTATCACATTATAATTTAATGGATTGGTACCCTGCAGATGTACCATACAAACACTTCCTGATGTATGATCAAAATGATCTAATTTCAACTTATAATTATTTAAAAGAATTTTTGGAAACTTATCCGTCTATTCAAAGTCGAAGTTATGAAGGTGTTGGACACGACAGAATAATAAAATCTGTACAGGTTATCGCTGATCTGGTTAACGTTGTAAAAACAAATCTTAACTAACTTTTCCGCCATATAAACTTATCGGCAATTCTGTTGTATATTATCAGCATGATTACCCCAGGGCAGCAGGTTATACAACAATGGTATAAGAAAAAAAACTGGCAACAGTTCGCGTTTCAACAAGAGATGGAAGACGCTTACCTGCAAGGGTATTCCGGGCTGCTTAATGCGCCTACGGGCAGCGGTAAAACTTTTGCTTTATTCCTGCCCTTCCTTGCCGATTTTATAAATAAATATCCGGAAACATACGCCACTCAAAAAAACAACGGATTGCTGATGCTTTGGATCACCCCCTTGCGTGCGCTAACCAACGACATAAAAAAGGCGATGCAGGAGGTATGCGATGAAATTGGCTTGCCCTGGAAAATAGCAACCCGCACCGGCGATACACCGGCAGCTGAAAAACAAGCATTGAAAAAGAAATTACCGGAGGTGTTACTCACCACACCCGAAAGCCTGCACCTGATGATGGCGCAGAAAGAATATCCTAAGATGTTCACAAACCTACAGGTTGTTGTAATTGACGAATGGCATGAATTGCTCGGCACAAAACGAGGAGTGCAGGTGGAGTTGGGATTGTCAAGGCTAAAAGCAGTGGGCAGTGGGCAGTGGGCAGTGGCCAGTAGTCAGTTTTCAGTTGACAGTGAGCAGTCAGCAGATAGTGAGCGGTTGGCGGGCTTCAATAAACCGGTGCCAACTGCAAAAAGCCAACTGCCAACTCAAAACAGCCAACTCCGCATCTGGGGTATCAGTGCAACTATAGGAAATCTGAAACAAGCAGCGGAGGTATTACTGGGCAACAACTTTCCTCCTGATATGATTAAAATGGTTCGGGCTAATCTTGAAAAAAAATTACTCATCAAATCTATCATACCCGAAAATATTGAGAATTATTCGTGGGCGGGACATATTGGGTTAAAACTATTGCCACAGGTAATGGAGATAGTTGCCAAAAGTAAAACCACCCTGATATTTACGAATACACGTTCACAATCCGAAATATGGTACCATGCCATTTTAGATAATTACCCGGAATATGCGGGCATAATGGCAATGCACCACGGCTCCCTGGATAATGAGCTTCGCAACTGGGTTGAACAAGCCTTACATGCCGAAGCCTTGAAAGTGGTGGTATGTACCTCAAGTTTAGATTTGGGTGTCGATTTCAGACCGGTAGATTCCGTTGTACAGGTAGGTAGCCCGAAAGGAGTAGCCCGGTTTATGCAGCGTGCAGGGCGGAGCGGCCATCACCCCGGCGCCGTATCCAGGGCATATTTTGTACCTACCCATTCAATGGAATTACTGGAAGGGGCTGCGCTAAAACAGGCTATTAAAAATGGCATTTTTGAAAGCCGCGATCCATTGCTTCTTACTATGGATGTATTGATTCAATATATGGTCACGCTGGCGGTATCGGATGGTTTCAGGGCTGATGAATTGTTTAACGAAGTTAAAACCACTTTTGCGTTCACTGATTTGAAGCGCGGTGAATTTAACCAGTTACTTGATTTTATTACCAACGGCGGTAAAACGCTTGCTCAATATGATGAATTTTTGAAGGTAGTGATAGAAGAGGGAGTTTTTAAAGTAACTAATCGTCGGGTTGCAATGCGGCACAGGCTCAGCATCGGCACCATCACAAGCGAGTTAAGTATCCGCATTAAATGGCTTAGCGGCGGCAGTTTAGGGACTATTGAAGAATCGTTTGTATCAAAACTAAAACCTGGAAATAACTTTTGGTTTGCCGGCCGCAGCCTGGAGTTTGTAAGGATAAAGGAAATGACCGCCTATGTAAAAAAATCGAACAAAAAGAAGGGAATGATACCAAGTTGGGCCGGAGGGCGTATGCCGCTATCGTCGCAGCTATCGGCTATGTTCAGGGTTAAGCTTGATGAGGTGGCTCATGGTATCGAAGTGGATGAAGAAGTTGTAGCGCTAAAGCCTTTATTTAATTTACAGGCCGAGCTTTCTCATTTGCCGGAAAGTCACGAATTTTTGATCGAATCGTTTAAGTCAACGGAAGGGCATCATCTTATATTTTATCCTTTTGAAGGAAGATTGGTTCATGAGGGGATGGCATCCTTGCTGGCGTACCGGATCAGCAAAATAAAACCAGCAAGTTTTTCCATTGCTATGAATGATTATGGATTTGAACTCCTTGCGGATGAAGATATCCCGATTGAGCAGGCCCTTGAAGATTCAAGCTTCTTTTCGATTGATAACTTGTTGGAAGACATTCAGCATAGCCTGAACGCCAATGAGATGGCGCGCCGTCGTTTCCGAGACATTGCCCATATAGGGGGATTAGTGTTTACCGGTTATCCCGGACAACCGGTAAAAAATAAACATTTGCAGGCATCCACTTCTTTGTTATTCGAAGTATTTAGTGAGTATGAGCCGGACAATTTACTCATTCGCCAGGCCTACAACGAGGCTCTTGCATTTCAATTGGAAGAATTCAGGTTAAGGGCAGCATTGCAGCGTATCGTCAAACAAAACATTATACTAAAAACGATTGTAAGGCCGACGCCTTTCGCTTTTCCAATAATGGTTGATAGTTTAGGAAGGGAGCGTTTAACCACCGAGCCTCTCGAAGAGCGCATAGCCCGGATGGCCCGGCAATACGGTGCTGATGAAGTTGTTGCGTCTGAAACAAAAAAAACAAGGAAGCCCGGAATTACGAGGAAGAAAGGTTTTTAAAAAGATGTCGAACATCTCTACAAATCGACAGGTCGCTGATCCTCCCCCGCGTGAAGAATCGGCGACCTGTCGATCTTAAAATATATTTATAAGTCAGTCTTCAATCCGTATTTATCACTAAACCTTTTATACAGTTGTTTATGAAGGTTGTCTAAATTGATATCGCGTCCCTGTATAAACGCGGTTACAACATGAAGGGTTATCATATCCAATGCGTCACCTGTAGAAATGAATAGATTGGCATCCTTCCCAACTTCGAGCGTGCCGGTAGTTTTATCTATTCCTAAAATTTTCGCGTTATTGATGGTGATCATGCTCAGCGCCTGTTCTTTTGTTAGGCCATATCCTACTGCTTCACCAGCCTCGAAGGGCAGGTTACGCTGGCGCCAGAAACCGATTCCGGTTAAACCATAAAGCACTCCCGCATCCTGCAGCATTTTCGGCAGTTTATAGGGTAAGTAAACGTCATCCTCGGTTCTGTCGGGCAGTCTTTGTGTCTCTTTTAATATTACCGGTACGTTATTGTCCTTTAATACATTGGTTACCAGGTACGACTCATCGCCACCAACAATAACCAGTGAAATACCAAACTTTTTTGCAAAAGCAACAGCTTGTATAATTTCCTTGGCGCCGTCGGCGTTTACAAACAGCTTTTTCGAACTGTCAAACAATCCTTTCATTGCTTCGAAGCGGATATTTTTTACCTCAGGTTTCGCTATTTCCGAATAGGCTTTTGCTTCTGAAAATAGGTTTGTTATAGCAGCAATGGCTTTCTGTGCGCGTTCGGCTGGTGATTCCTGCGGACCGGTTGGGGCTGGTGCACCCGGTCTTCTGCGCGGAGCTCTTGCAACCGGCCAGGTTAAGTGGATGCCAATATCTGTTTTATAAGCGGCATCCTGCCAGTTCCAGGCATCTAGCTGTACCACCGACGATTGGCCAGACATAATGCCGCCATTTGGGGTCGGTTGCGCCAGCAAAATTCCGTTTGAACGAACAGTCGGGATCACTTTTGAATCCGTATTATAAGCGACGATGGAGCGTACGTTGGGGTTGAGTTCCCCGGTCTCTTCATCGTCAACGGTGCCCTTTGCACCTTCCTCAATTTCAACCAATCCAAGGGTTGTTATAGGGCAAATAAAGCCCGGGTAAAGCTGCTTCCCGCTGGCATCAATAACATCAGCACCCGCAATATTCGGAGCGGCCCCCTCGCCTATCCCAGTAATTTTGCCTTTATCAAAAGCGATGTAGCCATTGTTGATTACCTGGCCATTGCCTACATGAATAGTCGCACCGGTTATAACAACAGGTTTTGATTGTGCTTTAGCAGGAACGATATTAGCCTGTCCGTAAGCCAGGACAACACTTAGCAGCAACCCTCCAAAAATTAAAAATATCTTTTTCATATAATCATTATGATCCTCCTATGCGGAGACTTTATAAATCAACTAATCTTTTTTTCATATGCACATCTGTATATATGCACATCTGCATATTTTTCATTCATCCGCACATCCACTAATCATCATCATTTTCATCCTCTTCGCTTGCCCGCGGACGACGGCCCGGTGTCTTTTGGGTGATTGCACCTTTGCTCTTGGCGGCTATCATTTTTTGGATGATGCGCGCCTCTTCGGCCTTCATTGCCTTTTGATTAGCGGCATCCTTTTCAATGTCCCAATATGGGATGCCATCTACATAAGTTTTTTCGGCTACAGCATAAATAGATAGCGGATCAGCGGACCATAGTACAATATCTGCATCCTTGCCTGGTTTAATACTACCTACGCGGTTTTCTATATGAAGCATTTTAGCCGGATTCAGCGTTACGAATTTAAAGGCCTCCTCTTCGCTGATATGCCCGTACGTTACCGCTTTCCCCGCTTCCTGGTTTAAACGGCGTGCCATTTCCGCATCGTCGGAGTTAAAGGCGGTAACTATTCCCATTTCGTGCATGAGTGCGCCATTGTAAGGGATGGCTTCCGCTACCTCATTTTTATAAGCCCACCAATCGGAAAAGGTTGAACCTGCAATATTATGAGCCTTCATTTTGTCGGCAACTTTATAGCCTTCCAAAATGTGAGTGAAGGTATTTATCTTGAAGCCCATAGAATCGGCCGCGTGCATTAACATCGCCAATTCCGATTGTACATAAGAGTGGCAGGTGATGTTTCGTTTGCCGTCAAGTATCTCCACAATGGCGTCCAGTTCTAAATCCCGGCGAACATTGTTGCCCTTTACCGCACGTGCGGCTTTATATTCTTTAGCACGTGTAAATTCATCAATATAAACTTCTTCAACACCCATGCGCGTTTGCGGGTAACGCGCCGCTCCGTTTACAGGATTGTTATTGCTGCCTTTAACATTTTCGCCCAACGCAAATTTTATAAATCCGTCGGCTCCTTCAAATTTCATCTCATCGGGCAGCGCGCCCCAACGATGTTTGATCAGCTGCGTCTGCCCCCCTATAGGATTGGCCGAACCATGCAGGATATGCGATGTTGTTACCCCGCCCGCAAGCTGCCGATAAAGTTCAATATCTTCAGAGTTAAGTATATCTGCTATTCTCACTTCTGCGCTCACAGCTTGTGTGCCCTCATTTATTCCCCCTGTACCAGCAATGTGTGAGTGCTCATCAACTATGCCCGGCGAAATATGCTTCCCTGTTGCATCGATCACTTTGGCATTGCCAACAGCCAGGTTCTTACCAACAGCTTTAATTTTTCCGTTCTCAATTAAAACGTCGGTGTTTTTTAATATGCCTTCTTTTTCGTTAGTCCAAACGGTTGCATTTTTAAACAACACCGTTTCTTGCTTAGGCAATTCGGTATTTCCAAAAGCTGTAAAAGGATAAATAACCGAGCCGACCGCAATGTCTGGTTTTGGTTGCGGCTTTTCAGTTTGTGCAGTAGCAGCGCTGGTGTAAGTAGCCGTCCAGCTTATTTCGCTGCCATCAGGCATTGTACCGTTACCACGGAAAGCAAGTGGTGATGTTGTAGTAATATACCCGGTTAACCGGATATTTCCTGCGGGTTTATTTTTCAGGTCGAAATAGATGCTTACGATATCGCCAGAACGGGTAATTGTTCCACTTGCGTGAGTACTATCCGCACCTGAACGCTCAATATTCACGTTATAGGCTCCCGGAGTGCCCCCTATTTTCAGGGTCAGCCCTTGTAAGGCGTCGCTGGCAAGGTTATAGTTACCTCGCAGATCTGATACGTCCATCCTGGTAACTACATATTGCCGTCCTTCTATCCAGTTTTCGTAAATAATATTGTCTTTTTTAAACAGATTATCTGAGGTAATGATGAAGTTGGCCATCTTACCTTTTTCAAGTGTACCAACTTTGTCAGCCACGTCAAGCATTTCGGCCGGGATTGAAGTCAACGAACTTAAAGCCTGTTTTTCGCTTAACCCGTAGTCAATTGCAGTGCGCAGGTTCGTCCAAAAAGTAGCTGGCTTTTCAAGACCATATGCTGTTATCGCAAATTTTATACCTGCCTTTTCCATAGCCGCAGGGTTAGTTGGCGCTAACTCCCAGTTTTTTAATTGTTCGTACGATATATTACGGGCGTCAAGCGGGTCTTCAATGTCGTAGGGCTCCGGGAAGGTAAGTGGAATAATAAAGCTGCTGTTAGTGGCCTTCATCGCATCAATGCGCCTGTATTCCTGGCCATCGGTTTTAAAAATGTATTGTTTGCCAAACTCTTTCGCTATTTTATTAGCACGCAAAACACTCAGTTCATCAGAAGCCTCAAATATTTGCGGAATACCCTGTGTGCGATTGAACTCCGCCAAAGAAATATTATATTCTTCCTTCTGATTTTTATACCATTCGGCATCATAGTAGGTTTGGCGCAATAATGCTATAACGCCCATCAATGACGATGGGTAATTTGTGGCCGCAGTGCCTTTGCTAAACGAATAATGAGCTGCGGCCTGGTCATTTAACATCACTTCGTTATCGCGCTCATCGCCTAAAGTAACCACCGCGGCGGTACCACGGGCAATACCATCATGTATTAGGGTTTGTACTGCTCCAAAGCCATTTTTCTTAAGGTCTTCCGCTTTTGTCGCATCGGCATGAAAAACTGCCTTAGCATTCATTTCGGGCTTTATAGCTTCGTTCCACCCATAAGCACCCGGTTTGGTTGATGTATAAACAGCGGTACGGGTAAAGCCTCCGCCTCCCTGCGGAAATGCCGCTCGCGGCGCTTCGGGCATGCCGTAGGTGGTATAGGCGTCTATTAGTCCGGGGTAAACGTATTTCCCTTTAAGGTCAATGATCACAAAGCCCTTTGGCACTTTAATATCAGCGCCCGCGGCTTCAATCTTACGGTCTTTAATCAGTAAGGTACCATTGGTTATGGTTTGATCGGCGTTTACAACAATATTGCCATTTGTAAAGGCGTATTGGCCGGGTCGAATATCCCAGGGCCCGTTAACGGGGAAGGTTTCCTGCGCACGCCCAAGCAGAACGCAAAATAAAGCGCAACAACAAAGTATGAGTTTCTTCATTTAAATAATGGGGTCAGTTAATACAGACACTAATATATTAAACAATAATTGATACGTGTATTTTTCGTGGGATTTCATCATGGATTTGTTACAAAAAAGGCTCGCAATGTACAGGCGTTACCGCAACCGATCGCCAGTTAATGACAACATCCCGGATCCTCACCGAAAGTGCTACGAAAACCCTATTTTTGCACCTTAATTTTTTTAGTGGGAAAAGACAAATTAAAACGTTTTGCTGAAGTCAATACTTTCAGCAATGTTTTACAGCTCGATGCTGGAAAAGAATATAGGGGCCAATGGGCCGAAGGATTTTTTAAAAATGCTAATCCCGTTGTGTTAGAACTGGCATGCGGCAAGGGAGAATATACCGTAAATTTGGCGACCATGTTCCCCGATAAAAATTTTATAGGTATCGATTACAAAGGGAACAGGATTTGGCGCGGCGCAAAAACCGCATTGGAAGATGGCGTAACCAACGTCGCATTTTTACGCATCCAAATAGAAACCATACTTGATTATTTTGCGCCGGGCGAAGTAGATGAAATATGGATAACGTTCCCAGACCCGCAACCGCAGGTGAGTCGTGAGAAAAAGAGACTTACTTCACCCCGCTTCCTTGATAAGTATAAACTGGTTTTAAAACCAGGTGGCTTTGTTAACTTAAAAACAGATAACGACGGTTTTCATCTATATACTGCGGAAAAGGTCAATGAAATCGGTTTAAACCTGCATATAAAAACAGAAGACCTTTATAATTCTGAATTTGCAGATGAAGTACTTTCTATAAAAACATATTACGAAAAAAAATATCTTAAAGAAAATAAGAATATTAACTACCTTAAGTTCTCATTTGATTGAGTTATGGATGATGACAATTTTTTTGAAAGGGTTTACGAAGTTGCACGATTAATTCCGGTTGGCAGGGTAACATCTTATGGAGCAATCGCTGCCTATCTGGGTACCAAAGGTTCATCCCGTATGGTAGGTTATGCCATGCAGGCATGCGGCAAGGCTTTACCCCCGGTTCCGGCGCACAGGGTAGTAAACCGACAGGGTTTGTTAACTGCGAAATTTCATTTCGGTGGTAATTTAATGGAACAAATGCTGGAAAGCGAAGGGGTTAAAGTTATTGACGACCAGGTGCAGGATTTTAAAAACTTGTTTTGGGACCCATCTATTGAACTGGCGCTCTAATTTGCAGGCGTTGCTTTTAAATGTCCCTTATAATCTGTCAACAACCAGGTGTATAACACGACCGTTCCGAAGACTATATAAAACAACTTCCCTGTGGCATTATTGTTAAAAAGCGTGTAAGCCAGCGCAATTAAAATTACCCCGACGATTGATTCTATAAAACCGTGTAATGGCAATGAGATAACTTTTACAAGGCCCACACTGTAATCGGTCAAAATTGTCATCAACAAATGAATCCCGGCAAGGGCGTAAGTAAATATGGTTACTGTCCCGGTAAAGCCAAATATAGTTGGCGAAGCCAAAAGAAACACAACTACCAGGTAATCGATAATACCATGAATTGCCGGGGAAATAAATTTCATATAATACTTTTTTGAAAAGCCGGAAGCCTCTCTATTCTTTAATCATTTGTAAAAGTTCGATCTTGTTTCCGAAGGGGTCAATAAAGGCAAATCTTTCTCTTCCCGATATGTACGGTTCTTCTACTATTTCAACTATTTTTTCTAAAAGATTCCTGGCAGCCTTAACATCTGTAATTTCAAAGGCTGGGTGCCGGCTTGTTTTTATCACCTCTTTTTCCACGCCAAGGTGTAATTCAACATCAGCAACCTGGTACCAGAGTCCGCCATTAGCCATCAGAGATGCAGGCTTTGGGATTTCCTTCAAACCCATAATATCCGTATAAAATTTCCTTGCTTCATCTTCCTTACCTTTCGGAATACAAATTTGTACGTGGTCTATTCGTTTGAAGTTTATCATTTTAAAAAAATATTGGCCCAAAGCTGGCTTATTCATCTTCGGCGAATGTCAGTACATAATTGTTGTTATCCAAAATAGAAAACTCAGTAGCGCCGTAGAAAGTTTTTTCTAATGGTTTAAGCACCGTTACCTTGTCTTTTATCAGCTCAAAAAACTCTCGTATCTTTTTTAACTGGATATAAAGAAGAAGCGAGCCGCCGTTCTGCCGGCTAATCGCAGGAAGATCTTCACCCAAACTTTTAAAGGTCTGGAACATAACAGTGACCTTTCCATTTACCATCATAACCCACACAAAATCGGGGCCTGTTTCAGGGACAGACATTGCAACCTGGAATCCTATCGACTTATAAAAATCGATGGTTTCGTTGATGTTGTTCACAAAGATATTTGGCGATAAGCTTTCCATAGGATTATAGTTAAGAAGTAAAATTATTTTTTTATTTCGGTTTTTGGAGGTT
This sequence comes from Mucilaginibacter sp., assembly GCA_036498965.1. Taxonomy (GTDB): domain Bacteria; phylum Bacteroidota; class Bacteroidia; order Sphingobacteriales; family Sphingobacteriaceae; genus Mucilaginibacter. The sequence continues at coordinate 17,791 of DASYEP010000014.1, forward strand.
CGATTTCGGATTTATTTAACTTTAAAAACCGAAAGAAAAATCTATGCAAAATAAAGACTTAAAACGCTGCACCTGGGCAGGTTCAGATCCACTGTATGTGAAATATCATGATGAAGAGTGGGGCAAAGAGGTCCACGATGATAAAACGTTGTTCGAGTTTTTAATCCTTGAATCGGCGCAGGCCGGTTTAAGCTGGATAACCATACTACGTCGCCGTGAAGGCTACCGTAAAGCTTTTGCCGATTTTGATGTACACAAAGTAGCGGCTTTTGACCTTGAAGATGTGGACCGCTTGTTGAATGATGCCGGGATTATCCGCAACCGCTTAAAGGTGAAGTCTGCTATAAATAATGCAAAATTGTTTATTGAGATTCAAAAGGAGTTTGGCTCATTCGATAAGTATATGTACGGATTTATGCCCGGTGGTAAACCCATTAATAATTTATCCGGAATTACGCCGGCGAGTACCCCAATTTCGGATGCGATAAGTAAAGACATGAAAAAACGTGGATTTACTTTCTTCGGGTCCACGATATGCTACGCCCACATGCAGGCTACAGGCATGGTGAATGATCATTTACCGGATTGTTCTTTTAAATGATTACACTGATGTTAGATGATTTCACCGATTGGTGGGAGATTTCATTGATTTGGAATGATTGGAGCTTGCTTGCCAGATATTTAAAAATTGATGTTACTGTTCTTAAAGAGTAAACAACATAAATTGTATTTTTGAAACACACCTTTTAAAAGGAATCGACGACAATTTTTGCAGCATGATCTGTGTAATCATCCCGATAGTTAACGGGATTAATCGGTGAAATCCTTCTCCAATTGGTGAAATCATAAAATCACATGAAAAAACTATTTCTTCTGGATGGCATGGCCCTTATTTACCGGGCGCATTTTGCTTTGAGTAAAAGCCCGCGCTTTACTTCGGGCGGGTTAAATACATCGGCTGTAATGGGCTTTACCAATACACTGCTTGAGGTTTTAAGAAAGGAAAAGCCTACCCATATGGCGGTTGTGTTTGATACCGATGCGCCGACTGAACGGCATACAGAATACGAAGCGTATAAGGCCCAACGTGAAACAATGCCCGAAGATCTATCGGCAGCACTCCCCTATATTTTTAAAGTAGTACTTGGCTTTAACATTCCGTTGATTACATCCGATGGTTACGAAGCTGACGACATTATTGGGACCCTTGCCAAAAAAGCAGAAGCAAAAGGTTACCAGGTTTATTGCATGACACCTGATAAGGATTTTGCGCAGCTGGTATCTGATAATATCCGCATTTATAAGCCTGCCCGTATGGGGAACGAAATGGAAATATTGGGCGTGAAAGAGGTATTGGAAAAATGGGAAATAGAGCGGGTGGAGCAGGTTATCGATATTTTAGGTTTATGGGGCGATGCAGTGGACAATATCCCCGGCATCCCCGGCATAGGCGAAAAAACCGCAAAGACGCTAATCAAACAATATGGCTCGATGGAAGAAATAATCAGTCATAGCCATGAGTTAAAAGGCAAAATGCGGGAGAACGTGGAGCAATTTGCTGAACAAGGCTTATTGTCAAAAAAACTGGCGACCATAAACTTGAATGTTCCAGTTGAGCTGGATGAAGCTGGATTGGAAATGTGCGCGCCAAGCAAGGACCTCCTTGAACCACTTTTCGCAGAACTGGAATTCCGGACGCTGGGCAGGCGCGTTTTCGGTGATGATTTTAGCATAACCGAAACAAAAGCTGTATCCATCCAAACTGATCTGTTTGGTAACCCGGTTGCTGATGGGCGTACTACTTTAACAGTTGATGTAGAAGACATATACGAACCACCAACCCCGGTTGACATAAAGAACATTAACACTGTAGCTCATCAATATCATTTAGCCGATACTTTTGAGACACGTGGTGAACTCATCAGAATCTTAAAACAACAGAAAAGCTTTTGCTTTGATACGGAGACTACCGGCACCGATGCCAACCATTGTGAACTGGTAGGACTGTCATTTGCTATTAAGCCAACTGAAGCCTGGTACGTTCCCGTTCCTGTAGATCAGGATGAGGTAAAGAAAATAGTAAATGAATTTAAACCTGTTTTGGAAGATGCGTCGATCAGCAAAATAGGCCAGAATATAAAGTTTGATATTTTAACCCTGAAGTGGTATGACGTAGAAATAAAAGGCGATTTGTTCGATACCATGATGGCGCATTATATAATTGACCCTGATACACGCCATAATATGGACGTGCTTTCGGAAAATTATTTGAGCTATAAACCGGTTTCCATTACCGAGCTAATTGGGCCCAAAGGCAAAGGTCAGGGCAGCATGCGGGATGTGGAAATCGAAAAAATAAAAGAGTATGCAGCCGAAGACGCCGACATTACCCTTCAATTAAAAACAATTTTTGAGCCTAAGCTAAAAGAAGTTGAAAGCGAAAAATTGATCCATGAAATTGAACATCCTTTAATTTATGTCCTCGCCGATATGGAATATGAAGGGGTAAGGATTGATCATGATACCCTGCGTGAGTTCTCCAAAGAACTGGAAACTGATATCGTTAAACTCGAAAAAACAGTTTACGAAAAGGCCGGTGTACGGTTTAATATAGCATCACCTAAACAACTGGGTGAAGTTTTATTTGAAAAATTACTTCTCGATCCCAAAGCAAAAAAAACCAAAACAGGCCAATACCAAACCGGTGAAGACGTTTTATTGTCACTGGCTGCAAAAAGTGATATCGTTCGGGATATTCTGGATTTTCGCCAGTTGCAAAAGCTAAAATCAACGTACGTGGATGCTTTGCCAACAATGGTGAACCCTAAAACAGGGAGGGTGCATACCTCCTACAACCAGGCTGTAGCAGCAACCGGCCGGCTGAGCTCTGTTAACCCTAACCTGCAGAATATTCCAATCCGTACCGAACGCGGTCGGGAGGTTAGAAAAGCGTTTATTCCGCGTGACGAAGGCCATACCATTGTTTCTGCGGATTATTCGCAGATAGAATTGCGGATTATTGCCGAAATAAGCAAAGACCCAAATATGACGGATGCGTTTGTAAAAAATCTGGATATCCACACAGCAACGGCAGCAAACGTTTACGGCCTTTCGCTTGAAGAAGTAACCAGCGATCAGCGTCGTAACGCAAAAGCGGTGAATTTTGGCATTATATACGGTCAATCCGCATTTGGCTTGTCACAAAGTCTTGGCATACCCCGTAAGGAAGCTGCGGATATTATTGAAAATTATTTTGCCCAGTACCCCGGCATTAAGCAATACATGGCCGATACAATGAACTTCGCCCGCAAAAATGGCTATGTATGTACCCTGATGGGCAGGCGCAGGTATTTGCGCGATATTAATTCGGCCAACGCAACCGTACGCGGTTTTGCCGAACGAAATGCCATCAATGCTCCGATACAAGGTTCGGCAGCAGATATGATCAAAATTGCGATGATCAATATTCACCGGGAGTTTAAAACCCGAAAACTGAATGCACGCATGACCATGCAGGTACATGACGAGTTGGTTTTTGATGTACCACATCATGAAGTGGAAATAGTAAAACCTATAATCACCGAGAACATGAAAAATGCGATAAAAACAACAGTACCGATATTAGTTGAAATTGGCGCGGGGGCAAATTGGTTAGAGGCACATTAATCGTCGGTGAAAGCTATCAGATCAGATTTACGAAGTTTTGAAAACTTCGTAAATCTTAGGAACGTGATTTAAATTCGTCATAATTCGTGCAATTAGTGTTCAATTCCTAAACCCGCCATATCCCCCAAAACCCATTTCCCCTCTCTAAACTTCGGCATTTTATAAGGATTATTATTCGTTAAAAACGGTCCGTCCAAATCGGCCCAGTCACATTGTGGTGCCAGGGCAATACCTGCAAGGGTAGCACAACTGGTTTCGCTCATACAGCCGATCATTAATTTTAAACCTAGCTCCTTTGCCTTTAATATCATTTGGTGCGCCTCATATATCCCGGCAGATTTCATCAATTTGATGTTAATACCATGATATACTCCTTTTGCTTTTTCTACATCAGGTAGGCGTTGTACTGCCTCGTCGCCGATTATAGGGACTGGGCTGCGCTCCGTTAGCCAGGCATTGCTGTCAATATCTGTTTTAAGCATGGGTTGCTCAATCAGCAAAACACCCTGTTCATGCAGCCAATAGGTTAAGTCAAGACTTTGCTGCAGATCGGTCCAGCCCTGGTTGGCATCTACAAAAAGCGGACGGTCAGTTACCGAACGGATGGTTTTTATCAGCTCTTTATCGCTATCCCTACCCAATTTCACTTTGATGATTTTACAATCAGGTGCTTCTTTTACTTTTTGGATGATCATTTCGGGCGTATCAATACCGATGGTAAAACTGGTTACCGGCATTTTTGATAAGTCACTTCCCAATAATTTCCAGCAGGGCTTGTTCTGAAGCTTCCCGTCAAGGTCGTGCAAGGCAATGTCAATTCCGGCTTTAATAGCAGGATTGCCGGGCGCGATGGTGTCCAGGTAGGCTATGATCGTCTCGAAATCAAAAGGATATTTGAATTGCTTCGCGTCTACTTTGCTTAAAAAATCCGTTGCGGTTTGAAAGCTCTCGCCCATATAGGGTACCATAGATGCTTCGCCGTAACCGGTTTGGCCTTCGTGCTCAACCTGGATAAGCATAATTGGCGTTGAGGTACGCGAAAATTTGGCGATAGTAAAAGTATGCTTTAACAGCAGTTCGAAGGGTTGGTAAGTCAGTGTCATGTTAAATTCAAAGCTAAAATTTTCTCACCGAAATTGATGCTTATCTTTGCAGTTATGCCGGAACAAATTTATTCCCCGTTTACCAAGTTTAACTTCAGCAATCGTTACTGTTTTTTAACCGGACAAACACTAAGTTCAGAGGAAGAGAAAATACAAGTATTTCCCCAATGGCTCATGAGCCGGTATAACCTTGAAGATAAGTCATTCAAATTGCTTGACGAAAGCATGGCTACTTATGAGGACCTGAAACTCCCCTGCGCTGCTCAAGTAAATGAAAATTTTCTGGAACCTTTAGAAGCTGAAATAGCCGCTGCATTTGAAATTGGTTATGAGGCGGTTAAAAACCTTGATGAACTAAAATTATTTCAATGGGCTGGCAAATTGCTTTACGGAATTATTTTTAACGAGGTTCAAAGTGGTATAAAACTACAGCATTCACAGGGCGAGGAATTCAATATTTCGCAGGCCATTATTCATAAGTTCAGCAACCTACATTTAATGCTGCAAAGCCTCAATTTGCCTATAGTTTTTGAAGATTTTAAACCATATAGTTTTTTTCTTTTTAAAGTAGATAACAATATAGAGGAATTTGGATATCGTGACGAGATCAATACGCTTACTTTTTCATTGCGCATAAAAGATTTCGGCATGATCATTTGTCTGCAGGATAATGGCGCAAACGGGAAATACCATAAAGAAGTATTTGAAAAAATTGAAAACGAAGTTTTACATCCAATCCAGTTCGAAGAGTTTAGCGGGCGTGTGTTTTACTCGGCCTATCTATTTAATCGTCTACCGGAATATAATATTTTGCCCGTTGGCGATTCTATTTATATAGAAGCGATGCCATTGCGCGGTATCAGCAACAAACCATTGTTTGATGATTGGATGAACAAAGTTTACGGCCAGGTGCTTGAAAGCTTCTGGAAAAACTGGGGTTTCCTCCTTTTGGAGATCATTAAAAACCCGGAAAAACCTATGAGCTTTTTATTCAAACCCGATGGTAACTTTATTAATGCAAAAGAGATTGAACTTTCTCGCTAATCTGACCTATAAAATCATGAACAACATGGGGATTGAGCGCTATTGTAACCAATAAGCCACTCAATGCTCCAAACATATGCGCATCGTGATTAATATTGTCGCGCCCTTGTTTTGAAGCATAATTACAATAAATGAGATACAATACGCCAAATAAAACTGCCGGTATGCCGATGGGAATAAACATTAAATACATATTGCTTACCGGGTTATATAAAATTGCACCAAATATAACACCACTGACGGCACCTGATGCGCCAAGACTATGATACCAGTCGTCATTTTTATGCTTATATATTGTTGGTAGGTCGCTTAATATCAAGCATACCAGGTACAGCAATCCAAATTGCCAGTGACCGATAGTCCTTTCCAAATCAAATGCAAAAAAATAGTAAGTAAACATGTTAAAGAACAGGTGCATCCAATCATTATGGATAAGACCGCTTGTAATTATGGTGTAAACCCGCTGTCCCCGCGCAACACTATAAGGATGCAATATCATATTACCATAAGCATTCTCGTTATAAAAAGCCCATAAAGTAGAAGCGATTGTAATTGCAAATATGAATGAGGCAACCGGCGCCGTCATTATGGTAACCATCATTCCGGGTTCAGTCTCCTGCAGTAAGATATTCATCATTTTATATCCAGTTTGGTATCCATCAGCAACCGGCCAACGGGGTAGCGAAGATATGTTTTTTCAAAATAAGGTGAGTTGCGGTAAACAAAGTTTAATTGTGCGCCAGCGCTGTTTGCCAGTTTAGGATCTTTTGCTTTTTCTTCATCCAGCTTTTTCTTCAAATCCGGATCTTTTTTTAACAGATCGGCGGCAACATCTTCGAATACATAAGCGGAAAAATATTCTTTCTCACCTAAAACGGAGTCAAAAAAGTTCCATGCAAAAAATGAATCAATCCCTTGTGGCTCCAATGTTTCAACAATATATCTATTGAGTGCCTGGTTGGTATAAATTATGTAATCGCCGGCATAAAATTTAACATTTTGCTCAACAGGGTTTAGCTTAACATTGCTGTGCAGGTAATGCCCTTCATAAGGCCGCTGTGACGTTTTATAATCGGCGATATAATACATCTGCAAATCGAGCGTGGTGTCATGCAACAGCCGATGCATGGCGATATTGTTCAACTTAAACAAATCGATAATCTTTCCCCAAGCCTGCGGTATAACATAAGCTATTGGTTTATCGGCAGTCATACTTACAATATAGTTGTCGTAATATTTTATTGTTTTGGTATATGGTTTATTTCTGTCGTAATATAAACGCGATAGTCCGCTTACTTCGCTTGGCTTGTATCCCGCCGCATAGCCTTTAAAAACCAGGGTATCGTAATGCTTAAGGTCAAGTTCCCAATTAAGTGCGAAGGTCTTTTGCTGCTTTACCTGTTCGTCTGCTTTTTGTTTTAACTCTCCTATCTGTTTTGCATCACGCTCATAAATGTCTATCAGGTTTTGCATAAAATCATACGTGGCATAAACACGCTTATCAAACGCTTTTAACATGTGGGTTTCGGTGATATAGCTGATGATATTATGTTGTGCCGTATACCCCGTTGCAAAACGCGGCGTTTCCAAAAAACTTACAATACCCGAATCCGGGCTCGTTTCTTCACTTTCAACATAAGGGGTCATTTCGTAGCCACTTGTTTTCATTCGCTTATAAAGCTCGGGCGAAAGTGTTTTAGAAGTATATTCAGCAAGTATTGGATTTTGCTTATCTTTTTGAGTTTCTATCAGCGTCATTACATATTGATAGTCCGCCCCGTCGCTGGTGTGATTATCCAGAAAAACCTCAGGGTTCCATGTGTTTAGTATTTGTTCAAAAGCAAGGGCGTTGCGGCTGTCGGCTTTTATAAAATCCCGGTTAAGGTCAAGATTCCGATAATTGCCCCTGAAACCATAGGCCCGTGGCCCGTTTTGATTAATGCGGCTAACACCACGGTTTAAACATCCATCAATATTGTAAATCGCTATTAAACAAACGACAACATCTTTAGGCAGCGCATTTTTCTTGAGAAGGTCGCGGGTAAGCATCATACTGGCATCTATGCCTTCCGGTTCTCCGGGATGAATGCCGTTGTTTATCAATAGCACCCTTTTGTTTTGTTTTTTGATAAGAACGGGATCGAAAATCTTATCGCGCGATAAAACAACTAACGTCAACGGCTTCCCAACATCTGTCGTTCCATAATCAACCAGCTTCATTTGCGAATATTGTTTAGACAAGTTTTTGTAGTACGCGATTATCTCGTCATAGGTCGCCGTATAATTTTTATCCTTGCTTAGCTCAAATGAAGTTAGCTGGGCTTTTGCCGTGTAGCAAACAAAACAGGTTATTATTACTGATAAGATTTTTTTCATATCGCTGGTTTTGACATATATACTTAAGGAGAGCCAAGAGGCAAGATACGAGAATCAGGATAGAAGCATTTTATATAGAAAGAGTTATTCCTGACGCTTACTTCCCGGCTCCAAGTTCTTCTTGTGTCTTTTTCGGTAAGCTCTTAAATATTAAATCGTAGGAATGGTCTATCATATCGAACAGCTGCTTTTTTGTTAAAGCGCCATTCATATAAACAGTATTCCAGAGCTTTTTATTCATGTGGTAACCGGGTTGAACTTCCGTATATCTTTCACGCAGTTCAATAGCAAGTTCCGGATCACATTTTACATTAAAACGGTCGCCGGTTTGGATACTGGTCAGCAAAAAGAGTTTTTCGCCAACTTTAAAAACTAAAGTATCCTCTCCAAAGGGCAAGCCTTCGGTTACTCCCGACTTTTGCAGGCAATACTCACGAAGTTCTTCTAAATTCAATTTAGTAGTGGAAAGTTCTGATTATTTTCGTGTGTGAAACTACCCTTCCAAAAAAGTATTTAAACCCAATTGTAATCTGGGTGTACTGGTCTGTAGCATTATTTCTAAACTTAGCCGGATCGTCGTTGTATCCATCAAGACCTTCGCCAAATGCAAAGTTATGTGTGTAACCTATATCTATGGCCATTCCGGGTTCATTGTATGAATCGTAGATCTTAAACTCATAGCCGAACCGGAAGGGAATCATTAGATCAACACTATTGTCATTTCCCGGAAAAACGTAAGTAAGTGACCCGTTTGCAGGAATTACATTGGTGCGTTGAACCTTATTGGTGTTAATTATAACTCCAGCTCCAGTGCCTGCGTAAAAGTTCTTTATGCGTTCCAATATCCAACTATCCTCATAGTCTATAATTTCACCGAGGTGTAAATCAGCGTGCAACATTACTGCTTTGTAGTGATTTGTGTATTGACGGCCGTATTTATCTAAATCGGTTGTCAGCCCCCCGCCCGATAGTTGACCAAATTGAATTTCAGCCGCAATTGGTACATATGGGGTGTAATTATAAATAAAACTTACACCCAATGCAGGATGATAATATTGCGTTTGGACGTTGGTATACCCCCTTACATAGCTGGCTTCAACTCCAACGCCGAGTTCCTGGTAGTTATATCCACTTTGAGCGCTTGCAGTTGTTACCGCAATTACTGCGATAAAGAATAAAATATATTTTTTCAAATGCTAAATGTTGATCAATAATTTTAATATTAGGTGTTTCTCCAAAAATATAAATTTTAGCGATACAACACCTATATGAATATCAATTTAAATTTTGATTTTACCGTTACCGGACGATTCTTAAAATATGTAACGATAGATACGCAATCTGATCCGGGATCCTCTTCCTTTCCGTCCACCGAAAAACAGAAGAATCTCGGACATTTGCTGGTAAGCGATTTGCAGGCCATTGGGATCAAGGATGCCCATCTTGACCAATTCGGATATGTATATGCAACTATACCTTCAAATACCGAAAAAGAAAACATCCCTGTAATTTGCTTCTGCTCGCATATGGATACATCTCCCGATGGCAGCGGTGAGGATGTAAAGCCGATAGTTCACAAAAATTATCAAGGGGCCGATATCATTTTACCAGGCGATCCATCGCAAATAATCAAATTAAAAGAACACCCTGATCTGAAAAATCAGATCGGCAACGACCTTATTACGGCAAATGGCACAACTTTGTTGGGCGCTGATAACAAAGCCGGCGTAGCAGAAATTATGGATGCCTGTTACCAACTGGTTAACCACCCCGAAATACAACACGGCAAAATAAGGATATTGTTCACACCCGACGAAGAAATTGGCCGCGGTGTAGACAAAGTTGACATTGATAAACTTGGGGCTTATGCCTGTTATACCATTGATGGGGAAAGTGCGGGAAATATCGAAAACGAGACCTTTTCGGCTGATGGCGCAAAGCTAGTTATAAAGGGCGTTAGTGCACATCCGGGGTTTGCAAAAGGGAAGATGGAAAGCGCGATAAAAATTGCCGGGCAAATAATTGCTGCGCTCCCTTTTGATTTATCGCCCGAAGGAACTGAAGATAAACAAGGTTTTATTCACCCCGTGGCTGTTGAAGGTCATGTAGAAACTGCTTTGATTGATTTTATAATTCGCGACTTTGATGATGAGAAATTAATCGTTCATGCTGATAGCCTCCGCAAAATTGCACATGATGTGTTAAAAAAATTTCCCGGATCATCGTATGAATTACAAACAAAACCACAATACCGTAACATGAGGGCGGTACTGGATAAGCACCCCAAAATTGTTGAATATGGTATGGAAGCAATAACACGAGCCGGATTGGACGCAAAGCTTTGCAGCATAAGAGGAGGTACAGACGGCTCCCGCCTTTCATTTATGGGCCTGCCATCTCCCAACATTTTTGCCGGCGAACATGCATTTCACAGCAAACAGGAATGGGTTTCCATTCAGGATATGCAAAAAGCGGTTGAAACTATTTTACATTTGTGTATGATTTGGGAAGAAAGAAGCTAATTTCAGATTTCGGTCCAACGGACTCCTTCGGAGAATTCCGATTTCGGATTTACTTAAAAATGTTTATCTGACTTCAGACATCTGATCTCTGGCATTCCTATTTCTCCCTCAACAAATCGTCCGTAAGCTTTTCAAACTCATCTATAAATTGCGTGTAATAAACTCCGGTACCAGGGCCGCTAAAGCCGGTGTGTATTTTACGAACGTCGCCTTTTTTATCAATAATAATAGCGGTTGGAAAACCTTTAAAGTCTGCAAGCATGGGTAGGCTCTTTTCGGGATCGCCTTTAGCCGGGGTAAAATCGGTTATCAAAAGCGGATAGGGAATATTAAAATGAGTTTTCAGCTGCTTTAACGTTTTTTGTGATTTTGCAAAATCTGTGGTGCGTTCATAAGCCAGGCCAACAATTTCTACACCTTTGGGATGATATTTTTTATAGTAGCTGCCAACAAAAAAATTAGTTTCGTCCATACAATTCGGGCACCAGGAGCCTAAAATTTGAACGATTACAACTTTGTTTTTAAAGCGGCTGTCACTTAATGACACTTCGTTACCATTAATATCTTTAAAATTAAATGCTATTTTTTTATAGCCTGGTTTTAAAGCTGTGAGCGAATAGGCATCAGGTAGCTTTGCATTGCTGTTTTTAACAGCGTTCCAGTTTTGTATAGATGTATAGCCGGCATAGTATTTCCCGTCAGTTATTATTTTCTGATTATTGATCTGTGCGATAAACAGGTAGGCATGCCCCCCGTCGAAACAGGAGAGATACAGCTGATTACCTACAACTGTTCCTTCAAGATAGCGGTAATCACCCGTTGTACTTAAAAATGTTCCGGTTAACTTAGACCCCATCTGTTTAAATTCACCAACCAATTCGTCTTTGCTTTCCCGTTCTCCAAAAGTAGCCGACCATCTTCCTGAAATGTCAAACGCAGGTTTGTCTGCATTTTTAAAAAAACGCCAGGATATATTTGGAGTTGCCGTAAAATTCATAGCTACGTCTTTATCACCCAGGTGTCTTATCCATTTCCCTCTTAAATCACCTCCCTGGCGCTTTAATTTGAATTCGGAATTAAATAAAGGCATGTGAATAAAAACTGAATCACCTTTAAATTTTACATCGGTGACTTTAAACCGCTCTGCGCCATTAATTATTGCCAGGTGCTGATGGCCAGCGGTATCTTTAACTTCAAAATTAAAAGGCAACTCTTTACCAATCGAAGTTTGTAAAACCCCGCGCCATATGCCGGTTTTAAGTTTGGTTTGGGCCGAAGCTATGTTTATAATAATAAAAAATGACAGCGCAAGTAGAGACGCTTTGAGTTTCATAGTCAATAAATTAAGGGATGTTATTTCTTTAGGGCATTTTCAATGTCAACAAGCTTATTCAAAAAGCGTTCGTTAAATTGACTTTGCTTGTCCAGGCTACTTAAAAATTGAACGTTAAATTCTTGTTGCTGCTGAAATTGAAGAATAGACACATCAACAAAATGTTTTAATGAGTCGCCTGTTTCTTTTAGTATGACGGTGTGGCGATTCAATATTTCCGTATGCTGATTTAATATTTCCGTATGCTGATTCAATATTTCCGTATGCTGATTCAATATTTCGGTGTGTTGATCTAATATTCCTGAATGGTGATCAAGCTTTTCCGCCTGCTGATCCTGTTTGCGCAGCATTTCTGAAATAACAACTAATAAATCTTTGTCGGACATACACAAATTTATTAAAATTAGTCAGCTATTTCAACACTTCCCTCGATATGACAATTCTTTGAATCTCAGATGTCCCTTCATATATCTGGGTAATCTTAGCGTCGCGCATTAAGCGCTCAACATGATATTCTTTTACAAAGCCATAACCGCCGTGTATCTGCACCGCCTCAATAGTTACCCTCATAGCCACTTCCGATGCATATAACTTAGCCATGGCGCTGGCTTGTGCGTAAGGCAAGCCGTTGTCTTTTAACCACGCCGCTTTATAACATAGTAAACGTGCTGCCTCAATTTCGGTAGCCATATCAGCCAGTTTAAACTGCGTGGCCTGTAAGTCGGAGATAGCTTTTCCGAATGCTTTTCGCTCCTTTGAATATTGAAGGGCCATTTCGTACGCACCCGCTGCAATACCCAAAGCCTGGGCGGCAATGCCAATTCGCCCTCCATCCAGGGTATTCATCGCAAACTTAAATCCAAACCCATCCTCACCTATCCGGTTTTCCTTCGGCACTTTAACATCGGTAAACATCAGTGAATGCGTATCAGATGCCCTGATACCCAGTTTATTTTCTTTGGCCCCCACTGTGAAACCTTCCATTCCTTTTTCAACAATCAGGGTATTGATACCGTGATGCTTTTTTGCTGCATCAGTTTGCGCCATCACAAGGTAGGTTGATGCCGAATTGCCGTTGGTTATCCAGTTTTTAACCCCGTTGAGCAAATAATAATCTCCCATGTCAATGGCTGTCGTCCGCTGCGATGTTGCATCGGAGCCCGCTTCCGGTTCCGACAAACAAAAGGCGCCAAGTTTTTCTCCTTTTGCTAGCGGAACAAGGTATTTTTCTTTCTGCTTTTGAGAGCCGTATTTTTCGAGTCCATAGCACACCAATGAATTATTGACAGAAACTATTACCGATGCTGAAGCGTCGATTTTTGACAATTCCTCCATTACCAAAACGTATGAAATAGTATCCATCCCACTTCCACCATATTCAGTCGGCACCATCATCCCTAAAAACCCAAGCTCTCCTAATTGTTTAACCTGATCCGCTGGAAATTTCTGATGCTCATCACGCTCAATTACGCCGGGTTTCAGCTCCGTTTGCGCAAAATCACGCGCTGCCCGACGAATCATTTTTTGTTCTTCTGTTAATTCAAAATACATGGATTTCAGGGTTTAATTATCAAAAATAATATTATGCATGCATAGTAAAGAATATAAACAAAAAAAGAGAGCTCTTTTGAAGCTCCCTTTCCCCTAATTAATTTAAACTATTGATTAAACCCAAAACAAAGAACAAAAAACCTCAGCTTGGGCGTCTGAGAATTCAAAAACAATGCTTTTACACAGGTAGATGTTTTATCGTTTTCATAGATTACATGCAGGGCTTTTATTTCAGATACAAACTTTAAGCCATCTTTTAACAATGCTTGATTTATATCAATCATAATTGAATAAAATTTCAATGAATCTTTATCTTTTGGAATAGAAATCGTTTTTTATTTCATTTTTTAATTTATAAACAAAGCAAATTGAGGCTGTTAGTACCATTTTGAACTAACTGTAAAGATCGTCACCATAAAAACGTAACATTTATAGCGCGCTTTTTAATTTAAACCGAAATTGCCTGATTTGCGGGATAAGCGTCTGTTTTATTATACAGCCCTTGTATTTTATATCCTACAATCAATCATTCAACGGCCAAATATTGGTCCGTCTAACTTGGCTTGTTATAATCCCGGTCGCGCTTTTCCTGTTTATTAAAACTTTATAAATTTTTAATTATGTTTACCTCAAACAGCATATTATGAAAATACTCCGTAAGATACCTCTAACTTATGCTGCCCTAATTGCGGGCGTTATATTGTGTGCATATAAAACAAAGAATTTCATAATCCGAACCGTCGATCCTGTGTATGACCATCGGGATACCACGATAAGCCCAGGTACTGATTTTTTCTTATATGCAAATGGGGGTTGGTTTAAAAAGAACCCAATACCGGCGGCATATTCCAGCTGGGGCATTAACAATTTAGTAACTGAAGAAATTAGAGAAAGGCTAAAAAAAATAAATGACGACGCATTAAAGGCTAATGCTGCGCCTGGATCTGCTACACAAAAAATCGGAGATTTTTATTTCAGTGGTCTGGATAGTGCTGGTCTGGAAAAAATGGGTACTGTTCCTTTACAAGACCAGTTAAATTTGATAGACCGCGCAAAAGACGAACAAGACATAATAAATGCCGCTGCTGTTTTAACCACAACAGGCACCCGCAACATTTTTGGCATCAGGGTAGGGCAGGATGATAAAAACAGCTCGAAGATGATGGTGCAGATGGGGCAATCAGGATTGGGATTGCCAAACCGCGACTATTATTTTAAAACGGACGCTCGTACAACAAGGATACGCACAGATTATAGTGATAAATATTTGCCGGCCATGCTTCAATTATCAGGTTGGGGTGAGCAAAAGGCAATTACGGGTGCAAAAGGAGCTTACACAATCGAAAAATTCCTTGCAGACAGCAGCCGTAAATTGGAAAACTTGCGCGATCCTTATCGCAACTATAATAAAATGAGGGTCGCAGACCTGAACCGGTTAACACCCGCTATTAATTGGACCTCCGTGTTTAGCACCTTAGAATATAAGGTTGTGGATTCCGTAATAGTTGGGCAGCCGGAATACTATAAAGCGGTAAGTTCTGCTTTAAAAGCTTTTCCTTTAGATAATTGGAAAGCCTATCTGCGGCTGAAACTGCTTACTTCGTACGCACCGTACTTAAACAACGCGATTGCGAATGAAAATTTTCGCTTTGGGGGTAAAGTGCTGCGTGGTCAAAAAGAACAGCTTCCGCGGTGGAAGAGAGTGCTCGATACAGAAAACGGTTTGATGGGCGAAATGCTGGGCCAGCTGTTTGTAAAAGAGTATTTTTCTGAAAAGAGCAAAGAAAGATATTTAACGGAGGTTGAAGCTATAAGACAGGCTTATAGAGAACATATAATGAAGCTTGATTGGATGAGTCCGGAAACTAAGCAAAAGGCACTTGTCAAATTAAATGCAATACATCCAAAGGTGGGTTATCCCGACCAGTGGAAGGATTTTTCAGCGTTGACAATCAGCCGCGTTTCTTACGCAGGAAACGTAATGCAAGCAAGGCATTGGTCGTATCTGCAAAATATAAATAAACTGGGCAAGCCGGTAAATCACCAGGAATGGAATATGACTCCGCAAACCTATAATGCCAATTACAGCCCTTCAAATAACGAAATAACTTTGCCGGCAGCACAGCTCCTGATTCCTGGCTTGAAAGACGATGAGATTGACGATGCCGTGGCTTATGGTTATGTTGCAGCGTCTGTTATAGGGCATGAAATAACTCATGGTTTTGACGATGAGGGCAGGCAATTTGATGCCAGGGGCAATTTGAAAACGTGGTGGTTGCCGCAAGATTCCGTAAATTTTACAAAACGCGCCCAAATGCTGGTGGACCAGTTTAGTGGCTATGTTGTGTTAGATAGCTTGCATATTAATGGAAAAGCTACCCTTGGCGAAAACATAGCAGACCTGGGCGGAATTGTTTTAGGCATTGATGCATTTAAAAAAACACAGCAATATAAAGAAGGAAAAAAAATTAATGGCCTCACCCCTATGCAGCGCTTCTTTTTGGGCTATGCTTTAAGCTGGATGATTCACGAACGGGATGAAGTATTAGCCAACCAGGTATTGACCGATGTACATTCACCAGCATTTTTGAGAGTAAACGGACCGTTTAGCGATGTGCCCGAGTTTTACGATGCATTTCACATTAAAAAAGGCGACAAATTGTGGCTTGACCCGGACAAAAGGGTAAAAATTTGGTAAATGCCTCACCCTGCCCTCTCCTTTTAGAAGTCCTTCGGGCAAAGGAGGGGGCTCTTTCAATTCTATTATGCAGGTTTCAGCTTTATCGGTCGGGCAACATATTGCCGAACAATTTGAACAAACTACATGGCTAGAATGGATGGGCGCAATAACTGGTATCTATTGTGTTTATCTTGCGGCGAAACAAAATATATGGAACTGGCCGGTAGGTATTGTCAGTGTTGTTGCCTATACGGTCGTTTTTTTCAAGAGCCAATTATATGGAGATGCTGGCCTGCAAATATATTTCCTGGGAACAGGTATTTACGGTTGGTATTTCTGGCTGCATAAAAAGGAACAACAGGAGAAACCTGTAACAAGCTTAAACGCAAA
The DNA here is from genome assembly GCA_036498965.1 of Mucilaginibacter sp. Lineage (GTDB taxonomy): Bacteria > Bacteroidota > Bacteroidia > Sphingobacteriales > Sphingobacteriaceae > Mucilaginibacter. The sequence continues at coordinate 34,456 of DASYEP010000014.1, forward strand.
AGAATATATTCTTGTAATTATTGCTACAATTATACTTTCATTGCTATTGGGTTTGTTTCTCGAAAAATTCACCCCTACAAATGTGCCTTATATTGATGGTTTCTGTACTGCGGTAAGCTTTGTTGCGCAAATATTAATGACACGAAAAGTACTGCAAAACTGGACACTTTGGATATTTGTGGATATATGCTATGTCCCGCTTTATATTTATAAAAACCTATATGTCACGGCTATATTATATATAATCCTTTTGGTGTTGGCATCGCTTGGCCATATCGACTGGAAAAAAGAATACAGAAAGACAAATGAAGTCCCCTCTAAAGGAGAGGATTATTCATAATATCATTTCATTTTTCATGGTATTTATAAGGGCTTCGCCGTTTAAGTGAGGCTTAATTAATCCCCCTGAACAGTCTGCTCCATCTTAGCTTACTAAAGAACGGTGCCGTATCATCCCAACTCATCCAAATAAACAAGGCTTTACCAACGATGTGGTCCTCAGGAACAAAACCCCAGAAACGTGAATCATCAGAATCATGACGGTTATCTCCCATCATCCAGTAGTAATTCAGCTTAAAAGTATAGCTATCAGCTTTTTGGCCGTTTATTAAAATATCATTTCCTGCAATTTGCACTTTGTTATTTTCATACACTCTAATGCAACGGGCGTAAAGCGGGAAAGTGACAGAATCAAGTTTAATAGTCCATCCTTTTTTTGGTATAATTATAGGACCATAATTATCGACGCTCCATTTAAAATCGTGCTGCTTCCCATTTAACATTATGCCCACCGGATGGCCTGGATTTGTTGGATAAACATCCTCCGTTGTCCCTCTGGTTGAAATAATTGGTGTAAGCGATTTAACATTTGAATACCCCCTCAACGTATTTGCAGCTTCTTTGGTCATAGCCGGATAACTATGGCCCTCATACGTTTTAATATGCAGCTCATCCAAAATCTGGGGGTTTACATCTACGCCAGTCGTTGAATAGCTGTATTCCATTAATTCGCCGGGTGGGTTTGGCATCGACTTGCCATTTACATATACCTGGGCGTTTAGTACACTTAGCGTGTCGCCGGGTGTTCCCTGGCAGCGTTTAATATAATTTTCTCGTTTATCAACAGGCCTGTAAAACGGTGAATCAGCATCCATCGGGTAGTTAAATACCACCACGTCTCCCTTTTTTACATTACTTAAACCGGGCAAACGGTAATAAGGTAACTTAACACCATCCCAATAGGCTTTGGTATTTATTAACGGCATGGTGTGGTGGGCGAAGGGGAATGCAATAGGCGTAATCGGTATACGCGCACCATAGTTTACTTTGCTTACAAACAAAAAGTCGCCTACAAGCAATGACCTTTCCATTGAAGGCGTAGGGATTACATATGCTTCAATAAAAAATGTACGTATAAGCGTAGCGGCTATTACTGCAAAAACAATTGCATCTACCCATTCGCGGGTGGCGCTTTTCTTTTTTTTCTTCGGATTATTTTTTTTACTCCAGAATTTCCAGTTCATATATATAATGTTGGCAATGGTATAATTATTTTATTTAAAATCAAACATATCTTCGACCGAATGGCAGCCCTTTTTATCTTTTATCCATTCTGCAGCCATTACAGCTCCTAACGCAAACCCGTTCCGATTATGCGCTGTATGTTTAAATTCTATCATGTCAACCTCCGAGTCATAGATCACAGTGTGGGTGCCAGGGACGTTTTCCATTCTAAATGATTCTATTAATAGCTGATCGTTTTTAATATTATCGCCGATTTCTTCATCCTCTGCCGCCAATACATTCACCCACTCTTTTTTTGAATTGTTATTTTCAATGATGCCTTCGGCGAGGGTAATTGCAGTACCGCTGGGCGAATCGAGCTTTTGCGTATGGTGTATCTCTTCAACCTGTACCTCATAATAAGGGTAGTTGTTCATGAGTTTAGCCAACACTCGGTTCACATAGAAAAAAATGTTTACACCAATGCTAAAATTGGTTGCGTAAATTAAAGCGTTATTTCCTTTTTCGCATTCTTTTTTTATTGCATGTAGTTCGTTGTGCCAGCCGGTTGTCCCTACCACTACCGGTACTCCGGCTTTAAAGCATTGTTCGATATTGCTTAGCACGGAGGCGGGTGTGCTGAACTCAATCACGGCATCGGCTTTCTGTAAATTTTCCGAGGTAAGCTCGTGAAGATTATCATAGTCTATTTTTAAAACTATTTCATGTTTACGGTCAATGGCAATCTTCTCGATTATTTTGCCCATTTTACCGTATCCTAATAATGCAATTTTCAT
>DASYEP010000015.1:0-5888 GCA_036498965.1 Mucilaginibacter sp.
GGTAACAACAATTACACCGTTCGCACCACGTACACCATATATAGCTGATGCAGCTGCGTCCTTCAATACCTGGATAGATTCGATATCCTGGGGATTGATATTATCTAAACTCGCCTGTATACCATCAATAACCACCAATGGCGCAGTACTAAAAATAGAACCAATACCACGGATGTTTACAGAAGTAGCACCGCCTGGGGTACCAGAGTTTGTAACGGTAACACCAGACGCCTGGCCCTGTAGCAACGAGGTAGTGTTAGCTGCAGCAACCGTTTTCATGTTGGCCACATCAACAATAGCTACCGCACCGGTGATGTCCTTTTTTCGCTGGGCAGTGTAACCAGTTACAACAACTTCGTTCAGTGAGCTGTTGGATGGTTGAAGTGAAATGGTAATGGATTCGGCGCCTTTCACAGTGTATTCTTGTGATTGATAACCGATGTAGCTTATAACAAGCACATTACCTGCATTTAAGGTGAGGTTGAAATCACCATTAACGTCTGTTACAGTACCCGTATTGGTGCCTTTTATCCTTACGGATGCACCAACCACAGGCAATTTGTCATCACTGCCGATGACCTTACCTGTGTGTTTTGTTTGGGCTGTAACTACCAATGAAGAAACCATGCAGCATAACAGCAGGCATAATGTTCTTCCCTTTAGGAGTAAACTTTTAAACATGAGATTGAGATTTAGTTGATTAATTTATTTGATTTAAGCTTGTTAGTTACATGGAATTATTATGACGGGAGCCTCAAATTTAACAACGGCCAAAACTGGGTAGACATGACCCACGAACAGTGAGCCTGTAATTGAGGCGCGTTTAAAAAAGAAAAAATGTAAAAGTTTTGTCATATATCCTTACAATAATAGATTTAAAACTTATCGTTATTCCATTTTCCCGGTTATCAAAAATGACGGCGGTCTTTTTATAAATGTTATAATAATATCAGGTTTCTATAATTTATTGTTGACACAAAAAATTATTTTGGCATTGGTACTAATGTAAATAGAGTGTACTGTTTACACAAGTTATTTTATAAGAATTGCAAAATAAATATTTAAAAGGTTCGTTGGATGTAAAAATTTCTCCTTTGTAAGTTTCATGTTAACAAATTATCAATAAAACAAATAAGATATTATAAAATTAGAAATGTAAAATTGTTGTTATATAAGTCAATATGTCAATTAAAAACCTCTTTAAACATCGTATTGCAAGAAAAATGACATTTAGGCCCTCCAATTTTTATTATAGTATCCCTTATCAAAGATCGTTTTTGTAGCACAATACCGCCCGATGAATTGAAATTTACATGCTGTAAAAAATGTATTAATAAATTATTAATAGCCGGATTTTGATTGCAATTATCGGCTAAAAAAAAGACCCGGTATTAAACCAGGTCACTCACTTTTAACAATATTTTAAGATCTGGATTTATTTAGCCCATTGAACAGTTGCCAAATGAGTATCACTTGAATTTGGCCCTATCTGAACAACGAATTCTCCTGGTTCCCAGTCATATTTAAGTTGTTCATTATAAAATTTAAGGTCATTAGTAGTGATACTAAATACTACTTCTTTGCTTTCGCCGGCCTTTAAATTTATTTTTTTGTATCCTTTTAGTTCTTTTACCGAACGGCTGATGCTTGCCACCGGATCGCTTACATATAGCTGCACCACTTCTTCCCCTTCGTATTTCCCTGTGTTAGTTACAGTAACCGTTGCAGTGAGCGTTTCGTTTCCTTTAAGGTTAGTTTTATTGAGCTTAATATCACTATACTTAAAGGTGGTATAACTTAAACCATATCCGAAAGGATAAAGGGGATCGTTTGAAATATCCAGATAATCTGATTTGAATTTCGAGGGTTGGCCCGCTATATAAGGTCTGCCTGTATTTTTATGGTTATAATATATAGGTATCTGGCCCACACTCCGCGGAAAGGTTGCAGTTATTTTTCCTGCCGGGTTATAGTTGCCAAAAAGAACATCGGCAATAGCGTTGCCTGCTTCGGTACCCGGTGCCCAGGCATCCAGTATCGCGGCGGCATGTTTGTCTTCCCAGGTTAAAGTAAGCGGCCTGCCATTAAATAATACAATAACCAAAGGCTTGCCTGTTTTAGAGAGCGCCTTAAGCAAATCTTCCTGACTTTCAGGGATGTTTATATCAGACCGGCTGGATGATTCGCCCGACATGTCTGCCGATTCGCCCACAACAGCTACAACAACATCGGCCTTTTTCGCTGTCTCAACCGCTTCATCAATCATTTGCTGAGGTGTGCGTGTGTCTTTAATTTGTCTGCGCCCAAGAAATGCACGAGCGTTCAACAGTGAATCATCGGTAATATTTGAGCCTCTCGCATACAATATATTTACATTACTGCCCCCTACACTTTTTATACCATCTATAACACTTACCGATTTAGCAGAGTTGCCTGCTATTACCCATGTACCCAGCATTTCTGAGTGATTATCAGCCAGGGAGCCAACCAAAGCGATTGTGCCTGACTTTTTTAGAGGCAATGTCTGATTGGCATTTTTTAGCAATACAAATGAATGAGCTGCTATTTTTCTTGCAAAACTCCGGTTACCTTCGGTAAGCACATCCTGTTTTTCTCTTTCTTCATTAATGGATTTGTAAGGGTTATCAAATAAACCAAGCTTATATTTAGCTTCGAGCACGCGGCGGCATGCCTGGTCAATTTCAAGTTGAGTTACCTTTCCCTCCTTTAACGATTTTTTTAAAGTAGTTAAAAAGCCTTCGCCTACCATATCCATATCGAGGCCTGCCTTTAAAGCTAATGCCGATACCTGTTGCAGGTCGCCAAGGCCATGATTGGTTAACTCGTTTACCGCGGTATAATCTGAAACTACAAAACCTTTAAAGCCCCATTGTTTACGAAGCAGGTTAGTTAACAACCATTGATTACCAGTGGCGGGTATGCCGTTAATGGTATTGAATGAACTCATAAAACTTCCGGCGCCAGCGTCAACAGCCGCTTTGTAAGGAGGCAGATAATCCTGATACATTTTTACCATGCTCATATCAACAGTATTATACTCACGGCCTGCTTCGGCACCTCCATACAGGGCAAAATGCTTAACACAGGCCATTACAGCATCGGCATTTTTCAGGTTGCTGCCCTGGTATCCGCGCACCATTGCTTTTGCAACCTGTGACCCATACCATGGATCTTCACCCGAACCTTCAGATATCCTTCCCCATCGTGGGTCGCGGGCGATATCAACCATTGGTGAAAACACCCAATTCAGGCCGTCTGCCGTCGCCTCTCTCGCTGCTATATGGGCCGATTGTTCTATTAATTCCATATCCCAGGTGGCGGAGATTCCTAACGGTATCGGAAAAACAGTCTCGTGCCCATGTATAACATCTAGTCCAAAAATAAGCGGAATATGCAGCCGGCTATTTTTCACCGCTATATCCTGCACTTTTCTAACCTTGTCGGCACCCCAGATACCAAATATCCCGCCTATTTGACCGGATTTAATCTTTCCTTCTATATTGCTGTTAACAACCGATCCGGTTGTTGGCATCCCGCCGGTCACCAGATTTAACTGGCCAATTTTTTCGTCTAAAGTCATTTTACCCATCAGGGTACCGACGAAATCATTCATTTTAGTTTCGTTTGTTTTTGTTTGAGCTTTTACATTATAAAAGCTTAAAGCGAAAAACGAAAGGATAATAACTCTGCAGCTAAGCTGTCTGGAAAAATATTTTATCATTCTATTTTGATTAAATGGCAGATGATTAGTTAAATAAAAACAACAGATTAACAACCCAATAGGGGATTCTGAAAAAAAACAACAATCTTTATAATTGGTAACACTTAAAAAACACAGTGTCGTTTAGACACAATTCTAATATTATAATTTAAATAATCAAAGTATTTTTGTAGAATAGCGAAAATGTTAACTAAAAAAGAACTTAGGGAGTATTGTGCCGACGCCTATGAAAAATATCTTGGCCATATCTCGATAGATTGTGTGGTTTTTGGCTTTCATGAAGGGCTTATGAAGGTATTGCTCCTGGAAATTAAAAGTGAAAGCGAATGGTATTTACCCGGCGGCTTTGTGCTGAAAAAGGAGCCGATTGAAATGGCCGCCAACCGTATATTAAAAGAACGTACCGGACTTGACCAAATATTTTTACAGCAATTTCATGTTTTTGGTGACCCGGAGCGATCAAAGGAGCATTTTGACATGTATAAGGATATGCTCCCTGACAAAGAAAATTGGTTTACCAATCGCTTTTTAACCATAGGGTATTATGCACTGGTCGATTTTAATGACGTTAACCCGGCGCCCGACCAGTTCTCCACTACGTGTACCTGGTGCGACCTTAATAGTGTACCGCAGTTAAAACTGGATCACTCGTTGATATTAAAAACTGCTCTTGATACCCTGCGTTTACACCTGAATTATCAGCCTATTGGCTATAACCTTATGCAAAAGGAATTTACAATGCCCGAATTGCAAAAGCTTTATGAAACCATACTGGATAAGAAATTGGACAGACGAAATTTTCAGCGGCGAATTCTTGGTTTTGGGATATTGAAACGTTCTGAACAGCCACGAAAGGGCGGCGCACACAAAGCGCCGTATCTTTATTCCTTCGATCTGGAAAATTATAGAGCCGCTTTGATCGAAGGGTTTAAAGGAGGTTGGTAACTATCGAATCGGGATATGATTAATTTTGACCTTATAAACAAATCGTGATTTTCTGCGTCATCTGTAATAGCTATCTCCAATCAGCAACTAATGTCCAAGATTTATAAATTCTCATTATTAATTTTATTATTAGCAAACGTTAATGGTTATTGTCAAACATCTTTGCCGGTTCCGGTTAATTTACAGGCGGCCTATAATAAAGGCACCAGGGCAATCAATGGTGCACCCGGCAAAAATTATTGGCAAAACAGCGCAGATTACGATATCAACGTAAATTTTAATCCGCAAACGCGAATCCTTGGCGGCACTGTAGCCATTGATTATCTTAATAACAGCCCCGACACCTTACGACAGGTTATTTTTAAGCTTTACCCCAATTTATATAAGCGCGGGGTTGTACGCAATATGCCAGTATCTCCTCAGGATATAACTGATGGCGTTGAAATAAAAAAGTTGAGCATCAACCGGCAAGACCAAGATGCCGCGCAATGGCAAATTGATGGCACCAACATGACTGTAAAGGTACCGCCTATAGCGCCGAAACAAAAAATACAATTTGAAATTGGTTATGCTTATACGTTAAATAAAACCTCACATATACGCACCGGACAGGTTGACACAGGGGCCTTCTTTATAGCTTATTTTTTTCCGCGCGTTGCTGTATATGACGATATAGACGGCTGGAACATGTATCATTACATTGGGGAACAGGAATTTTATAATGATTTTTGCCATTTTAATGCTGAAATAACTGTGCCAGGAAATTACGAGGTGTGGGCCACCGGCAACTTAAAAAACGCCGGAGAGGTTTTTAGTAACAAGTTTTCAAAGCGTTTTACTAATGCCGAATTAAATGACAGTGTGACCGACATAATTACCGAAGCGGACCTAAGAGCAGGAGATATTACAACAAATAAACTTTCAAATACCTGGAAATTTGAAGCAGACAGCGTTACTGACATTGCATTTGCCATAAGTAATCATTATTTGTGGAAATCGGCAAGTTTGGTTGTCGACCCAAAAACAGGCAGGCGTACTCGGGTGGATGCTGTTTTTAACCCAATTCATAAGGGCTATAACGAAGTAATAAACTATGCCCGCAAAACAGTTGAAGCAATGAGCTATAATTTTCCGAAATGGCCCTACCCCTACCCTCACGAAACTGTTTTTGATGGTTTGGACCAGATGGAATACCCAATGA
>DASYEP010000016.1:0-99642 GCA_036498965.1 Mucilaginibacter sp.
TGCTCAATCCCTCTAATTCTACCTCATTGACTACTTTTTGCTTAAAGCTAATACTGTACCGCTTTTGATTTCGATTACTTTTTGTCATAATTGTCTTGATTTTTTGTTGATCTTTATGTCAACTTATATCAGGACAAGACAACTTTTTCTTGGTTCTTTATTCTTCATTCCTAACTCTAATTTCATACCTTTCTCATAAATGCCAAACCTCTATATCATAGCAGGATGCAACGGTGCCGGGAAAACCACGGCGAGTTATACCATACTACCAGAAATGCTTAATTGTAACGAGTTTGTAAATGCAGATAATATCGCCGCGGGTTTGTCGCCTTTTAATCCTGAAAATGTCGCAATAGAAGCAGGAAGGATCATGCTTACCCGAATCGGGGAATTATTGTTAAAAAAAGTGGATTTCGCAATTGAAACTACCTTATCGACAAGAAGTTATATCAGCTTTATCAAAAGAGCACGCAAAGTTGGTTACAAAATCACATTAGTTTATTTTTGGCTTAACTCTCCACAAGAAGCAAAACAACGCGTTACCTTAAGGGTAAGTAAAGGGGGACATCATATTCCTGACGATGTTGTGGAGCGTAGATATTTTAGGGGAATTTTTAACTTGCTAAATTTATACATGCCTGTTTGTGACTTTTGGGCAATTGTGAATAATACTTTGGGATCTCCAGAGCTAGTTTCTTCTGGTGAGGCCGGTCAAACGGAAATCATTTATAATTACGATATTTGGAATATCATTAAGGATCAAAAGCGATGAAATTAAAACCTGAAAATATCGAACTTCAAGATAAAATAATGGAAGGTGCTAATAAAGCTTTTAAAAAGTTAGTAATATCCAGCGCCGAAAAAAACGAAATGCTCGTCATAGCTGATAAAGATGGAAACGTACAACATGTTCCTGCTAAAGACCTTCTAAAAACGCTTCCTGATAACGATAACGTGCTGGCGTAAGATTCCCTTCTTGCCTTTTAATTCCTGATGTTTACTTGTGATGCAATGTCGGCCAGGTTGCCATCAGGTCCCAAAGGGAATGCACAATTATCAGCATTTTAATATTCCTGAATTTCTGATAATGATATCCAAAAATTAAGCCGAACAAAAAGCTAAAGATTATTTCGCCGAGGTTTTTGTATCCCAAGTGTACATATGAGAATAATGCGGCAGAAATGACAACAGGCAGGTTTTTATTGCTGAAAATCAAAGATAACCGGGACATCATATAACCTCTGAAAATAAGCTCTTCGGTAATGCCGGCGGTGATGCATGTGAAAACCATTAAAGCAGGGTACTTGCTCATGAGCAGCCGCATCTTATGCAGCATATCACTTTTTTCATGAAGGCCTAATAAGTAGGGTATATGTGATATAATCCCATCAGCAATAATCAATACAAATAGAACAACAATGGATATTAAATAAAATGAAAAGTCATACGATTCTTCATCCCAAAGAAAAAACTTTTGTACTTCGGCCTTACGTGCGTATAAAAACATTAAACCTAATACAGCCCAAATCAGAAACCTGGAGAAAACGAACCGATAGGTGAAACTTTGGTCGACTGACGCAAAGTTCATCGAGAGAAATGGTGATAGCAATAATGGCAATAGTATGCCTAAAACCATTAGTGCGTAATATCGCCTGTTTATTATGTCAGTATCTTCCATATTTTTACGTTGAAAACCCGGCGGGGAAAAGTCAAGAGCAGGAAGCTGGAATGCTTTTAAATTCCGTTAAATAGCTCTTATCTTTTGATTCCTGGTTCTTGATTCTCTCGACTATTTTTCCTTTGGCACAAAATCATTCATCACCGCTTCCCTGATTAATGCGGGTGGCAATATACCCTGGGATAGTATAAAATCGTGGAAACGCTGCGCATTGAATTTATCACCCAATGCTTTCTCGGTATCTTTACGCAAGGCTACCAATTTGGTGAACCCATAAAAATAGCTGTTGGCCTGTCCGGGCGCTCTTAGGGAATAACGCTCAACTTCCTGCTTTGCCATGGCGTGTGATTGCACCACATCGTTCATCAGCAGATCGAGCGCTTGTTGCTGGGTAACGGTTCCAGCCTGTAACTCAGGATCTAAAAAAGCACGTGCAGCACGCAGTAAACGATAATCCAATGATACCAGCTGACCTTCAGCAGGCATATAAGGCTTAGTAATAGATTCCGAATACAAGCCCCAGCCTTCTACATTGGTTGAATTAAAAGCGTACAGCGCGCGTGCCTGCGAAACTCCTTCTTCAACCATTTTATCAAACTGTAGTTCATGACCGGGGCGTGCTTCATGAGCGATGATGGTCCACGATGCAGCATCAAAGGTAAAATCGTCATACTTGTCAACTTTTTCGCCCGCGGCAGCCGGCATATTCAAAGGTAATACGAAAACGCCGCGCTGGCCTGTGTTATTCAAAAATGGTGGCGGCACCATGTGAGGTGCTGGTTGTTGTGCGGTTTCCGCAGCGGTGGCAAGCCTGATAATAGCCGGACGATTGGGCAAAGTTACCAAATGGTGATCACGGATTATGGCTTCAATATCGGTGAGGTGTCTCCTGTATACCGGCATAATTGAATCACCGATGATTTGGTCCTTTTTCAAAAATTTAATTACATCCCGGTAATCGCTTGAGGGTAGGTTATTCTTTTTTGCAATTTGTTCCGCCAGCGGTTTCATCTGGTTTTGGATGTCTGTAAAAGCAGCATGCGCCATTTTTGCGATTTCAGCAGGTGGAATATCTATTCCATAACCCTCCAACGCCAATTTATACTCATCGGCCGGAAGCCTGAAATCCGTACGGGCTTTTGGCAGTACCGTGGCTGTAATCCAGGCATCGTAATCTTCCAGTTGTTTTTTAATGGCGACATAAGCATCTTCCCAGCCGCTTAACTTATATTTTTTAAATAGCTCTTCAATACCGCTAACGATACTTGCATTGTGTGAAAGGACAACTTCCATTTTTTGACGCGATGGATAGATCATGTTCGGTTTAGCTATCTGTTCGCTGGTGCGTTGCTGCAGAATAGAAACTATGGGTTGATACCCCTTTTCCAAGCCTGCGTATTTACGTAAACGTATTACCGCTGCACTGCGCCGTTCGGCAGGAGTTTGATCGTCGAGCAGCGTTTGCATGCCACTAAATATCATCTCGGTGGCATTCATAAAAGGCACCTCCCTGTTTAATCTAAAATCCCGCTGGCGGAAACCCAGCTCCGATTGGTTAATCAAAATGTCAAGATCCTGTTTTACAGCAAGATTGGTTTCTTTTTGCTTACCCTCTTTTAATAGAGCAACCGCCGCCAACTGATCCTTATGCTCAGCGGTTTCATTAACTAGAGTGGGTACTGAAATTAATGTATCATAATATGCTAACCCTTGCGATGAACCAAACTCGGGCGAATACTTTTTGTCTATATCCAGTAAAACTTTGGTGTAATTATTTGATTTTACTATCCATTCTTTATCTGCTGCGGATTTGGTTTGCGCCTTTACCGCAAATGGCAAGCAAGAAATAGTAAGGATGGTTAGACAGTTTAGGGTTTTGTTAAAATTGATCATTTTCGGGAAATTACTTTTCTGCATAAAAATATATATTTTGGTAAGAATTAATGTTGGCCGGATGAATTCTTATCCTGATTTATTTTAAAAGAGCTAAAAATGTAATTTGCATCGTGATACCCGAGATAATAGAAGACAAGACTTTTACTAAAATTGGCACGGAAGATATTGCGGGCCATAAGCGCAACTATGAACATTGTAGGTTTGTAAACTGCGATTTTTCTTATGCTGATTTTGGCGGAATAATCTTTGCGGATTGCCGGTTCGATGGCTGTAACCTATCACTCATTAAATTATCAGATACGGGTTTGCAGAACATAATGTTTAAAGATTGCAAAGTGAGTGGTGCAGATTTTAGCAAAAGCCGAGATTTTTTATTCGAAGTGAGTTTTGATAACTGTATCCTCGATAACGCAATCTTTTATAAAAAGAAAAATAAAGGAGCAAAATTTACAGATTGTTCACTGGTTGAAACTGATTTTACAGAGGCTGATCTCACAGATGTGCAATTCAATAATTGCAACCTCAACCGGGCGTTCTTTGATCGTACCATATTAAAAAACGCCGACCTTCGTACCTCTTATAATTTTATCATCGATCCCGATAACAACAACATAAAAAAAGCCCGGTTCTCCATTCACGGATTGCCAGGCTTGTTGACTAAGTACGATATCAGGATTGAGGGATAAGTTTAAAAACAAAAACCAATGTCATTTCGAGCGAGAGTGAAAAATCTTATACGCCATATTACCGCCTTCCATCTACGGCTTGCATAGTTCGCTTTGCATAAAGTATAAGTTTTCTCCTCGTACCTCGTCGAAATGACATCGAATTCTATTAATAGTCATTTACGTCATCATTTAAAAATTTCCATTCGGGATTCATTGATGCTATCAACGAGTCTTTCTTTTCTCTTCGCCACTTTTTAATTTCTTTTTCCCGTTCAATAGCATGGTTTATGTTCGAGAAATGTTCATAATAAATTAGATTATAACAATAGTATTTTCCCGCGAAAGAGCCTTTCTTGCCTTTGTTTTCGGCATGTTCAAATAGGCGCCTGCTTAAATCATTTGTAACGCCGAAATATAGAACTGTTTTATCCGGGTTAGTAGTTATATAAACATAGAAGTTATAATTCCACATATTTTAAAAAATGATTGTCATTTCGAGCGCGAGCGAGAAATCTTGTACGTTATTAACCACCATCCATCTACGACCTGCATAGTCCGCTTTGTATAATGTATAAGTTTTCTCCTCGTACCTCGTCGAAATGACATTTGGCGGGTGTCATTTCGAGCGATAGCGAGAAATCTTATAAGATATGTAACCCCCATCCGCTTACGACTTGCACAGTTCGCTTTGCAAAATGTATAAGTTTTCTCCTTGTACCTCGTCGAAATGACATTGGCGGGATTACTTCACCTTCTTAAAATCCAAATCCTGGAAATCAAAGCTAAAATCAGTTAACGGCGAAACGGGTTTCAATTTTAGCCCCAGCGGATTTCCATTTTCATCAAATGAGAACATGGCAAAGGCATCGGCCTCCATACTGCGATAATTCCATTTTATTACAAAGGTATTGCCTTTATAGGGTAACATGATGCCGGTCAATTTCGGCGAGCGTTTAGCACTAAAAAGCAATTGCCCGTCTTTTACGCTGATAACGGCATCGCCAAGCCAAACGTCATGATAAATCCCAACAAATGGGGCTATGTCTGTTTTTGATCCGTCGTGCTTCTTTGCTTCCACTTGTTTCCAAACTTCGGCAGTTACTTTATCTCCGTTGCCCTGGCTCGCTTTTGCCAACCCGGCATAAGTTTTTACCCAATCACGGCCGGTGATTCCAAAATAGCTGTCTTTAATTTGGTTGGTCACAGCACTGAACGCCGCGCCCGACATCTGGTTTGTCAACACAATAATGGCCAGCTTTAACTCTGGCAATAAGGTAATTTTGGTTACCATGCCATCAATGCCGCCGGTATGGTTTACTTCTTTATAACCCTTAGTATCTTGTAAAAACCAGCCTAAACCATAAGCGGCAAAATGAGTATTATAAGCACCATTTGAGCCAACCGGTAATATGGTTTGCGGAGACCACATTTGCGCATGAATAGATTCGCTGAATAATTGTTTGCCATCGCCATACTTACCATTATTCATTTGCATAATAACCCATTTACTTAATTCAGCCACACTTGAATAAATACCTCCTGCGGCGTCGCCGTTTGTTGTTAAATATCTTGGTATAACAATTACTTTACCTTCGACCATAGAATGTGCATCAACTACATCCGAATAATCTTTTATTCGTTGGTAGGCTGCCGCGCTTTGGTCCATGCTGAGCGGTTTCATTATTTTGCTTTCAATAAACTCTTCCCACGTCATCCCCGATACACGTGCAATCACTTCCCCCGCTACTTTATACAACTGGTTATCGTAATCGAATTTGCTTCTGAAACTCGAAACCGGTTTAAAGTATCTCAGGTTATGAATTACATCCTTCATGGTAAAATCAGTAGAGTCGGGGAAGTCCATTAAATCGCCTGCGCCTAGCCCCAAACCGCTGCGGTGCGTTAACAGGTCGCGAATCGTAAATTCGGATGTTACCCAGGGATCGTACAATTTAAATTCGGGAATATAGTCGGTTACCTTATCATCGAGTTTCAATTTTCCTTCATCAGATAGTATTCCGATGGCCGCCGCTGTAAAAGCTTTGCTGTTTGACGCTATGCCGAACAAGGTATTTTCATCTACTTTTTTCTTCGTGTTTAGCGAGCGTACGCCGTATCCCTTTTCATAAACAATTTTATCATCTTTTACTATCGCAACGGCTATACCCGGAACATCAAAGGTTTTTAAGGTTCGTTCAACTAAGCGGTCAATTGAATCTGGCGTGATGACCTGTGCTTTGGTTGTAGCAACTGCTGAAAGCAGGATTAATAATAGTGCGATAAATTTTGCCTTCGAAAGAAAGCGAGGGTTGAGTGATGTCATAATGGTCAGCTAATAGTGTGGATTAAACATACAAATATTGTGTGAACTATGATTCGTAGGATTAAAAGATTTTAGGATTAAAAATTTACATCCTGTAGTTTGCTAATCCTGGTTCAAACCTTTAGTTAATGTCCGCCTTTGTACAGATGCCGTTCGCTATCGAACACTTAAAGATCTTAATAAATTTTAATAGTCTTATAATGAGGTTATTACATTTTGGGTATCAATATTGGCATGCTTTATATAAAAGGAACAAAAAATTCTACCATTAAATATTAAGAAAATGAAAACAACAATTTTAACCGCCGCAATCGTGCTCGCAACAGCATTGGGCGTCAGCCAATCAACTTTCGCATTATCTCACAATTCCGATAAAATAAGTGCCGTTTTAGGTCCCGTAAACAAGATCAGCAAAATAGAGATCCACGGCAATGTTGAACTTTATGTATCAGACGGCTGTGCTGACCATGTAAAGATTTACGATAATGATTATAAAGGGGCTCCTATGGTGGCTGATCAGAATGGGGTTTTAAGAATTTCATCTTACGCAACAAAAAAGCTAATTGTTTGGGTAACTGCAAGCGATCTTAGCAATATATCAGTTTATGACAACGCCGAGATAAAATCATTTGGATCACTTTCATCCATCGATCTGGATATTAATTTATATAACAATGCGTCTGCCTGCTTGAATATGGAGGTTTTCCATGCGAACATTATTTTAAACGATCGCGCCAGAGCGCAATTAGCCGGCGCCGCAGATGAAGTTGAATTGAAATATGACATGGGATCGTTTGTCGACATATCAGCCTTAGCTTCAGAACACTTTGCTAAAACAGAAAACCTGGAAAGGATTGAAAGTAAAAATTTGTAAAAAATTAGTTTAGTTGAGTTTGTATTTAAGGAACCACGGCGGAGGGAGCTCTGCGGTGGTTTTTTTGTTCTGTTATCTTTTATTCCTGAAATTCCTTGGTGTAATGCCTTTTTTCTTCAAAAAGACCCTGTTAAAATAGGTGGGACTTTCAAAACCACAGCTGTAACAAATGTCGGCGATTGTTTTGTCGGTTTCGGCCAATAGATGACAAGCATGTCCAATCCTTATTTCGTTTACATAATCGGAAAAGGTTTTACCGGTGGAGCGTTTAAAAAATTTGCAGAAAGCGCTCTTTGATAAGTGAACAAGCGGCGCGACATTTTCAAGGTTAATATTCACCGCCGAATTTTCCTGTATGTATTGGAAGACCCGGGTAATCCGTTTTTCGGTTAAGCCTCCTTTTACATGCTGAAAATAGACAGACGCCAGTAATATATGGCCTTCCTGACTGAGTAAATTAAGTATTTGTAGTAAGGTGGAGATTTTATCGACGCCATTTTTATTGGGAAGGCTTTTAATCAGAAAGGAAATCTCCGAATCTTTTTTTCGCCGGAAATATAATCCCTGTCGGGTAGTATGCAATAACTTATTTATGCCTTCGAACTCTTTAAGACTTAACAAGCTTTGAAAAATAACTTCATCAAACTGTATAACAACTGCCGATGAATTTTCTCCGTCTAACTTATCGCTGGCCCAGGTGTGCGGCAAGTCCTTCCCGATCATAACCAGGTCGCCTGCTTCAAAATCCTCATAGCAATCACCAACTAACCTTTTTCCTTTTCCGCTCTCAATCAGCGTTATTTCATATTCGGGATGGTAATGCCAGTTAAATTCAAAATTTGGTACCTCAAGCCTGAATGCCCTGAACGATTCGGTTCCTTTTAGCGCATTTAAATCTTCATACCGCGCATTCATCTGACACTATTTTATCTTATTTGTTCTATTTGAACATAAATATAGGCTATATAGTGCTATAATTAGGCTAATTGGTATTAAAAAAATTCTTCCGGTTGCAGTAAGTTTGTTTAGTTAGTGTAATAAGTAAGTTTCGTTTTTTTGCCTCATCTCAACCTTTTTCTTGGGCCACACGTTGGAAAGGGTTGGGTGAGGTTTGTTAACGGACCTATCGCAAAAATTCTATAAGCTTAATCAAAGTCCCAAATGTTTAATAAAATCTCATTATTATTAATCATCCTATCCGGTTTATTTGTTTCGACCAGCGCAGCCGGAAAAAATTTCGATCCGTCATCATTACAGATCGAATGGAAATTTATTAAGAACCCCGAAAAGAACAATCCCTTATTTCATTGTCAGCTGATTTTTAGTACTAAACGCAAAGACGTTTTACCCAAATCTGGCTGGAAGATATATTTTAATTTAAGGTACCACAGCTACAATCTGAAATCGTTAAGTGATCAGTTCGAAATAAAGCATGTAAGCGGTGAACTATTTTATATCGAACCTACCTCAATATTTAAAGGTTTTGATAAAAATGGTGTGACAATGGAGTACACCGGTACGCAAAAGATTAAAAATTACATGGACGCGCCAACCGGATTATTTTTGGTTTATGACAAACATCCGTCAGTTGCCATAGCGCTAAATAAGCTATCAATAAAACAGCCGGATACAGCGGATAATAACCTCAAATCCAGTGCATCTGATTTAGCTGCCGCATTTAACGCAAATAGTAAAATACCGAACATCCCGCAGGGTGAATTGCCAAAGATATTGCCAACGCCGGTAGAATATCGTGGACTAACAGGCAGCTTTTTTTTGGATGAAAATACATCAATAAAAAACGATGATAATTTTAAAAACGAGGCAAGCTACCTGGCTGATGAAATTAAAAAATTAACGGGTAAACGACCTTTGTTAAACGGATCGGAAAAAAGAGACAACCTTATTGTATTAAAAAAAGGCGATTTGAATCCCGAGACTTACCGGCTGGAAGTAAAACCCGGAATTATTACAATTACTGCAGGCGATGGCGCTGGCATTTTTTATGGTATTCAATCACTCAAATCGATGTTACCGGCTAATGCCTGGGCGATTCCACACGCCTCATTAAAAATTCCAGCAGTTTCTGTTTACGATAAGCCACAATTTGCCTTTCGGGAATTTATGCTGGATGTTTCCCGAAATTTTCAACCTAAAAATGAAATTTTGCGAGTCCTGGAACTGATGTCACTTTATAAAATGAATGTTTTTCATTTTCACTTAACTGATGATGAAGGCTGGCGTTTGGCGATTCCGGGTATACCCGAATTAACTGATATTGGTGCAAAGCGAGGCTATCCGTTTAGTGATGGTAGCCAACTGCACCCTTCCTATGGCTCAGGTCCGGATAGCAGGCACTCTGCCGGAACGGGCTATTATTCAAAAGCTGATTTTGTAGAAATTTTGCGATATGCTACCCAACGCCATATCCGGGTAATCCCCGAAATCGAATCGCCGGGACATGCACGGGCTGCTGTGATAGCAATGACGGCAAGGTATAATAAATATATGCGTGCCGGTAATAAAGCGGAGGAAGAAAAATATATGCTATCCGATTTGCAAGACAAATCGACGTATTTAAGTAACCAGGGTTTCAATGACGGTGTAATGAATGTGGCGCTGCCTTCAACTTATGCCTTTATGGAAAAAGTAATTGATGAAGTTGTAGCGATGTATAAGGAAGCCGGCGCGCCTTTAAATATGCTTCATGTTGGTGGCGACGAAGTGCCTGAAGGAAGCTGGGAAAAATCACCGGTGGTAGTGGAGTTGCTGCATAAAGACCCCTCTATAAAAAATACAAAAGATCTTTGGACGGCCTATTTTCAAAAAATAGAAAAGATGCTCAAATCCCGGGGCATTTCCATGACCGGCTGGGAAGAACTCGCAAAAGGCACGCAAACTGCTGACAACTCGGCTAAAATAATCGTCAACCGCGATTTTATTCGCGATGGCGTTCAATTGGATGCATGGTGGTTTTTAGCCGGTGGACAGGACGCCGGGTATGAATTAGCCAATGCAGGTTATAAAGTTGTGTTATGCCCGTTTGACTATTTTTATTTCGACCTTCCGGTTAACAGCTCTTTTTACGAACCAGGCGACAGCTGGATAGGCTCCCTTGATCTTAAAAAGACCTTCTCATTTACTCCTTATAATTACTACGACAACACAAAGTACGATGTTAAAGGTAACCCGCTTCCTAAAGATTATTTTAAATCAAAAGAACCGCTAAATAAAACGGGGAAACCAAACATAATAGGCCTGCAGGCTGCCATGTGGGAGGAAAACATAAATACACCAAAATTAATGGAGTACATGTTGCTGCCGAGGCTGCTTGCCGTGGCTGAACGTGCGTGGGCAAAAGAACCGGATTGGATGACGGAAAGAGACAGTTCGAAAGCAAAAATGTCCTTTGAGCGGAGTTGGTCGGTTTTTGTGAATGTTTTGGCAAAGAATGAACTCCCTAAACTTGATTTTTACAATGGAGGCTATAATTATCGCATTCCAACGGCAGGGGTATTAATCAGCAGTGGAAAGGTTTTCGCCAATTGTGAGTTGCCGGGATTTACAATCAGGTATACAACAAATGGATCGGTTCCCAAAATAAAAAGTACAAAGTATGTTAGTTCTGTTTCGGCTAAGGGAAATATAAAGTTCAGCGTATTTGACACAAGGGGGAGGAACGGCCGGGTGGTGGAGATAAATAATAAGTGAGCGAACTAAAACTCCTTCATAGCCTTTTGCTTCTGTTATGGGATACAAAAACAATCAGGATTTTGCTAATTTTATAAAATGAGAATACTTGCAATCCTAATCCTGATTTTTTGTTTGTATTCTCGAAGTAACCCCCAATCCAACACTCACAGAATAAAAGCTGTTAAATTAATTGACACAATACCACAGGCGGCAAAAAAGCTAATTGAGTGCTACAAAGATTATATTATTGGTTTCTCCGACAATTCGGTGATCTTTAAAGATAAGAGCAAAATTACTTGGGACGACCACATTAAAAATAAATCGGCTCAACAGCTTTTGGAAAAACCTGACCTTAAGGATATGTTTGCTCAAGAATATTCAAAGGGGATTTTGAAATCATCACCGGCGAAAAATTTTGATCCTGGAAGAATCAGGAATGAAGACTTTTTTATTAGGATGTATGGGCATAATGAAAGTGAAGTAAAGAAAAATCTAACAGAAATTATATGGTGCCCAAAACTGGTTGGCCAACGGATTTCCGTTACCAAAATAAATGGGGTCGACAAAAAATTAATTCAAATATCAAAAGAGCTGGATGGGCATCCCGAGTTAAAAAAATACCTCACCGACATAGGCGGTACGTTTACCTGGCGCAATATTAATGGCACCAACAGGCATAGCATGCATAGTTTTGGGATGACGATCGACATCAACACTACCTATTCAGATTACTGGCAATGGTCGTGTAAATGCACCGATGAAAATGCAGCCGTCAAATACAAAAACAGGATACCGCAAATTATTGTAAATACGTTTGAAAAATACGGATTTATCTGGGGCGGTAAGTGGTATCATTTTGATACAATGCATTTTGAATACCGGCCAGAATTACTTGATATCCAAATACAATAAAACCTAAATCGATGAAAAGTATCTCAATTATTCTCCTTGTGTTATTGTCTGGCGTCATATCGACTGACACTGTTACAACCCGCTTCAATGCACCCGCAGGTTATCAGCAGGTTAAAGTACAGGCTGGCACCTTTGGCGATTGGTTGCAAAACCTTCCACTCAAACCAACGGGGACGCAAACCAAAACCTATAAAGGCGACATTGCCGCGACGGACGTTTATACCGCAGCTGTAGTTGATATGAGCGTGGGCAACCAAGACCTGCAGCAATGCGCCGACGCTGTTATGCGTTTGAGGGGCGAATATCTTTATCATCTGAAAAAATATGACGCCATAGCCTTTCACTTTGAAAGCGGTTTTCGCTGCGATTATATTCATTATGCCGACGGCTATCGTTATTCAAATGATCATTGGATATTAAAGGCGAAAAAGGATTACGGTTATAAAACCTTCATGAATTACATGAACCTTGTTTTTAACTATTCCGGAACGTTATCACTGCAAAAAGAATTAAAAAAAGTTCAAAACCCAGACGACCTCCAGACAGGGGACGTTTTTATAAGAGGCGGATCGCCGGGACATTGTTTTATCGTTATGGATGTTGTGGAGAATAGCCAGCATAAAAAGCTGTTTTTATTAGCGCAAAGCTTTATGCCGACACAAAGCATACAAGTATTGCAATACCATTCACCCTGGTTTAGTATGGACATACCCAGTGACATTGCGTATGGAGAATTGATAAATAAAACCTACTTAAAGAGGTTTGATAACTAAATGTTTATTGAAGACTTAAAGGTTCCCCGCCTGGGAGGGCAACAACATATTATTCTACGCTAAATAATATAATTGACACGATTGACTTTAAATTATGTCAAAAACTACTGATGATGGGGAACTTTGGAATGGTTTAAGTTCTGATGACATTTCCAAAGAATTAGAGGAGTTAGATTTCCCTGAAGAAAATACAGTTAGATTTAGATCAAAAGGCCTTCTTTTTTTAGGGAAACCCACACTTTATCAACTATTGCATTTTCATCTAAAAGGGGTTTATATGGTCGGTACAATTCGGGGCAAAAATTTAACCATAAAAGCGATACGGTTGAGTGCATGTGCTTTATCAAATGTAAAAGTTCTTCTTTATCGCTTTCTTTAATCTTATGTTCTAAAATATTCTTAGAAATCATAGCATATCCAATAATTTCTTTTCCTAATTCTTCATCAAAATATATCTTATTTATTTTTAGTATTAAAAGATAATGTTCGGCAACGCTTATGAATTTTATTTTATGAGTTATTGAATAATCAATTAATATATCGACTTCTTTATTTTTATAAAAGTCATCAGTATATAATCGTATTCTATCTAATGGATATTTATGTAAAAACATCCATAAATCTACATTTTATCTGTGTAACAGTAATCTTAAAAAATTATTACATTTATTTCAATTAAAATATTGTACTGGATTTTATTGCTGCTCTAAAACACCGCAAAATGAAAAAAAACCTAATTTCTTTCTTAGTATTATTATGCCTGTTTTATTCTTGTAAATCAGATCAGCAAAAAGCTGAAAACAAAGTAAAGAGTTTTTTGGATAGTTCCCTTAACGACCCGAACGGTTATCAATCTGTAAAATTTGATTCCTTAAAACGTGTATTTCAAACTTATGAGTTAACAAAAGAAGGTATAGAATTAATGCGTAAATTCTATTTTTATAATGATAGAGAAACAAAAGACTTAAAATTAATGGGAGATAATATTACGTCTGTATATAATGGAGCAGAAACATTTAAACGATACGAAATACAAAGAGATAGCTTAAAAAAAGTTTCTGTTTATGATACTAAAATGGCTGACAGTCTTTATAAGTTGTACAATAAAAATAAATCTTCATTTAAATCAAATACTATTGATCATTATATTCTAACTCATCTTTATAGAGCAAAAAATAAATATGGAGCATTGCAATTACAAGCTTCTGAATTTTTTATAAAGGATTTAAATAATGGTTTTGTTCGAATAGATACAACTGTTTATAACGAAGAAAAATAAAAATAAAATTTTACGTGCTGTTAAATACTATCTTCTTTGCTTTTGGTGGCTTTTGTTCCCCAATAATAAAATACCATTAAATATACTTTATTTTGTAAAATATTAATTCACTACATAGATATAGAGATTATTACTATATTTTTATAACAATTTACGGATAAATACGTATGTTTGTATTGAACAAATAAATTACTCATATAATCATGGAGTTACAAGAAATTTCAGATTTATTAGATACTAAGCTAAGACCGATCGCAGATAGATTGTCAACTATTGAAAAAAGATTGGGAACTGTAGAAGAAAAAATTGATAATGTATTAGCTTTTGTATCTGTAGGTAATGAAGACCTAACAAAAGAACTCAAAAGATTAAAAAAGGTTAGTCATTAAAATAATATAATTTTTATAAAAAAGCCTATCTTTTATTTGGATAGGCTTTTTTTATTTTTGATTTTTTTGATGTTTTCTATTTGGAGTAGAATTGTACGTCATTGCCCTCAAGAGGGGAATCGCACCGCCCATGCTTTGACTATAACGCCCTAGCCAACTTTCACCCCCGCCGCCGCCCAAAAAACCAGGTAACCAGGCTTGGTTTTGCTGATGGTTATACTTTTAAGTTTCCTTGCTGGATCAGGATGAATGTTCAGTAAGTGGATATTATGGTGATCCTTTTCGGTCATATTGTTTTTGTTACCCCACTTGGCAAGGTCGTGCGCCAGGTAGCAAACGTTGGCGTCATTAGCCGGGATGTCATTATAATAGTCGGGCAACACGAAGTCCTTAACTTCAACTCCATCGGTATATTTAAAATGTATTTGCAGGGACGATGGTCCTTCCGCGCTGGTTAAGGCAAGGTAAACAGCTTTGTATTTATTATTAGGTACCGAAAATTCAACGGTTCCTTCCCCTGCAACAGCACACGCCTGGCTATGTAAAGTGTCCTTATTTGAATAATGCAATTTTATTTCGGGGTGTGAATTGTTTGCAGGGAAGAGGCTTTCGTCAGGTAGTGCGTGCGGATCTTTGTCGCCGTTGAACAGAGCAGCAGAAAGTGTTAAATAACCATCACCAACTCCGTTTCCATCGATCCCTTTGGTCCAGGTTACAAGCTTTTTATTGTAAAGTACAGTAACCGGGCGCGCGTTCAGCAGGTGGTTGATGTTAAATTGTATGGCCTTGGTATCTTCTTGTGATGGTGCGCTTGTCCAAAATAGAAAAGAAAGAAAAGCAACGGTGGTTATTTTTATCATAAATTAATTCTTTTTCAAAACGTAGAGACGCAATACTTTGCGTCTCGGACTTTGCGTCTCGGACCTATTATAGCGAACCCAAGTTTGTTTAATGTTATAATTTGCATGGCGGAGACGCAAAGTATTGCGTCTCTACAAGAATAATTGATTTTTTACATCCTCCAAAAAATCCCCAAAATCGTCGTTATTGATAATGCCTATTAACTCTCCCTTAACTTCAACCTTAATATTTCCCTCATTTTTATCCAATTGCAACCTGCCTTTAAAAAGATGACCCTGATCTGCCAAAATAAACCGCTGCAGGTTGCCAAAAGTCTCTTTCCTGCAAACATCTTCCAGCCCGTTTTTATAAACAATTAGTCTTGCCCGTTTTTCGCAGCGTTCAATCGCAAACGAAAACTCATTATTAAGTTTTAAAGCAATCATTTTAATGCGGTAAACAATGGCTGAAATTTAAGTATTTAGAAAATATATTTTACCAAATTCTTTAAAAAAGCTCCTCGAAAGCCTATCAAACATGGAATAATAGTTAACAAAGGAAATGCACAAAGTGTTGATAACTTTGGTGGTAGAGAGTGGTAAAATGTGGTAATAAAAATCTAATTTTACATTACAATAAGTGCAAAGTCACGACCATGTCCTATTTAACCGGCGAATTTGAATGTAAATTAGATACCAAAGGGCGTATGATGATCCCGGCGGGCCTCAAAAAAAAGCTTCCCGAAGCTGACAGTGAAGGCCTTGTGATCAATCGCGGCTTTAAGAAGTATCTGGTTATTTACACCAAAAAAGAGTGGGATAAAAAGCTGGACGAACTCAATAAACTTAATCAATACGAAAGTAAAAATATAGAATTTATCCGGTATTTCACCCGGGGCGCAACCGAGCTCACGCTTGACAGCACAGGCCGCATAAACCTGCCAAAACTATTGCTTGATTATGCAAAGATCGACAGTGATGTGGTGCTTACCTGCCAGATAAATAAAATTGAAGTTTGGGATAAGGAAGCGTATAGACTGATGATCGATAATGAGCCCGATAACTTCGCAGACCTTGCCGAAGAAGTAATGGGCAGCAAGGGAAAGGGGGCTGTTAATGAGTAATTACCATACTCCGGTAATGCTGAATGAATGTATTGAAGGTTTAAATATTAAACCTGACGGCACCTATGTTGATGTTACATTCGGCGGAGGCGGCCATTCGCGCGAGATATTGAAGCATTTAAATGCTGATGGGAAATTATTGGCCTTTGATCAGGATGCCGATGCGAAGAAAAATTTGATTGACGATGACCGATTTATATTTGTTGATCAGAATTTCCGTTATTTAAAAAACTTTTGCCGATTACATGATGCCATTCCGGTTGACGGAATATTAGCTGACTTGGGTGTTTCTTCCTACCAGTTTGATCAGGCCGAACGCGGGTTTTCTATCCGCTTTGATGCTGAATTGGATATGAGGATGAACCAGCAGTCGGCTTTAAGCGCAAAAGAGGTGATTAATACTTATAACGAGGCGGATTTGCATCGTATATTTGGTATTTATGGCGAAATTCAAAATGCAAAGTCTTTAGCCAATAACATAGTAACTGCCCGCTTAAATTCGCCTATTGTTACCGTCGCCGATCTGAAAAATGCCATTTCAAACAGAATTCCGCGTGGAAAAGAGAATAAATACCTGGCCCAGGTTTTTCAGGCATTGCGCATCGAAGTAAACCAGGAGCTGGAAGCGCTAAAGGATTTTTTAATTCAATCCGCCGAAGTATTGGTCTCAGGAGGGCGGCTGGTGGTAATGTCGTACCATTCATTGGAAGACAGACTCGTAAAGAATTTTATAGCAAAAGGTAAATTCAGCGGTGAAGTAGAAAAGGACCTATACGGTAATGAAAATAAACCGTTTAATGCGGTGAGTAGGGGAGCAATCACTGCATCGGCCGAAGAAATAAACAACAATAACAGGGCACGGAGCGCTAAGTTAAGAATAGCGGTAAAGAAATGACCAATAGGCTGCGTACACAAATTGATGAAGAAGAGGAAGTGGAGAAGGAAGTTGTTGAAAGGAAAGTTCCTGAAAAAGAAATTCCTGATAACTTTTTGACGCAACTTTTTACTAAGGGAATAATCAACGCTGAAACGGCTACCAATGCGTTGCCGTTCATCTTATTTCTTGCCTTATTGGGGATGATCTATATCGCCAACAGGCACCTGGCCGAAAGAAACATACGTGATATTGATAAGATAACCAAAGAAGTAAAGGACCTGAGCTACGACTATAAAACCACCAAAGCAGACCTTGCTTATAAAAGCACGCTTACTGAAGTGGCAAAACGTGCCGATACTCTTGGGATAAAAGAATCAATTCAGCCGCCGCAAAAAATTGTAGAGGAGGTGAAGGATGAGCATTAGGACCAACATACTGATAAGGGTTTACCTTGCATTTGGGCTGATCTTGCTTTTTGCCGGAGCAGTGGTATTTCAATTGTACCGAGTGCAATTTATTCAGGGTAAAAAATGGAAGGCCATGTCATCAAGTCTTTCTACAGAATACCAGACGGTTGAAGCGGCGAGGGGCAGCATTTTTTCTAATGATATGGATCTGTTGGCTACTTCGGTGCCTGAATATGAACTTCACATGGATATGCTTGCTGGAGGAATTGCTGATGACCATACTTTCAATGAGAAAGTTGACTCATTGGCGATGAAACTTTCGCAGCTGTCCGGCGGGAGAACCGAGCGGGAATATTCACGTTTGCTGCGCAATGCGCGCAGAGATAGTCTGCGCTACCTATTAATAAGGAGAAAAGTATCGTTCCAGGAATTAAAACAAATCCGCAAGTTCCCCATCTTTAATATGGGTAAATACAAAGGCGGGTTAATTGTTATTGAACAGAATAAGCGTATACTTCCCTTCCGCTCACTGGCAGCGCGGACTATCGGGTACAAAAACGAAAATGTTAAAAATGCAGTAGGTCTCGAAGGTGCTTATGCAAGCTATATCAACGGTGAAAGTGGTAAGCGCCTGATGGAACGTATCGCTGGAGGAGTATGGATGCCTGTTAATAATGGCGAGGAAGAGATATCGCCTAAAGAGGGTGCAGATATTATTTCGACCATTGATGTTAACTACCAGGATGTGGCCCAGGATGCGCTAAAAAAACAATTGATAAAAAATCAGGCCGATCATGGCTGTGTTGTCTTAATGGAAACAGCCACCGGTGAGATAAGGGCCATCGCAAATTTCACTCACACTAAGGACGGTGATTATAGGGAGCAATTAAATTATGCCATAAGTGATGCGGCAGACCCGGGTTCAACTTTTAAACTGGCCACTTATATGACTGCCTTTGAGCAGCATAAAATCGACACCAATAGTCTTGTAGACGTAGAGGGCGGCCATTATCAAGTACCAAAAGGTCCCACCATTACCGACTCGGAGTTTGGAAATCATATTTTGACTGCAAAGCGGGCATTTGAGGAATCGTCAAACGTTGCGGCTGCTAAGTTTGTTTATAGTCACTACTATAATAACCAAAAGCAATTTACCGATGGGCTTTACAGCTATCATTTAAATGAAAAGCTTGATCTTCAAATACCCGGCGAAGGTATCCCCGTTGTTAAAAACCCGAAAAGCCGCAGCTGGAACAAAAACTACTCATTGCCGGAAATGGCCTACGGGTATGAGATGAAGATAACTCCTTTACAGATGCTAACCTTTTATAATTCGGTTGCTAATAATGGTAAGATGATTGCGCCAATATTTGTAAAGGAAATACGCAGGCTAGGCAATACGGTTGAGCAATTTAAGGCAAGGGTTATCAACGAAAAAGTATGCTCGGATGCAACGCTTGGAAAAATGAGAAGTTTGCTTGAGGGTGTGGTTAAAGAAGGTACCGGAAAGAATGTTATAAAAAATACCTTGTATTCAGTAGCCGGTAAAACCGGTACTGCGCAAATAGCAAATGGTTCATCAGGTTATGGTGTAAAAAAAACTTACCAGGCATCATTTTGTGGATATTTCCCGGCCAATCATCCTAAGTACACTATGATCGTGGTGATCAATCACCCAACTACCGGCGACTACCTTGCGGCAAAAGTTGCAGGGCCGGTTTTCCGGGAAATAGCAGACAGGGTTTATTCAAGCGATTTGGAAATGAATGAGGCGGCGCCGGTACATTATGTAGGAAATACAAATCTGCCCGAGATAAAAAAAGGCGATCTGAAAGCACTGAAACAAGTATATACAAAATTGGGCGTTAAACCTTTGTATGCATCAAACAATACCACAAATAACGGGGTAGATACCAGTAGCGGTGTTGCATTTGAAGATGATAAATACAAGAGCGGAGTAGTCCCATCGTTAACAGGCATGGATTTAACCGATGCGTTATATTTATTGGGCAATGCCGGCTATAAAGTAATTGTTCGGGGAAGTGGCTCGGTAATCAGCCAATCGGTTGCCGGTGGAAGTATCATACCAAAAGGATCAAAAATAACAATTGAATTGCAATGAAGTATTTAAGCGACATAATTGAGGGGCTTGCATTTACTGAACTCCAGGGCAGCGCAGATATGGAAATATCTGCTGTGGTTTTTGATTCAAGAAAAGTAATCCCAGGCTGTTTATTTGTGGCCGTAAAAGGCACATTGGCAGACGGGCATGATTTTATTTTGCAAGCCATACAAGATGGCGCAGTAGCTGTAATTTGCGAGGTTTTACCCGCCCGAGTTACCGGCGAAGTTGATTTTTTAATGGTGGCGAATTCTGCTATTGCGCTGGGTATAGTATCAGCCAATTTTTATGATAATCCATCGGCTAAGTTGAAATTGGTGGGTGTAACGGGTACCAACGGTAAAACTACTATCGCCACGTTGCTCTATAAATTATTTACCGACTTAGGTTATAAATGCGGATTGCTTTCGACTGTGGAAAATCAAATAAACGGCCGGGTGATCGCGTCCACGCATACAACTCCCGATCCTATTGAATTGAACAGTTTGATGAACGATATGATAGAGGAGGGCTGTGATTATTGCTTTATGGAAGTGAGCTCACATGCTATCGCACAGCATCGCATTGTAGGATTACGGTTTTCAGGAGGAATCTTCTCAAATCTAACTCATGATCATCTAGACTATCATAAAACTTTTGACAGTTACTTAAAAGCTAAAAAAACCTTTTTTGATGAATTGCCGGGAAATGCTTTTGCATTAACAAACACCGATGATAAAAACGGTAGGGTAATGCTGCAAAACACAAAGGCTCACAAAAAGACTTATGGTCTTAAAACCCTGGCCGATTACAAGGCAAAGATAATGGAGAACCAGTTTGAAGGCCTGCTGCTGCAGATTGATAATGAAGAAGTTTGGTTTAAAATGGTAGGCACTTTTAATGCTTATAATTTGTTGGCCGTGTATGCCGCCGCAATGCTGCTCGAGCAGGATAAAACCAAAATTTTAACCAGCTTAAGCAAACTTACAGGAGCACGAGGTCGCTTTGATTACATCGTTGCGCCAAACAAAATTATCGGTATTGTTGATTATGCACATTCGCCTGATGCCATCGTGAATATCTTAAGTACCATTCATGATATAAGAAAAGGAAATGAAAAGGTGATCACCGTTATTGGATGCGGCGGCGACAGAGATAAAACCAAGCGCCCGATAATGGCAAAAACTGCCTGCGAATGGAGTGACAGGGTGATACTTACATCAGACAATCCCCGCTCAGAAGATCCTGCAAAGATCATAAAAGACATGGAAGAAGGCGTTGACCCGGCATTTAAAAGGTATACGCTGAGCATAGTAGATCGAAGAGAGGCTATTAAGACTGCATGTATGCTGGCCAAGCCGGGAGATATAGTGTTAGTTGCCGGGAAGGGTCACGAAAAATATCAGGAAATAAAAGGAGTAAAAACCCATTTTGATGATATGGAAGAGTTGATGGAACAATTTAAATTATTAACATCATAATACATGACGATGGACCATTCAATGGACAAATCGGTGAAATCATAAAACAATCAGTGAAATCAAAATAGTATGTTATATTATTTATTTACTTACCTAAACAAAAACTACAACATTCCGGGTGCCGGGGTGTTCCAGTACATTACCTTCCGTACGGCAATGGCGGTAATTACTTCGTTGATAGTAACAACCGTTTTCGGGCGCAGGTTGATTGACTATCTGCGATTTAAACAGGTGGGTGAGTCGATAAGGAATTTAGGTCTGGAAGGCCAGATGCAGAAAGCCGGAACACCTACAATGGGTGGTATAATTATAATTCTCGGTATACTGATTCCGACCTTTCTTTTTGCCAAGCTGGAGAATATTTATGTGATTATGATGATCGTGACTACAATATGGCTCGGTGCAATTGGTTTTTTGGACGACTACATCAAAGTATTCAAAAAAAATAAAGAGGGTTTAGCTGGCAAGTTTAAGATAACCGGACAAGTTAGCCTGGCTTTGTTTATCGGTTTCACCATGTACTCAAATCAGAATATCACTATGCGGCAGGAAGTTAAATTGCCTGTAACCGCTGATGTACCAGTTGAGTTTCACATGCGTGCGAACAGGCCAGTGTATACTCAGGACGTCCACTCCACAAAAACTACCATGCCTTTTTATAAAAATAACGAATTTGACTATGGCAAAGTCCTGAAGTTTATGGGGCGAGGTTATGAACGTTATTCGCTAATGGTATTTATGTTCTTTGTTATCATAATCATAACCTTTATATCAAATGGCGCGAATATAACCGACGGAATCGATGGGCTGGCGACTGGTACCTCGGCAATTATTGGGATAACCCTGGCCATCCTGGCTTATATATCAGGTAACGTGGTTATTGCCGATTATCTCAATATCATGTTTATACCTAACTCGGGTGAGTTGGTAGTTTTCGCGGGTGCCTTTGTGGGGGCTTGTGTTGGTTTTTTATGGTACAACTCTTATCCCGCCCAGGTGTTTATGGGCGACACCGGGAGCCTGGCCATAGGCGGTATCATAGCGGTATTTGCTATAATGATTCGCAAAGAATTAATGGTGCCGCTGTTGTGCGGGATTTTCCTGGTCGAGAACTTCTCGGTAATTATCCAGGTTTTCTGGTTTAAGTTTACTAAACAGAGATTTGGTACCGGACGCAGGGTTTTTCTAATGGCGCCTTTGCATCATCATTACCAGAAAAAAGGTTTCCACGAGGCAAAAATTGTAACACGGTTTTGGATCATCGGGATACTGCTCGCGATAGTATCAATAATAACATTGAAATTAAGGTAAGCCGCCCCCTAACCCCCTAAAGGGGGAACAAAATAGAATAGAATAAAAATAAGAAGTAGAGAAACGAATAAGATGAGTGAGAACAAGAACATTCCCAATCAAAAACTCCCCCTTCAGGGGGCTGGGGGGCTTGGGCTAATTGCCATTCTTGGTGCCGGCGAAAGCGGGGTGGGAGCGGCATATCTTGCTCAAAAGCAGGGCTATGAGGTTTTTGTGTCTGATTTTGGCACTATTGCCGATAATTATAAAAAGCAACTGCAGGATTGGAATATAGATTTTGAGGAAAATCAGCATACTGAAGAAAAGATTCTGAAAGCTGTTGAAGTAATAAAAAGCCCGGGTATTCCTTATAAAACTCCGATCATTAAAAAGATAAAGGAGAAGGGTATACCTGTAATATCAGAAATAGAGTTTGCCGGTAGATACACCGATGCAAAAATTATAGGCATCACCGGTTCAAACGGAAAAACTACTACCACCAGTTTAACTTATCATATCCTTAAAAATGCGGGATTGAATGTTGGCCTGGCAGGTAATATCGGGAAGAGTTTTGCGTACCAGGTGGCGACCGAAAAGTTTGATACTTATGTATTAGAGCTAAGCAGTTTTATGCTCGACGACATGTTTAAATTTAAAGCTGATATCGCCATCCTTTTAAATATCACTCCGGACCATTTGGACCGGTATGATTATAAACTGGAAAACTACGCGGCGTCAAAATTCCGGATCACGCAAAATCAAACTGCCGGCGATTTTTTTATTTACAGCGCCGACGACCCGGAAACAATAAAGGAAATGACAGGGCGAAGTTTTGAGGCTGAGCAATTTCCGTTTTCTATAGAAAAAGAGATTGAACCGGGAGCATATCTCGATAACGACAATATTGTCATAAACATTCACAACGAACATTTTCAAATGTCAATCACAGAACTGGCCCTTCAGGGTAAACACAACATTTACAACTCGATGGCTTCGGGTATCGTGGCTAAATTGCTTGAAATTACTAACCCTGTTATACGGGATAGTATGGGCAACTTTAAAAACATTGAACACAGACTGGAGTCGGTTGGTAAAATACAGGGTATTAGTTTTATTAACGACTCGAAGGCGACAAATGTTAACTCCACCTGGTATGCGCTTGAAAGTATGACGACGGATGTAGTATTGATTCTTGGAGGAGTTGACAAGGGCAATGACTATTCCATGCTTAAGGACCTTGTGAGGCAAAAAGTTAAAGCAATAGTATGCTTAGGCAAGGATAACAAACGTATCCATGATGCTTTTGAAGATGATGTGGAAGTGATTGTAAATACCTATTCGGCACAGGAAGCTGTACAGATATCCTATCACCTGGCAGCTAAAGGCGATACGGTATTGCTTTCACCTGCATGCGCCAGCTTCGATCTTTTTAAAAACTACGAAGACCGCGGCCGCCAGTTTAAACAGGCTGTTAGAGAGTTGTAAATGTGTGAACGATGTGCGGATGTGCAGATGAAGGAATTAGAAGATTTGAAAATGTTGTTGAACAGATAATAAACAGAAAAACAAAAAGGCTCTCCGCCGGCCGGCGGAGGAGATTTAGAGGGGGCGAATGTGAAGACGTGCGGATAGGAGAATTTGATTTGATAAGTTATTGATGTTAAAATAAAAAATAAAAAGTCTCCCCTACAGGGGGAGATTTAGAGGGGGCTTATGAATAAAATACTCGATAATACAAAAGGCGACCGTTGGATATGGCTTATCGTAATATTGCTGTCAGTAATTTCATTACTCGCGGTTTATAGTGCGATAGGTACGCTTGCATATAAACGCGGGGTGGGTGCCGAGTCTATTTTAATGAAACACCTTGCCATGATAGTAGGCGGTATTTTGTTAATGTACATTTCGCACAAGCTGGATTATCGGTATTATAAGGGTATTTCAAAGTTGTTGATGATCATTACCCTGCCGCTGTTGGTTTACACGCTTGTTTTTGGCAATCATATAAATGATGCCAGCAGATGGATACCAATACCGGGTACAGGATTAAGCTTTCAAACTTCCGATTTAGCAAAGCTTGCCCTGATAACCTACCTGGCGCGTACTTTATCGCTAAAGCAAGAGAAGATAAAAGATGTTAAACAATCCTTTATCCCAATAATGGGTTCGGTTTGCCTGGTGTTTATTTTAATAGCATTGGCGAATTTGTCTACTGCATTAATGCTTTTTGGTGTTAGTATTTTATTGCTGATCATAGGCCGTATCAGTATAAAGCAAATCGCTATCGTGTGCCTTGCTGGAAGTATATTATTGGCGGGCGTTATGTTTCTAGGGCCACGCCACAAAACGTACGCATCCCGGATACATGCATTTATGCACCCCGAAGTTGCAAACCCCGATAAATCATACCAGGCGGATCACGCAAAAATTGCAATTGCTACAGGCGGCATATTTGGAAAAGGAGTCGGAAAAAGTAATGAAATAAATTATTTGCCCGAAGCCTACTCGGATGAGATTTATGCAATAATAATAGAGGAATACGGACTCATCGGCGGGCTTGTTTTAATAGGCATATATCTCTTTTTATTATACCGCTGTATTAAAATAGTAACCAGGGCGCCAAAAGCGTTTGGGGCACTGCTGGCGGCGGGATTAAGCTTTAGTTTAACGATACAGGCATTTGCTAATATGGCGGTGGCGGTAGGGCTTGGTCCGGTTACCGGCATCCCTTTACCGCTGGTAAGTATGGGCGGGACATCCATTTTATTTACCAGCGTTGCATTTGGTATTATACTTTCGGTTAGCAGGGATATTGACGAGCCTAAAAAGGTAATTGTTGGAGAGATAAGGGAGTTGAGCCCCCTGGCCCCCTAAAGGGGGAATTATAGTACAAGAATATTATGCAAGACAAAAAAGAAATAGCTAATCAAAACCTCCCCCTTCAGGAGGCCGGGGGGCCTCGACGCATCATCATTAGCGGCGGCGGCACAGGGGGGCATATTTTCCCGGCTATTGCTATTGCCAACGCACTGAAAAAGCTTGATCCGGCTATTGAAATATTATTTGTAGGCGCCAACGGCAGGATGGAAATGGAAAAGGTCCCCGCCGCGGGATATAAAATAATCGGATTGGATATTCAAGGCATCCAGCGTAAATCCATCTTGAAAAATTTATTATTTCCGGTAAAACTAATGATGAGTTTAGGGAAGGCATTGAGAATAATCAAGGAGTTTAAACCGGATGCGGCAGTTGGGGTAGGAGGTTATGCGTCCGGACCATTGTTATATGCAGCTTCGTTAAAGAAAATTCCGTATTTGATACAGGAACAAAACTCATATGCAGGTATAACCAATAAACGACTTGCAAAAAAAGCAAATAAAATATGCGTGGCGTTTGACGGCATGGAGAAGTTTTTCCCTTTCGAAAAAATAATAAAGACGGGAAATCCAATTCGCCGGGAGTCGGTAAACATTGCCGGCAAGCAGATGGAAGCGCTGGAGGCGTTCAAGCTCTCAGCCACAAAAAATACACTATTAGTAACCGGCGGGAGTTTAGGGGCTCGTACTTTAAATAACAGCGTTTCCAATAACCTGGATAAATTGATCAGCTCGGATACGCAGCTTATATGGCAAACCGGCAAATTTTATTATAAAGGTATTATAGAGAAACTGGGTGAAAATTATCATCCCAACATTTGCATAACAGAGTTTTTAAACCGGATGGATCTGGCTTACGCTGCTGCGGATGTTATTATATCAAGGGCAGGGGCTGGTACTATTGCCGAATTGTGTGTGATAAAAAAGCCCGTAATACTTGTCCCTTCGCCTAATGTAGCAGAAGATCATCAAACAAAAAATGCCTTGGCGCTTGTAAATGGAGACGCAGCCATTTTGGTTGCCGATAAGAATGCAGAAGCTGAATTAGTTGATAAAGCCCTTGAGCTTTTAAATAATAAAGAAAGACAAATAAAAATAAGCGAGAATATCGGCAAAATGGCCATGCCCGACGCCGATGAGGTTATCGCTAAAGAAGTAATGAAAATTGCAGGATTCGGGGTTTAAACCTGTGATCCCTTAAGTTTGAGAAACATGGAATTAGACAACATAAAACGGGTTTATTTAGTAGGTATCGGCGGAATTGGCATGAGCGGCCTGGCGCGGTATTTTCGTCATTTAGGTTGTGTTGTTTGCGGTTATGATAAAACGCCGACAGACCTGACGAATGAGCTGCACAAGGAAGGAATAGCAATCATTTTTGATGACCGGTCGGATTTTATACCCCGGTCATTCCATACGCCCGACGAAAATACGCTCATTATTTATACGCCGGCCATCCCCAAAGATTCGGGAATATTGAACTTTTTTAAGGATAATGGC
This sequence comes from Mucilaginibacter sp., assembly GCA_036498965.1. Classification (GTDB taxonomy): domain Bacteria; phylum Bacteroidota; class Bacteroidia; order Sphingobacteriales; family Sphingobacteriaceae; genus Mucilaginibacter. The sequence goes on from DASYEP010000016.1 coordinate 26,981, forward strand.
TTTGAATTGTATAAACGTTCCCAGGTTTTGGGAATCATCAGTAAGGGTAAATATACGGTGGCTGTAGCCGGTACACATGGCAAAACCACTACCTCCACAATGATTGCCCACATTTTAAGAGATTCAGGTAATGATTGTTCCGCTTTTCTGGGAGGTATTTCGACAAACTACAACAGCAACGTATTGTATGGCAAAAACAACGTCGTTGTGGTTGAGGCCGATGAATATGATCGCTCTTTTTTAACCCTATACCCTGATGTAGCGATTATTACTTCAATGGACGCTGATCACTTAGATATTTATGGCGATCATGAACATTTGACGGAATCGTTTAAATTATTTGCTTCGCAAATAAAATCAGGCGGTAAACTCATCCACAAAATAAGCCTTCCGTTGAGTACAGGTTTCACTTATGCAGTTGACGCAGCCGCTGATGCCATGGCAACAAATGTGCGCATTGAAAACGGCGATTTCTATTTTGATTTTAAAAATAGCGATACCAACATTGCTGATATCAGGATGGGTATAGCCGGCTTGCATAATGTTGAAAATGCGACGGCTGCTATTGAAGCAACATTACTTTTAAAAGTTGCCCCTGATGCTATAAAAAGCGCATTGGGATCGTTCAAGGGTGTTAAACGTCGTTTTGAATATATAGTTAAAAATGACCAGCATATATATATTGATGATTATGCACACCACCCCGAAGAATTAAAAGCTTGCATCAGATCAGTAAAGAAATTATATCCTGATAAAAAGCTGACCACCATTTTTCAGCCGCATTTATATACCCGTACCCGTGATTTCGCGGATGGGTTTGCCGAAGCGCTTGATCTAAGCGACGAATTGCTCATTCTTGACATCTACCCGGCCCGAGAGTTACCGATTGATGGCGTGAATTCCGAGATGATACTTGATCGTATGGTGATGAACAACAGTAGGTTATGTGGAAAACGGGATGCCGTTGACATAGTTAAGAAAGAAAAGCCCGAATTGCTATTAACAGTAGGGGCTGGCGATATTGACCAGTTGGTGCTGCCCTTAAAACAAGCGTTACAAGATGTTTAAAAAACGTATATGGAAATATCTGCTGATTAGCCTTGCCTGGACAATATGCCTTGGGGGACTTGCCGTGCTCATGAGTTTTATCGAAATAAAAAAATCAGAGGTGGTTTGTTCGTCTATTAAAGTATATATCCCGGGTAATCAATATTTCATTGACAGGCAAGAGGTAGATCATATCCTGCGTTCAAACGGACATCAGCTTATCGGCAGTAAAATAGAAAATATTAACATCCAGGCATTGGAGAATAAATTGAAGGCAAACCCATTTATTGAATATGCAAAGGTATACATGGACATGGACGGAGCTGTCAATGTGGAAATCAGTCAAAGACAACCCATTTTGCGTTTATTAAACCGGTTTGACCAGGACTTTTATGTAGACCAGCACGGCTTAAAGATTCCCCTATCGGCAAATTTTACAGCGCGGGTGCTTGCAGCCAACGGTTACATCGACGAACTTTTTGCCAACCAGGTAGATACATTACATACAGAAATGGCCAGGCAGTTGTTTAAAACCGCTGATTACATACGGAGAGACTCACTTTGGGATGCCCAAATAGCACAGCTATATGTAAACCAGGAGCATGAAATTGAATTGATCCCGCGGGTGGGTAACAACCGCATATTGCTCGGTAACGCTGATTCGCTGCGAACCAAATTTCATAACCTGTTGGTATTTTATAAAAAAGCATTGCCGAAAGTGGGATGGGATGCATACAAAATCATCAATATTAAATATGCGAACCAGGTTATTGGTGTCAGAAACGAAAATATAGGTAAGGACTCGATAAAGATAAAAATGACAGGCGGGGATTCAACAAAATCGATTAAGGATTCATCTCTAATAAGGAACTAAAATGGATAAAAGCTCAACTCATGAAAAAGGTTCACCAATCGTGGTGGGGTTGGATATAGGAACTACAAAAATATGCGCTATTGTAGGGCGGCGAAGTAGAAATGGGAAGATAGAAGTATTGGGTATTGGCAAAGCCGAGTCTGCTGGTGTTACCCGCGGCATGGTTTCAAACATAGATAAAACAGTACAAGGTATTAGTCAGGCAGTTGAAATTGCTGGAGCGCAATCAAATGTGGAGATTAGGGTAGTAAATGTTGGCATCGCCGGCCAGCATATAAAAAGCTTACAGCACCGTGGTTTAATAACACGCCGCGACTTGCAATCGGAGATATCACGTAAGGATATTGATAAGCTGGTTGAGGATATGTACAACCTGGTAATGCCCCCGGGTGAAGAGATTATTCACGTTTTGCCACAGGAGTTTACTGTTGATAACGAACCCGGCATAAAAGACCCAATCGGCATGGCGGGGGTAAGGCTCGAAGCTAATTTTCACATCATATCAGGCCAGGTTACCGCCATAAAAAACATTGTTAAGTGTGTAAACAAAGCTGGTTTGGAGAGCCAGGAATTAATACTGGAGCCTTTGGCTTCGTCTGAATCTGTGTTGAGTGACGAAGAAAAGGAAGCAGGTGTGGTTTTGGTGGATATTGGCGGCGGTACTACCGATGTGGCTATTTTTCACGAGGGGATTATCCGGCACACCGCTGTTATCCCGTTTGGGGGAAATAGTGTAACAGAGGATATCCGCGAAGGTTGTTCTGTAATGCGCAACATAGCCGAACAGCTGAAAGTACGTTTCGGTTCCGCACTTTCTGACGAGAACAAGGACAATGAGATTGTTTGCGTACCGGGCTTGCGTGGCAGGGAACCTAAGGAAATATCGGTAAAAAACCTCGCGTTCGTGATACAGGCACGTATGGAAGAGATTGTGGAACACGTGTACTACGAAATAAAATCTTCGGGATACGAGAAAAAGTTGATTGCCGGTATTGTTATTACCGGTGGCGGGGCGCAGTTAAAGCATTTGTCGCAACTGGTAGAATTTGTTACAGGTTTAGACTGCCGCGTAGGTTATCCGAACGAGCACCTGGCTAAAAATGAATTGCTTCCTAAAAATACTTACGAAGAGCTTCAAAGCCCAACGTTCGCCACCGGCATAGGTTTGCTGATAAAAGGGATTCAGAAAATGGAATATTTTGACACCCATGTTCCGGCTGAAATTAAGGTTGAGAAACCTAAATACACCGAAGAAAGAAAATTTGGCTTGTTGAGCAAGATATTGGAAAGTGGCAAAAAGTTTATAAAGGACGATATAAAAGACGAAGATTTTCTAAAATGATTATTCAACATGGCACGCGCCAGGTTCATCCATAGCATGAAAATATTGGTAGCGGCGGGAATTATTCACAAAATGTGATTTTATCCACATTTTGAACAAGTGTGGATAAAACATGTTGAAAAAATCATATTATTACATTAGGAGTAGTCTTAATATCCATTATTCACGATTAATGAAAAATAAGAATTATGCAGTTTGAGATGTTAAAAGACAAGTCGTCAATCATCAAAGTAATTGGTGTTGGCGGAGGCGGGGGAAACGCGGTAAACCACATGTATAGGCAAGGCATTACCGGTGTCGATTTTATAATCTGCAACACTGATGCTCAGGCATTGGAGTTAAGCCCAATTCCTAATAAAGTACAGTTAGGTGCAAGTCTCACTGAAGGTATGGGAGCCGGTTCTATTCCCGAAGTAGGGAAAAATTCGGCCATTGAAAATATAGATGATATCAAACAAATACTGGGTCCCAATACAAAAATGTTGTTCATTACCGCCGGGATGGGTGGCGGTACCGGAACGGGTGCGAGTCCGATAATTGCCAAAGCAGCCCGGGAAATGGACATATTAACTGTTGGTATTGTAACCACCCCATTCGCTTTCGAAGGCAAGCGCCGTAAAATGCAGGCCGAAGAGGGAATGGAAGAACTCAAAAAACAGGTGGATTCATTCCTGGTAATTTCAAACGACAGACTACGCCAGATATTTGGAAATCTAACCTTAGGTTCAGCGTTTGCACAAGCAGATAATATTTTAACAATTGCGGCAAAGGGCATAGCCGAGATAATAACACTTCCAGGTTATATCAACGTTGACTTTAAGGATGTACGTACCGTTATGAAAGACAGCGGCGTATCAATAATGGGAAGCTGTGCAATGGAAGGGGAAAACCGTGCTTTAAAGGCGGTTGAAGGTGCTCTATCGTCGCCGTTATTAAAGGACAATGAGATAGAAGGCGCCCGTTACATATTATTAAACATAAGTTCAGGTGAAAAAGAAGTAACCATGGACGAGGTGAGTATTATAACGGATTATATACAGGAAGAAGCCGGAATTGCTGCCGACTTAATTTGGGGTAATTGCAGGGACGAGAGCCTGGGTGATAAACTTTCTGTTACTATCATAGCAACCGGATTTCAAACAAAAGATGAACGTGAGAAAGTACAGAGCACTAAGAAAATCGTCTCTATGCTTGTACCGGAAAACGAGCCTCTGGTTAGGCCGGTAAATGAATTTATAAATCCTGTAAAGACAACTTCGCCGGCTGAGCCATATATAAAGCTTAAAGATGAGGCTAAGCAAACAGGCTTGTTTGATCTTTTTCCGCCGAGACAGGATGAACCTGTTATCATAAAGCATAACCTGATAATAGAAAAGCCTGCGGAAGTTGAAGCGGAAAATTCTGATATGCCTGAAATGACATTTAAGCTTACAGAATCTGTCATGAGCTTTGATATCAGGGAAGAAAAGCAGCAGAAACCTGAACCGGCCCCTGTTGCAACAGTTGGTACCGATGATCATAAAACAGATGAGTCCATTGAAGAGCAATTACGTAAATCAAGGGAGCGCATTATGCGGTTAAAGGATCTTAGTATGAAATTAAGAAGCGGGAACATACAGGAGCTGGAAAATATTCCGGCGTATAAACGCAAGGAAATATCTCTTCAGCAAACACCGGCATCAAACGAAAGCGAGATATCCAGATTCTCTCTTTTGCCAGATAGCGACGGAAAAACAGAGATACGTAACAACAATTCATTTCTGCATGATAATGTGGATTGAGTAAGGTTTATAGTTGATGGTTCATAGTTCATAGCAGGACGAAGCATTTAAATTCGGAGTACAAAGGCAAAACAAATAACGAAACCCTTTCCCCAAAAAAAGTCTGAATATCCTTTGTATTCGCCCGTTAAATTGTCCACTATGAACTATGAACCATCAGCTTTAAACTACTTATAGGCTATAATAAAAAGTTATAATTGTTGCGATAGGTTAGTATTGCGGTTATATTTGTATCTTTAAATATAATTAGATTACTGCTTTGGATATATTTAACAAAATATCGAAAAACATGGGTGGGCCGCTAGGGCAACACCAAAAATGGTCACATGGTTATTTTTCATATCCCCGGCTTGAAGGGGAAATTGGTGCTCATATGCAATTTAACGGGAAAGAACATTTAGTTTGGAGCCTGAATAACTATCTTGGTTTAGCCAATCATCCCGAAGTAAGAGAAGCCGATGCCCGGGCAGCAGCCGATTATGGAATGGCTTACCCTATGGGTGCCCGTATGATGTCGGGAAATTCAAAACACCACGAAGCCCTTGAAAACGATCTTGCCGCATTTGTAGGTAAAGAAGATGCTTTTTTACTGAATTATGGCTATCAGGGCATGGTTTCAATAATCGATTCGCTGGTTGATCGTAACGACATAATAGTTTATGATGCTGAATCTCATGCCTGTATTATTGATGGCTTGAGGCTGCACATGGGTAAACGTTTTGTTTACCAGCATAACGACCTGGAAAGCTGCGAAAAACAACTTGGACGTGCCACCCGCCTTGCCAAACAAACGGGGGGGGGCATATTGCTGATAACCGAGGGCGTTTTCGGAATGTCTGGCGCGCAGGGGAAGTTAAAAGAGATTATAGCGTTAAAAAAGAAATTCAATTTCCGCATACTTGTTGATGATGCACATGGTTTTGGCACCATGGGAAAAACAGGAGCGGGTACACACGAAGCACAGGATTGCATAGAAGGTACTGATGTTTATTTTGCAACTTTCGCTAAATCAATGGCTGGTATTGGTGCATTTGTGGCTGGTGATAAGCAAATAGTGGACTATCTGCGTTATAACATGCGGTCGCAAATATTTGCAAAAGCATTGCCTATGCCGATGGTTTTGGGTTTAAAGAAACGGTTCGAATTGTTAAAGACCAAGCCTCAGTTGCGCGAAAAATTATGGCAAATTGCAACCACGCTGCAAAATGGCTTAAAGGAACGCGGCTTTAATATAGGTGTTACAAATACCATGGTTACCCCGGTATTTTTGGAAGGTGATTTGTACGAGGCGACTGCACTTACCCGTGATTTGCGTGAAAACTATAGCATTTTTTGTTCGATAGTTATCTACCCGGTTATCCCAAGAGGATTGATTTTGTTGCGATTGATACCTACCGCGGCACACAGCCTGGAAGATGTACAACGTACACTTGACGCTTACAGCGAAATGAGTGAAAAGCTAAAAGCCGGTTATTATAAGGAAAATAAATTGGTAGTTGCCTGATAAATTAGCCAGCACCCAATAATAAATATTTATGAAGCCTTTCGGTAATCCGGGAGGCTTTTCTATTTTTACCCAATTCCTAACTACAAACAAAATGCTTTCACGACGTAATTTTATAAAAATAAATGGGGTAACCACCGCCGGTTTAAGTCTTGGCTTTAAGCCGGATTGGTTTAAGACAATAGCTTTTGAAAGCAATCGGCCAAAGCCGGCCGATCGCAAATTCATGAGTAAAAGCGTAGAGACAACCATCTTGGAGTTAAAGGCCTCAATTAAAGATCCGGAGCTCGCCTGGCTGTTTGAAAACTGCTATCCCAATACATTGGATACCACAGTAAAATATGCTGTTAAAGATGGCCGGCCTGATACGTTTGTAATTACCGGTGATATTGACGCGATGTGGCTGCGCGATTCATCAGCCCAGGTTTGGCCCTATTTACCATTGATAAAAAAGGATGCCGAATTACAGCAACTAATAAAAGGCGTGGTTAACCGACAGGCTAAATGTATTTTAATTGATCCTTACGCCAATGCGTTTAACTTTGGGCCAACAGGCAGTGAGTGGGATAAAGATCGCACAACGATGAAACCTGAACTCCATGAGCGGAAATGGGAAGTAGATTCATTATGTTACCCGGTAAGGCTTGCCTATCACTATTGGACGATCAGTGGAGATAGCAGCTTTTTTGACGAGAATTGGCAACAGGCGGGTAAATTGATCGTTTCAACATTTAAAGAGCAGCAACGGAAAGATGGGGCAGGACCTTACCATTTTCAACGAAGGACCGAAGTAGCCAGCGATACCGCGCCTAATGGCGGGTATGGGAATCCGGTGAAACCTGTTGGTTTAATCTGTTCTATATTCCGGCCGTCAGACGATGCAACGATATTCCCGTTTTTAATTCCTTCAAATTATTTTGCTGTTGTAAGTCTGCGTCAGTTAGCAGAAATGTTCCAGGTTATAGGAAAGGATAAAGCCACAGCCGATTTATGTGAAAGTTTAGCCTCCGAAGTAGACAATGCGATACAAAAATATGCCGTTGCCCAACATCCGGTGTATGGTAGGATACTGGCCTATGAGGTTGACGGTTATGGAAACCAGCTATTTATGGATGATGCGAATGTTCCGAACCTGCTTGCACTGCCTTATCTTGGTGCGCTATCGGTAAATGATCCCATTTATCAAAATACGAGAAAAATGGTTTTAAGTATGGATAATCCTTATTTTTTTAAAGGCAAAATAGCCGAAGGAGTTGGAGGGCCGCATGTAGGTTTAAATTATATATGGCCTATGAGCATTATAATGCGTGCGTTAACGTCGACAGACAAAACTGAAATAAGCTACTGCTTGAAATTATTGAAAAATACGCATGCAGGCACCGGTTTTATGCACGAATCGTTTAATAAAGACAACGCCGGTGATTTTACGAGGAAATGGTTCGCCTGGGCCAACACCCTCTTTGGAGAGTTAATAATAAAAACACATAAAAATTACCCTGACTTATTATAAGACTGTCGACATCAATTTATGTTTAAATGCTAATATTTTTAATAGTGGCATAATAGAGCAGATAAGATGGATTTAAACTTTTAATTTACCGTTTTTAATTAATGGGTAATTAATTTAAATTAATAATTTTTAAACCTGTAGTAAGTTTCGCTACAAGTATTTATTATTTCATTTATTGTTGAATCATAATATTATTAATAAATTTCTATAGCTGTTAATTGTATGAAATGTGGAAAAAAACCACTTTAAAGGCAGTATTTTTATGCTATAAAAGTTTTTATTTTAGAAAAAACAATTTAGATTAGCTTTATAAAACAATAAACCTCAATCTTAAAAAAAGGAGTAACTGAAATGAAAAAATTTACTGAAGTAAAAGAATTAGTAGCATCGTTAGAAGCTGACGCAGACAAATTTTACAACAAAGGTAACAGCGCAGCTGGAACCAGAGTTAGAAAAGGCATGCAAGACCTTAAAAATTTAGCGCAAGCTATCCGTCTGGAAGTTCAAGACGCGAAAAACAAAGCCTAATAAGGAGAAGTAATCTTTACTTTATTAAATAAAACCCGCTAACATATTGTCGGCGGGTTTTTTATTATACTAGTTTCTTTGTTTCCTGTTTAATATGTTCGACAGTATTACTGCCGACATTTACCAGCGGAAGGCGCAGGGCGTCGCCGCAAATATTCAGATATTTTAGTGCGGTTTTAACGCCTGCCGGGCTACCCTCAACAAACATAAGCCTGGTAAAATTAATCAGCGAAGAATGTATTTTTTGCGCTGCTTTAAAATCGCCCGAAAGGCAAAACCGCACCATGTCAGACGTTTGGCGTGGCAAAGCATTTCCAACAACAGATATCACACCTACGCCGCCCAGAGCAATCATTGGCAGTGTAATAGGATCATCTCCGGATATCACCAAAAAACTTTCGGGTTTGTCGCGCATTATTTGGTTGATCTGGTCAAAATTACCCGACGCTTCTTTAATGCCGATAATATTTTTAAAATCATGGGCTAACCTTACAACGGTATCAGCATTTATGTTGCTGCCGGTGCGGCTGGGCACATTGTATAAAATTATCGGCAAAACAGAGTTTTCGGCTATTGCCTTGTAATGCTGATAGATGCCCTCCTGCGTTGGCTTATTATAATGCGGGCTTGCCGATAAAATAGCATCGTACCCTGTAGTATCAAATTGCTTTATTTGTTCAACAACTTCGTGGGTGTTATTGCCGCCAATGCCTGCAACCAGGTTTACCCGGCCTTTAGCTGCTTTGGTAGTAAAACTCCAAACCTCTTTCCGTTCTTCATTATTTAAAGTGGCGCTTTCGCCAGTTGTTCCTAATGAAACCAGGTATTGTACACCCCCATCAATCAGGTGATTGATCAGTTTGTTTAATCCCTCGTAATCCACCTGACCGTTCTCATGAAAAGGAGTTACAATAGCTACCCCCGTCCCGTAAAATTTATTCATCTTAGTTGTTAAAAGCTGCAAATATAATAATAGTTGATAGTTGCCGGTTCATGATTCGACAGTATTTTCTTTTGCCTGAGCAGATTGTTCTAACTTAACTTAATGCATAGTTACTGGCATCTACAAACCCCTAAAAACCAAAGCCGATCCTTATTACTGAATTTGTTTGGCTGCCACTATTAAATGATTTGCCGTACATCAAACGAAAGTTAAGGTATTGCACCCCGATCCCTAATTCGGTGTAATTTTTTATGGTTGGGGTTGACAAATAGTTGATATCCAATATTTCCTGCAACTTCAGCTTGCGGATTAACGGTATTTTATTGAGTATAAAACCAGAAAAATTTTGCTCGGCGTGGGCTTCAATATATTGATCATAAGTGCTGTAATTGTAATAATCTAATAATAAAAAGCTACTGATACCGCCTTTATAAAACAAAACCTCGTTACCCGCAAATTGCTTATAATCGGGATAAAACAAGCTGCTGTTATTTAAAAACTTGCCGGCAGCTATATAAAAAGAAAAGTTGCCTAATATACCAGTTGGAATATTTGATTTAGAAATGTCCACAGACAGGCGGTCATAGTCAACATCGGAACTGAATATGTTGTCAATCCCTTTAACGTAACTTAAACCTATAGTTGGATATGGTGAAGGCAAATAACGTTTTCCGTTTGGATAGGTTTCATATTTATTACTGAAATCGTAAGTTGTACGTAATGTTATTGTGAAGGCCCGATTTTCGGGGAACAGCGGAATATCCTGGGTTGGCGTAAATGGATTATTGGAGGTGTACTCGTGGCCGTTTGGACTAAAAAAACTATAATTGGAAGCGTTCGGCAGCCATTTTCTGTCCGACCATTCCACCGCTGCGCTAGCCTGCCAACCGCCGGTTATTCGTTTATACAATGACGCCGACAAAAACTGTTTTTGGTATAGCTTCTGAAAATTCTGCCTTCCAAACAGACTGTATAATGAATTAATAAGCGGAGAAATAGGAAGCGTATTGTTAAGGTCTATAATATCCGATCCCACATTAAAGCCCAGTGTAAAGGAATTTACCGGTACTGAACCGTTAATGCTTGCATTAAATTTATGATTTGAAAAGCCGTAGCGCACTTTTGCGCCAATGTACAAAGAACGATTGTTCAACGTGTCTACTCTTTTGCTGAATGATGCGCCGTAATTAAGGGCAAATCCTTCAACAGTATTAAACCGGATAGCGGTTAACAGTGGATCTAAGTTATAATATTCATGGTCGTACCGGTTAACATGCCTGTAACCCCCCAATAAAAAACCTACCGGTTTAAATTTATTGTTCTCTTTATCAAGCGAATCGAGGTAGGGTTTAGATTCCCGCTTCAGCGCCAGCGCTTCCTTTTTCTTATAATCTGATTTTTCCTCATCAGTTAACGGGATCGGACGTTCATTTTCCCAATAAACCGAGTCTTTTTTGTTAACGCCTTTGCTGATCTTTAATACCTCTGAAAAATCTTTTTTATTGAAAGCAGGCTCCAGGTCATAATCTTTATAAATCGAAATAAAATATCCGCCAAATTTAAAGCCAAATATTCCGCCGGTGAATTCAAATTTTACTGATGAAGGCATCCATATTTTTTGATTTACCGGAAAAAATTGTTCATTTACCTTTAGGGTATCAACAAAGTTGATGTTCTGTTTCTTTGTTATAAAAAGGTCTAAACCATAAATCCTCCAATCGCCTTCGAGTATGTATAGGTATCCCTGGAAACAAGCATCATATCCCCGTTTGGGTAAAAGCTGTATTTTATCAACCGTTTCACCGTTCTCCACCGAGAAGCCAATGTATTTGTAATTATAATAAAACAGCGCATTTTCGGCAATTGGCGAAATAACCGGCCTGTTGCTCAAGCCTTCCCAATTTTGAATGTTTTCATAAAAATTTACTTTTATATCCGATGCTCTGTTGTAGCTGAAAGCGCGGTTGCTGCCCGATACCTTTGACGAAATCATTTCCTCATGCACGTTATCAGGCTTCATGAAACTGTATTTCGATTCGGACTCCGATAAATATATAATCCCTCTTCTGTTCGAATCCAGGCCGTTTTCCCTAGCCGCCTTTTGCACATCAAAACCCATAAATTTTTTTGGTGCAGCCAGCAATTTTTGTAATCCTTTAATATAAACCTCGCAGGTATAAGCATTAACCTCATTCAGGTGCGACTTTCGTTTTTTTATGGCCTTGCGGATAATTGCGTATGCCGGATCTTCACCCCCCGCTTTTATAACAACGTTATTTAACTGGTAGGTTTGAGTTTGTAATGTAATATTAAATACCTGGTCGGAATTTATGGTGAATTTGTGGCCTGCCTGTTTATAACCCACCGCCATAAATTGCAGTTCGTACGCTCCGGGCGTTAATTGCAAAATATATCGCCCTTCGCTGTTCGCTGATGTTCCCTTAGTGGTGTTTTTTAAATATACGCTGGCGAACGGGATAGCCTTGTTGTTTTCGTCGGTAACTCTTCCGCTTATGGTAACCTGCTGAGAGAAAACGTGCAGGCCAAATAATAAAAAAAGGGATAATAGTAAGGTAAGTTTCATTTAGCGGATGTTTATACTAAGATGAAATTTATCGCTACCAGTTACAGTACGTTTTTTGTTAATTATTGTTAAAGTGTTTTTTGATCTGTTATTGTTCGCAGAACGATGTTTAAATTAAAGGAAGCTGTTTATTCATATTGGACGAATTAGTTTGATTTATTCAATCAACGCTAACAATTCGGCATCGCTTATGATCGGGATATTCAACTTCTGCGCTTTCTCTAATTTTGATGGGCCCATGTTATCTCCAGCCACGAGGTAATTTAGTTTAGCCGAGATACTGCTTACTATTTTACCACCATTTTGCTCAATAATATCCTTTAGTTCATCCCTCGAATATTTTTCGAAAACGCCCGATATGATAAATGTTTTGCCGGTGAGTTTTTCGCTGGCAAGCTGCACTTCTTTTTCTTCGCTCACAAATTGCAAACCCCTTACTTTAAGTTTTTCTATTTCTTCTTTGTGCTTTTCATCACTAAAATAGTCAATCAGGCTTTGTGCTATCCTTTCACCTATTTCTTCTGCGCCTGTTAATTCTTCAACCGAAGCAGCCGCCAGATTATCAATGGTTTTAAAATGCGCCACCAGTTTTTTTGCAACAGTTTCGCCCACGTACCGTATCCCCAATCCAAACAGCACTTTTTCAAAAGGCATTTGTTTTGATTTTTCTATCCCCTCCAGCATGTTATTGATTGACTTTTCACCAAACCGACCCATCTTTTTCAGTTCTTCACTGTGCAGGTGTAGATCATAAATATCGCTGATGCGCGCTATAAACCCTTTTTGATAAAGGGTATCAATTGTTTCATCGCCAAGCCCATCGATATTCATCGCTTTGCGGCCAATGAAATGCTGCATTTTGCCTACTATCTGCGGGGCGCAACCGGCATCATTAGGGCAATAGAAAGCTGCTTCGCCTTCTTTGCGCTCAAGCAGCGTGCCGCATACAGGGCAATTTTTAATATAATGTATCGCCCGTGCCGATGGGCTGCGCTTATCTAAGTTGACGCTGGTTATTTTGGGAATAATTTCGCCGCCTTTTTCAACATATACCCAATCGCCTTCGTGTAATTTAAGGCGTTTTTCTATCTCATCAGCGTTGTGCAGGGTGGCGCGTTTTACAGTGGTGCCGGCCAATAACACCGGTTTTAAATTGGCAACAGGTGTTACCGCACCGGTACGTCCGACCTGATAAGTCACGGCAAGTAACTCAGTTTCGGCCTGCGCAGCTTTATATTTATAGGCAATGGCCCAGCGCGGCGATTTAGCGGTAAAACCAAGCTCCTGCTGCTGGCCAAAATTATTTACCTTAATCACAATACCATCAATATCATAACCTAAATTAAAACGGTTTTTATCCCAATGATTTATGAATGTAAATACCTCATCTATATTGCCGCACAAACGGCTGTGTTCATTTACGTGGAACCCCCAGCTTTTTACTGCTTGTAAACTTTCCCAATGAGTTTTAAACAAGGGCCGCTCCGTATATAAAAAATAAAGAAAACAATCCAGCGGGCGACGGGCCACTTCGCTTGAATCCTGCATTTTAAGGGTGCCGGATGCAAAATTTCGTGGATTGGCATAAGTCAATTCTCCATTTTCAAGGCGTTCGGCATTTAATCGTTCAAAAGCCTTTAGGTGCATAAATACTTCACCTCTTATCTCAAACTGGTTTGGATAGTCGCCGCCATGCAGACGTTTCGGTATAGTATTGATGGTACGAACGTTAGTGCTTACATCATCGCCCTGTACGCCGTCCCCGCGGGTTACCGCCCGCACCATTTTACCATCCTCATAAGTAAGGCTGATGGAAAGTCCGTCAAATTTTAACTCGCATACGTACTCGAAATTATCACCTATGGCCTTACGGATGCGCTGGTCAAAGTCAAGCAGTTCCTTTTGATTATAAGTATTGCCTAAGGATAACATCGGCCACCGGTGCTTAACCGTAACAAATTCCTTTGTAATGTCGCCGCCTACCTTTTGAGTTGGCGAATCGGGGTCCGCATACTCCGGAAACTGTTTTTCGAGCGCATTAAGCTCTTCCAGTTTTTTGTCAAAATCATAATCTGCAATGGTAGGCATTGCCAGCACAAAGTAGTTATAGTTGTGCTGTTTTAATTCGGATGACAGGGACTCAATTCGTTTTTTTGCTTCAGCGGGTGACATAGAAGCGAAGATAATAAATTTATCAATTGGTGATAAAAAGCGGTAAAATTGATAAGCCGCGATTGGGTGACAATGGGTTTAACAAACATTAACGATACTTAACAAGAATTAACAGCCGCCTTTATAAAATAGAGTTCATCTTTACAGTATAATCCAAAAAAATACCCCTCGTTTTAATAAATACCAAGCCCAACGTAATGAAACGAAGCCTGCTATTCATATTATTTTTATTAAATAGTGTATCGATTTTTGCGCAAAGCACTTTTAAAGGGGTTGTAACCGATGATGAAAACGGTAAACCCGTGCCGTATGTAAGCATTGGGATAATAAATAAGTTGAGCGGTACCGTTTCAAATGCTGACGGGGAATTTAAAATAAACCTGGATATAAAGGTATCAGACGATGACACACTCAAATTTTCGAGTATAGGTTATCAAAGCAAAGCTTTTTTGGTAGGTGATCTGAAGAAGAAATTTAAAGATTTACCGCTAAACGTCACGCTGAAAAAGGCCGTCAATCACTTAAAACAGGTTGTAATTAATTCAAAACGTGGCAACGAAAAAATACTTGGCTATCCAACAACTTCAAAATTACTTGGCTTTGGGGTTGGGACGAATTCAATTGGTTCGCAGGCAGGGGTCAGGATATCGATCAAACATGAAAATACCAGTATTGAAAATTTAAGTTTTTTTATCATTCAAAATACTTTTGAGCAGCTAACTTTCCGGGTAAATGTTTATGAGATGAATAATGGAAAGCCCGGCAATAATATTTTAAATGATAATGTGATTGTTACCGTAAGGAATAAACAGACAGGTAAAATAACAGTTGACCTTACCAGCTACAATATATGTGCAGATAGGGATGTTTTGATATCGATGGAATGGATTGAAGCAAATCCCGGTACCACGGGCATGCTTGACGTTGCGGCAGTTATTTTTGGATCGACTTATTTCAAACAAGCCAGCCAATACCAGTGGGCTAAGAAAGGAACCGGCTTAGGGTTTGGCGTTAAAGTGAATTATTAAATAGTTTTAAAAAACCCGGACGTATTATGCGGTATTTAAAAAAGGCGTTAAACACAAACCAGGGTCATGGTCTGTCGTTTTTGGGATAACCTTCTTCGTCCAGGTCGTCGCGGTCATCTTCGGGAGTATGGCTCAACGCTTTATCTACGGCGTCAATCTCCACTATATCACCGTTGTCAATATGCATCCCCATTTTATCTACATCTGTTTCAAGGGATTCGTTTGGTATATACTCGTCAACGGCGTCATATGGATTTGCCTCGTCATAAGTTGAATTCATATCTTCCCCATTTTTTACCGAAGTGTTATAAGGATCGGGGTGTTGATAGTCGGGATCGTCGCTTTTTACATCATACTCAAAGCTGTCATCTTCGGCATTGTAATTTAAGTCTTCTGCGTCGATAGTTTCAGCCAGGTCATCTTTTAATGTCTTGTCCCTGTCTTCGTTTTCATCGTCAAACCCGGGATAAAAGGTCTCTTTCTTCATAATTTTAAGTTTATAATTATGCCTAAAAATCTTGCCAAAATAATAAGGGGAGTAGCGAAAAGCGAGCAGCCAGTAGCACGCGTAAAAATACGAATATAATTTGTTAACAATTCCTAAAATTGACCACGGACTGTTAATAATTGACTATTTATATCAATAAATAATTTGTTTTCGATAGGAGACGACTTCGCTGCCGATGGCGAATTTTAAGCCGATAGAAAACTGTGAATAGGTATCATTGTATTTGCCATAATTATAACCATCAAGATCGTCACCAAAAATAAAATTGTATCCATAGGCGAGGTCTATTTTAATAGCTGGCTGCTGGTACCTATTGAAAATTTTAAACTCATATCCTATACGTAAAGGAAGGAATGGTGTTTGGCTGTCGTTCTTACCGTCGGTATATAGCCCTGGAACTTGCGCGGAATACCTGCTTATCGCCGTTATATGAGTTACCATATAGCCGATACCGGCGGATAAATAGAAGTTTTTTATCCCGTTAATAACCGGGCTCTTTGAATAATCAATAAGCTCTCCTGCTTGCAATTGTCCCCTGAAAATAAAAGCGCTGAAATTGCTGGTAAATTGCCTTCCTGGGTATACCAATGAATCGCCGCCGGCCATACGTCCGAACTGAGCTTCGAAAACAAAATTGGTAAATGGGGTTTGGTTATAAGTAAAAGTAATATTAAGGGACGGTGTATTTTTTTGGGGTAGTTCATCACCATAAACCTTGTTAATGCCGGCCCCGAAGCCTGCATCGTAATGTGAAAACCCATAACCTATTTGCGCTTTTGCAATGAACGAAACACAACAAACTAATAAAGTCAAAAACGTTTTTTTTAAGATAAATTTCATCATAACTATTTAAGGAAGGCTTTATTTGCTGATTTTGATACCAAAACGCTCTAAATGTAGCACAAAGTATATAAAAAAAACCAAGGGTTTGAATAATTTAATAAGTCATTGGTCAATAGTCATTGATGCAATCAGTACTACCTGGCTTTTGCTCGCCATTTCTTTACAAATTGTAATCAATTGCTCAATCAGTCATTTTAATTAATTTGCTTAACCCAATTTTATATATTTGGGCCACAAAAAATAACGCTTCAAAAGATGTCAAAAATTAAAGTAGAAAATCCGGTAGTTGAACTGGACGGCGATGAGATGACCCGCATTATATGGAAATTTATCAAAGATAAATTGATAATACCTTACCTTGATTTGGATATAAAATACTACGATCTGGGTATTGAGCACCGTGATGCTACTGATGATCAGGTAACCATTGATGCAGCTAATGCCATCAAAAAATATGGCGTAGGTATTAAATGCGCTACTATTACACCCGACGAACAGCGTGTTACTGAGTTTAATTTGAAACACATGTGGAAGTCGCCAAATGGCACTATCCGTAATATATTGGATGGTACTGTTTTCCGCGAGCCGATTGTGATGGCTAACGTACCCCGTTTGGTGCCTAACTGGACCGCCCCTATATGCATCGGCCGTCATGCATTTGGCGATCAGTACCGTGCAACGGATTTCCTGACGAAAGGAAAAGGTAAACTTACCATTACTTTTACTCCCGAAGATGGCGGTGCAGTTCAATCGTTTGAAGTATTCAATTTTAAAGGTGATGGTGTTGCGCTGGCAATGTACAATACTGATGAATCGATCAAAGGTTTTGCACGCGCTTGTTTTAACCAGGCTTTGTTAAAAAAATGGCCTTTATACCTTTCTACAAAAAATACCATCCTTAAAAAATATGATGGTCGTTTTAAGGATATTTTCCAGGAAATATATGAGCAGGAATTTAAACTAGAGTTTGAAGCCAATCAGCTTACTTACGAACACCGCTTAATTGACGATATGGTTGCCTCTGCTTTAAAATGGCATGGCAATTTCGTGTGGGCATGTAAAAATTATGACGGCGATGTTCAGTCAGACACTGTTGCTCAAGGATTTGGCTCGTTAGGATTGATGACTTCAACCCTTGTTACCCCCGACGGTACGGTTATGGAGGCCGAAGCTGCCCACGGCACAGTTACCCGCCACTACCGCGATCACCAGGCTGGTAAGCCAACATCAACCAATCCAATCGCTTCAATTTTTGCATGGACACGCGGGTTAGAATTCCGCGGCTTACTTGATAACAACAAGGAACTGATCAATTTCTGCAAAACGCTTGAACAGGTTTGTATTGAAACCGTTGAGAGCGGTAAGATGACAAAAGACCTTGCCATCACCATAAAACCAAAAGTTGAACATGGCAAAGACTATTTATATACAGAAGAATTTTTGACCGCGATTGATGAGAATTTGAAGAAGAAGTTAGGGAAATAAGAAAAGTCAATCCGTCATTGCGAGGTACGAAGCAATCCCCGACTGTGCAAATAAATCGGATAGATGCCGTTCATCGGATAAGTTCGATAATTGTTAATGCAGGTCTTTGATTGTCCTTCGAAGAGTTTGCTTCGTTCCTCGCAATGACGTTCAGTCTATTATTGGTGGATTTTACTTCCGAGCAATGGCGCTGCTAAAATATCTGGAAACGTTTACTAATTACATCTACACTATGTCATCCTTATATCCACTAAAATTCAAAACTATTTATAAAGACAAAATCTGGGGCGGGCAAAAGATAAAAACCTACCTGCATAAAGACTTTGGCTCATTACCTAACTGCGGCGAAACCTGGGAAATATCGGGTGTTAAATCAGACGTTTCGGTAGTTGCCAACGGCGAACTGGAAGGAAAATCGCTTGCCGAGTTATTGGAAAAATACCAGGATGAACTTGTTGGTAAAAAGGTATATCAACATTTTGGAAACATCTTCCCGCTGCTGGTTAAGTTCATTGATGCCAATGAGGATCTTTCTATCCAGGTGCACCCAAATGACGAACTGGCGAAAAAGCGCCATAACTCGTTCGGCAAGACCGAAATGTGGTATGTGATAGAAGCTGACCCCGGCTCAACCTTAATTGCAGGTTTTAACAAGGAATTGAATGAGCAGGAGTACCTGCAAAAATTCAACAGCGGCCATCTAACAGATGTTTTGAATAAAGAAAATGTAAAAGCCGGCGACGTTTTCTTTTTACCTGCTGGCCGTGTCCACACAATTGGCAAAGGTTTATTGATTGCCGAAATACAGCAAACATCAGATATTACCTACCGGATCTATGATTTTGACAGAGTGGATGACAAAGGCAACAAAAGAGAACTGCACACTGAAGAAGCCCTGGCTGCAATTGATTTTAAGCACTACCCCGAATATAAGACCAAATACAGCCCGAAAAAGGATGAGACGGTTAAGTTGGTAAGCTGCCCGTATTTTACCACCAACTTGTTGGATTTTACTAAAAGCACATCAAAAGACTATACCATTCTTGATTCCTTTGTAATATACGTATGTGTTGAAGGCGAATTCACTGTCAAATATAACAATCAGGATTACCCCGTCAAGATGGGAGATTGCATTTTACTGCCAAAGAGTGTTGATAAGGTACAACTAGAAACAACAAACGGCTTTAAAATACTGGAAAGTTATATTGAGTAGGGAGATTAGTGATTGGAGGTTAGTGATTGGAGTTAATTTGAAACCCGGGAAGGGTTTATTTTCGCGTAACCTCTGATCTCCAGCCTGCAATCTCTAAATCAAACAAACCTTATCGTAAACTTGGTACCAACATTAACGGTACTATCAACTTTGATTGAGCCTCCAAGCGCTTCTATCTGATTTTTGGTAATAAACAGCCCTATGCCTTTGGCGTCGGTGTTTTGATGGAACGTTTTGTACATGCCAAAAACTTTGTCCCCATAACGTTCAAGATCGATTCCTATACCGTTATCCTCAAAAATCATATAAATATGATTATGATCCTGAACGGTGCGGCAACTAATAACCGGCTGCCTGTCGGGGTGGCGGTATTTTAACGCGTTGGTAAGTAAATTTTGCATAATACTTTCCAGGTAAGCCGGTATATAACTTATTACCGGGCACTTGGTAAAGTCGTATTCAATTTTGGCCCTGGTATTTGCAATATTGCTTTGCAGTGCAGACATTATATTCTTAAACACCACTTCAAACTCAAGCAGTTTGTTCTCCTGTTCAACCTCGGTATGTATCTTAACAATTTCGTTAAGGTGATCAATAGTAGTGCTAAGGCTGCTGCTTATGGATTTAATATGCGAAAATACTTCAGCCTGATCATCCTTAGATTCGCTTTGCTCGTGCAGATTCACCATAAACTGCAAGTTACCTGTATGTGAGCGAAGATTGTGCGATACGATATAAGCAAAGTTTTGAAGGCGTTTATTTTGATCGCTCAACAAATTGATTGATGATTGCAGCGCCAGCCCTTTCTTTTTAATATTATCAATATCCTGGAATATCCCTCTTATTTTAACGCACTTGCCGAAGTCATCAATTATTGCCATGCCCTTTGCCCTGACCCATATCACATTGTTTTTAGCCGTGCGAAACAGTAATTCGAGATCAAAAGACTTATATAGTTTTAAAGCATTATCAATCGCCTCATTGATTAAAGGCCGGTATTGAGGTTCAAAAAAGCTAAATGCCTCTTCGATGCTCATTTTTACCCGGTCATTTACTTCGTAAATGTTATACGCCTGTTTTGACAGCGACAGATGCATTGAGGGAACGTAAATCTCCCAGCCACTAACCTTTGCAATGGTACTGGTTTCATTAAAAACGAAATCATTTTGAGTTGAACGCAAACTCAAAAGTTTGTACCTGTTTATATTGATGAGCGAACCTATAATTTGAGGCCCATTATCGGTTTCCATTTTTTTAGTAGTGCTTTCAAACCACTGATAGCCCAGGTCTTTTGTTAAAAGCCTGATATGGACGGAAGCTGGTTGATAGTGTGTACCGGAATGAATGGTTTTTAAAAAAGCCGGCTCATCCTGGTGATAGAGTAAGTTTTCGAGGAAGAAATTATAGGAACATTCTATTTCGCTTTGTTGGTAACCTAAAATGGCGTAGAAACCCGCAGACCATTTAACTTCTTTGGTGACGACATTAAATTCCCAGATGCCCGCGTTTATCTGATCAATGATATGAGCAAGATGGGACGCATCATCAGCATAAAAATTATTCCCTTCTTTAATACTCATACAATAATTTAATTCAATAGTTATTTAACCAGCGTTAGTAGCGGTATCATAGAAAAATTTGTGCCAAACTTAAAAGCCTCCAAATTCAGCTTGCAATTATTCCCTGAGACAGACAAAAAATGGGGCATTATATGCAGGCGAAATCCAACAAGGAGGCGCGAATATAGGATTTAAAAATGTCGCATTTATTTAAAATTTTGTTTTTTTTGACAGCTCATTTACGGCGTCTGTTGCTATCCATTTTGCGGAAGTACTGTTCTGAATTAATATGTTTTTTGCTGTCTCCATAGCGGCAATTTTTAAAACATTATTCCTTTTTCCAATTTGGCGCAATGCCCAGTTCACTGCCTTTTTTACAAAATTTCTGTTGTCCCATGCTTCTCGTTCAATAACGGGAAATAACGCGATAAACGTATCATTATCAGCTTTTTTGTTGTGTATGGCGTGTTCTGCCATGAGAACAAATCCTGCGCGTTTTATAAATTCTTCTTCGTAAGCGCTAAATTTTAAAGCTTTTTCAATGGCAAATGGAGTCCTGTCGAACAGGTTACCGCAAACCTGGTCGCACACATCCCACGAATTAAAATCCTTAACCCAGCTATCTATTTGTTCACTGGTAACCAAAGCCGAGTCATCAATCATCGATGCAAGTATTCGGGCTTCGTGGATACCGGTATTCCAAAGTTCCAACGCTAAGGTATGATCCTTCTTTATTGTCTTCGCAAGCTTCCTCAATACGGGCATCGGAATACCCAAAGCAGTCTTGTCCTCAATGCTAAATCGCTTCATTCCGGCAAGGTGAACCGGGTCGGATTTTTCATTTAACAGGCTAATAACTTGTTCTAAGTTCATCAAGGAAAAATAAAAAAACGTCATTGCGAGGAACGAAGCAACCGCCAAGCTATACAAATCAAACAGAAAAATGCTGTTATTGAGCCCTTATAAGATTACGGTTCATTGATTGTCCTGTGTAGAGATTGCTTCCCCGAAATAAATTCGGGACAGGCTGTTCCTTGCAATGACAAGTTTTTTAAAAATCCGACATCGAAAATCCGACATCCGAAATCTTACAAATTTCCTCTCAAATCCTGCTCCCGTTCTATCGCTTCGAATAATGCTTTGAAGTTCCCCGCGCCAAATGATTTTGCCCCCTTGCGCTGAATAATCTCAAAAAACATGGTCGGGCGATCCTCAATCGGCTTTGTAAATATTTGCAGCAGGTAACCTTCGTCATCACGGTCAACCAAGATACCTAATTTTTTTAATGGTTCCAGGTCTTCGTCAATATGGCCGACGCGACTTATAAGGTCATCATAATAGGTGGTCGGAACGGTTAAAAATTCAACACCGCGGCTTTGCAGGTTGGTTACCGTTTCTACAATATGATCAGTAGCCAGGGCCAGATGCTGTACACCCTCGCCTTCATAATATTCAAGATATTCTTCTATCTGCGATTTCTTTTTGCCTTCGGCGGGCTCGTTAATAGGGAATTTAACGTAGCCGTTGCCATTACTCATTACCTTACTCATGAGGGCGGAGTATTCGGTCGAGATCATTTTATCGTCAAACGTTAATATATTCTTGAACCCCATCACATTTTCATAAAATTCTACCCACTCGTTCATTTTATGCCAGCCTACATTTCCAACACAATGATCAATATGTAATAATCCTGTTTCACAAGGATTGTAGTGCGAGTCCATTTCTTTATACGATGGCAAAAACGCCCCGTTATAATTTTTGCGCTCCACAAAAAGATGCACTGTTTCCCCATATAATTTTATTCCGCTTGTGCGTACCTCTCCGTGTTCGTCGGTAATTGTTTGGGGCTGCTGGTAAGGTATTGCCCCACGGCTGGTTGTTTGCTTAAATGCGTCATACGCGTCGTTAACAGATAAGGCAAGTATCTTTACACCGTCGCCATGTTTTTTTATATGTTCGGCTATGGGATGGTCTGATCTTAAGGGAGTTGTTAAAACAAGGCGTATTTTGCCCTGCCGCAAAACATATGATACCTTGTCGCGCACGCCGGTTTCCGGGCCTGCATAAGCAAGGCTTTGAAAACCAAAAGCAGTTTTGTAATAATGGGCCGCCTGTTTGGCATTGCCCACGTATAATTCAACATAATCAGTACCGTTTAATGGTAAAAAATCAGTTGTTTTTGATGGTTTATTTATGGTTAGTGTTTCCATTTTAGTTGTAAAAGTTGTAAGTGTTAAAAGAGTTGTAATTGTTGCAATATTTATGAAGGGTAAAAGGATTATAAATGTTGTAGTCGCTTTTAACTTTTACAACAACTACAACACCTTCAACCTTTGCAACCTTACCCTGCCCAACTCCTATAGTAATTCTCGTCTTCAATTTTAATAGCGTCTTCGGTTAACATCAGCGGACGGAATGGGTCTATCATAACCGCCAGTTCGTCAGTTGACTCTTTTCCGATCGATTTTTCCACCGTCCCCGGATGCGGCCCATGTGGTATGCCACCCGGATGCAGGGTTATTTGCCCTTTGACCACACTTTTACGACTCATGAAATCGCCGTCTACATAATATAACAGTTCATCGCTGTCTACATTGCTATGGTTGTAAGGTGCCGGAATGGACAGGGGATGATAATCGTACTTACGGGGTACAAATGAGCAAATCACAAAGTTATTGCCCTCAAAAGTTTGGTGTACGGGTGGTGGCTGGTGCAGGCGGCCGGTAATTGGTTCAAAATCATGTATAGAAAATGCCCAGGGGTAATGAAAGCCATCCCAACCGATAAAATCAAACGGATGGGTACCATATATATAAGGATATATGAGTCCCTGTTTTTTGATAAGTATTTTGAAGTCACCTTTTTCGTCGTGCGTTTCCAGGTTGACCGGTCTTTTTATATCACGTTCGCAGTAGGGTGATTGTTCCATCAGCTGTCCATAAGCATTTGTATACCGTTTGGGTACCCGGATCGGACTAAAACTTTCTACAATAAACAACCGGTTGTCGGGCGTATCAAACTCCATTTGATAAATGGTACCGCGCGGAATAATCAAATAATCACCGTAGGCAAATTTTATTTTTCCATACCCGGTTTTAAGCGTACCTGACCCCACATGGATAAACACCACTTCATCTGCCTGGCTGTTTTTGTAAAAATAGTCAGTCATTGATTTGCGCGGCGCGGCCAGCGAAATATGCAGATCGTTATTTACCAGTATTGGTTTGCGGCTTTGCAGGTAATCATCCTCCGGTTCAACTTTGAATCCTATCAGGCTGGTATGTTTCAAATGTTTCTCCCTGGCTATTTTGGGCTCAACGCTATATGGCTGGCCAAGTTCTTTTACAAGGGTAGGAGGGTAAACATGATAAACAAGCGAATACAGGCTGGAAAACCCTTCGGTTGATACCAGCTCTTCCGCATATAAAGAGCCATCGGGCTTACGGAATTGCGTATGCCGCTTTGGCGGGATAGCCCCTAAAGTATGATAAACAGGCATTTTAATTGGTTGTTGAAATGTTGTAAAGTTGAAATGTTGTAAAGTTGGAATGTTATAAAACTCTCAACTCACAGCAAATCAGCATTTAATAATAAAACGAGTGGAAGGTGGGAATAGTTTTAAAAGTTGAATATTATAACATTACAACTTTAAAACCTCCCGATAGCTATCGGGACAACACCTTAGTATTGCGCCAGCACAATTTTAGCGAGCATAGCATCCCTGAAAGAAGAAGCATCACTCATTGAAGTGAGGCCAAGGGAAAAATAAAAATGCCTTTGTATGCTCATAATTTGGTATGCAAAGCTATGTGGTTTTTGGGTTAAAAACAAACGTTAGTTATTGGTTGATTAAGTTTGTTAGGTGAGAGGTTGTCTAAAAATATATTTAACTTTTAACTTAATCAACTCAATCAAACTTAATCAACCAATTTTCTTAAGTTTGATTTACATAACCATTATAAGCCATGAAGTTAGTATCCTATAAAACCGAAGATCGCGAGCATTTGGGCGTTTTTATAAAAGGGCACATCTATAACCTGAATTCGTGCGACAAACTGCTACCCGATAATATGAATGAATTTTTATGGGGAGGGGACGAATTGATGGAACGTGCCCAGCGCATTAATAAAGCGATAAGTTCTGGAAAAATGGAGGCTAAGGAGGAATTGTTTTTCGAGATGATGGCGCCGGTTCCGCACCCAACCTCGTGCAGGGACGCATACGCTTTCAGACAGCACGTTGCAACTGCGCGGCGCAATCGTAAGCTTGAAATGATAGCTGAGTTTGACCAGTACCCCGTATTTTATTTCACCAATCATAATGCAATACAAGGCATAGGTGAGATTAAATGTATGCCCGACCATTTCCAAAAGCTGGACTTCGAGCTTGAAGTGGCTGTTGTTTTAAATAAAAAAGCCCGTAATATAAAAGCTGCGGATGCCGATAGTCTTATTGCCGGTTATATGATAATGAACGATATGAGCGCCCGAACGCTCCAAATGGAAGAGATGCTTTTAAACCTTGGTCCCGCAAAGGGTAAGGATTTTTGTACCGTCATAGGTCCCTGGCTGGTAACACCTGATGAATTGGAATCTTATAAAATTGCTCCCCCAACCGGGCATACCGGCAATGCTTACAAGTTGGAAATGAAGGGTGTTGTAAATGGTAAACAAGTATCAAAAGGCAGCATGGCTGATATGAACTGGACTTTTGCCGAGATTATTGAACGTTGCGCTTATGGCTGCGATGTATTGCCCGGTGATGTAATAGGATCGGGAACCGTTGGTACGGGATGTTTTCTTGAATTGAATGGTACCGGCTTACTTAACGACCCGAATTACCAACACCAATGGCTAAAGGCCGGCGATTTGGTTGAGATGGAAGTTACAGGTTTAGGAATGCTTGGAAATATTATCGAAAAGGCCGATAGCGATTTTTCAATTTTGGGGTTGAAGAAAAAGTAAGTACTGTACAATTTAAGCAATTCCTGATACTATATTAATATAATTTTCGCACCCGAGATTTTATCTTTACTTTGTGTAATAAATACACAAACTGATCAACCTGGTTACAGGGTACAACCACAAACCGAATACAATTATTATTAATACTCAAATGAAAACTAAACTAAGGTTCTTATTGGGCGGGATAGCTATGATTGCGGCACTGAGCAATGTAAATGCCCAAACTAAAAACGACCAGGATACCGATGCAAAGATTGAATCCATCATAAAAAAGCTAACGCTGGAAGAGAAGGTAGCCATGTTGCATGCCAATGGTATTTTCAGCTCGGCAGGCGTACCCCGTTTGAACATTCCCGAACTGATGACCGACGACGGCCCGCTCGGCGTACGCGAAGATGTTAAACCGGGCTGGGGATCGGCAAACCTTACCACCGACTCAGCTACTTTTTTTCCGAACGGATCGGCACTGGCTGCCACCTGGAATCCGGAGTTGGCTTATCGTTTCGGGCATGACATGGCCGAAGAGGCACGTGCCCGCGGCAAGTCGATTATGTTGGCACCGGCATTTAATATTTGTCGTACCCCACTATGTGGTCGCACCTATGAGTATTATTCAGAAGACCCTTTTTTAAATTCACGCCTGGCGGTGCAATCGGTAAAGGGCATACAAAGTCAGCATGTTGCAGCCTGCGTAAAACATTATGCGGTAAACAACCAGGAAGTGGAACGCGGTCGTGTGAGCGTTAATGTGGATGAGCGCACACTGCGCGAAATATACCTTCCCGCTTTTAAGGCTTCGATAACTGAGGGAAATGCCTGGACCATTATGTCGGCTTACAATAAATTGCGAGGTGTGTACTGTTCAGAAAACGGCTACCTGCTGGACCAGATATTAAAAGGCGAATGGAAATTTAAGGGCATAGTAATAAGCGACTGGGGCGGTACCCACAGCACGGTTAACGCTGCAAACCACGGCCTCGACCTGGAGATGGGCTCAGCTTTGCCTTATGATACCTATTATTTCGCAAAGAAATTGCTAGACTCAGTAAAAGCGGGAAAAGTAAGCGTGAATGTTATTGACCAGAAGGTGAGGCGTATATTATGGGTGATGTATCATACTACCATGAGCGAAAACCAGCCGGCAGGAAAAATCAACACACCCGAACATAGCCAAACAGTTTATGATATCGCATCAGAATCAATAGTGCTGTTAAAAAATGATAAGCATTTATTGCCTTTAAATACATCATCCATAAAAAGCATCGCGGTTATAGGCGATAATGCTACGCATACTTTTCATTTAGGAGGCTTCGGCGCAGGTGTTAAGGCCCGTTATGAGGTAACTGCTCTTGCCGGTTTGCAAAACAGGCTCGGCAAAACCATCGATATTAAATATGCGCAGGGTTATTCAGGCGTTTACAGAATGCCAAGACGAAATGCTAAAGCTGATACCGTTAAGCCCGATACAAGCATGATAAAACAGGCTGTAGCTATCGCGAAAAGTTCCGATATGGCTATATTATTTGTAGGTGGCAACCGTGATTATGAAAGCGAAAGCCGCGATCGCAAAGACCTTAGCCTGCCCTTTAACGAACAGCCGCTTATTGATGCTGTTACAGCAGCAAATCCAAATACCATTGTAGTGGTGGTTGGTGGCGCACCTTATGATATCGGTGCTATAAAAAAAAACAATAGTACTATAGTATGGTCGTGGTATAATGGGTCGGAAAATGGAAACGCCCTGGCCGATGTTTTGATTGGTAAGATAAACCCATCAGGTAAACTGCCTTTTACTTTCCCGGCTGACCTGAAAGATTCACCTGCCCACGCATTAAATGCTTACCCGGGCGAAAATTTGCAGGTAGATTATAAAGAAGGCATTTTAGTAGGATATCGCTGGTTCGACACCAAAAAGATTGAACCGCTTTATTGCTTTGGTTATGGCCTATCGTACACTGATTATAAATATTCAGATTTACATACCAATAAAGACAGTTACAAGTCTGCAGAATATATAACCGCTACGCTGAAAGTAAAAAATGCCGGTAAGTATGCAGGCAAGGAAACAATACAGTTATATGTAAGTAAACCGGGTTCGTCTATAGAACGTGCCGATAAAGAGTTGAAGGCGTTTAAGAAAGTAAAAATAGGGGCCGGAGAAACTGCCACTGTGATGTTGAATATAGCGGTGAGAGATCTCGCTTATTATGATGTTAAGACGCGGAAATGGGTTGTTGAGCCGGGCAAATATGAGCTGCATGCCGGTACTTCTTCAAGGGATATTGCGCAGACCAGTACAATAACTGTAAACTAAAGAACTGTAAATTTTATTTGTTAATCCAAGGGCATTATGGAAACATGATGCCCTTTGTTTTTGTGAATTCTGTAGCAATTTTGTTTTTTAGTTTTCGAAAATCACCAGACTGAAATTTTAGCCTCTAAGTCAATATTAAATAAATGTTAATTGAACGCAAAATTAAAGGTTGGTTTTCTTTGGCGTCAAACAGTCGATTTTATCGCTAATATTAACTTATTGATGCAATGTTACGTGATTTAGCTCATTTATTGACGTTCATATAACATTACACACATAGAGTTAACATTGATATAATATTACTAAACCATAATGAATCCTTAACATTTAGATAACGAACGGTATGCACCTTTGAAACCGAAATCAATTTAAATTATTATCAATATGAAAAAAATGTTTACGAAGATTTTTGGTGCAGCTCTAATTGTTACTTTAACAGCAGCTGGTTTTGCGGTTAAAGCACAAACAACGTCATTAACAAATGATGGAGCGACCGTTGCTTCAACCACTGCAACAACCGTTGCGAAACCTGAGGTAAAATCTGAAGCAAAAGCTAATGCTGATGCAAAACCCGAAGTAAAAGAAAAAACAAAAGCTGCCGATCCTGATACTGCATGGCACCCGCAAAGAAGATTATGGGGCTATTCATTCGGTGATTTTTATTATGACGCACATTCTGATCAAAAGACCGGCGTAAGAGGCCCTGAAACAAACTATAACGGAGTACCTACTTACAGAAATGCCTTCCAGTTCCGTCGTTTGTATTTAGGTTATGACTATGAGATAACCAAAAAATTCAAGGCAGAAGTATTGTTGGCATCCGAACCAGCTGCTAATACAGGTGTTAATGGTACTACTTCCATTCAGAACGGTGACAACCTTGTTGACGGCAAAATGGCGTTCTGGATAAAAAACTTTAACTTACGCGTTAGAGATGTCTGGAACGGAACAGATTTCGTTATCGGTGAAATGAGCACTCCCGGTTTCGCGTTAAATGAGCCAGGCACAAACGCACCGGTTTCATTATCAGAAGCAACCTGGAACTATCGTTCTATTGAAAAAACCATTACCGACTTTCATAAGAACAACTCATACGATGTTGGTGCTGCTTTGCAGGGAACATTCGACCCGACTACCAAAAACTTTGGTTACGTGTTAATGGTAGGTAACAACAGCCAGGCAAGTTTATTATCAGCAGGAAATGCTAATACAGGTTTCTACAAAATATTTTATGGAGATATCTGGGCTAAATTCTTTAACAAGAAGTTGTACGTTGATATTTACGCCGACTACGCCAAGACGGCGCCTGCAACTGCTGTTATCCCCGGCCAGGAACATAATATGTTTAAAATATTTGCTTCCTACAACTCAAAACCAGTTACTATCGGTGCTGAAGCATACACTCAAAATATCGCAAGCGGGGTTACTAACAGTACAACAAAATTGCCTGAAGACGCAAACGTTACCGGTTTCTCATTTTGGGTAAGGGGTCCTATCGCTAAAAATGTGAATTATTTCGCACGTTACGATAACTATAATCCTAACAGCAATTATAGCGCTACAGATTCATACACAACTAATACCAACTACGGATCATATACCTCACTTTATAAAGAACAATTTTATACAGCTGGTGTAGATTTCAATCCAACAAAGAATGTTCACTTTATGCCAAACTTTTGGTTAATTGATTATAAAGATCAAAGAACATCAACAACAACAGGTTATGTGGCCCCTGACCATACCTTAGTTTATAGATTAACCTTCTTCTATACATTCGGTAAATAAGCAAATAGCACATAACGAAAAACAATAAACAAAAACAAACCATGAAAGTAATTAAGAGTCTACAGTTAGCAGTTGTTGCGATAGCCGCAAGTTGCGTAACATTATCAGCTTCGGCCCAGGACAATACTTTGTTAGGAGCAGGCAGTTCATTTGTCTATCCCCTATTTTCAAAGATATTTGCTGAGTATGGCAAAACCCACGACGTAAAGGTCAACTACCAGTCAATCGGATCGGGAGGTGGTATATTACAACTTACCAACAAAACAGTTGATTTTGGCGGATCTGACGCACCTTTAAATGATGATCAGTCTAAAAAAATGGGCGTACCTGTTTTACATATCCCTATGGCTTCAGGCGCTGTTGTTATCACTTATAACATTCCTGGTATTACTGCTCCTTTAAACTTAACCGGTAAAACACTTGCTGACATTTACCTGGGTAAAATAACAAACTGGAACAGTCCCGAAATTGCAGCTACTAACAAAGGAGTTAAGTTACCTGATCAGGGTATTGTGGTAGTTCACCGTTCAGACGGTAGTGGTACTTCTTATATTTTTACCGATTACTTAACAAAAGTTAACCCTGATTGGGCATCAAAAGTTGGCAAGGCATCTGCCGCTAACTGGCCAGCCGGTTTGGGTGGTAAAGGCAGCGAAGGTGTTGCAGGTTTGGTTAAACAAACGCCGGGAGCTATTGGCTATGTTGAATTAATTTACGCTCTGCAAAACAAAATGGGTTTTGCCAATATTCAAAACAAATCAGGTAAGTTTATTACACCTTCGCTTAAAACTACAACTTTAGCAAGTAATGTTGAATTACCCGCAAATGCAGTTGTTTCGTTAACAAATACCGATAATCCTGCTGGTTACCCAATCAGCAGCTTTACCTGGGCTTTAATTTACAAAGAGCAAAAATATAACGACCGCTCTGCAGCAAGAGCTAAAATGGTATTGGACTTAATTTGGTATAACATACACGATGGTCAGAAAAATTGCGAGCCTTTAAATTATGCTCCGCTTTCAAAATCAGCTGTAAAAGTTGCTGAGAAAATTTTGAAATCTGCAACTTACGATGGTAAGCCGATATTAAAATAATTAGATTCAAGAACCGAGAGGCAAGAATCAAGAGGTGAAGAAAAATCATTTTGATTCATTAAATTGATCTTGTTTCTTACGTCCTGGCTCTTGAATTCTAGAAGACACAATTACCAGTACCCAATAAATGGGGCTGGTAATTGTGTTGTATATACTAACCAAAGTTTTGATAAATTAAATTGCCGATCTTTATTCAAACACTTATTAAAAGGGTATGGAAAACTGCACGGAAAGAATCGACTTATTAGACATATCACTTATAAATAGATTATAACGTATGAAGAAAAACGAAAGATTAGACCTCTCGTACGCCCAAATGAAATGGGAAACCATTTTTAAGCGTATTTTAATTGTGATGAGTGTTATTTTGCTGCTGCTGGTAGTCGGGGTACTCATAACACTTATCATACAATCAATGCCTACCATTAAAGCTTTGGGAATAAAGTTTTTATGGGGGAAAGTTTGGGATCCTGTTAATAATATATATGGCGCTTATCCTTTTTTAATAGGTACTTTGCTTACCTCGTTTACGGCCCTTATCCTTTCCATACCTTTTTCATACGCCGTAGCAATTTACCTGGGCGAGTATAACACCAAAGGCTGGCTGTCCGACTTGTTAAAAAATACAATTGAACTTATTGCTGCGGTGCCCTCCATTATTTATGGCTTTTGGGCATTGGTTGTACTGGTACCGGTTGTGCGTACGCTTGAAACAAAAATTGGTGTTGCTCCTTATGGGGTGGGTGTTTTTTCCGCGTCGCTTGTGTTATCAGTTATGATTATCCCGTATGCCGCTGCGTTGGGAACCTCGCTGATCCGTATGGTACCATCTCCGTTAAAGGAAGGGGCGTATGCATTGGGGGCTACACGTTTCGAAGTAATAAGAAGTGTAATTTTGCCATATACCCGTTCGGGTTTATTTGCCGGTATCCTGTTATCGCTCGGCCGGGCCTTGGGCGAAACAATGGCTGTAACTGTGCTTATTGGAAATACCAGCGCTGTGGCAAATTCATTTAAAGAGGCCTTTTTTGGCCCGGGGAATACCATGGCCAGCGTTATTGCCAACGAATTTACCGAAGCCGACCACACAGAATATTTATCGGCCCTTATTGAGCTGGGCCTGGTGCTGTTCTTCGTTACAGTTGTTATTAACCTTATTGGCAAAAGAATAATTACAAAATATACCAGTCATTAACAACATGGATGCACGAATAGGAATAAGAAATACCAAGAGTATTTTATTTAAATCAGTAATTATCTTTTTTGCTTTTATAATTACCATCCCGTTAATCATAGTGTTGCTTTACATCATAGAGAAAGGTGTAATGCAGGTTAACTGGCACTTTTTAACCCATGTGCCCGTGCCCGAAGGCGAAACAGGCGGTGGTATAGCCAATGCATTGGTGGGCAGTTTAATCATTGTGTTAATGTCATCAATAGTAGCTATACCCATTGGCATGCTGGCGGGTATATACCTGAGTGAAAACCCGGGCACCAAACTGGCATATTACAGTGGCCTGTGCGTTGATATTTTGCAGGGAGTGCCATCAATAGTAGTGGGTATAGTAATGTATTTTTGGTTAGTGAAGCCAATTGGTTTCTCAGCTATCTCGGGTAGTATAGCCCTGGCTATTATGATGCTGCCTATTGTTATACGCTCAACCGAACAAACGTTGTTGCTGTTACCCTCCTCGCTTAAGGAAGCTGCTTTATCATTAGGAGTGCCTTATCACAGGGTAATTTTGAAGGTTGTTGTGCCCTGTGGGTTTGCAGGTATATTATCCGGCATTATCCTGTCGATAGCGCGTATCATAGGCGAAACCGCACCTTTGTTATTTACTGCCCTGGGTAATAATTATTTGTCGACCAATATCACCAAGCCAATGGAGTCGTTACCACATTTGATATTTACCTACGCTACCAGCCCTTACGATGACCAGCACGATCTGGCCTGGGGCGCATCATTTATACTATTAATGTTTGTATTATTTTTAAACATATTCACAAAGCTGATTACAAGAAAATGGCAAATACAGTTGTAAGCTCTTCAAAATTTAATGCCTGGTTTGGCGATAATCACGTGGTAAAAGACGTAACTATCGGTATAGAGAAAAATCAGGTGATAGCGGTTATGGGTCCGTCGGGTTGCGGCAAAACGACCTTTTTGCGTTGCATTAACCGCATGCACGAATTAATACCGGGGGCTACTGCTAAAGGTTCGTTAAAATTATATGATGATGACGTATATCAAATGAACCCGATATATGTACGATATAAAATTGGAATGGTATTTCAAAGGCCCAACCCTTTTCCAAATCTTAGTATTTATGATAACGTAATAGCCGGTTATAAATTAAACGGCTTAAAAATGCAAAAGGCAGATTTAGATAATATTGTTGAAAAATCATTAAGATCAGCTGCGTTGTGGAACGAGGTTAAAGATTCGTTACATAAAAAGGGAACATTTTTGTCGGGTGGTCAGCAACAGCGTTTGTGCATTGCACGCGCTATTGCTATGGAGCCCGAAGTGATTCTTTTTGATGAGCCGACCTCGGCGCTCGACCCTATATCTACCGCAAGCGTTGAAACACTATTTCACGAACTCAAAACTAACTTTACCTTAATCATTGTAACACACAATATGCAGCAGGCTGCACGTGTTAGCGATAAAACAGCATTTTTTTACATGGGTGAGTTGGTGGAGTTTGATGAAACCAAAACAATGTTTACCTCTCCGAGTGATTCACGTACGCAAAATTATATTACAGGCAGGTTTAGTTAAATTATGTTTGAAAGGTTGTAATGGTTAAGAGAAGTTTTAAACGATTTTTACAACCTTTATAACCCTTATAACAATTACAACCAATTTTAAATAAAAAATTATGACACAGATAGAAAACGAAATCGTCAACCTTAAAAAGGAGTTGATCAATATGTGGATACTGGTTCAGTCTCAGTTGAACAAGGCTAAGGAAGCCATGATCAAGTTTGATAAGGACCTGGCCCGCGAGGTTTTAATTAAAGAGAAAAGAGTAAATTCGTATGAACTGAAAATCGACAGGGATTGCGAGAATATTTTTGCGCTTCATTGCCCTGTCGCTGTCGATTTAAGGTTTTTATTAGCTGCGCTAAAAATTAACACCAATCTTGAGCGCATTGGCGATATTGCGGCAGGCATTGCCATGTATGTAACCGAGGCTTCTTATAATTTTGATTTAGCGATATTGGAAAAAGTATCTCTTGTTCGCATGTACAACGAGGCAACAAATATATTGTCTGATGCACGCACGGCCTTTGAAACAGAAGATACCGTACTGGCCCGCAGTATATTTAAACGTGACGATATTTTAGATGAAATAAATAACAACGCTCCGGCTGCAATTGCTGCTATTATTAAAAATGATTTAAGCACATTGCCTCAAACGCTTTACGTACTGTCAGTAATCCGTAAGATTGAGCGTATTGGCGACCAATCAAAAAATATTGCCGAAGAGATAATTTTCTACGTCGAAGCGAAAATTTTAAAACATTTGGAAAGCAGCCAGCGCACATTAGAAGGCGAAGAATAAATTTTGTCATCTCTTATTAACTTTAACAGAAAGGCGGGCTAATATCCCGCCTTGTTTGTTTAATTTTATATTTATCAATGGTTTAGTTACTTTTATTGCATGAAGCCATTCCCCTCAGCTCATCTCAAATCGTCGATCATTATTTCCTGCCTGTTTTTATTGATGTCGTGTGGTAGGCAAAACGATACTTCAGCTTTACAAACACAGATTGATAGTTTAAATAAGCAACTGTCACAAACCTATAAACCGGGGCTGGGCGAGTTTATGATGGGCATACAGGTGCACCACGCTAAGATTTGGTTTGCTGGAAAAAATCAGAACTGGAAGCTGGCCGATTTTGAAATAGGAGAGATTAAAGAGACACTTGAGGATGTAAAAAAGTATTGTACCGACCGCCCGGAAATAAAATCACTCCCAATATTATACCCCGCACTCGACAGCGTAACCAACTCGGTAAAAGCTCGGAATATTAAACAATTTGAAAAAAGTTTCGTGCTTTTAACCAATAGCTGTAATAGCTGTCATAAAACCACCAATCACGAATTTAACGTCATTAAAATCCCTGACACGCCTCCGATTACAAACCAGGACTATAAGGCGAGATAGAAATTAAAATAACTTTCATTTTCTTATTTGATTGTAGCATTGCCCGGTTTTCTATCGTAATTGTTGACAGATAGATTAAATCATAACAATGAAAATAAAACGTACACTAATAATAATTGCAGGTTTAACCCTTGGCTTATATGCCTGCAAAAAAGACGGAAGTAATTTGAATCCATCTTCCCTTGTTGGGAAATGGAATGTTGTAAGCGATTCAACTTTCGTTGGAGTTGGGGTCAACAATCATCCTGTCGATTACCATGGGCAACCGGGTGACTATTTCGACTTTAGGACAGATGGTCACGTTTATACAAAAGAAGGGACAGCTTTCGATACCTTGAGCTATAGCATTGTGTCTAATACTGGGATTATAATCCAATCTTTTGGCCTCACCGTCAACGGAGTGC
Source organism: Mucilaginibacter sp. (assembly GCA_036498965.1). Lineage (GTDB taxonomy): Bacteria > Bacteroidota > Bacteroidia > Sphingobacteriales > Sphingobacteriaceae > Mucilaginibacter. The sequence continues at coordinate 62,644 of DASYEP010000016.1, forward strand.
CCGAAACAAGTAACGTAACGCTTACCGCGAATAACGCGGTTATTGACGCCCCGACATTTTTTACTCCTGGCGGAGCGTTTGGAAGAAAGGTAACTTTAAGCAGGTAAAATCAGGTCAACTTTTCAACTGATATAAACAACAAAGCGGCCCATTTTAATGAGCCGCTTTGTTGTTTTTGAACAATCTTGCATTGCTATTGCTGTCTTTGCAGAATAGCAGCAAACTTGGTTTCATAGTCCTTTAATTGAGCTTTGAGCTTGTTATTTAAAGCAGTCTGATGATTTTCGCCGGCGATACTTGTAATTCCATTTAAGAAGGAAACGCCATATTGAATCTCCCGCGTATTCAAATCACCCGAATTGTTTTGCAACAGGGAATAATTATAATCGAGCTGATCGGTAATGTAACTATCCACACTGTTTATAAATTTGTTTCCCAAAACTACATCCTGCAGTTGATAAGCCGTTTGGGCCATAAATATTTTACGGTCAGCAACTTCCAGACCCGGATTTATATCGGGCATTACTTCATCATATTTATGCAGCACTTTTAAAGCCAGATCAGGGTGGCCGTCCTTTATCAGGCCGTTTGCCAGGTCAAGGAAAGTTGTTAACATCACCGGATAAAACATCGTAGTTGATTCATGATCAAGGTAACGGGCGTGTTTAAAATTCCCATATCTGAACTTGGTCATCATGTTGTTATACATTACCAGGCTGTTTATTTTGCCCAATTGATCCCTTGTAGAAGTATCTGGTTTGAAAGGTATCAGGTGATAAGTAAACCCTTCTTTATAAAGATAAGGTTGCAAGCCAATCAGATTTTCCTGTCCAATAGTAGTGGTAAAGCATATTGGCCTTTCCCAGTTGTTATGGGCCAGTATATCAAGCATCGCCAAATTTTCCTTTGTAATATAGTTCGAAGTATACTTCCATGTCATTTCGGTGGCAAGCCTGTCCTTCTGATCAGGAGTTATCACATGGTTTTTTAATACATCGTCCGGATTGATGGTTAATTTAAAGTTTTTGGTAGGAAGGAAATTTCCATAATCACCGCTTTGATATTGAACCTGGGTACGTTTGTCGTCGGATGTAATAAAATCGAAAACATCTTTAACTTCTGTTGCGCCCGGCAGTTTCTTGTCATCGAAGTAAATCACGTCGCGTGTACCTTCTTTGTATTTTTCGTAAGGCATTGTAATAGGTAAAGGCGCCGACTCGTTCATTTTCATCTGCATCTGGCGTATATACCAGTCGCCGGTAAACAAGCTCAGGTTTACGATGCGCACATCCGGCCGTATGCCTTCAACTTCCTGGTCGTACCATAACGAGTAAGTGTCATTATCGCCATAGGTGAATAAAATAGCATTAGGCGGGCACGATATCAGGTAATTATAAGCCATATCATGCGGTGTCCATTTAGTAGAGCGGTCATGACTTTTCCATTCTTTACTTGCCATTAGTACGGGCGCTACCAATAAACAAACAGCAGTAGCCGCAAGCGCTGCGCCTTTCGGGCTTAATTTCATTCTTATCAATTCGGCAAGCGCTATTACGCCAAGGCCTATCCAGATAGCAAAAGCATAAAACGAACCAACATAGGAGTAGTCACGTTCACGTGGTTGTATACTTGGCTGATTTACATACATCACAATGGCAATGCCCGTAAAGAAGAAAAGCAGCAGCACAATAAGTGCGTCCCTTTTTTTACGTTGAAAGTGATAAATAGCGCCAAACAAACCTATAATAAACGGAAGTGCATACAATGGTGTATAAGTATTGCCTAATTGCAGCCCCTGGTTAGGTATTGGTGTGCCCCCGCCTACAACAGATTTTGGCAGATGTTTACCGCTGTTGAAAATTCCGCTTGTCCAGTTACCATCAACGGCGGTCATGTTTTGCTGTCCGTCGGCGTCATTAAAACGGCCAACAAAGTTCCATAAGAAATATCTTACATACATCTGGTAAATCTGCCAGCTAAACAGCCATTTTATATTGTCGGTAAAGGTCGGTGGCGCATCGTTGCCCATTTGCAGCCATTCACGGTAAAATTGAGGATCCTGGCCTTCGGCGCTGTACATACGCGGCAAAAACGTTGTATGGTCGTAAACGTAGTTGGTTTTCTTGCCCGCATTTTCATATTTTGTTTTTCCCTTGCGGTAGATGGTACTACCTTCTGTTTGGTCAATAACCTTCGCGTCAAAATACTGGCCAAACAACAACGGGTTTTCACCGTATTGGATACGGTTTAAATAGCCGTAAAGTGTAAAGGCATTATCGGGGTGCGAGTTATCAAGGTTGGTGCCTGCAGCAGCACGGATCGGGATATAAGCAAAAGAGCTGTACCCTAAGTATATAAAGGAAATACACAATAGCAGCAGGTTTAATAGCGGTTTTTTGTATTTTATACTGAACCATATACCGCCCACTAATATTGCTATCAGCATTATAAAAAAGAAAAATGCCCCGCTGCCGAAACCCATTCCAAGTGAGTTAACAAAGAAAAGATCGAAATACGCAGCAATATGTACAGTATAACCCCTGATGCCATATTGCACAAATACCAATATAGCCGCCCCAACCAACAATGTGATAATGGCGCTGCCGACGTTGATGTTTTTGCCCCGGCGGAAAAAATAAACCATGGCTATAGCCGGTATGGTTAGTAAATTAAGAAGGTGGATACCAATAGAAAGGCCTATAATATAAGCGATAAATACGAGCCAGCGGTCGGCACCGGGCTGATCGGCATGAGCATCCCATTTTAATATTGCCCAGAACACGATAGCTGTACAAAGCGACGACCATGCAAATACAATGGTTTCTACAGCCGAGAACCAGAAGGTATCGGTAAATGTAAACGCCAGTGCACCAACCAAACCAGCACCCATAATCAGGTAAACGCGCGATTGCTCAATCGCCTGGTCTGTTTTATCGCTCAGCAATTTCTTAGCCATTGCGGTAATTGTCCAAAACAGGAACATGATAGTTGCCCCGCTGGCCAGCGCCGAACCCATATTGGTGAAGTAAGGCACTTTTGTACGATCACCGAATGAAAGCAGGGAAAATGCTTTACCAAGCATAGCGAAAAGCGGATAACCCGGCTGATGGGCTACCTGTAAACGGTACGCACATGAAATAAATTCGCCACAATCCCAAAAGCTTACGGATGGTTCTAATGTTAAAATATAAGTAATTGAGGCTATGGCAAAGCAAAGCCAGCCTAAAAGATTATTTATTTTATTGTATTGCATGTATGGTAATTAATGGTTTTATAGCGAGGTAAATATCAGAAATTTTATAACGTAATTTAGAAAAACAGTTTTCGTTAACAATTTTTAACAAAGTTAGTGATGTATCCTTCTTAAAAGGATGCAAATATGATAAATAATATAATATTAATGTGTATGGCCGGAATGACCGTGCTGCTATTTTTTGCAGAAACAATAATTTACTATCATTAAGTTTTATCCGAACGTAACATTTTGATAGCCAGTATATCTGTTGGGTCACCTTTTGGCATAAACAGGTATAAATATCAAAACCAAGCAACAAACATTATGAAAAAAAGGATTTTAATTCCGCTATTAGCGGGCCTGGCATTGCTTTGGGCATGTAAGGGCAAAGGCACAGCCGAATATGAAGTGGTAAATAATAGCAGAACCGCTGACACAACGAAAATAGATTCGGCGGCTACGAGTCAGCCTAAATTAGTTAAAACTGCAGGTATCCATTTTAAGGTTAAAAATGTGCAGCAAACGGCTGAGCGTATTTCAGCTTTAGCAACAAGCTTAAATGGAATGATCGTCCATCATCAAATGACGTCGACTAATCAGCGAAGCCAGGACATCAGAATTAGTGATGATTCTGTAATGCGGGTAACCTCGTTTAGTACAGTGGCCGATATAACTGTAAAAATTCCTCAAGCCAAGCTGGAAGATTTTATGAATCAGGTTTCGCGAATGGGCATTTACATAACTAACCGTAGCATGGACATAACCGATAAATCGCTTGATTACCTTTCCTCACAACTCAAGCTTAAAAACCGGACAGAATTGGTTAATCAGCAAAAAAAGGGAAAGGTCATCATCAAAAAGCCAGAAGACGTATTATTATTAAAGGATGACATGATTGATGAACAGATTAACAACATGGGTATCAATGACGCAGTTAAAACCAGCGTGATTACCCTGAGTTTTTACCAAAGCAACACTATAAATAAAGAAATCATAGCAAATGATGACCCATCGGCTTATAATCTTCCATTTTTTAAACGATTAGGCATGGCAATTGAAAATGGCTGGGAACTGTTTGTAGATGTTATTGTTGGCCTGGCTAACCTTTGGGTTTTTATATTGGCGGGAGTGGGTTTATGGATCGTTATAAGAAATTACAGAAGCAAAAAGCCGGTGTTGTTGCCAAAGGCTTGATCGGCTGACATATTTCCTCAATATCTTAATACCCTTTGTTTTATTAAAGCAAAGGGTATTCTTTATTTCAGTCCCGCAGACAGCTTTCCGCATATATCTAAAAATGAAATTTTTATTTCAGCCCAAATAATAGTTAATTTGCCGCGATGCAAAAACCCTGTTTTTTACATGTAAAGAAGTTAGTTGTACTTGTTTGGGTAGTACTGATTTCGGCAAACGTATGTAAGTCGCAATCTGTTTACCTACCATATTCTTACCAGCTCGATCAAAAATTTAATTCGAGTATATATTCCGTAAATAACTCATTTCACACCTCGCTCAAGCCGTTTTTAATTGATAGCACCATTCTGCCGGCATATAACGCAATTATGAATGTTGGTGTTGACAGTACCCGCAAAACCTGGGCAGCAAGAAAATTGTTTAATGAGCACTTATTTGATGAGCGGAATAAAGAATATACTTTTTACGGCGATTATCTACCCGATTTGCAGGTAGGAAAGGATTTCACCGGTAAAACAAACACTTATCTCAATACCCGCGGCATACAAGTTGGAGGGACTGTTGGCCCTAAGTTTTTCTTTTATTCCAGTTTTTATGAAAACCAGGGCACGTTCCCTGCGTACTATGATAATTACATAAACAAAATTGATTTTGTGCCCGGGCAGGCCAAAGATTATTCTTTTGGTAAACCTGTAAAAGACTGGGCGTACGTTACGGCAATAATTTCATACACGCCGATAAAACAGCTGAATATTACACTAGGCGAAGACAAAACATTTATTGGTGATGGATATCGTTCGCTGTTGTTATCAGACTTTGCTGCCAATTATCCTTTCTTGCGGTTGACGGCCAATCTGGGCAAGGTGCAATACATGATGATGTGGGCATATATGCAAGATATGTTCGCCACACAATTTAATTCTTTTACCAATAACCGTCGTAAATGGGCATTGGTTCATTATCTCGACTGGAACGCCACCAACCGCTTGTCATTTGGTTTTTTTAACGCCCTGATAGCCCAGGAGGCTGATGATAACGGCAACTTGCATGGTTTTGATGTGAACTTCATAAATCCGCTGGTCTTTGCCAGTGCGCTGGGGCCATCATCACAGCCAGACAATGTGTTTATGGGATTCACGGGCAAGTATAAAATATTTGATAAAACAGCCATTTACAGCCAGGTGATTTTTGATCGTTTTAGTGCGAGCGATTTCTTCGCAAATAATATCAATAATACCAACGGTTTTCAGCTTGGCTTACGTGGCGCCGACCTGTTTAAGGTAAAAAGCTTTAATTACCTATTTGAATTTAATACCGTTAGACCTTATACCTACACCAGCTCGCAGCTTATTACCAATTATACTGACTATAGCCAGTCGCTGGGCGATCCCATTGGAGCAAATTTCAGGGAATATTTGGGCATATTAAATTATTCTATCGGCCGGTTTGATTTTATGGGTCAGTTAAATTATGCAAAATATGGCCTTGATCCGAAAAATATGAACTATGGCCAGGACGTAACAAAAGTATTTTCGCCATCGGTACCTACTACCACAGTAGGGCAGGGGATAGCCACAAATTTATATTATGCCGAAGGGACGGTATCGTTACTTGTCAACCCTAAATACAATTTACGGCTGGAACTTGGGGGGTTATTCCGCAATCAAACAAACGAATTGGGAAATCAGAAAACTACTATGATCACATTCGGTTTGAGAAGCTCTTTCAGGGATCTATATCATGATTTTTAATGATTATATATAGGCCGTAAAAGACAAAATTCACAATTTTGGGTTGCTGACCCATTTAAATCACCAGCCAGGCACAACTTTCTGTTATAATACATCTTATTATTCACCCTCAAAAAAAATATTTATTTTCTTATTAAACCTTTTTTTTCGATCAAAGTCGAAAAGATTGTAACGAGGTTTAGAGGCGCAGTATATTGCAGATCGGAAATAAAAGACCTCAAATTAATAATAGCAATACCCCTATATATAATAGAACACCTGGGATACCGATTGGGTATCCCTTTTTCTTTCTCTATCACGGTATTAGCACTTTTAAAAAATCGACGATTAACTAATTATTAAAAAATTAAATTATGGTTGATTTTTAACAAATAATAACATATTTTTAACAGTTATTTGACAAATAAAAATAAAGTAATGCCGTTATTGCTTCTCGGTAGAGCATTGATAAGAAGGTGTTATTTGACTAATTGAAAGGCGTTTGCCAACCCTAATAAACAATTGATATGATAAAGCGGATATTTGTGCTTGATGACAACCAGGACATCCTGGAATTTATGAAGGAAGCTCTTATATACGAGAAATTTGAGGTATCCATCACATCGAATTGCGATAACGTTATTGAAGCCATTCAAAATTATCAACCGAATCTTATTATACTCGATTATAAACTAAACGGAGCAGATGGTGATGCGATCTGCAACCAGATAAAAATACATCCCCAGCTTTGCGATATCCCGGTAATTATTTGCTCAGCCTATATAAATAAAAACTCTCAGCCGTTAAATTGCGGTTGCGAGGGCTTTATAGCGAAACCCTTTGGCCTTGAAGAATTGCTTGACAAAGTAAACAGGCTTACGATGGCTAACTAGCCGAACAGGCCGCTTTTGCACTGAACAATCTATATTCATAGTTCTAGTTTGACGCTGCGTCACTAAATTGTCTAATGTCTTATAACTCACATCCCGTATCTAAATAAACGCTATTTTTGCGCAAATTTTTAGCGCAATGAGTAAAGTAAAAGTTGGCCTGGTGCAAATGAGTTGCACTGCTGATAAGCAGGCAAATTTGGATAAGGCAATTGTTAAAATAAGGGAGACTGCCGCGAAAGGGGCGCAAATAATCTGTTTGCAGGAGTTATTTACCTCTCTTTACTTTTGCGATGTTGAAGATTACGACAATTTTAAGCTGGCCGAAGCAATCCCCGGCCCTTCATCAAATGCACTTTCTGCATTGGCTGCCGAATTAAATGTTGTGATCATCGCCTCTCTTTTTGAAAAACGCGCCCAGGGCCTTTACCATAATACCACCGCTGTTTTAGATGCCGATGGCACTTATTTAGGCAAGTACCGTAAAATGCATATCCCGGATGACCCTGGATTTTATGAGAAATTTTACTTTACCCCGGGCGACCTTGGCTATAAAGTATTTAAAACGAAATATGCTACAATCGGCGTTCTCATCTGCTGGGACCAATGGTATCCGGAAGCAGCAAGAATAACAGCTCTAATGGGAGCGGAGATATTGTTTTACCCGACAGCTATTGGCTGGGCTACAACGCAGGACGAGGCAACTAACGTTGAACAATACAATGCCTGGCAAACGATACAGCGTTCACATGCTGTTGCCAATGGTGTATACGTAGTGAGTGTTAATCGTGCAGGAGAAGAAGTCGGGTTAAAATTTTGGGGCGGATCGTTTTTCTCAAACCCATTTGGCAGCATAATATATCAGTCGCCGCATGATAAGGAAGACATTGCCGTTCAGGAACTCGATCTCGATAAATCCGATTATTACCGCAGTCATTGGCCGTTTATGAGGGACAGGAGGATTGATTCTTATCAGCCGATTACAAAGAGATTTATTGATGAATAGTTAGTCCATGGTCGATAGTCCATAGACCATGGCGGAAGTTTTGGTCAATGGGTTTCGAAGAAATACCTAAATAATTTTTATGGCATTTAAATTTGAAAACCTGCAAGTTTGGCAAAGAGCATTGGATTTAACTGATGAAGTTAATGATCTGACCAAAAATAATTTTCCGAAAGATGAATTATTCATTTTGACGGCTCAAATAAAAAGAGCAGCCGACTCGGTCGTCCTTAATATTGCTGAAGGATGCACTGGCCAGACTAACCCAGTGTTTAAAACCTTTTTAGGCTATTCATTAAGATCCGCGATTGAAGTAGTTTCCTGCTTGTTTATTGCCAGAAGAAGGAAAATTATTAATGAGGTCGATTTTCAAAAGTTGTATAATGAATATGAAACCCTGACAAAAATGATTACTTCTTTAAGAAATACTTTGTAATTACCCGATCTTCTATGGACTATCGACCATCGACTATGGACTATAATAACTTTTCCAAGAACAACGACTTCCACTTCCCTGCCGAATGGGCGAAACATACGGCTACCTGGCTTAGCTGGCCGCATAAGGAGGAATCATGGCCAGGTAAGATTGATTTGATTTACCCCAAATATTGTGAGTTCATTAAAGTGGTGAGCGAAGGGGAATTGGTGCGGATAAACGTGGCAGACGAGCAAATGGCCGCATTTGCAAAACAGCAATTGCTGGTTGCTAGTGTTGATTTAAAGCGCATTGAATTTTTCGAATTCCCGACAAATGATGCGTGGTGCCGTGATCATGGTCCTGCGTTTTTGATAAATCGTGCTATCAAACAAAAAGTGATTGTTGACTGGGGTTATAACGCCTGGGGCGATAAATATCCGCCTTATGACCTTGATGACGTTATCCCAACAAAAATAGGTGGACATTTTAATCTACCTGTTTATCATCCGGGTATAGTTATGGAAGGCGGCTCTGTTGATTTTAATGGCAAAGGAACGGTTTTAACCACTACAGCCTGCTTACTTAATAAAAATCGAAATCCGCACTTAAATCAGCAGCAAATCGAAGATTACCTGCAAAATTACTACGGAGTAGAACAGGTCCTATGGCTGGGCGACGGCATAGTGGGCGATGACACTGATGGCCATATTGATGACATTACCCGTTTTGTAAATGAGGATACAGTAGTTACCGTGATTGAAGAAAACAAGGATGATGATAATTATCATATTCTCCAGGAAAACCTGCAAACACTAAAAACCATGCGGCTGCTTGATGGCAAACAATTGAACATTGTGGAACTGCCCATGCCCCATGCGGTTTATTACGATGGTCAGCGCTTGCCGGCTTCTTATGCTAACTTTTATATTGCAAATTCGGCTGTTGTGGTGCCAACCTACCGATCAAAAAATGACAATAAGGCGCTGGATATATTACAAGAGTGTTTCCCCGATCGTAAAGTGATTGGGATTGATTCTACCGATATCATCTGGGGTTTGGGTAGTTTTCATTGCTTGAGCCAGCAGGAGCCGGAGGTATAGTTATTAAGTGGGTTATTCTTTCACCGATAGTTTCTCTTTTCTTACCGACATCTTCAATCAGGTCGCCAATATTTAATTGATGCGCCTTTAATTCCGCTATACTTTTGGGTAAGATTAAAATTTAAAAACAATGGAAACTATCATAAAAAACCCAAACCAACCTCATAACGGTCGTACCATGGCCGGGATTATTATTGCAATAATTGGAGGTATACTGCTTATAAATCAGTTCAACGTGTTTTTCATTCCAAACTGGCTATTTAGCTGGCCAATGTGGATAATAGGATATGGCGTTTATATGGGCGGTAAGTATAACTTTAAAAAGCCAATATGGATATGGATGATTGTAATGGGAACGGTGTTCCTGTTTACTGAAAACCTTCACGATGCCGGGCGTTTCATCTGGCCGGCTTCAATTATCGGTGTAGGCACATGGATGGTACTAAAACACAGCAAAAAGGCGGGGAACGCAGACTATAAAGAAAGCAGCTTTAAGGAGCTATAATATATACAGTACGATTGATAGGTTTGATTGAAAGCCGGGTGAGGGTTGCTTGCCTGGCTTTCTTTATTTTATTCTAACTGAAAGATGTCATCACAAATAATACCACGGAATATTTAAAAGCCCTTTTTTTAAATGGACATCTATGTCGCTCCCAATAGGGTATCGATAAAAGGTTCTGGTTGAAACTTCTATACTTTTGGGTTTCGGATCAGAATCCCATGATTTTAAATACAAGTAGTAGTGTGTCCCTTTACTTTGCCTGATATCAATAGTATAAATTGAAGTATGAATGATTTGAGGCTTTGATTTATCGAAAGTACAGTTCAACAGTGTGGTAGAACCATAGGCATAAATGAAAGAAAAAATGATCATAAAAATTAGTTGTGGTTTTACTGGCATCCCACTACTGAGCCCTTTGGTATACAATAGAAAAAAAATAACTAACCCGTAAGCGAGGAAGGGCGTCCAAATATTATTGTATTTGTAAATTTGGTAATCAAATGATTTTAGTAACAGCGCAAATGCCGGTAACATAAAACCTACAAAAATAAAAGGGTACGCGCTTTTCTTACTGTCAGATGCGAATCTTATTAGCCCATTACTAAACACCATAAGTAAAATCCCTGCTAATGGATAGATTAGCAGCATAACTGTTGTTGTATAATTACTCCTCAAAAATATCCCAAGAAATAAAAGGACAGAACCACAAATATTGTAAGCCATGGATATTCGTTTAGCCCTTATCAGCTTTTGCTCCCGCTCTTCTTCAGTAAATCCAAGGCTTGTGTCGTTCAATACCTTAGCATGCTCTTCTTTTAAATCGCTCGTATCCAAATCGATAAAATTAGTGTTCAACCAGGTCACAAGGTCGTCACTGCTTGATAAGTCTGAGTAGTTGTTTATGACTATTTTAGGGCTCGAAGATGATATCGGCTCAATAGAAATTGTTTTCTGATTGATTCTGCAGCCTTTTACATCCGCCGTGGGTAATTCTTTGCGACCAAAGGCATTTATGCTGACGATGCTATCTGCAGAAATAATGATTTTTCTTTTAAATTGACTTACCAAAATCACCAAAGCTAGTATAACGAAAATTACGGGTATTGCCAAAACTCCGTTGCCAGCTTTAGAATGGTCCATATTGAAAAGAAATAGGGAAAATCCGATCATGAAAAGTGCTATGGCACCATAAAATATTTTCATGCCGGTTGAATTTGTAAATTCTTCCATTATTGTAAATTGTGATGGTTTGAAGTATAGATCATTTAAATAGCTAAATGTAATAATAACATATAACATCTTAACTAAAATCATTAATTTGTAAATCGTATCTAAATCATTAGCATGAAAAAAAATTTACTAATTATCTTTATACTACTTGTATTTTCCATAATTCCTTCCTTCGCCCAAAACAAAATAGTTGTTTTCCAATCCGACTTCGGTTTAAAAGATGGAGCCGTTGCCGAAATGAAGGGTGTGGCGATGGGCGTTTCTACTGATTTAAAATTGTTCGATCTTACACACGAAATACCTGCCTATAACATTTGGGAGGCAGCCTATCGCCTGGAACAAACCGTACGATATTGGCCAGCGGGCACCGTATTTGTATCGGTAGTTGATCCAGGCGTGGGTACCGCGCGTAAGTCAGTAGTATTGAAAACAAAGTCCGGACACTACATTGTGACGCCAGATAACGGCACATTAACCCTGGTTGCGGAATCATTGGGTATCGATAACATACGGGAAATTGATGAAAACGTAAATCGCCGTAAGGACTCGAAAAAATCATATACTTTTCATGGCCGGGATGTGTATTGTTATACCGCAGCGCGCCTTGCGGCAGGGGTGATCAGCTTTGAGCAGGTTGGTCCGGCGTTGCCAAATCGGGTAGTAAGTATTGCTTATCAGAAAGCTGTAATCGAAGGCAAAATGCTGAAAGGAAACATCCCTGTATTGGATGTGCAGTACGGAAACGTTTGGACAAATATACCCGACACCTTATTTAACCGGTTAAACCTGCATTATGGTGATATGGTAAGTGTTTCCATATTTAACAAACAACAGCTTGTTTACAAAGGAGTTATGCCTTATAGCCAAACGTTTGGTGAAGTTCCAAAAGGGATGCCGCTGTCTTATATAAACAGTCTTTTGCAACTGTCTTTTGCATTAAACCAGGGTGATTTTGCTAAAGATTTCCATGTTTCGAGCGGAGGCGACTGGAGTGTTGGAGTTGCTTTAAAATAGATATGCCGCAATTTTACATATACAGTATTCTGTCAATAATTACTTACCCCTGCAAAAAAAATGAAACTTCAAATCTTTTTCACCGACATAATATTATACCTTACCGACTTCTTAGAACAAACTGCCAGTTTTTGTTTGGCTAACATATAATGTTACCTTAGTTTTGGATCTAGTTAATTTGAACATAAAATGAGTGACGATATAGAATATACAAATAACAACCCCCGCAACGGTAAGGCCATAGCAGGGATTATACTTCTGGCCATAGGAGGCCTACTGCTCATCCGCCAGTTCGATTTCTTTTTTATACCGCATTGGCTGTTTACCTGGCCTATGTGGTTAATTGGCTGGGGCCTTTTTATAGGTGCGAAAAGCAATTTTCACAAACCTTCTTCTTTTATGCTTATACTACTGGGCATTGTATTCCTGATAAATGAAAATGTTGACCATGCCGGGGGCTTTATCTGGCCCCTGGCTATAATAGCTTTTGGGTTATGGATGATATTGAGACGCCATGATGGTGCCTATTGGGAAAAACGATTTGCCCACAAATGGGACTGGCGCAATAATGTGGGGCAAAATCCGAACGATCCGGCTGTAGATTATACTTCATCAACAATTCCGCCGACAGTTCCACCAGGTTTTAAGGCTTCAGGCGATGATTATCTCGATGCTGTATCCATTTTTGGCGGAGTGAAAAAAACCATTCTTTCAAAAGATTTTAAGGGCGGCGAGATCGTCAATATTTTTGGCGGCGCAGAGCTTGATTTTATACAGGCCGAAATTAATGGACGCGTTGTAATTGATATAACCCAGGTATTCGGCGGCACTAAAATTATTGTTCCGTCGCACTGGCAGGTAGTACCTGATTTGGCGGCAGTTTTTGCTGGTGTTGATGATAAAAGATTAAGAAGCACAGCAGCGGCGAACAGCGAAAAAATACTCGTACTTAAAGGAGTTTCTATTTTCGCAGGAATTGATATCAGGAGTTATTAATTGAGTCGGAAAGTCCGGAAGTAGAAAAGTCCCTAAGTTAAAATAAGATTATGAGCTTTAAGTTTGAGAAGTTAATTGTTTGGCAAAAAGCGGTTGATTTAGCATCCGACGTTCACGATTTAACCAGGGAATTTCCAAAAGACGAATTGTTTGTATTGACAGCTCAAATAAAACGAGCGGCTGATTCTGTTTCATTGAACATAGCGGAAGGATCAACAGGACAGTCAAATGCGGAAATTAAAAGGTTTTTAGGCTATGCTATACGCTCGAATATTGAAGTCGTTGGCTGCTTATTCCTGGCGCAACGGAGGAATTTGATTCCCGGAGACAACTTTTCAAAACTGTATCAGCAATGCGAAGAGATTTTAGCAATGCTTAATTCGTTACGAAAAACGCTTAAATCGTAATGTAAAGAGAAACGTTCCCTTTATTTTATGAAAACTTACAAAAAGTAATAACAACTAAAACTTTTGTCTTGACTTCCGGACTTTGCTGACTTTCCGGACTTTCGGACTCCAAAAACATGGCATCACAGGGCATATCTTCAAGGCTTTACGGCGCATTTTTAATTGGCGTGCTGGTATGTACAGCGCTCCAAACGTATATTGTTCATAGTTTTGGATTTACCTGGATGATAGCCTTAACCGATGGCGTTGTATGTTCTGTAATGCTTACGGCAGCTTGCTGGTTGATTAATAACAACCTGCGTTATTACCAGCCAGGCAAAGGCAGTTATCTTAATATCCTCATTTGGTGCGGCGCACTTGCAGGTATATGCACATTGGGTTGCCGATGGATACTACCCTTTTTTTGGAATGAACCCGTTTATGCCAGTTTTATATCAAATTCTTTAACTATCCGTTTTTTTACTGATTTTTTGGCGATTGGTTGGCTGGCGATGATCAGTATTATTTATTATTCGCAGATTGATCAGAAAGAGAACGAAAAGCGTAAATCGGAAGCCGAAAAATTGGCCAGGGATGCGGAACTTTATAACTTACGTCAGCAACTACAGCCACATTTTTTGTTTAACAGTCTTAACTCCATCAATGCATTAATCGGATTTAAGCCAGATGAAGCGAGGAGGATGATTCACCAGCTGTCCGATTTCCTGCGGGGCACCCTAAAAAAGGACGACCAGCTGCAGGTTACGTTAAATGACGAGTTGCAGCATCTTAATTTATACCTCGAGATTGAAAAGGTTCGTTTTGGCCATCGCCTGCAAACAGAAATTAGCTGCGACCCAAATTGCGGTACGGCCTTATTACCTTCTATGCTGTTGCAGCCTATCGTTGAAAATGCCATCAAATTTGGGTTGTATGATACTACAGGTGATGTTGTTGTAAGTATAAGGGGCGAGCTTGAAGGCAATTACCTGATAATTATGGTGCAAAATCCGTACGATCCACAAACCTCGAGACCAAAGCAGGGGACTGGGTTTGGCTTAAGAGGTGTGCAACGCAGGTTATATTTAATTTTTGCGCGTAATGATTTAATGGAAACTCATGCAAATGATAATATATTTACAACTATTATAAAAGTACCGCAATTATAAAGTATGAAACGTGCCTTAATTATTGATGACGAACCCTTAGCCCGGATGGTTGTAAAAGAGTATTTGCAGGATTACGATCAGATAGCAGTTTTGCAGGAATGCAACGACGGCTTTGAAGGACTTAAGGCAATTCAGCAATATCAGCCCGACCTTATATTTTTGGATGTACAGATGCCAAAAATAAATGGCTTTGAAATGTTGGAGTTGTTAGAGCAGCAACCGGCGGTAGTATTTACCACAGCATTTGATGAATATGCAATAAAAGCTTTTGAAGCACACGCCGTCGACTACCTTTTAAAGCCTTTTAGTAAAGAACGTTTTCATAAAGCAATTGATAAATTCCTGGCCCAGGCGCCCGGCCCACAGGTTCGTAAACAGACCGAGGAACTGCTCGAATCAGCAAACTCACCTGCCCAACATGAGCGCATTGTGGTAAAAACCGGTACCAAGGTGAAAATTATACCTGTGCAGGATGTTTTGTACCTCGCGGCCGACGATGACTATGTAAGTGTATATACTGCCGAAGGTTCTTTCCTGAAGAATAAGACAATGAACTTTTTCGAAAAGATGCTCGACCCGCGTCAGTTTGTCCGCGTACACAGATCTTATATAATTGCTATCCCGCAAATAACCCGTATTGACCCTTACGAAAAGGATGCCCATTTGGCTATCCTGAAATCAGGCGCTAAAATACCTGTCAGCAAAACTGGGTATGTGAAATTGAAGCAGGTGTTGGGAATTTAGTTTGATTTGGGATTTCGGATGTCCGTCCTGGTAGCTATCGGGATCAGATTTAGTTTGATTGGACGGTTCCCTATCATCACTCCGTAAAAATCCTGTTTGCAAGATGAAAGCTTCTTGCTTACTTCCCATCTTTACCAAAAAAAGTTATGCCCCATCTATTTTCTCCAATAAAAATAAAGAACATCGAATTTAAGAACCGCATCATTGTTTCGCCAATGTGCGAGTACTCAAGCGAAGACGGCTTCGCCAGCGACTGGCACCTGGTGCATTTAGGTAGCCGCGCTGTCGGTGGCGCTGCATTAATAATTACCGAGGCTACTGCTGTGTCCCCGGAAGGCCGGATTTCCTATGCCGACCTTGGCATCTATAAGGATGAACACATTACCAAATTAAAACAGATAACCGATTTTATTCACCAGCACGGTGCTTTTGCGGGTACGCAGCTGGCTCATGCCGGACGAAAAGCGAGTCATGAAAGGCCATGGCTTGGCGGCGCACAAATACCAGTAGATCATCCGAATGGCTGGCAATCAGTTTCGCCAAGCGCGCTGGCTTTTAAAGAGGGAGAAGCGGCACCTTTAGCTTTGGATAAAGCAGGTATTGAAAAAGTAAAAGCCGATTTTAAAGCTGCAGCTGTACGCGCATTAGCGGCATGTTTTGATGTGATTGAATTGCATGGCGCCCATGGTTATTTAATTCACGAATTTTTATCGCCATTGAGTAATCACCGTACCGATGAATATGGCGGATCGTTTGAAAACCGCATCCGTTTACTGCTGGAAATTATTGAAAGTGTGAAAGAAGTTTGGCCGGAGGAAAATCTACTATTTGTGCGGATTTCCGCAAGCGACTGGACCGAAGGTGGCTGGACTGCTGATGACTCTGTAGCCTTAGGAAAAGTATTAATAAATAAAGGCATCGACCTTATTGATTGTTCCTCAGGCGGCAATGTAGCCACTGCTAAAATACCTTTAAAGCCAGGTTACCAGGTTGAATTTGCTGAAAAAGTGAAAAAAGAAAGCGGCATGCTTACCGGTGCAGTCGGACTGATCACGGAAGCCGCTCAGGCCGATACCATCATTCAGCAGGGCCAGGCCGATTTTGTGATAATGGCGCGCGAGTTATTACGCGATCCATATTTCCCTTTACGCGCTGCCCATCAGTTAGGCCATGAGGTTAAATGGCCTTCGCAGTATGAGCGAGCTAAATGGCAATAAAAATTGTTATTTTTGAAGTGATATTTTAAATAAACCTATTTAAAAATGTCATTTCGACGAGGAACGAGGAGAAAACTTATCCAATATGCATAGTAGTTGATGTATGTCGTATAAGATTTCTCTCTATCGTTCGAAATGACATTTATGTTTTTTATACATGAAAAAATACCTATCGCTAGTTACTTTTACGCACACCATTTTTGCAATGCCATTTGCCTTTATCGGCTTTTTTTTGGCGGTTACCACAACGAGTTATCATTTTGAATGGCTGAAGCTCGCCATGATGGTTTTATGTATGATTTTCGCCCGTAACTCGGCAATGGCATTTAACCGATACCTTGATAGGGATGTAGATGCAAAAAATCCAAGAACTAAACAACGTGATATACCTTCGGGAAGAATAAGTCCTACATCGGCGCTGACATTCACCATTATTAATTGCGCGTTGTTCGTAGCTACTACCTGGTTTATAAACCCCTTGTGTTTTTATCTTTCGCCTATTGCCCTGCTCGTGGTATTGGGTTACAGCGCTACCAAGCGGTTTACGGCATTGTGTCATTTAGTTTTGGGCTTGGGATTGTCCCTGGCGCCGATAGGCGCTTACCTTGTGGTAACGGGGCATTTTGATTTAACCCCTTTGTTTTTCTCGCTTGCCGTTTTATGTTGGGTGAGCGGTTTTGATATCATTTACGCACTGCAGGATGAAGACTTCGACCGTACAGAAAATCTGCATTCTATTCCGGCTTACCTCGGTAAGGTAAATGCGTTAAGACTATCAACGTTTCTGCATGTACTTTCGGCTGTATTTGTGATAATGCCTATATTTTTCACCCATGTAGGCCCCTTATATTATGTTGGGATTGTCTTTTTCTGCACCATGCTCATCTATCAGCATTTGTTGGTGAAACCAAATGATCTGAGCAGGGTAAATTTTGCGTTTATGACTACCAACGGAATTGCCAGTGTGGTATTTGCAGTTTTCTTTTTGTTAGACAGACTATGGATACGCTAATTCGCATATAAAAACCTGCACATTCGCATATCTTCACATTAAAAGCTATGGATACGTTAAAAGCACTCGACATCTTCCGGCAGCATCTCGAAAAATACGTTTCATTTAACGAAGCGGAATGGATAGTTTTTATACAGCATCTTCATTTCACCGCACTAAAAAAGAAAAGGCATTTTATTGAACCCGGGATCGTTTGTAACGACGTTGGCTTTATTTTATCAGGATCAGTTCGTTATTATAACATAAAAGACGGCGAGGAAATTACGGGATATTTTAGTTTCGAAAATGAGTTTGTAACATCCTACAAAAGCTATTTAACCAGGCAGCCTGCATTAAACTATATCCAGGCACTGGAAGATACCGTTTTGGTTAACTTTAATTATAAGAGCATGCAGCAAATGCTGGCAAACCCCATGCTGGCATATAAAATGGAACGTTTCGGTCGTTTGGTGGCTGAGTATTATTTAATCTGCTACGAAGACAGGATGACGTCCTTCATCACCAAAACCCCTGAAGAACGCTATCTTGATTTGTTAAGCACAGGTCGCGATATTTTACAGCGCATGCCCCAGCATTACATCGCAAACTTTTTAGGCATCACCCCGGTTTCGCTTTCGCGGATAAGGAGGAGGATTTTGGTGAGCGGCCCCCTCTAAATCTCCCCCGGTAGGGGAGACTTTAAGAGAATTTTTTTTGGGGAGTGTTGCAATTCCTGAAACGAATTTAAAAGTCCTCCCTTCCGGGGAGGATTTAGGTGGGGCTCAAATTCTTATCTTTTGTTAACGTTTTGAGATTCAGAACAAATCTATCTTTGAATCAAACAAAAACGAAAAACAATGCATACAATATTAGGAGCAGGCGGCGCAGTGGCAAATGCACTTACCCGCGAACTGGCAAACAACAACGAAACTATACGCCTGGTTAGTCGCAAACCAATTTCGAATACCAACAAAAATATCAGCTGGAAAAAAGCTGACCTGTTAAACTATGCCGAATTGCTGGAAGCTGTTAAAGGTTCAACCGTGATCTATCTTACAGCCGGGCTGATTTATGATAAAAATATCTGGAAGGCACAATGGCCGGTGATCATGCAAAATGTGATCAACCTGGCAAAAGAAACAGGTGCACGGTTGATATTTTTTGATAATGTTTATATGTATGGCTTGGCTAATGGCCCGATGACGGAAACAACGCCATACAACCCCTGCAGTGAAAAAGGTAAGGTAAGAGCAGCAATTGCCACCAAACTGATGGACGAAGCTAAAGCCGGTAACATAAGAGCCAGCATAGCCCGCGCAGCTGATTTTTATGGGACAGAAAATAAAAACAGCTTTGTAGATATGATGGTGCTTGAAAACGATGCGAATAAGAAGACGGCTCAATGGATAGGCGATCCGGGAAAGCTTCACAGTTTTAGTTATATCGCCGATATGGGAAAAGCTATGTACCTGTTGGGCCAAAATCCGGATAGTGACAACCAAATTTGGCACATGCCCACCGCACAGGCCATTCCCGGCAAACAATTTATTGAAGTGGCAGCGCGCATTTATGCCGTTAAACCCAAATATTTCGCCGTTAAAAAGTTTATGCTATGGGCCTATGGACTATTTAATAAAACTGTTATGGGAACAGTAGAAATGTACTACCAATACAATCACGACTATATTTTCGATTCGTCAAAATTTGAGAAGGCATTTAACTTTAAGCCTACCAGTTATGAAGAGGGGATAAAATTAATGTCGGAAACATTGTATGCGAGGAAGTAGTCCGGGAGTCGGGAAAGTCAGTAAAGTCCGAAAGTTAGGAGGGAGGAAACTTACGAAATCTTCAAAATTTCGTAAGTTTTTCAGATATGTTTAATTTAGCCTTTATCAGAATTTAGGCCCTATCACCATTTGCAATCTACTTGAGCTGTTGTCTATAAATTTAATTCCTTGATCGTCATCTATTTTGCAGTCGGGCCATCAAAAGAGCATATAATTCATCTGTATTATATTTCAGACCGCTCGCAGTTATACTCACAGGTGTTCCATAGGTTTTTAAGCTAAATAATGCCATCTTTCTTTTAAAGGGATTGTTTATTTGATCTATAAATTCTTGCGGTCTTTTTAAATAAACCATAATTATTTTTGTTCTGTAAATTTCTTTTATGTTAATTTTTTCAATTTTAGTCCACTCAATAATTGAAGTTGAAAATGAATAGGGATTTATAGTAATTTCTTGATCGTCAATCAAAAGACCTGGTTTATTGTCGAACAATCTTAAAGTTAAGATTACAGTCCCAGCGCCGAAGAAAATAACGCAAGCATAGCCTATTATTAATATTTCAATCTTTGGGCTATGACGAAAGCCGGAGTCTTCAAATGCTGATGGATTTATTATGAAAAAAAACCTCCAATAACAAATGCCACCGTCATTAATAGCAGTAAAGTTAGTTTCGATTTGCTAAATGGGATTTCGATTTTATCAGTATTTGTAGGCATAGGGTTGAATAGTGGCTAATTGTGATATTCAAGTATTTTGTTCCGAAAACTTCAATACAAGGCTTAGTTAAATTAACGCTCAGATCAGTTTCCATAAATTACGAAATTGTATTGTTGATTTTTTATGACCGAATATATAAACAATTACTTTGAAAATCATCCGCACATCTGCACATTTGCAATTCTTCAATTAAAATCATGATCCACAAAAAAACAAGAAAATATATACCAGCGACCCTCGAAATTAAATGGGAAAACCTTGAACCAATTTTTAAAGAACTTCGCGACCGCCCGATAAATTCGGTTGAAGAACTGGAACACTGGCTGCATGACCGCAGTGAGCTGGAAGCCGCAATGGAAGAAGATTTTGCCTGGCGCTATATCCGCATGACCTGTGATACTACCAGTGAACAACTGCTGCAAAACTTTCAATACTTCGCTACAGAAATTGAACCTAAAATTGCACCATACAGCAATGAGCTTAATAAAAAGCTGGTTAACAGCGAATGGGTTGATAAACTGCATGGTGAGAAATATTTTATCTACCTACGTGGGGTAAAGAAAGCCCTCGAATTATTCAGGGAAGAAAACATCCCGATTCAAACAGAGATACAGGTTGAACAGCAAAAATATCAATCTATAACGGGCTCTATGTCGGTTCACATTGGCGATAAAGAATTCACGCTTGAACAGGCTTCTGTATTATTAAAAGACACAGATCGCAGCAAAAGGCAGGAAGCATGGGAAAAGATTACTGCTCGTCGTTTGCAGGACAAAGACCAGCTCGACCAGTTATTTGATCATCTGCGTGCGTTAAGGCATAAAGTAGCATTGAATGCCGGATTTGAGAATTTCAGGGATTATATGTTCCAGGCCCTGGGCAGATTCGATTATACCCCGCAGGATTGTTATTCCTTCCATGAGGCTATTGAAAGAGAGATAGTGCCGATATTACGTGAGCAGGCAGAAAAACGTAGGAACGCATTAAAATTGAATACACTAAAGCCCTGGGACACGGAGGTGGATGTATCGGGAAAACCGGCTTTGAAGCCGTTTAATAGTGGTGACGAGCTGATAGAAAAATCGATACAGTGCTTTTGTAATATCAACAGCTACTTGGGTGAGCGATTGGAGATTATGAAAGACAACAACCTGTTTGATGTGGAAAGTCGCAAAGGCAAAGCCCCAGGCGGTTACAACTTTCCATTATCGGAAACCGGTGCTCCGTTTATTTTCATGAACTCAGCCAATACTTTTCGTGATCTAACTACTATGGTACACGAAGGCGGTCATGCGGTTCATACCTTCCTCACAGCCGATTTGGAATTGAATGATTTTAAACATTGCCCGTCTGAAGTTGCCGAATTGGCCTCCATGTCGATGGAATTAATTTCTATGGATAACTGGAATGTTTATTTTGATAACGAAGAAGATTTGAAACGCGCCAAACGCGATCAGCTTTTTGATGTGCTGAAAACCCTCCCGTGGGTGGCCGTTGTTGATCAGTTTCAGCATTGGATATATACCAACCCTGGTCATACAGATGCCGAACGTACCCAGGCCTGGATTGAGATATACGAGCCATTTGGAGCAGGATTTGTTGACTGGAGCGAACATACCGAAGCAGAAGAAAACCTGTGGCAAAAACAGCTGCATATTTTCGAGGTGCCTTTTTATTATATTGAATATGGTATGGCGCAACTGGGAGCCATTGCAGTTTGGAAAAATTACAAGGAAAATCCCGAAAAAGGCTTGCAGCAATACCTCGACGCGTTGAAGCTAGGTTATACTAAAACCATTAAAGAAATTTACGAAACAGCAGGCATTAAATTTGATTTCAGCGCTCATTATGTTAAAGAGCTTGCCCAGTTTGTGAGGGGGGAGATGGATAAATTGTAAAATGTATTGCCGGATAGGCACGAAACGTTCCTATGGAACGTGAAAAGGCCTTTTGCATTTTCTACCAACCAGACGTCCCGATGGGACGATAATGGCGTACAGCTCGTCCCATCGAGACGTCTGGTTGGATGTCTCTACATCGTTATCGTCCCATCGGGACGTCTGGTTGGTAGAAATTTAACAATAAGAAAGAGCGTTCCATCGGAACGCATGGTGAAACGACATTGCAGATACTTCATGTAATCGAACCTACATACAATCAATATTTAATCCATGGCACGCCAAATTTTCGATTTTTTTTCCTCTTCAGATCTGAAATCGTTATAACGCCAATGTTCCATTTCATCATGTTCGCCTGTTAATACGATTTTACCGGCTATTAGCCAATTGATTACCTGATTAATTTCCTTTTCCAATCCCGGCGAAAAACTATCTAAAAGTTCTTTTTGTTGGCTGGGTGACAAATCTTCCCATGTACCCGTATTGGTATCCCCGTTTGGTGGAACTTCAACCTTTAAACCATAACCTATTCCAAGATCCATTAAGAAATTGTACTCCTTACAATAAAGATCGTAGAAGTCCCTTAAAATATCAGGGAGTTTATGCGTCTTCAGCTCGGCTTCGTACAAAAGTTTTAACATTTTATGCGTTTCGTAACAACTTGCGCCAACATGTTTTTTTAGCAAAATATCCAGTTCGTACTTTGCCCCGCTTTTTTGGTAATTTAAAGAAATCAAATCCAGATAATCTTCAAGGCTTAATATGTTCGCGATTTTTTTATCGTTATATATCCACTGCTCAAATTCGTTAATCGAAATATCTCCACTGAGCGTGTCTAAAAATTTATCGATTAAATATTGGGGTAGTGTCTTCATTCAGATTCGTTATTTGCCTTTGGTTAATTTGTTAAGACTTCTGGCAACTTAGGGATTTTCTTCATTAATTTCAATATGGGAATTTTCCATAGTAAATGGAATAAATGAAGCCTATTGATTCGCGGCGTAAGACTCTTATTAAAACCAAATGAGATTTTATGAGTTGTATAAATTATGAAAAACATATTTTTAACCTTCGCCGTGCTATTATTTGCCTTACCAGGGTTTAGTCAGCTTGCGAAACCGGTACAGATAGACAGTCTTGTTACGGTCTCTTTGCCACCGGGATACCAGAAGAAAGATACTCTTGGTCAGCAAATATATTCAGTTAACGGCTTATACGGTTCTATGATAGTGATTGTGGAACCTAATGCAAAAAATAATGCGCCATTAAAAAAAGAGAACGACCTTAATAAAGTCCTGAAGAAATACGTTAAGGGCATACAGGATCAATCCGAAGGTGGCGTTGCGGAAAATGTGCGCGACACTACAATAGGAACCTTGAAGGCCAAAACGTTTACCCTAAAAAATGATGAGGGCGCCAGCGGTATCCTGTTACGAAAGTTTATACTACTCTATACCAACGAAGTAACCTATACATTTCAATACGTATACCCGGATAATAGGAAAGATCTTGTTAAAGCTGAGATGAAAGCATACATAGCTTCCATAAAGCTTTCTCCCGAGCTTCAGCGGACCGACCAGTATCTATCCAACGCAAAAGGTTTGTCAACCAGTGTTATGATCGGCATCGGAGGCGGTAGCTTGGTTATAATCCTGATAGTAGTTTTCGTCATCAGGCGTAAAAAAAGACTTGTCATGAATTAAGGTTCTTTTGTTTCTTCAGGATATGCTAGACTTACGAAATTTTCAAAATTTCGTAAGTCTTTTACTTAAATTCGCCAATTCGAAGTAAAAGATATGTTAAACCAGAAACTATAAAAGGTACAAAAGCGACCGATAAATTTATCAATAACATATTATCTCTAAATGGCAGGTTGTTGATAAAATAAAACACCGCAATAACACTAAATAAATAAATTCCCAATAAAATAGATCTGCCGGTAACACTTACTTTGACAGAAACTAATATTATCAAAGAGATGATTATCGAAATTATTTGAATAAATAATGTGTAAATAACCTCTTCTCCATGGGCAAGAGCTACCATCGGTGTTATTAATAAAACGCTTAATAAGGCTTGCTTTTTGTTAGTCATTCTCCCGTTGTTTTCCACTGTGAAAATCCAATGATGCTAATTACCTGCTACTCAATAACCCCCTGTTCCACCCGCCGCTATGTATAAACTTTTTACCATCAAGCCAGTTTATCCAAAACGCGGTAATAAGTACCCCCAATACTGAACCCGCGGTTACATCTTCAAAAAAATGTTCGCTCAGGTACATGCGCGAAAAGCCAACAAGTATGGCAATCAGCAGAAACAATACTCCCCAACTCTTATTTTTGCACAAATAGGTGGCGACGACTGCAGCGGAAAATGCTGTTACGGTATGGCCCGATGGAAAGCTGTGATAGCTTAAAATATCGACACCCTTAACAAAGTGTATGCGACTCAATTGATCCTTAAAATATAACCTGGGGCGGGGAGCATCGAAAATACGTTTTACAACTTGGGCAATTATGGAAGTTACCCCATAGCTGGTAGCCATTAAAAAAGCTTGCCGATAGTTAAATAATGCCCATATGGCAGATAAGATCATTATGGTCCAACCCTCGCCTATATCGGTTATGTACGGTGCCAAATAATCGGCCCAGGCACTGTTCAAGCTATTTACTGTAAAGTAAATTTGCTCGCGACTGTAAATACATTTAATCAATAACGCGGCGATCAGTAAAAGAAGATAAAGGATAAAAAATAGCTTTATTCTGTCTAAAACAACTTTTATACCTATATTCATCGTGCAAAGTAAGCATATACTTATTTCACTTCAAAAAAATGGCTATGTTTAATATGAAGACCCTTAATTTTTTAATAAATGTCAAATAGCGTATTCCGAAAAAAAACTATTCATAAAATATTAGTCGATGTAGAAAGCGGTTTTAGCGATGCCGAACATTCGGGAGGGCATTTAAAAAAGGAGTTAACTGTAAAGGACCTTACTTTGATGGGGATCGCGGCGGTTGTAGGCGCCGGAATATTTTCGACAATAGGTTTAGCATCGTTTCACGGAGGGCCCGGGGTTACCATATTGTTTATTATCACTGCGGTTACCTGCGGTTTTTCGGCACTTTGTTATGCGGAGTTCGCTTCGCGCATACCAGTAGCAGGCAGTGCTTATACCTACGCTTACGCTTCATTCGGCGAATTGATAGCCTGGATAATTGGCTGGGATTTATTAATGGAATATGCAATAGGCAATATAGCCGTTGCCATTTCGTGGAGCACTTACTTTGTTAATTTGCTGGAGGGTCTTAATATCCACATTCCGGTGTACCTGACTATGGATTATTTTACTGCCTTCACCGGTCATGAGCAATTTCAGCAGCTAACGGCAGCACATCATCTTAACGAAATTACCGACGCATTTAAAGAGGCCGCAGTGGCATGGAGTACAGCGCCGGGGATTGGAAATTTTAAACTGATAGCAAACATACCTGCATTAGCCATAGTGGTTGCTATTACTTATTTGGTTTACGTAGGTATTCGCGAAACCAAGAAAGCTACAAACGCAATGGTAATTTTAAAAATAGCCATAGTGTTGATGGTTATTATAATCGGCTTTTTTTATGTTACACCTGCTAACTGGCACCCATTTATGCCAAACGGATTTGGCGGGGTTATGAAAGGAGTATCGGGTGTGTTTTTTGCTTACATTGGTTTTGATGCGATATCAACCACTGCCGAAGAATGCCAAAGCCCGCAGCGGGATCTGCCGCGGGGAATGATCTATTCTTTGATTATCTGTACGGTGCTTTATATATTAATTGCCCTGGTACTCACCGGCATGGTAAGTTACAAGAACCTGGCTGTTGGCGACCCTTTAGCCTATGTATTTACCAAAGTTGGTTTAACCAAAATAAGCGGTATAATTTCTTTCAGCGCCGTTATAGCTACAGCAAGTGTATTGTTAATTTTTCAGTTGGGGCAGCCGCGAATTTGGATGAGTATGAGTCGTGATGGCTTGCTGCCGAAGGCGTTTTCAAGGATACATCCAAAGTTCCATACACCGTCATTTGCAACTATCGTTACAGGTTTTGTAGTAGGGATACCAGCCTTGTTTGTTAATTTAACCATAGTAACCGATTTGACCAGCATAGGAACGCTCTTTGCCTTTGTTTTGGTTTGCGGAGGTGTGTTGTTATTGCCCCGTGAAGCAGCTCACCAGGGTCGTTTCCATCTTCCTTATATCAATGGCAAGTGGATAGTGCCCGGATTATTTATCATTGGCGTTTTTGTGCTCCGAAAAAACCTTTTGGGGTTATTGACAGAACCGCAGGAACTCGATATCTTGCCTTTTTACCTTTTCATCATCCTATCCGCTGTATTAACCGTTTTTGCATTTATTAAAAATCTGTCGTTAATACCGGTGTTAGGCCTATTGAGCTGTTTTTATTTAATGACAGAGCTTGGCTACACCAATTGGCTGCGTTTTTTAATCTGGTTGGTAATTGGCCTTGCAATTTATTTTACCTACAGCTATAAGCACAGTGTGCTAGGGAAAGAGAAATTGGGTTGATGTGTTATGATATGCAGATGTGCAAATAAGCGGATGTGCAGATGAATTATAATGTGCAGATATGCAAATGTGCATATAGGTTATAATGTGACTGATGCTTCCTCTGAGGAACCTTTTAACAAGCAAAAATATGTCGGGGAATTAAATAACAATCTGCGGATTAATTTGCATATTTTCATCCCGCAGGTACGGATACATCTACACATATTTTTACTATGAATACCACAACCATTATAGGATACTTAGCCGCTTTCGGTACAACGGTTTCCTTTTTGCCACAGGCTATTAAAACTATTCAAACCAAAAATACCTCCGGCATTTCGCTGCCTATGTATGCTCTTTTTACAACGGGTACCCTCTTTTGGCTTATCTATGGCCTAAGTATTGGCAGCTACCAGGTAAGTATCGCCAATGTTATAACTTTTATTTTCGCCAGTATTATTTTGGTTTATAAAATAAGGTATAAATAGTAGGTTGTTGAAAAGTTGTAAAAGTTAAAAAAGGTTGTAAAAGTTATAAAAGTTATAAAAGTTATAAAAGTTGAAAAGAGCTAAGGGCTTAAATTAAAAATCAATATTTACAACCCTTACAACCACTACAACCACTACAACCCTTACAACCTTTCCAACCACTACAACTTCTAACAACTCACTTAAAGCTGCATAGCAAATGATAACCCTGGTACACCATCCTGGTAAGTTGGCATAACCATGGTTTTTCTTCCTTGTTTATCGGTATGGGTTAGCTTATTACGGATATAAGGATATACTAAATAGGCAGCCTTGGTAGAAAGCATGCCGAAGCCCGCCCCCGCAACAACGTCGCTAAACCAATGGTCCCGGTTGTATATCCTGAAAATTCCTGTGGTAAAGGCAAACGTGTAACCAATTACCGTATACACCGGAGATTTATCCGAAAACTCCTGCGCTAAGAACTCGGCTCCCATAAATGATGTGGCTGTGTGTGCTGAAGGGAACGAGAGATGATCACTGTTATTTGGCCGCAAACGATGTGTGCTTACCTTTGTGATATAAGTGCTAAGTCCCATAAAACCGGTTGATAAACCCAGCAATGCTGTGCGGTCGATAAACCTGTTTTTACCTGCAACACCAACCAGGTTTAAACCATATACCATCGCGATGGGTGCAAACTGGAAGTAGCTTTCAGCCGTTGTATGGAAATCGGGATGGTTTTTTTCAACGTTATCATTAATAGTATAATCAAGCTGCCGTATTGGATGAACTACAAACGACAAGGCGCCATAGGTAATTAAAACAACCGGCGGAACGAGCGCCCAGGGTTTACTGTGCAACTTTTTGACAGTATCGGGAGCAGTTAGGAGGTCCTTTTTTATTGTATCGCCTATTTTTTGGGCATTTGCCCCGAGCGAAATAAGGCAAAAGAGGAAAAAAACTATTCTTCTTTTGCCGATAAGCATTTTATTTACCATTCAGTTTTCAGATAGATGTCGTCAAAACTAAAATAGTAATCTGAATTAATACTGAATTGTTTTCGTGTTAACAATAAATTAACTTACCCGATAGATTTCTACAGGTTCTGGCGCGGCAAGTATTAAAGGAACCTTTTCTACAGTTACAAAGCTCAAATCAAGTCCAAAACCGCGCTCTTCACTCAAACTCATTCTTTTCAAAATCCCATAATATTCCATAACCACACCTTCATAAAACGAAAGATTATGAGCACGGGAAAGAACTTTTTCTATCACCACAAACCGAAAGTCGCCCACTATTTTGTGACGGTTTAGTGATTTGTAAGTGCTGGTAATATCAATTTCACCCTTTCGCACCATGTTTTCAACTACAGTCCTGAATAAAAGATTTATCTGCTGTTCAATTCTGAATCCGAGCTTAAAGTCAATTCTGATCAATTTACCAGGAACCAAAAATTGAACCTCATATTCTTTTCTGTAAGGTTCATCTACTACATCAACGTGTACCAGCCAATAAACATCCGCCCTTTTTGGCTGCTTTTGAAGGATGGAATAAATAATTTTTGATTCAATTTCTGTGTCGAAATTAGCGCTGGTTAGATATACCAGTTGGGAGGCGTATTTAGGAACTGTTTCATCTTCACTTAGTTCTTTAATAATACTAAAGTAATCAGTAATATCAATAAACTTAACATACCTGTTTCTTATTTTGCGGGCTATATGCCACGTCCACATTATGGTAAACAACAGAAAGCCAACCGATAAGGTGAACCAACCGCCATGGACAAACTTAAACAGGTTACCTGCTAAAAATGAGCCTTCGATGGATATATATACTACTAAGAAAATAGTAATTAAATAAGTTGGGACTTTTTTTCGTCTTAAAAAGTTCGAGACCAAAATCGTCGTCATCAACATGGCTACGGTAATGCTTAATCCGTAGGCAGCTTCCATATGATCGGAATGTTTAAAAAGCAAAACAACACCAATACAACCGGCGCATAGCAGCCAGTTAACGCTTGGTACATACAATTGTCCCTTTTGCATAGTAGGGTAATTGATGCGCACTTTAGGCCATAAATTTAATCTCACGGCCTCGGCTATCAGTGTAAACGACCCCGAAATAAGCGCCTGGCTCGCAATAATAGTGGCTACCGTAGCAATACCGATTCCGTACAAAAGAAACCAGTTGGGCATAATTGCGAAAAATGGATTATGTAAATTTAAATCCATCACTTTCCCATTATTTTGCAATAACCAAACGGCCTGTCCTAAATAATTAATAATCAAGCAGCTTTTTACATATATCCAGCTTATTTGAATATTGTTCCGCCCGCAATGACCCAGATCAGAATACAATGCTTCGGCACCTGTAGTACAAAGAAACACTGCGCCCAAAATGACAAAAGCATTCGGGTTAGTACTCAACAAATGATAG
This sequence comes from Mucilaginibacter sp., assembly GCA_036498965.1. Classification (GTDB taxonomy): domain Bacteria; phylum Bacteroidota; class Bacteroidia; order Sphingobacteriales; family Sphingobacteriaceae; genus Mucilaginibacter. The sequence continues at coordinate 92,330 of DASYEP010000016.1, forward strand.
GCGTAATATGGATTTAGCGCCTTTATTATCATTGGCATTTGCACAATAAACGAAATACCCAGCACGCCCAGCATAGTAAACCATATAAACATCATGGGGCCAAAAGCTTTGCCCACTATGGATGTGCCGAATTGTTGAATAATGAACAACAATATTATTATCGCTATTACTATTGGCACGGTCTGCAAATGAGGGTAGTAAGCTTGCAGACCTTCAACGGCGGCCGAAACGGATATAGGCGGTGTTATTATACCATCGGCCAATAAAGCGCAGCCACCAACAACCGCAGGAATTATGAGCCACTTTGCCCGGCGCCGAACCAGCGAGAACAACGAGAATATGCCACCCTCACCCTTGTTATCGGCTTGCAGTGTAATCACTACATATTTTAGCGTTGTTTGTAAAGTGAGCGTCCAAACAATACAGGAGACACCTCCTAATATTAATTGCTCTGTAATTTGCTGTGAGCCAACAATGGCTTTAAAAACGTATAGGGGCGAGGTACCGATATCACCGTAAATTATTCCTAAACTAATTAACAGCCCGGCGGCTGTTAACTTTTGCATATTTTTATGATGTGACACTTTTTATCTTAAGAAATTAAAGAAATATTTATACCCGCCGTTGCCAACTTAAATTATTGATAAACGTAAAAAGAAAAATCAATTCAATGGCAAAGAAACGCTGTTTTTGTTAAATTTTGTTAAAATGTTTTACAAAACCTGCAGGTATTTAGATTGATGACAGCATTATTTATATTTTTGTACTTAATATAAACGTATGAGCAGAATATTTACCTATACTTATTCATGGATTGTAATAGCTGCTCTTACAATAGTCATGAATTCTGCTTTTGTTTATGGGTTTCAGGAGTCAAAAAACGATACTACCTATATACATCTGCTAAAATCAAAGACAAAAAACACGCTTAAGACAAATTTGCACCTGGTTTTACCGCCTATAAAGCCTGCAGTGATATCCACCACAAAATTTACTGTTTCAAAACCCGACGATAAGCTGCTAAATAATGTACAGGTATATCCAAACCCGGTTACCGATCAGATTAATTTAAAATATAACCTTTCACGGTATTCATTAGTCACCATAAAAATACTCGATCTTTTAGGTAACGATATCATCACGCTATACCAGCAAAGAGTTGAGCCCGGAGAAGTGGTTTATACTTATAACGTAAACAATAAATTAACCCGTGGTTTTTATTTCGTAAGGATAGTTGCCGGTACCGAATCGGTGATTAAGAGGATATCGGTGTTGTAGGTGGTCTGTCTGAATCAGGATTTTCAGGATTATGGGATTAGCAAGATGAAGGGGGCAAATCCTAAAGTGAATATCCGGTTAAAAATTCTTTGAGGTTGATACTTCACTGCTTAAATAGATAATAAACAGCCATCCTGAAAATCCACTAATCCTGAAAATCCCGATTCAGACAATAATCAGCGAAATCTTTTAATCAGCCTAATCAACGGTTCATACAATTTTCCTAATTTCGGCATTATGAAAATAATTGCAATTGGCCGCAACTATGCCGAACATGCCAAAGAGTTAAATAATCCGGTGCCAGGCGTTCCGGTGATATTTATGAAACCCGACACCGCATTGTTAAAGGAAAATAAGCCTTTTTATCATCCGGACTTTTCAGAGGATATTCACCATGAAATTGAGATCGTTTTAAAGATCAGCAAAGAAGGCAAGCACATCAGCGAGAAGTTTGCCGGCAATTATTTTGAGGAAATAGCTTTAGGAGTCGATTTTACTGCCCGGGATATACAATCAAAACACAAAGAGAAAGGCCTGCCCTGGGAACTTGCCAAGGCTTTTGATAATTCGGCACCGGTAAGTCAGTTTTTACCTAAATCGCAGTTTGCTGATTTGCACAATCTTAACTTTAAACTTGATGTTAACGGGCAAACCCGGCAAACGGGCAATACATCTTATATGCTTTTTTCTTTTGAGTATATCATTTCGTTCGTCTCGAGATACATCACACTCAAAAAGGGCGACCTCATTTTTACCGGAACACCGCAGGGCGTCGCCAAAGTAAATATCGGCGACAGGCTTGAGGGTTACCTGGAAGATCACAAAATGCTGGATTTTTACGTTAAGTAAGCATGGTTAAAAAATATTCCGTTATAATTCCCCTGATCTTCGGTTTTTGCATTCATTTATCAGCTCAAAACACCATACAAAGCAGGGAGTATCCTCAAAACTATTTCCGCTATCCATTAGATCTTCCGCCCTCTACAGCAGGCTCATTTGGCGAATTGAGGGGGATGCATTTTCATTCGGGCCTTGATTTTAAAACCAACAGCAAAACAGGTTACCCCGTGCATTCAGTTTTTGATGGGTATGTATCGCGGTTAAAAGTGCAATTTGGCGGTTTTGGCAATGCTATATATATTACACACCCTAATGGTTATACCTCGGTTTATGGACATATAGAACGCTTTAGTCCTGAGATGGAAAAGCTGGTACGCGAGTATCAGTACCGTCTGCAAAGTTTTGAAGTGGATATTAGCGTGCCGCCGATGCAGTTACCGGTATGTAAGGGCGATGTTATCGCACTGTCGGGAAACGCAGGCGCATCCGAAGGGCCGCATTTGCATTTCGAGATACGGGACGCAAAAACAGAAGAAACGATCAATCCGCAGCTTTTTGGGTTGACTATCCACGACAAGGTGCCACCCACTATTTATGCTATGGGAATATATCACCTTAATGGCAACCCTTTCAGCGAAAAAACTCCACGCCAGTTTTTAGCGGTAACAGGCAAAAATGGGAACTATCATTTAATTAAACCAGGAGTAATCAATTTGAACGGTGAAATTGGGTTTGGCATTACCACCAATGATATGAACAGCGTATCGTCAAATCATAATGGCGTTTATTCGATTGAGTTAAAGCTCGATGGAAAGACGGTTTACACATTTGCAGTTGAGCGTTTTGCTTTTGATCAAACTCATGCCATTAATGCTTATATTGATTACCCCGAATTTTTGAAGGCACACAGGTGGATGCAAAAGTGCTTTATTTTGCCGGGTAGTAAAATTTCTCTCTATCCTCAATCAATCAACCGGGGCATTATAAATTTTAATGACGACGCCATCCATCATGTTGAATATGTAGTTAAGGATGTTGCGGGCAACACCTCAACGCTGAGCATTAACGTAAAATCAACCCTTGCTGAAAATCACACAGCAAAACCTGACGGAATATTGTTTCATTACGATAAGTTGAATGAATTCAGCAACGATAAAGTAAAAGTGAAGATAGAACCCGGAAACCTTTACGATGATGTGGACTTTACTTATTCAACGCTACCCAAATTACCAAACGGCTATTCGGTAGTTCATCGTATACATAATAAATTTACGCCAATACACGACAAATACGACCTGTGGATAAAACCCGACAGTACTATTGGAAAATATGCGGATAAAGCTGTAATTGTAAATACAGCCGGCGTTTGCGACAGCAGCACTTACGAGGGCGGCTACGTAAAAGCAAGGCCACGTACTTTTGGCGATTTCTATATAAAAGTTGACATCGAACCACCTTACATTATTCCGATAAATATTAAGAATGGAGGAAGCCTGGCAAAATCGCGCGGAATATTTTTACGAATAGGCGACAGGTTATCAGGCATTAAAAACTATGCTGGCAAAATAGATGGCAAATGGGTTTTAATGGAGTGGGATTTTAAAACAAAAGTACTGGGCTACACCTTTAACGATATCGCACCCGGCAAACATATATTTGATTTAGCTGTCAGTGATAACAAAGGTAATGTCGCAAATTTTACTGCCGAATTTTATAGGTAAAAATAATCTGCTGTTTGTTTTGGGAATGGATGACTCAATTAAAAGATGCGATAAAAAAAGAAGTATTTACCAATATATTCTTTTTGAGAGGATGAATTCACAAACAATAATCTCTGTATCCAATTCGATAAATACAATAGTATATTTTTTCTTATAAGGAATGCATTTAAATCCCAATGTATGCGATAGCCTTTTCGACTATCTCCTAATTTTGCAATAAAATCATAGGCATCGTCAGTGAATTTTTCAGCGGTAGCTAATAATCCCTCTGATTCGAGATACCAGGAAACTTCGGCGATACTTTCAGCGGCGGATTGTCTGACAATTACTTTTCGGAAGCCCATTGTCTGATCAGCTTTTTGCTGTAATTACGGGCTTCTTCGATAGAAAATGTCTTTTCGGGTTGACGTTTCAGCGCGGCAATTTTTTGTAATTCCTGATAGTTTTCTTCAGGTATAAGAACGTATTTTTTATTATCAATCGTTAAATGTGTCATAACTGATTATATAGACGAATTTAAATATAATACATTGCAAAATCAAATTAAACGCGGAATGCAAATGGGATTTTAAAACAAAAGTATTAAGTTATACCTTTAATAACGATATTGCGCCCGGCAAACATGTATTTGATTTACCGTTAGCGATAACAAAAACAATATCTCAAACTTTACAGCTGAATTTTACAGGTAACATGACAACACTCAAAGAAGGCGACAAAGCGCCTGATTTTACAGCGAAAGATCAAAATGGCAAATCGGTTTCTTTGTCGGATTTTAAAGGTAAAAACCTGATCCTTTACTTTTATCCTAAAGACGATACACCCGGTTGTACCGCCGAGGCTTGCAGTTTTAGAGATAACTATCAATCAATGTTGAGCAAGGGTTTTGAAGTAATTGGGGTAAGCACCGATGACGAAAAATCGCACAAGAAATTTGAAACTAAATTTAATTTGCCATTTCCGCTTATTGCGGATACAGATAAAAACATAGTTGAGGCTTATGGTGTTTGGGGAGAGAAAAATATGTTTGGAAAGAAATACATGGGCACAATACGCACTACCTTTCTTATTAATACAGCAGGAATAATAGATAAAATAATTAATAAGGTAGACACCCAAAATTCATCACAACAAGTTATTGATTTATTGCAGTAAATTTTTAGATATTAGGTGTGGATTTTAAATATCTATTATCCTATTAAGACAGATATAAATTAAAAAACAACGAAGATTTAGATAGTGAGAAGACGAAATAGTCTCATGTCTCAAATCTCCAATCTAATTAAAACATGTCAACAGAGGTTGAAGACGCAGAGATATTAAGCAAGTTTCAGGATGAAAGGACACGTGAAGAGGCGTTTAAACTTTTGCTAAAAAAATATCAGCAAAAAATTTACTGGCACATACGCCGTATGGTTATTGACCATGATGACGCCGACGACCTGGTACAGGACGCTTTTATAAAGATATGGAAAAACCTGGGCGGTTTTCGCAGCGATGCCCAATTATACACCTGGATGTACCGCATTGCCACCAACGAGTGCATAACTTTTTTGAATAAGAAAAAGCAGAGAAATAATGTATCGCTGGATGATGTAGCCTACGAACTGGCTGATAGCTTAGCTGACTCAACTTATTTTAATGGCGATCAGGCACAAAGGAAACTACAGGAAGCTTTGCTTACCCTGCCCGAAAAGCAGCGACTGGTATTTAATATGAAATATTTCGACGATATGAAATATGAAGAAATCTCCCAGGTGGTTGGTACAAGCGTAGGAGCTTTAAAGGCTTCGTTCCATTTGGCGGTGAAAAAAATTGAGGCGTACTTATTATCAAAAGATTAATTTAAATATATTTAAACCTTTTAGAATTTTTTCAATCTATACTTTGATTAAGAAGAATTGATATGAAGAGCGATATGGAAAATAGGGATTGGCTTAATGATTACAAGTTACTTAAACAAGTTAACTCAGCTAATCCGTTTGCAGTACCTGATGGTTATTTTGATAGCCTGACAGACCGTATTGTGTCGTTCAAAAACTTAAATGATGTAACTAATAATGAAACCGGTTTTACAGTTCCTGAGAATTATTTTGAAGAACTTAGCAATAACATACAAAGCAGAATCGCAATTGCGCCTATCATAGGTTCAAATAATCAAGGTTTTGATGTTCCCGAAGGCTATTTTGAAGAGCTTAGCGGTAACATACAAAGCAGGATTGCAATTGAGCAGGTCGCAAACTCGGCTGATAATGGATTTGACGTTCCTGAAGGTTATTTTGATAACCTGGAGCAACAGGTAAAAAGCAGGATTTTAGTTGAAGCAGCATTAGGTGACCCGGACGATCATTTTGGCGTTCCGCAGGGTTATTTTAACGAGCTCAATCAAAATATTTTAAATAAAACGGTAAATTTTAGTAAGGTTAAGCGTAGCGGAGTAATCCGGAAGATGTTTGCTTCAACCGCATTTAAATATGCTACGGCAGCGTGTTTTGCTTTAGTATTAGGCGGTGGTATACTTTTAAGCGAGCTTAATAGCCCTGCCAACGAACATAAAAACTCCTTTTTACACAAGGAGTTATCGGTTGTGCCGATTGATGATATTAAAAATTATTTGCAATTAAATGTTGATGCAGGTGATGCTCAGCAAACGGTTGCTACAGAAGGCGTTGCTGTTGATGCCAATAGTTTAAAAAATGCCTTACAAGAAGATGCTGATAGTGTTCAATAATATACTTATATGAATAAGTTACTTAAACCTATTTTGGGTATATTATTTATTGTTGTCTTTAGTTACACAAGTTTCGCGCAGGTGCGCTACCGTACGCCTGTGCCCGTGCAACACGGTGTCCCCTTGAACAAGCTAAACCGGCCAACCCCGGGGCGAAAGATTGAGCGAGTAAAAGAAACCTATATAGGCAAGCAATTAAATTTGACCCCCGAGCAATCCAAGGCGTTTTGGCCATTGTACCGTCAGTATGTTGAGGATCAAACCGCTGTGCGTATACTAAAACGTCAAAATAACTCTACCGCCTCTCCGGATGGCACTCAACAGATAGATAAAGAATTAGAATACGAACAGCAGCTGGTAGAGATAAGAAAACATTACCGCGACGAATTTCTAAAAATATTACCTCCCGAAAAGGTAAGCGAACTTTACAAAAGCGAGCGTCAGTTTAATGACGAAATGCTTAATATTTTAAAAGAGCGCACCATTAGGGGAGGGAATTGATTTGAAATTACGATTTACGATTTCGGAATTGCGATTCCCTTTTTTTTAAATCGTAATTCGTAATTCTCAAATTGTAAATCCCACAATCGGTGTTCGATATTAATTCCTCAAGTTGTATTTTTGCTACATGCCAACCCTCCGACAACTATTCTTATCAAACAACGCCCAAACTACCAATTTTCCGCTATTGCTTGAGTTTGAACGGGCTGAGGGTATTTATATGTATGATAAGCAGGGGAGGC
>DASYEP010000017.1:0-31714 GCA_036498965.1 Mucilaginibacter sp.
ACAACGAATAGGCATTTTAATGTTTAAAGTCGGCCATATTAAGCCGGATACGCAGGTACAAAATGCCCCTAACAAATAAATGGAAACTAAATCAAAATCGTCACTTTTTTGGGCAGGGATTTTTCTGCTTTTAGTACCGGGCCTTATACACGCATACTTGCTCATGCCTTTTCCGGGCAGCCAGAATCTGAACGCAATAACGGTATCCTATTATTTGGAAAAAATTGTGATGCCTTTGCGTATAGCAGGTCTCGTTTTGATTGTCTGGTACCTAATTATATATTTCACCAGCAATACAACCCGTGGTAAAATTGTAAAGACTTTGGTACTGGCGCTTTGTCTGGGCAGTTTTTATATCACTGATTTTATGTACAAGGCCGAAACTATGTTTGAAGAGCCGCAAACTATAAAATTTGCAAATGCCGTTCATAACAAAGTGCCTGAAAGTTTTGTGATCATTGGCGTGGAAAACGATGGCGTCGCTAAAGCATACCCGGTTGTTTATCTTGGCTACCACCATAAAGTGCAGGATAATGTAGGTAACGAGCCTGTGCTGGTTACTTATTGTACCATGTGTCGCACCGGCAGGGTTTATAGTCCGATAGTAAACGGCATGCGGCAGGATTTCCGGTTGGTAGGAGCGAGGCATTACAATGCTATTATTGAAGATGAAGGAACAAAAACGTGGTGGTACCAGGCCACGGGAAATGCCGCAGTAGGAGAGTTAAAAGGATCGCATTTACAGGAGTTGCCTTATGAGCAATCAACCCTGCGTACGTGGTTGGATAAACATCCCGGTTCACTTATTCTGCAGCCCGACGAGCATTACCTGAGCGATTACAACGACCTTAAAAATTATGATCGCCTGCAAACGGTTGATAAGGACAGCACTTTAAAAAACAAAGATTCGCTGGTTCGCAAAAGCTGGATGGTAGGCGTGATTGTAAACGGACAGGCCAAGGCTTACGACTGGCGACATCTGCTTAAAAAACGTCTGATAAACGACCAGGTAAATCATACGCCATTGTTAGTTACGATAGAAAACGACAGCCTTACCTATCACGCTTTTAACAGTTCATTAAACGGCAAAGTATTACACTTTAAAATAGATACAGCAGGTATGCTTACTGATCAGGAAACTGCGTCGGTATGGGATTGGGATGGTTTAAGCACCACCGGTACATTAAAAGGAAGCCGGTTGAATAAGATACAGGCCTACCAGGAATACTGGCATTCATGGAAACATTTTCATCCGGCAACCTTGTTTTGGAAAGAGAATTAAACACGATGAAATACTGGCTCGTTAGATTGCGGCAGCAAGTCTACTGATGTCGCTATCTTTAATTAGTTCTTTTTCGGGTTTTATTGGATAATATTTATTCAATATCATTTTTATCAGTAGATAGCTTTCAGTAGATTGAACAGGCGGAGACGCTAATCCATCAATGAGCGAACCCACCAATTTGGTCATTTTTGACTCGTATTGCCCGATCATAAATTCAGAACTGTCAACATTGCGATGAAGTGAGATTAACTCATCAAGCTTTTTGATCTCATCAATTAAGTCCATCAATTTATATATCTCGGCCTTTTTCATCTAATCAAATTTACATATTTAATTCAAGAAATCCTTTTGCAAGTTTATTTCCAATTCTATTTCTCCTTGTCTTATTAAAAAAATCCATCCAATATGCTTTATCTGCCAGATATGACGAATAATATTTATGATCTGAAGGGTAAGTCTTCACTATATAAGCATCAACTCCAAAAATGATTTGCGAAGCAGGGTATTTGTAATCCGTTAAATCGTTGCCTAACGCTTCAACAACTGAGAAATCAATAAATGTCACCAAATCAATGTCCTGAGGCTCTGATTTTTTAGTAACAAATGAGCCGTCGATCCATTGTTTTAAATTCGTTTTAGAAATTTCTTTCAGCGAATTTGTATATGAAAAGTATTTTTTAAATAGCTCGCTGCGATTAATTGTCGGAATATTCTTAACAAATATATCTTCTAATTCCATAACATCGGATCTTATATTACTATTGGGGAACAATAAGCCATTGGAATTAAAATTTAGCATAAATAGTTTGAATAACTTTAAAGGTATTCTTAAAATCCAATATTAATTTATAATATTGACTAATGAAGCTAAGTATTATATATAACTTTTATTATCTTAAACCTATCTAAAGCGACAGGCCGGTTTTTCGTTGGCCTGTCGAATTGTTGTTTTTGATGTTCCGCCCTGGCATTTCGCTCGTGTCAAAAAAACACCGCCACCCTCAGTTTTGCAAAAAACGGCGTACCGGGTGTAAAGCTCATCTGGTCAACCGGCGCGGTTTCACCCTTTAACTGACTTACCTCTTCAGCTTCAAACTCGTTCCATTTGGTGTTAAATAGGTTTTCGACAGTCAGGCCTAATTCATAGCGTTTTTTTGTATAGTTTATTTTAAGGTCGGTAACATAATAGCCGTCGGCAACTAAAGTATAAGTGTTATTGCCGGGTCGGTTATGCATGTAACGATAACTCAAACCGCCGTTTATCCCGTTTTTGAATTTAATATCAAGACCGCCGGTACTGGTGAAAGTTGGCGCCAGCGCAAGATAACCGTGACCGGCAGCGCTGTCTGCAAGCCGTGGATGGGCCAGGTTCACATTTAAATCGGCAAAAAGCCAGGGAGCTATTTCATACCGTGCAGATAGATCAATTCCTTTACGTGTGGTTTTTCCTCCTGGTTCAATCGTTCCGTCGTCGGTGTAAACAAATTCCTGTTGCAAGTATAAGTACCATAAGGCGGCGTTTATATACACATGCGGGATGGGTTTCCAGTTTAGTCCGAGGTCCGCGCCATAAGCGGCGGGCAACGTTTCGAAGCCGTTGTTACCGATTACAGTTATGGCGTTATTTGAGTGGAAGCCTTTTCCTGTTTTCAAATAAAATTGAATCTGATCATTGGCGGTGTACTGCACGTTGATTTTAGGGCTTACAATGTTCTTGGTTCGCGTTGTGTCGTGATAATTAAAATTGAAATAGTCAAACCGTAAACCTGCATTGAACAACCATTTTCCGCTTTGAAGTGTTTCATCCAAATAGATGTTGCTGTTGTTCTGATTGACGTTCCCTTGCTGAATATAATCAATCAATTGATACTGTTCGGTTACACTGCTGTATTCCGTTCCATAGGTTCTGTCGAAGCGTGTGCCCAAGCCTACGGAAGACGTTAACGTCATATTGCCAAAGTAATTGACTTTGTTCAATTTACCGTTGTAACCAAACATGTCCCTGTCCTGGTTTTGTTGTCGCAAACCGCCAAGGCTGTCTTCAGCAAAAAATGAAGTGTTAACGTGCAGCAGGAAATTATAATGAGTGTAATATACCTCGTTTTCCAGGGTCAGGTTATTGCCGATATCTGAATTCAACTTTGCAATAAAATTAAAGCGGCTGGTTTTTCCGCCCTGTGCACTGTCAATAGTGCCGAAACGTGAGATAGGGTTGGCGTATTCCGGGATTTTGATGGGATTCCCGTCATCATCAATTGCCGTGGTGTTTGCTGCCACTGCTCGTTCAGGTATCTCGCCCGAGGCTCTCCAGGTAGTGGTGAATGCCGACGCACTTAAAGAAAGTTTATTATTTGCATCAAGCTGTTTGGTGTATTTGCTGAAAGCATTAAAGCGCTTATACTTTTCAGTAAAAGTAAAGGGGCCGTCGGTATAGTTGTACTCTCCGGCGATATACCAGTTTTCACCATGTTTCTTTGCGGCTGAATCCAGAAGATTCAGCATTGCCATCCCGCGGAAGCTGTTATATCTGCCATATTCAAGGCTTATCATGTTTTTGTCCAACGCATCCTTGGTGCTAAAACTCAGATAACCGGCGGTGGCAAAATCACCGTTTTCGGTATAATAGGGCCCTTTGCCATAATCAAAAGTGGATACTGTTTCCGGGATCAGAAAATGCAGATCGGCATAACCTTGTCCATGGATATGTGAAACCAAGTTAACCGGTAAGCCATCCACCGAAACATTTATGTCGGTTCCATGGTCAGCATCGAAGCCGCGAAAAAATATTTGTTCGGCTTTGCCGCCGCCCATGTGCTGCGCTATGAACAAGCCAGGTACAAGGCGCATCAGGTCCTGCGATGAATTTACGGGTCGCAGATTAAGATCTAAGGCACTCAATGTATGAAAGGAATTATTGTTGAGATTCGGTGAAATAACCACCTCTTTCAAATCGATGGCGCTCCGACTTAAAGATATAGCGAGGTGTTTTCCGCTTTTCGCTTTTACTTGTTTTGAGGCATAGCCAAGAACGGAAATCACCAACGTGCTGGTATCGGAAGGCAGTGATAATTGGAAATTTCCGAATTTATCCGTTGCGGTCGATTTTCCTGACGAACCGGAACGAACGCCTGCATAATCAATGCCTTGAAGTGTTGTTTCGTCGATAACTTTCCCTTTGAAAATATATTGCGCATTGGCGGATGATGCTATCAGAATAATAACGAAAAAAAATAATACTGCTTTTTTTAGAATAAGCATATTTAAAAATAGTTTGGAGGCAGTAATACAACCGCAGCTACGAACTGTCGGACTATATCCTGCTTAGATTAAAAATGAATTAAAATGGATTAGCTTAATGAAAAATCAGCGTAAATATTGCATGGCTATTTGCCGTAGCAATTAAGGGCGACTGATTTTAAAAGAGATTTAACTATTAGCCCAATTGAGGAGGCTGAAAGATAGGAAGGTCCACAATTGGCAAGGTAACAAGACGATTAGGTACTTGAATTACCTGCAACACGTGCGAATAAAACCTGAAATCAGTTTTCGGACCGAATAAAGCTTCCTGGAAAAGATCTTTTTGAGACTGAAGGTCGTTGCTTTTTTCCTTTTCTTCAGCTTGCCTTATCTTTTTCATGAAATAGCATTTGCCATTACAATGCAGCCAGGGTTTATTGCGGTTTTCGCAAAGTTTTGCGGCGATATAGTTCCTGTTCAATTCAAAGCCTGCATAAACAAACAGGCGCGAAAAGTTAGCAGAAACCAGCGCGACAATCAATAAATAAGCTATAAGCCGACGTATCATGAGACGCAAAGGTAAAAATGATGAGATAATATGAATGGATAGAGCGAAGATTTTTTTTATTTATATGTCTTCTAAATAAACCGGAACATTTTCCAGATTCCCGAAGGTGGAAAAAGCGTTAACGAAAAAACCTTACCGCAAGAGGATAAGGTTTTTGATTTTTTTGAAACCGGTAATTTATTGCCCAGAGCGTTTTAATGTAGTATGAAGCTCCTGACCATTAATATCTATGTCGAGACCGACAGAATCAGCGGCTGCATAATACGTACCGGTATGTTTAACTTTGGTTCCGCTTACAGAAAGACTAAAGCTAAGATCGGTACCATCAATTTTTCCATCAACGATGGAAGCTTCGCCTTGCGGCGCGGAAACCGTGCCGGTTAATTTACCGCTATCGACCTTAAAAACGTAGGTAAGCGGATATTCATTTCCGTCGGGTGCTTTTACGGATCCCGCCCATTTACCTGTTAAACCGCCTCCTATCGAAAAGCAAACCATAAAGCAGCAAAGCAATGCCGCACTTGTAAAAATTTTCTTTTTCATAGTGTCAAATTTTATTAGGGATGCAGGGGGTATGACCTGCGCCACAAATTTATTTTTCCTATTTAAAGAAGAGAGTTTAACAATGTTAAGAGTATATGAAATATTTTTTGATGCATAAAATCCTATGTCTGTGCTTTTTACACAGGATATATTTCATGCGCTTCAAACGCTATTAACCTAAGTTTTTAATGATTATTTGTGAATAAAGTAGGTCTTCATTTAGAATTCGTAGTCACGCTCTACTTTACATATCCTCACTTTGTAGCGCTCATACCATTTTTCGCGGCCTGTTTTTTGAGCTATAAGGTGCCGGGTATTGGCTTTCCAGTTTTTAATATCCTCCAGGGATCGCCAATAGGAAACGGTAATGCCTAATTCTTTCCTTGCCGATTCTATTCCTAAGTATCCCGGCTGCTGTTTCGCAAGCTCGTCCATTTCATCATCCATGGCGTTATAACCATTGTCACCTTCAGTGCGGATGGAAGTAAAGATAACAGCGTAGTAGGGGGCGGGAGGGGTGTTTGCAATCATAAGATAATGTGCAGATTTTAGATGTGATTTAAATGTGCAAATATGCAGATGTGCAAATGTGCAGATATTTTTTTCATTTGCACATTTGAAATCTGCACATCCGCACATCAATCAGGTACCGTATTCGGGAGTAGTTACTTCGCTTTCTTCAAATTCGTAATCTGTAAGCGGCGGGCATGAGCAAATTAATGTTCTATCGCCGTACGTATCATTCACGCGACCTACAGATGGCCAGAATTTATAATCGGCAACGTAAGGAAGCGGATATGCCGCTTTTTGACGGCTATAAGCATGCTCCCATTCATTAGCTGTAATTACAGCGGCTGTGTGTGGTGCATTTTTTAACGGGTTATCGTTTTTATCTGATATTCCTTTTTCAACGGCGTCAATTTCATGACGAATGCTGATCATTGCATCACAAAAACGATCAAGCTCATGTTTTGGTTCCGATTCTGTTGGTTCAACCATCACAGTACCCGCAACCGGAAAAGATACTGTTGGTGCATGGAAACCATAATCCATTAACCTTTTTGCAATATCTGTTACCTCAATGCCGAAGCTCTTAAACGAGCGGCAATCCAATATCATTTCGTGTGCACAACGGTCATTTTTGCCGGTGTATAATACGGGATAATGATTTTGCAAACGGGTTTTTATATAATTGGCATTCAATATGGCGTAACGTGTGGCGTTAGTAAGGCCATCACCACCCATCATAGCAATGTAGGCATGAGATATGATCAATATAGATGCTGATCCCCAGGGAGCTGAAGAAACAGCGTGAATGGATTTGCCTTTATCAATGTCAACAACTGCGTGTCCGGGCAGATAAGGAACCAGGTGTTTTGCAACACCAATAGGACCCATACCCGGGCCGCCACCGCCGTGAGGGATACAAAATGTTTTATGTAAATTTAAGTGGCAAACATCTGCACCAATATTAGCAGGACTTGTTAAACCCACCTGTGCATTCATGTTTGCACCATCCATATATACCTGGCCGCCATTTTGATGGATGATATCGCAAATCTCGATGATAGACTCTTCAAATACGCCATGTGTAGAAGGATAAGTTACCATCAGGCACGAAAGATCGTCTTTGTGTTGTTCGGCCTTTTCTTTTAGGTCGGCTACATCAATGTTTCCATTATCATCACATTTTACCACCACTATTTTCATACCGGCCATTGCAGCTGATGCAGGGTTAGTGCCATGTGCAGATGATGGAATCAGCGCGATATTGCGATATCCTTCGCCGCGGTCCATATGATAAGCGCGGATAACCATTAAACCAGCATATTCTCCCTGTGCGCCTGCGTTTGGTTGCAAACTCATAGCTGCAAAGCCTGTGATCTCACACAACCAGCCATTTAGCTCATCAAATACCTGCATATACCCACCTACCTGATCGGTTGGAGCAAAAGGGTGCATTTTACTAAATTCAGCCCACGTAACGGGAACCATTTCGGTGGTAGCATTAAGCTTCATGGTACATGAACCCAGCGCGATCATTGAATGGCAAAGCGATAGATCCTTTGCCTCCAATGATTTTATGTATCGAAGCATTTCGTGCTCCGAACGATGTGTATTAAATAGGGCGTGTGTTAAATAGCCCGATTTCCGTTGCAGATTGGCGGGAATAACTGTTTTGAGTTGCGTTTTTATTTCATCAAAGTTGGCATCATTCAAGGTTTTACCCTTTACCCTTGCAAAGAATCTAACAATGGTTTTAATATCTTCGGGTGAAGTTGTCTCATCAATTGAAATGGTAACGGTTGAACCTGAATAGTGAAAATTCATCTCGTTATTAATGGCCTCGGCGTGCACAGGGCTTGCTAAATTCCCAAGATTGAATTTAAGTGTATCGAAATACGCCTCATTCAATTGCTCGTAACCTAATTGCTTTAATGAATCAGCTAACAAAACAGCTAAGCCGTGTATTCTTTCGGCAATTAATTTAATTCCGGCTGGCCCGTGATAAACGGCATACATGCCAGCCATAATCGCAAGCAGAGCCTGGGCGGTGCAAATATTTGAAGTTGCCTTGTCTCTGCGGATATGTTGCTCGCGGGTTTGCAGCGCCATACGCAAAGCATAATTACCGGCGCTATCAATGGTAACGCCAATAATGCGGCCAGGCATAGAACGTTTATATTCTTCTTTAGTAGCGAAGAACGCTGCATGGGGCCCGCCAAAGCCCATCGGCACGCCAAAGCGTTGTGTTGAGCCGACAACAATGTCAGCACCCCATTCGCCCGGGGGTGTTAATAAGGCCAGGCTCATGATATCGGCAACAACGGTTAATTTGATGCCTTTTTCATGTGCTTTTGCAGCGTAGTCGGTATAATCATAAACTGCTCCATCGCCGGCAGGATATTGCACGATGGCACCGAACATGTTATCTGTAAGTTCCGCAGTCCGGTGGTTGCCGATTTGTAATTCAATACCAAAAGGCTGTGCGCGGGTTTTTAAAATATCAATAGTTTGGGGGAACAATTCGTCAGACACAAAAAACACGTTGGCTTTTTGATTTTTGCGCAAGCTATATTGCATAAACATAGCTTCACCAGCCGCAGTTCCTTCATCCAGCAGCGATGCATTGGCTATTTCCATCCCGGTAAGGTCAATTACCATGGTCTGGAAATTCAATAACGCTTGCAAGCGGCCCTGGGCTATTTCAGCCTGGTACGGTGTGTATTGCGTATACCATCCGGGATTCTCTAAAATATTGCGCTGTATAACGCCCGGTACAATCACATCGTAATAACCCTGACCTATAAATGATTTAAATGCTTTATTTTTTGACGCCGTTTGTTTTAGCGTATTCAGGTAATCGAACTCACTTTTTGCCGCGGGAAGGCTAATCGGCGCTTTGAACCTTATGTTTTCGGGTATGGTTTGATTTATTAATTCGTCAAGCGAATTCACCCCGATAACTTTTAACATTTGGTCAGTGTCCGCGTGGTTTGGGGCAATATGCCGCGACTGGAATTTTTCCTGGTAATCGATATTCAACTTCATTAAATGAGGGTCAGTTATTTTTGCGCAAAGGTACAATTTTAGCAATTGAGTAACAAAGCTCTAACTTCATAGTGACACTCTATTTACATTAAAAATTGAATTAATGAACGACCAACTGCCTTAAATACATTTGTATTGTATTTTCTAACCCATAATACAACGCGTCACTAATAAGAGCGTGGCCGATGCTCACTTCAGCCAAACCGGGTATTTTTTCAGTAAAATATTTTAGGTTGCGCAAGTCGAGGTCGTGTCCGGCATTTATACCCAACCCATTTTTTTGAGCAACTTCTGCTGCTTTAATATATGGTGCAATAGCCGCTTCTTTTCCCTGGGGATATTGATGTGCGTACGCTTCGGTATACAATTCAATCCGGTCGGTTCCGGTGGTTGCGGCAGCTTCAACCATTTCGTTTACCGGATCAACAAATATAGAAACGCGGATACCAGCCTGTTTGAACACAGCAATCATGTCCTTCAGATAATCCTGGTTGGCAATGGTGTCCCAGCCATGGTTTGATGTGATCTGCCCCAGTGTGTCTGGTACTAATGTTACCTGTTCAGGTTTATTTGCCAATACAAGGTCGATAAATTTTTGTTCCTGGCAGTTGCCTTCAATATTAAATTCAGTGGTGACGATCTTTTTTAATTCAAACACATCGTTGTAGCGGATGTGTCTTTCGTCGGGCCGGGGATGTACGGTTATGCCTTGTGCACCAAAACGCTCACAGTCTTTGGCAACTTTTATAAGATCAGGATTGTTACCGCCACGCGAATTTCTTAAAGTGGCGATTTTATTGATATTGACAGATAGACGGGTCATTATTATTTCGGATTTTTCACTTTTGTTTGTTTTCAATTGAATTCAAGATTGCTTCGCAGTTTTGGATTTACGATTTTGGATTTACGATGTTCTATTTCGGATTTGTAATTACAAACATATAAATACTAAATTCGAAAACGAACATCCTAACATAATGAAACAGTTGTCAAAATGTTTTCTTTTATCTTTTTTATTGACGTTAGCGGCAACTGTTGACGTAGATGCGCAAGCCAACTATCTTAAAATAACAAATTACAAAGTTTACTATGGCTGGGCAAAACATTTTCCGCAGGATTGGATGATTTTGCGGCAATTTGAAAACGCAGGAAAAACTTATTTCATGCTGGTAAACCCGCAGACCATGGAAACGCGAATAGACGAGACGACTTTTTATGAAGTTAAACCAATGACCTTGATGGAAGCGCGACAGTTTTTCAAAAATACGCGGTACATAAAAGCCATAACCGCCGCCGAAAAGCAATCGAAACACATTCAGGATGCGGGGATTGAGAGCGGTATGCCAAAAGAAACCGGCATAACACTTACCGCTGATCTGTGCCCATCGCACCGCCCATTGGATAAAAGGATTTTTACCGACATTTTTAAAGAATTTCAGAAAGTAGAACGGCCGGTACCCATAGCGTTATCAATAACAGGCGTTTGGATGCGACAACACCCCCAGGACCTGGGATGGTTAAAGCAAATGCAGGCCAGCCATGAAATTTATATTACCTGGATAAATCACTCCTATAACCACAGGGTAAGTGCCAAGCTTCCGCTTAAAGAAAACTTTTTACTGGAGCCGGGCACCGATATTAACTATGAAGTGCTGGAGACAGAAAAGGCGATGTTAAAAAATGGCTTGCTGCCATCTGCGTTTTTCAGATTTCCGGGGCTGGTTTCCGATCAGCAATTGGTATATCAAATTACCGGGTTCGGATTAATTCCAATCGGGACTGATGCCTGGCTTGCTAAGGGGCAGCAATCGCAACCCGGTAGTATCGTGCTGATTCATGCCAATGGCAATGAGCCGGTAGGGGTCAATGATTTTATTAAACTGCTTCAGTCAGAAACAAAATCTATTGCAAAAAAACAATGGTTATTATACGACTTGCGAGAAAGCGTTGACGAGGAGTTTGAGGGAAACAATTAAAAGAGCCTGAACCTTTTTCAGTATTGACAGACTAAATCTAAGCACGCATTTGCTTTTTAATTTGCAGCATTGGTAATTTCTTTTTGCATGAATGGTTTTTCCAGCGCTGTTACAAGTTCCTGAATACTAATTGGCTTAGATACAAATGAGTTCATTCCGGCGTTTAGACATGCTACTTTGTCCTCGGCCATTGCACCAGCCGTCATAGCAATAATATAAGGTTGCTTTATGTCGAGCCTGCGAATTACTCTTGTAGTTTCCAGGCCGTCCAACTCCGGCATTTGAACATCCATTAAAATGACATCAAAAAATTCAGAATTAATTATTTCCAGCACCTGGTTGCCGTTGTTTACTACCTGCGGAGTGAAGCCGAGTTTATTAATTACTTTGGTAATAAGCTTCTGATTGATGAGATTGTCCTCAGCGATCAATATATTCATCGGAAATTTTTGTGCAAATTGCTCAGAAAGTAGCGTAGCAGGCATTTTCTCCTGGATAACCGGGTTGGTATGAAGGAGTTCCGTTTGTATGATATTTAATAACTGGTTTTGCTTAATTGGTTTAATTAATATTTTGTTAAACCTATCCAGGTTTTTATTTTTTTCCAACGCCGAGCAAACGAGTACAATGGGTACGTCCCTGTCAATATTCTTAATTGCTTTGGTTAATTCGAGGGTGTCTGTTCCGGGAATACGAGTGCCTGTTATAACTAAATGAAATTTCTCTTTGCCGGTTAAATGTTTCAGCGCATCATTAGCGGATGAAGCACATACTGTGGTTAAACTCCATTGCTTAAGCTGTTCTTCTAAAATGTTAAGCGCCGTTAAATTCTGATCTATTAGTAGTATGCGCTTGCCCTCCGCTCCGTCTGTATTGGGGGTAGTATCTATTGTAGCAGCCGAGCTGCCTATTTGGCTTTTTATATTAAAAATAACTGTGGTACCCTTTCCATGTTCACTTTCTATTGCTATCCGTCCGCCCATTAATTCAACGAGCCGCTCACAAATTACAAGCCCCAAACCGGTACCACCGTATTTGCGCGTAGTGGAAGCATCGCCTTGTGAAAATGCCCTGAATAACCGGTTAACTTTATCGTTAGGTATACCGATACCTGTATCTGACACTTTAAAGCCCATATCCAGCATGTTTTCATTTTTGTTGATCAGGTTTATTTCGACCAGCACCTGACCTTTGCTGGTGAATTTGATAGCGTTATTAATTAAATTTAATAATACCTGCCGTATGCGCATGTTGTCGCCATTCAACCTTGCCGGAATTTGATGATCTATTTTGTATAAGATATCCAATTGCTTTTTAGCAGCCACTTCCGAAAAAATATCCAATGCGTCTTCAATACATTGCCGCAAATCAAAATCATGGTGGTCAAGTTCCATTTGCCCCGATTCTATTTTAGAAAAATCAAGGATATCATTAATCACGTTTAACAAATTTTCACCACTTACCCTTATCGTTTCAGCATAGTCCCGCTGTTCGGGGGTTAGCGGCGTTTCGAAAAGCAACGAAGTCATCCCGAGCACGCCATTCATAGGAGTGCGTATTTCGTGGCTCATAGTTGCAAGGAAAACGCTTTTGGCCATATTTGCTTTTTCCGCTTCCTTTCGCGCAAGCAATTCCTGTTCTTTTTGTTCGTGCAATTCGTCGTTCATGTCCTTCAGGAAAATAGATTGCGACTGCAATTCTTCTGACTGAGCCTGAAGTTCTTCATTCAAAGCCTGTAATTCTTCCGATTGGCTTTGAAGTTCTTCAGATTGTTTGACAACCGCTGCCGTTTGCTCTTTAACCATTTTCTGAAGAATTTTCCGCTGGGCCTTTATTGAGTAAACACGGTAGCGATAATAACTGAAAGCAGCGTTGCATAAAATCGAAAATACTAATATCCTGAACCACCACGTCATCCAGAAAGGCGGAACGACAATGATTTCTATGGTTGAAACATCATTACTCCAAAGTCCATCATTATTTGCAGCCTTTACCTGAAAAGTATATTCGCCAGGATTTAAGTTGGTATATGTTGCCTTCCGTTGCGCTCCTACATAGTTCCATTCTTTTTCAAAACCCTGAAGTTTGTAGGCATATGAATTAGCTTCGGGCATAGTGTAGTTCAAGGAACTGTATTCAATTGTAAATACCGACTGCTCATAATCGAGGCTAATTTCTTTTGTTTGACTTATTGATTTTTTAAGGATTGAATTTTCTCCTATCGCAACTTTTTTATTGAATAATTGAAAATCGGTGAATACCACTTTATGATTGTTCTTATTAGTGACGAGTTTATCCGGGTCAATGATGTTAAATCCATTGTGACCGCCAAAAAGCAATTCTCCTTTTTGATTTCTTAAAGTGGAGCCCATAAAAAAATCGGGCCCTTGCAGGTTATTTGCGACAGTGTACCTCCTAAATTCGGAGGTGTGTGGTTTAAAACTAATAAGACCGCTGGTTGTGCTGACCCAGATAAACCCTTTATCATCTTCGTTAATACTGTTGATTATTGAATAATTAGAGCTATCGGGGAATGTATATTCGGAAAAAGTTTTTGTTTTTTTGTCGTATAAATTCAAACCGCTTCCCAATGTTCCAACCCAGATATTCCTTTTACTGTCTTCAAATATCGAAATGATAATATTGCTGGTTAAACCGCTGTTATATGTTTTAAAATGAATAAAATTATCGCTTGCCGCGTCGTATAAATTTAATCCTGCGAATGTCCCAACCCATATGTTATCCTCTCTGTCCTTATAAATTGTTCTTACATCATTATTAGATAGCGAATGCGTGGTGTCATTGGGATTACGGCTATAGCGCTTGATGATTTTTGACTGATGTATAATGTTTACGCCTTTGTCGTCCATTCCCAACCAAATATCACCAGTCTTGTCTTGTGCAAGCGCGAAAACGGTGTTCCCGCTTATTTTATTAGACCTGTTTCCGACACCGTAATGTGTTAGTTTGTTTGTTTTGCCATCAATTAGGTCCAGGCCGAGATCGTAGTATCCGATCCATAAATTCTTTTGAGTGTCCTGTAAAAGTTTAAGGACGTGATAACCGCTTACGTAGTTTTTATTTGTAGCCGATGGATAATAATGCTTAAATAATTGTGTTTCCTTGTTAAGAAAGTTTAGCCCGCCGCCGTCAGTTCCTATCCAGTAACCTTTGTCTGTTTCAGCAAACGAGGTAACGATGTTGTGGCTTAAACCACTATAGCCGGGTTTTGGTTTATAGAAATACTCAAATGACGATAAATTGGTGTCATAATATTTTACACCTGAATCATAGGTTCCGAGCCATAAAATGCCATCAGCGTATAAAATACAGCCTATCGAATTAACTTCGTTGGTATTAAGCTTGTCTTCATTTTTATACTGGGTAAACGTTTCTTCATCGGTATTAAAAACATCAAGGCCTTCTTCGGTACCAACCCATATTTTTTTATCGCTTGCCACGGTTAACGCGAAAACATTATTGTTAATTAATGAATTAGCATTATTGTTTGTATGAGTAAAGTTTTTGAAGGTATGATCTTTTACATTAAAAAAATAAAGGCCGGCCCCAGCGGTACCTATATACAGGTCGCCATTTCTATATTTTAAAATGGTGTTTATCGGATGATTTTCCGATCCACATTGGTAGTTTTTTATAAATCCTGTGCCGTAATTAAATACTGTAAGGCCATTGCCCGTTCCTAACCATAGATTCCCGCTGTCGTCCTCAACCATCGTGGCAATATTGTGGGCGGCGATGTCAGCACGGTTTTTTGTATAAAAAAATCTTCGAAATGTTTTTGTATTTATATCCAACAAGTTTAAACCGGCACCTGTACCAACCCAGATATTTCCTTTACTATCCTGGAATATGGAATTTATATCGTTGCTGGATAAGGTGTTTCCCTTATTTTTATTTGAAGTCAAAGTAGTAAAAGTGTCCGAATCCCGATTGTAGAGACTTAGGCCATCACTGCTACCTATCCATAGGTTACCTGATTTGTCCTCAAAAATAACGGATAAATGGTTTGTTGGTAATGAGTGTATGTTTTTCGGAATGTGCCTGTAAATGGTAAAACTGTAACCATCATAGCGGTTTAAACCATCATCTGTGGAAAACCACATAAATCCATATCTGTCTTTGACTATAGATTTTACATTGCTCTGCGAAAGGCCGTTATCTATCGTTAGCGACGAAAATTTTACAGTTTTATATTGTCCGGATGCCCTTATGTTAAAAAAGAGTAACGTGGTCAAAAATAAAATAACTGCAACAGAAAAACGCTTTGCCTTTTGAGATGTCATTACAAATAGCTTATTATAAAAATAGCTTTCTGAGTTCCGGTAATATTCAAAAAAAACATGAGGAATATATTTATTTCCCCATTAAAATGGTTAACAACCTTTTACGTATTTTATTAATAAAAGTTATGAAAGGAGTTGTAAAGTTGGAATATTGAAAGGTTGGAAAGTTCTCGTTTGTTGAAGTTTGAGGTTGATATTTTGGAAGAGACGTTTGCCGATTGATAACTAACAGTGGCTATGCCACTATTAAGATTTAACCTTCAGCTTTTCAACAAAAAATCAGCATCAACCGCCTCCGGAGTTTGGATCTGATTTAAAGATAATGGTATCAATTTTTTTGTTTTAAGGAATGTAACGGCGACAATAATAAGTGTCATACTGCCTCCAAAAATTACAGATGGAACGGTTCCCAATAGTTTAGCGGCAGTGCCCGATTCAAATGCGCCAATTTCATTAGATGAACCTATAAACATTGAATTTACCGCAGACACACGACCGCGCATATTGTCGGGGGTCAGCAACTGCATAATAGTTCCGCGAATGATAACGCTTATGCTATCAAATGCGCCTTCGGTAAAGAGGAAAAATAGTGAAAGGTAAAAAGTTCGCGAAAAGCCAAAACCGATAATGGACACGCCAAAACCAGTTACGGCTATGAGAAGATTTCGCCATGGCTTACCCATCGGCGAAAATTTAGCCATGACCAGCATCGTTAAAACAGCCCCTAGAGATGAAGTAGCGCGCATTATTCCTAAACCTTCCGATCCTACCTTCAAAATATCATTTGCAAATACCGGTAAAAGCGCGACGGCGCCTCCGAAGAATACGGAAAATAGATCGAGGCTCATTGCCCAAATGAGCATTTTGCTTTTAAATACAAAATCAATCCCTTCTGAGAGGCTTTTCCATATATTTTCTTTTGGAATAAATACCGGCGGATAAGGCCTTAATAAGTATATCAAAACAATAGAAAGCAGTAAGAATATCAGTATCACGCTAAAAGCAGCTGTTATACCATAAAAGCCATAAATTAAGCCACCCGCTGCCGGACCGAGGATGGACGCAATCTGCCAGCTGGAGCTGCTCCAGGTACTCCCGTTAGGGTAAACTTCTTTAGGAATACTATGGGCATAAATAGTGAATGTGGCTGGTCCATAGAATGCACGTGCCAGACCATTGAGAAAGATCATAAAGTAGATAATAGGCACTATCCAACCCTTATGCAGATACGGCGCTACGCTTTTCATGGTAACAATGAACATAACCAATGACGCAAATAATACAAGCGAAGATATGGTTAGTAGCATCTTTCTTTTTTCAGATTTATCTGCCACATAGCCACCATATAATGCAATACCTATAGCCGGGATTGCTTCACAAAGGCCCACCAGGCCCAACGCAAAGGCGCTTTTTGTAAGTTGATAGATATAAAAACCTATAACAACAGCCTGCATTTGGTAGGCAAAAGTAAAAAAGAACCGCATTCCCAAATAAGAGCGAAAATCTTTATATCGCAAAGCCGCAAAGGAATCATTAACGGGTTTAATATTTTCTTGTTCTGACACTATATTTTTTTAGAAGGTGGTAAATTTACAACTTGTAATTAAAGTACATGAAATAATTGAAATTCAATTATTACGATATCTTATTCCAGTTAAGTCCCTGATCTTTCAACTGTGATGACCGATGCAGGATCTGATGTTCAGGAAGCGCTAATTGAGGATCTTTTTCAAAAATATCTTCTACGCATTTACGTACTTCTATTAATAATTGCTGATCTGTAACCAAATTTGCAACCTTTAAATCAAGAACGCCACTCTGTTGCGTACCCTCAATATTTCCCGGGCCGCGCAGCTGAAGATCAATTTCAGCAATCTCAAAACCATTGTTGGTTTTAACCATCGTGTCAAGCCGAATCCTTCCTTCGCGGCTAAGTTTATGATTGCTCATTAATATACAAAAAGACTGTTCGGCTCCCCGGCCAACACGTCCCCTTAATTGGTGCAATTGCGACAAACCAAAACGTTCGGCATTTTCAATGATCATAACAGATGCGTTTGGTATATTCACACCTACCTCAATCACCGTTGTAGCTACCATTATTTGCGTTTCCCCTTTTATAAAGCGATTCATTTCAAATTGCTTTTCGGCTGGTTTCATTTTGCCGTGTACTATACTTATTCTGTACGCCGGCAACGGAAACTCATGGGCCATAGTATCGATACCATCCATCAGGTTTTTTAAATCCAGTTTCTCACTCTCCTGTATTAATGGATACACAATATAGATCTGACGCCCCTTTGCAATTTCCTGCTTCATGAAACCAAACATCCGCAAACGCTGATTTTCATAAAAATGGACAGTTTGTATCGGTTTACGCCCAGCCGGTAATTCATCTATCAAAGAAATATCAAGGTCGCCGTATAAGGTCATAGCCAGCGTACGTGGAATGGGTGTTGCTGTCATTACCAAAATGTGCGGTGGAATACTGTTTTTACGCCACAGTTTAGCCCTTTGCTCAACACCGAAACGATGCTGCTCATCAATTACTACAAAGCCCAGGTTTTTATATTGCACCTTGTCTTCGATAAGCGCATGTGTGCCAATTAATATTTTTAGCTCTCCGTTTTCCAGTTTTTCATGCAGCAATTTTCTGCTTTTTTTTGAAGTTGAACCCGTCAATAACGCAATTTCAACAAAATCGTCACCAACCAGCTCTTTTATTGTTTGATAATGCTGACTGGCCAGTATCTCAGTAGGGGCCATTATACAAGTTTGAAAGCCGTTGTCTATTGCAATAAGTATGCTCATTAACGCAACAACGGTTTTTCCGCTCCCAACATCACCCTGAAGTAAACGGTTCATCTGCACGCCGCGCTGGGTGTCGTATCTTATTTCTTTTAAAACACGTTTTTGAGCATTCGTTAAAGCAAAGGGTAATTTTTCCTGATAAAATTGATTGAAAAAATCCCCAACAACGGCAAACACATTTCCTTTGAACTTTTGAGTATGGAGCAGCTTGTTTTTTAGCAGTTTAAGCTGAAGTAAAAAGAGTTCTTCAAATTTTAACCGGCGAAGCGCTTCGTTAAGTATAGTTGCGTCTTCAGGAAAATGAATATTATAATATGCATCGGCGCGCGGGATCAGCTTAAAACGGTTTATTATATATAAGGGTAAATTTTCATGAATATCTTTAAGGTGTAACTCCAGTAAAGCCGTTACTAATTTTTGCAGGCCCTTACTGTCTAACGAAAACTGTTTTAATTTCTCTGTAGAGTTATAAGCCGGTTGCAGTGTTAAATTCCCTTTGCGTTGAAGCGCCCCGGCTGCGTACGGCTCCAATTCAGGGTGCGCCATCTGCGGTTTTCCATTAAAAAATCCGGGCTTCCCAAATAATATATACGCTTTACCAATAATAAATGCTTTTTCGGCCCATTTTATACCCTGGAACCATACCAGCTCAATTGTACCTGTGTCGTCCTGTGCTTGTACAACCAGGCGCCTGGTATGCTTTTCGCCTAATATTTCTTTGTGGGTTAAACGCGCCAGTAGCTGTACATAAGGCAGCTCTGGCTGTATTTCTTTTATTTTATAAAACCTGGTACGGTCAATATATTTATAAGGAAAGTGACTCAACAGGTCTTCAAAACGAAATATTCGCAGGTCCTTTTTTAATATTTCTGCACGGCTAAGGCCAACACCTTTTAAATATTCTATTGGAGTTTGAAATATCTGGGGGTTCAATTAGTGAATTAGTGAATTAGTGATTTATTGAATAAGCCCACTCATTTTCAAATTTAAATTACCTGATCTTAAAATCAGTATCAGGGTTTAAATGCAGTAACCGATATTTCGAGATTAACATTTTTAGGTAAACCCGCCACCTGCACTGTTTCGCGGGCCGGAAACTGATCTTTAAAATAGGTGCCGTAAATTTCATTCACGTCCGAAAAACTTTGCATGTCTTTTAGGAAAATGGTAGTTTTAACAATATTGCTAAAATTAATACCTGCTTCGGTCAGAATAAATTTAATATTTTCCATTACCTGTTTAGTCTCCGTTTTGATGTCATCTAAAACCAATTCGCCCGTTGCCCGGTTGATTGCAATTTGTCCTGAAACAAATACAAAATTTCCGACTGATATAGCCTGGCTGTAGGGGCCAATGGGCGCAGGCGCGTTGTTAGTATTAATTACTGTCTTCATTTATAAATATGTAATTGCTTTTTAAGGCGATTATGATTGCTGCGCCTTATTTTTTTAAAATAAGCCATTGAATAAGTTTCCAGATAATGCCCAATAAAAATACGGCAATTGCAATAGCATTAATTGCATGCATTACCTTAAGATTAAAGCTAGTTGGCCTGTTGGGATCCTTTTTTCGAAAGAAATACATAAAGCAAATTTAAGTAAAAATTTATTCTATGTAATTTATAAAAACAAGGTTAAATAATCAAACCGCCTTCGTTATTATTAAAATACACCCAACAAAAAAGGCTTCCCGTTTCCGGAAAGCCTTTATCATTATTTTCTAATGAAGATTATTTGTGGAATTCAACGCGACGGTTTGTTATACGACCTTCTTCGGTTGAGTTATCAGCAATTGGGTGAGTTTCGCCAAAAGGTTTAATTTTTAAACGTTTAGCATCTACACCTGAATTTACTAAATAAGTTTTTACTGAGTTAGCACGGTCACGTGATAAACGCATGTTGTGAGCAGCAGTACCTTCTGATGAAGCGTAACCAGCAACTGTAACAACACTGCTACTTGACCTTAAATCAGATGAAGTTGCATCTAATACTGGGTAAGAAGATGTTTTCAATACCGAGCTGTCAAATTCAAACTGAATGTTAGAATAAGCAACTGCCGCAGTAACCGGTGCTTTAGTTGTATCTGGTTTAGGGAAAATGATAGGGCAACCAGCACCATCAACAACAGTACCTGCAGGAGTGTTAGGGCATTTGTCAAATTGATCGGCAACACCATCACCGTCTGAATCTTTTTTCAGATCGTTAACAGCGTTTTCAACATTTGTAACACGTCCTTTTAAAGCTTCTACTTCCTGACGTAATGCAGCGTCATACAGTTCATCATACATCATAGCAACAGGGTTTACCCAATCCAGATTTGGTTTTTTGTCTGTTCCAAATGTGTATTCTAAACCGGCGTATCCATAAGAATAGTGATCCAAGTGTCCTGCACCAGTGTTGTTATTGTAGGTATGATAGCCGCTGAAGTTATAACCATCAATAAAGTTTTCAGTATAGCCAACGTTAAGTGCAAGGGATTCAGAAAGCCTGAATTTAACACTTCCGCCCACAGGTATAATCAACTCTTTAACATAATGCTTGCTTCCGTCAGTATTGACATAAGGTACTGTATTGCCTGAAGCATCAACATAGCTAGGATGGTAATCTGCCAAACCTATACCAGCTGATAAATAAAAATTAACCGCATTTTTGCGATGCATGAAATCTACGCTTGCTACGTTAGCGAGACCGCTTATAGTTCCCGAGTAGAATGTGGTCTTAAAGCTTTGGGCGCCATAAAGAAGACCGTTTGGAGCGCTTGTATTCTCTCCTTCAACAGTTCCACCATGGAAATCAAATTGTAAGCTGAAAGAATGCGCAAGTTTTTCTCTTACTGAAATACCATAACCAAACGCAGCTTTAGCGTCTGTGCTGGCGTTAACGCCACCTGTGAATAAAAATGGTGAAGTAACTCCTAAGTTAACACCAACGCTCCAGGTGCTGTACTGACCTAAACCGCCAAATACCTTGGCAGTAGATGTTGCAGACGACATTTTCGATGAATCTTTGGCGGTAGTGGTCGAAGTTTGAGCTTTTACCATCCCAACGGCCATCAAGGAAACAAATGATAAGGCGACTGTTTTCTTTAATGTAGAATAGTTCATAGTTTTAAGATTAAACGATTTTAATTGTGATTTTTTTCAAAAATAGTAATTATGTTTGAAACCATAACCAAACATTGTTCCAAATTTGTATTAGTAATACAAATAAATAAAAAAAATTGTTTTTAAAAAAACTATTTAATATATAAAATGAAATATCCTCCTATTAGTAATGAGATATTTACAATTAACAGAAAAAACTTCATTTCGCGGTTGAAGCCTCGTTCCTTAGCGGTTTTTCATGCAAATGATGAATTTCCCAGAAATGGCGACCAAAATTTTCTTTTTAAGCAAAATCCGGATTTTTTTTATCTTACAGGTATTGATCAGGAGAAAAGTATTTTAATATTATTCCCAGACTGTCCTAATGAACTATACAAAGAAGTACTCTTTTTAATACAAACTAACGAGCACATCGCAATTTGGGAGGGCCATAAATATACAAAAGACGAAGCGCTCAGGGCTTCGGGTATCAAAAGTATTTTTTGGCTTAATGAATTTGATAATATTTTACATAGTATAATTAATTACGCTGAAAATATATATATTAATACAAATGAAAACGATCGGTACAGCCATACCGTGCCTTATCGTGACCTTAGATTGTATGAAACATTAAGAGCTAAGTACCCTTTACATCATTATGAACGTTCGGCCCTTATCTTGCGAGACCTTCGCGCTGTAAAATCGGCTATTGAAATTGAGCTGACAAAAAAAGCATGCCAAATTACACGCGATGCGTTTATCAGGGTACTTAAATTTTTGAAGCCTGGTGCTGCCGAATATGAAATAGAGGCGGAGATCACTCACGAATTTCTGCGGCAGCGTGCAACAGGGCATGCCTATAGTCCTATTATAGCGTCGGGAAAAAATGCGATTATACTTCATTACACAGATAATAATCAGGTGTGTAATGATGGCGATGTAATACTTTTTGATTTTGCTGCAGAATATGCGAATTATAATGCAGACATGAGCCGTTCAGTACCTGTAAATGGGCATTTCACCAAACGACAGAAAGATGTTTACAACGCCGTTTTACGTGTAATGCGCGCGGCGACTAAACTTATTGTTGCGGGCGCTATATGGAATGACTATCATGACGAGGTAGGAAAGATAATGACGGGCGAACTAATAGGCCTGGGTTTACTAAGTAAACATGATGTTGAAAAACGGGATCCTAAAATGCCTTTATATAAAAAGTATTTTATGCACGGTACATCCCATCATTTGGGTTTGGATGTACACGACTTCGCCAGTCGCTATAAACCATTTGAAGTTGGTAATATCCTAACCTGCGAGCCTGGCATATACATTCCGGAAGAAGGTTTGGGCATTAGAATAGAAAATGATATATTAATAACCTCTGACGGCAATATCGACCTTATGGCTGATATCCCGGTGGATGCAGAAGAGATTGAAGACATAATGAACAGTTAACAGAATTTAAAATTTAGATTTCAATTTCAGATTTATTTAAAAATTAAATGAGACAAACATGCTTGTTTTTAATTTTCGGTTTATTCATCGCTTTCGCTTATCCTAATAATATACCCCGAATTGATAAATTAAGAAGCAGAGGTATTAAACAACAGGTATCTTTAGAAATAAATACCTTTACCGAATTGCCTGAAGAAATTTACGGATGCAGCAGTTTTTTTTATTTATCAAAAAATGATCGAAAATTAAAAAAATACATTTATGTAAACGACTTCGGCCAATTTGCATTTATTAAAATTGGAAAAACGTTAGAAAAATTCACTTTGGTGAAGAACTACTCTATCGCAGGAACAAGGACACTTTTATATAAAAAAGATTCCATCCTACTAAAAATCCAAATAAAAACTAAAGAATCAACCAGTGATGGAGGTGACTTTGTGACCGGTACAATGGCGATTCAAAACGGCAACGGGCGGACGGTGGTTTTGGACTTTATTGGGGACATAGGTTGTTAATAAAAAGTCCTTTTTTTAGGCGTTATCACGAAGGATAATTCTTTTCCAAAAAACTATACAAATTAAAGTCAGTTTCGCGCGAAGCTTTTGTAATATTAATCAAGAGTTTTTTCTTGTCAATATCAGCCATACGTTTCCTTTGTATTATTTTATAGGCTCTTTCCGCCAATAACATATCTTTATTTTGATTTTTTGAATTCTGATTATTTAAAATAAAATTTATAATTTCATTGATACCTTCATCTTTTAAAGCTGTAGTTTTAAATACTGGTATTTCATCATTGCCTTTGGATTTAATTATTTTTTTTAAATTATTGGCGAATAAGTCGGCATCTGCTCTATCGGCTTTATTTACAATAAAAGCATCAGCAATTTCCATTAAACCCGACTTGATATTTTGTATTTCATCACCGCTCTCAGGTACTAAAACTAAAAAAGTAATATCGGCAAGCCCGGCAATTTCAACTTCCGATTGGCCAACGCCCACCGTTTCTATAAAAATATAATCGAAACCGGCAGCTCGTAAAACGTCCGTCATCTCTATGGTTTTGGCCGAAAGCCCGCCCAGCGATCCGCGCGTGGCCAGTGATCTTATAAAAACGTCGGGGTTGTTAAAATGCGGCGACATCCTTATGCGATCTCCCAACAACGAACCAAAATTGAATGGCGACGTTGGATCGATAGCTAAAATTGCTACTTTATTATTTTTTGTTAAAAGATTGGATATTAATGAATTTACAAGCGTACTTTTTCCGGCGCCAGGCGGTCCAGTAATGCCGATTACGGGAGTATGTTTTTTAAAATCCAGTGTTTTCAGAAGTTCATTTGCGCCATTCAAGTCATTCTCGACAATCGTCAGCGCGCGGGCTAACGAGCGGAAGTCTGAACAATCTGATTTAATATTCTGGATGTTTTGCATTTAACATTCAATGATCAACAAAAATATAATGTTATTGGTCAAGTTTATGTTTAATTATAATACACGCGAAATTATTATCAGGCAGAGAATGCGGGATAAAGCTATATTTGCGTCCATACATTTTAAAATTTAGGACGGCGAATTTTGGCTGTGAACCCCTTAATAGCCCGGGACGCATCATCAGTCTGGTTTTATTTTTAATTTTATAGATGAAGGTAGCGGGTTTTACTTTTATAAGAAATGCGGTAAAAAATGATTATCCGATAGTTGAGGCAATATCTTCTATTTTACCGGTCTGTGATGAGTTTATAGTTGCTTTGGGAAAAAGTGACGATAACACAGAAAGCCTTATCAGAGAAATTGGATCACCAAAAATCAAAATAGTTGAGACCGTTTGGGACGATAATTTGCGTGATGGAGGAACTGTGTTTGCCCAACAAACCGATATTGCGTTCAATGCGATATCTCCCGATGCTGATTGGGCGTTTTATATACAGGGAGATGAATGTGTTCATGAAAAATATCTTTCGCTTATAAAAAAGGAAATGGAAGATAATTTAAATGATCAACGGGTAGAAGGCTTATTATTCAAATATCTGCATTTTTATGGCTCTTACGATTACTATGGTCACTCGAGAAGATGGTATAGAAGAGAAATAAGGATACTGCGAAATAATAAGAACATACATTCTTACCGGGATGCACAGGGGTTTAGATGGAATGGCCGTAAAATCAATGTTAAACTGATTGACGCATTTATATATCATTACGGCTGGGTAAAGCCGCCGGCTGGCTTAAAAAATAAACTGCGCAATTTTAACCAGTTTTACCACGATGACAATTGGCTGGCGCAAAACCTGCCTGAAACTTTTGAGTTTGATTACAAAAATGCTGACAGGCTGATCCACTTTAAAGGCAGCCATCCGGCGGTAATGCAAAAACGAATTGCTGCAACCAACTGGAAACTTAATATTGACTTTGATCAGCTGTATAAAAAAATGACCTTGAGAAGAAAGCTTTTGCAGAAAGTTGAAGACATTACAGGGTGGAGAGTCAGTGAATATAGAAATTACAAAATAATAAAATAGTTGAGGTGGAGATAAGGAAAAGTGTTTCGATTGTTATTCCCAATTATAATGGCAGGCTCTTGTTAGAAAAATACCTTCCATATACAATAACTGCAATTAAAAATACCAGCATTGAATATGAGGTTATTATAGTGGATGATTATTCGACTGATAACTCCATAGAATTTATAGAATCAGTATATCCTGATACCAAACTCATTGCAAATTCCGAAAACAAGGGGTTTTCTTATTCATGCAACCGCGGAATCGAAGTTGCGCAGTATGAGTTAATATTACTTTTAAACTCTGATGTTAAACTCACCCCAGATTACTTTGAACATCAGTGGAAATATTTTACGCGATGGGACACTTTTGGTGTTATGGGAAGGATTATTGATATGGAAGGCGACCACATACAGGACGCCGCGCGCATTCCCAAGTTTAACGGCTTTAAATTAAAGACCGATTATTTTTATTATACCGACGATCCAAAAGACAGGCTGTGTACATTTTATTTGTCGGGCGCCAATGCGCTCATTGATGCTGCTAAGCTTAAAGAAATTGGCGGTTTTTATGAGATTTTTTCCCCGTTTTATTGTGAAGACATGGAAATGAGCATCAGGGCCTGGCGATTAAACTGGAAGTGCTATTATGAACATAATGCGGTTTGCAGGCATGAAATTTCTGCAAGTACAAAAAATTATAAAACAGCCAAATGGGTTAAAAGCATTTATTACCGGAACAGGTTTTATTTGCACGCTATTCATTTAAATGGAGCTGCATTAGTAGCTTGGTATTTTCAAATAACAATTATTGATCTGCTGCCGAAATTAATTGCAGGACAAACATGGATTTGGGAAAGTTATAAGGAATTGTTTAACAATAGGAAACTGATAAGTCAGTATAAACAAAAAATAGAAAAATTATTGCATGATAAGGAAAACCATGGAAGTGTTTTTAAAATGGTTAAGAGAATTCAGCAAACTGTAAAACATAAAAATATTACCAGGTTTAAACCTTAGATATTCAAAACAAGCAGCGTAATTAAATTATCTGAATGAAACACGGTCCATTAGTTTCCATCGCGCTTTGCACCTTTAATGGGGCTCAATATTTGGCTAAGCAATTGGATACGCTGGTTAATCAAACTTATAATGAAATAGAAATTATAGTTGTTGATGATTGCTCGGCAGATGACAGCTATGATATTTTGACAGCCTATGCAGCAAAATATCCTCAGTTTAAAATTTATAAAAACGAAGAAAATTTAGGGTTCGCTGGTAATTTTGAACGGGCAGTAACCTTAT
Organism: Mucilaginibacter sp.; assembly: GCA_036498965.1. GTDB lineage: Bacteria > Bacteroidota > Bacteroidia > Sphingobacteriales > Sphingobacteriaceae > Mucilaginibacter. The sequence goes on from DASYEP010000017.1 coordinate 26,625, forward strand.
GTACTGGCGAATTGATAGCGTTATGTGACCAGGACGACCTTTGGCATCCGCAAAAGATTGAATTACAGGCTAATACAATAAAGGATAATATTTTGATTTATCACGATTCTGAGTTTATTCGTGAAGATGGTACCGCGATGAATAAAAAAATGTCGGACATTGTAAACCTTTACCGGGGCGGGGAACCCGAAGTTTTTTTGTTTTTCAATTGTGTTTCCGGGCATAGTATTATGATGAGAAGAGAGTTACTGGAATCCGCCCTTCCGCTCAAAAGAGACTATTTTCATGACTGGTGGCTGGCGTATGCCGCAACAAATATTGGCAAGATAGATTTTATTGATCAATGCCTGGTGCAGTATCGTCAGCACGACAAAAGCGATACAAATATTTTGCGCGCTAAGCGTAAGATCGATAAGCATAAGCATTCGTCGGTGCAAAAAATAGAGCGCATTCAGCAGTGGTTGCTATATTGTAAAACATTCCCACAAAATAAAAACCAGGAAATAGTGGACCAATTCTACGACGCTTTTACACAACGTGTTAATAGCTATGCGTCATCAAAGTTAAGCAGGTTGCTGTTCAAGTTTCGCAAAACAATTTTTTTTATTCGCAAAAAGAGCAAGTTGAATATGTTTAATTACATCTACAGCCAAATTTGGGGGGTAAAAACAAAAAAATTATTGAGTTAATGCCTTTTTTTAAGGGTTCTTATAAAAAATCTTAACCAAACCGTGGCTCCATAATGTTTTAATATAAGCCGGCTTTTGTCCTTTTCAAATTCCGCATCTTTTACGCTGCCAGATACACCGGTATGGTTAAAATGGGCAATTACATATTCCTTATAAATAAACTTATACTGCTTATCTTTCCAACATATCATATTTAAAACATTATCCGCTACAACCTTATACCTGGTATCAAATGAGTATTTACGAAATACGCTAATCGGGTAGACGATCGCCTGGTGAAAAATGCCATGTTTTGCCATTTGATAAGGGTTTAGTTTTCCTGAACGCTTTACACCTTTAGTCAATACATTGGCGTAATATACCGCGTGCTGATCTTTAAGATCAAAGGCTAATTTTGAAAAATCATCATATAACTCATCGTCCGCTCCTAAAAAATACACCCAATCTCCGGTCAGCTGTTTTATAGCCTTATTCATAGCATCATATATTCCTGTATCTGGTTCGCTTTTCCAGTAGTATATTTTATTTAAGTTTGCTTTTATAATATCAACTGTGCCATCGGTACTATTTCCGTCAATTATAATTATTTTTAGCGACGGATATTTTTGGCGATAAATACTGTCCAGGCACTTTTGAAGCGTATCTGCCGCGTTGTAAGTAACAATAACTATTGAAATTGAGGGTGATTTATCCACTTTTGAAAATTTGTTTTTCGAAGATCGTTTTAATTGTTATTATATGATTAATTAAAAGAAATATGTTCAAAAAAAAGAGTTTGCTTGGCAAATTGTGGCTTAAAAACACAAACAGAAATCAATACAAACTATATAAATGGGAATCTAAAAATTATCAGTTACATGAGCTTTCTCTATTTTTAACAGGCGAAGACCGGTTAAATACCACAGAAAAAATTAAAGAATTTGCCAACACAAATAAGGTATTAAATATAAATCACAGCGGTAACATCGGTGATATTATTTATGCGCTGCCAACAATAAAAAAAATCTATGAGTTAACCGGCATTCAAATTAATTTGTACTTGAAATTAGGCCAGCCCCGCATTCTTCCTCAATATATGTCGCATCCGCTGGGCAGTGTAATGTTGAATCAAAAAATGGTGGATATGTTGTCTCCTTTGATTAGTTCGCAAAGTTATATTGAAAAATGTGAAGTTTATGATAATCAGTTTATTCACATAAATCTCGACGTATTTCGTTCTCAGGCAATACCTCTGGATAAAGCAAATATAGCACGCTGGTGCGGATACATTACTGGCGTAACTCCGGAGTTATGGAAAAGCTCGATAACCGTTACTCCAAACGTTGAATATAAAAACAATATTGTTATTGCCCGAAGTGAGCGATATCGTAACTTATCTATAAGTTATTCTTTTCTCAAAAAATATGATAACCTCATATTTGTGGGCATTAAATCGGAATATGATGATTTGCGCAAATCTGTTCCGGGCCTGCAGTGGAAACAGGTAAACGATTTTTTGGGACTTGCTCAAATTATTGCCGGATGTAAATTTTTTATTGGAAACCAGTCGTTCCCGTTTGCAATTGCCGAAGGCTTAAAAGTGCCAAGGGTGTTAGAAGCATATTACGAAATGCCCAATGTTATACCGGAGGGGGAAAACGCTTATGACTTTTTCTTTCAGGAACATTTTGAATCTTTAGTTGACAATCTAAACAGGAAATAAATGAAAATTCTGTTTGATCATCAAATATTCACTGAACAAAAATATGGCGGAATTTCCAGGTATTTTGCAAACTTATATGAAGGAATAAACGCGCAGCCGGGAATGGAATCAAAACTGGGACTGCTTTTTACCAATAATGCTTATTTAAAAAACCTGCAATTACCTGCGGGTTTCCTAAATGGATATATCCAAAAGGAATCGCGCAGAATCAAGTACAATAAATGGTACAGTAAGTATTTGCTTAATCAAAATAACTTCGACGTATTCCATCCCACCTACTACAATCCATATTTTTTAAAATCACTAAAAAAGCCATTTGTATTGACGGTACATGATATGATACACGAATTGTTTCCGCAATATTTCGATGTGGCACTCGACCCCAAAATCTATAAGGGAAAAGCTATTGAGCAGGCAGATCATATTATAGCTATTTCCGAATCTACAAAAAGAGACATCTTGAAGTTTTATGATGTTCGGGAGCACAAAATATCGGTGATTCATCACGGCTTTAAAATGCAGGTTGAAGAAAACGTAAAAAACGATATCACAATTGAAAGTAATTATATATTATTCGTCGGGGACAGGGGCGGGTATAAGAATTTTGAATTATTTATCAGGGCCGCCGCATCAATTATTTTGAAACATTCAATAAAATTAATTTGCGCCGGCGGGGGAGTTTTTAAAGCCGAGGAGATTAAAATACTTAATGAACTAAATGTTGTAAATAACGTACAGCAGTTAAATGCTACTGACGAACAGTTAAGGAATTTATACAGGAATGCTTTAGCATTTGTATACCCATCACTTTATGAAGGTTTCGGGTTGCCGATTTTAGAAGCATTTTTTAACAGTTGCCCTGTTATTTTGAGCAATACATCATCGCTTCCCGAAGTGGCGGGAGATGCTGCTCAGTATTTTGATCCAAATGATGAACAAACTATTACTAATGCTATTGAACAAGTGATAACTGACAAGAGCAGACGAAATGAACTAAAAACCAAAGGCGTGGAGAGACTTAAACAATTTAGCTTTGAAAGCTGCCTTCAAAAGACCATTCAGGTTTATAAATCACTTTCATGACATTAGTTGAACTTAAGTATAATATCATTAGGTTATAATTTTAGTAATTTTGCAGATTAATTTTTTTGATGAAGACATATTTCCGGCTGCTTTCTTTTGCAAAGCCAATTGAAAAGTTTGCCATTCCATATATCATAACTACTATATTTTCGGTAATATTCAGCACGCTCAACCTTGCTTTGCTTGCCCCTTTGCTGCAAACATTATTTTCGGGAAAACAAGGACATGATGTAATTAAGCCATTAGGGCCTAAGCCTCATCTAACTAATATCATGCAAACATTCAATTACTATGTGCAGTATATGATAAATCATTACGGTACATGGGGTGCTTTGCAATTTGTGTGCGGAGCAATAGTTATTTCTGCATTGTTTGGTAATCTTTTCCGCTATTTATCGCAACGCACTATGGAGAATTTGCGGGTGCATACACTGTTAAATTTTCGTCGCACTGTATTTAATAATGTAATGAACCTTCATTTAGGTTATTTTAGCAATGAACGTAAGGGGAACATTATTTCGAAAATAGCATCTGATGTACAAGTTGTGCAATATTCGGTAACAGGCACATTACAGGTAATTTTTAAAGAGCCGCTAACCCTTATTGCATACCTGGCGTGGTTGTTTGCTATTTCTCCAAGTCTTACTTTTTATTCTTTACTGGTGATCCCGGTGTCTGCATTTGTAATATCCCGCATTGTAAAACGGCTTAAGCAGCAGGCTATTGCTTCACAGCAGACCTACGCAAACATGATCAGTTACCTGGACGAAGCTTTATCAGGCATTAAAATTATAAAAGCATTTAATGCCACCGCATTTATAAAAAACCGGTTTGATAAAGAGAATACCAAATACTCATCAATTACTAAATCCATGGCCAGGCGGCAGCAGTTGGCTTCGCCGGTTTCTGAATTTTTTGGTGTAACAGTTGTTGCCGGTATAGTACTATATGGTGGGCACCTGGTTTTGAATAACACTTCGCCATTAACCGCCGAAGCTTTTATTACCTATGTCGCCTTGTTTTCGCAAATAATGCGTCCTGCAAAAGCAATTTCCGACTCTTTTAGCAATATACATACGGGTATAGCTGCGGGCGAGAGAGTATTAGCGTTAATTGATGAAAAACCTTTGGTTGTAGATACCCCTAACGCGGTTGCGTTAACCGGATTTAATGAAAGCGTTGAATTTAAAAATGTGTCATTTGCTTACCAGGATAAGATGGTTTTATCCAACATTAATTTAATAGTACCAAAAGGTAAAACAATTGCCCTGGTCGGACCATCGGGAGGGGGGAAATCAACGCTGATGGACCTGATTCCACGGTTTATCGAACCTCAGCACGGTGAAATATTAGTCGATGGTAAAGACATAAAAAAAGTTACGGCAGACTCTTTAAGGGCTTTAATGGGGATTGTTAATCAGGAATCAATTCTGTTTAATGATAGCATCTTCAATAATATCGCTTTTGGAAAACCCAACTCAACAAAAGAAGATGTTGAAAATGCGGCACGAATTGCAAACGCGCACAATTTTATTTTAGAAACTGAAAAAGGCTATGAAACCAACATTGGCGACCGAGGTACAAAGTTATCGGGCGGCCAGCGGCAACGCATCTGC
>DASYEP010000018.1:0-7810 GCA_036498965.1 Mucilaginibacter sp.
CACGGTAAACAAACAACAAGTTAATTATTGATTATCTTTAAAAAAACAAACCTGTATAGTCCTTCAAGGATTAACAGTCTACTGTATAGGCATTACAGGATTTACTCACAAATCTGTATAGCTATTTCAGGACGGGTCAGATTGAACCGGGAGGGTTAACATGGTTAACACAATTTCATAAATTTTCGCATTATTTGTTTGATAATCAAATAGTTGTAAGTTTAGCCTGTAAACCCAAAAGATTGGCACATTATAAATAATTGATAATCAATTGCTTACAAATAAGCAGGGTTTACATTTTTGGGCATTTTACAGATGCAATAATGGTCACGTGTAGCCATCGCCCATTTGGCTTTTACCCGACATACACGTGCCAGACAGGGCGAAAAAACATAAAACATCTATACGACATACTGCACTAGGGTATAGCCATTCATAAGGTTTATTTGTCTAAATTTACATCGCAACGATAGGTCTTCATTTTCGAGTACCTAAACCAACAACACAAAAACAGATATCAATATGGTATATATAGCCTTGGATACATGTGTGTGGCTCGAATTGCTAAAAGCAGATACTAATCAAGCTAATAATCCATTTGATGAGTTGTTGTTTTGGATAGAGAACAGTTATATTACGTGCATAACCACTCGTAATTTGATTGCAGAATGGAACCGCCATAAAGTGAGCAAAAAGAATACGGTTTTGGATGCGCTAAATAGTTTGGGAAAGCAAACTAATAACATATTCAGCACTGTAACACCTTTAGACACTCTTTACACATCTGATGAAGTTGAAAAGAAACTGTCTACGCGAATTGACAGGCTCGATCTCTTGTTTAACACTATTGCAGAGGTTGCGGAAGAAAGTGATGATATTTTTATAAAAGCCGCAAAAAGAAATCTTGCCTACCTTGCACCAAACCATACAGCCGATAGCTTTAGGGATACTGTCAATTACATGACGTTGATTAACTATCTTATAGATAAAGGCTATGATGGATGTTACTTTTCCACCATTAATTATACAGATTTCAGCAATAGCACAACTGAAAAATATGTGTTGCATAATCAGCTAAATCTCGATTTTTCAAGGGCGAATTTGGAATATCATTTTTTCGAAAATGCGAAAGGAAATCTTGGCGGTAAATTATTCGGCGACCTTCGAAAAGACCTGCCGGAATACGTGCAATACCTTCGGGAACAAAAACAAAAGGAACAAAAACAAAAGATATTAGAAGCAGAACAGGAAAGAGAAAATTTAATGGATGTTAGCGACCCCAATTTTTTATCGTATAGTCAGCAATTGGACAAGATAGCCACCAAAAAAGACCCTGATGACCTTGACAAAGTGATACTGGACTTTCTATTCAACCGGCACCCGGCTTATAAAAATTACTTTTTTAGAAGATTGACAGAAAATGGCGTGGTTTAATTATTTAAAAGAGAGTGGGGAGTTTGACCCTGAAAAAAATCCACGGCCAATTGTAAAGGAACAGGGCTATATGATCCCACATTGGGATGCCCTTAACTATCTCGAAAAACTGGCATCTAAGTTCGCAGATAATAAGGAGATGGAATTTGTAGATGGCGTTTTGGAAATAATCACCAATATTTCAGCCGCCCCGGTAGACAATTATCATACTTGGTATCGTTTGTTGCATATTTTGGATAAAATGCCAAATGACAAGATACCGATCACCTTATTTGACTTTATGCCAGTTTGGGTGACCAGTAATTTCGATACCAGTATTGTTACAACGGTTTTGACAAGCAACTTGTTACCGAAATTTCTTCCCGATAATGCAACTGCATTAGATATCGAAAAAGCAACACACATTTTTGAAAACCTTTTTGAAATCCGAAAGCGAAAGCAAGCGGAAGGTGGCCCGGCCAGTGTCGTCAGACAATACTATTGTCCATATAGCCTTGATAACTTACGGCATGGATTATTGGATTTGACCTTATTGGCTAAATTGAGCCATTATTTTGACCAGGATCCATTTAGATTGCTGGCCGATAAAATAAATATCTTATTGAGAGATAATAAAGGTGAGATCGACTTAACCGGGGCGGATGCTAAGTATGTATTAAAAACTGAACCTGAACCCGATTCTTTAACGATTATTCTTGAGAAACAAAATTCATCTGAGAAAACTATTGTACATAAAGAAAGTATCACTAATTATTTTGACAAACAAACCGGGTGGGAAGTACCTTATTTTAACAGGCTTTTCAACCAGTTTGAAATAGATAAAGATTCCGTCATATCTGCTCTCGAAAAAATTAGTTTTATCTTGGGAAATGACTTCGAATCCCTAATGGGCCTTGGCCCAATTAGTGATTTGCAAAAAGACCCGGATATTGGTTACGAAGCATTACATACGTTCGCACTCATCCTAAGAAATTGGTTAAAAACATTGGCAGTAGATGATAGTGAAAAGGCAAAAGGGTTTTTAAATCTGTTGATTTGTGAAAAACGATATGACCTGCCTTATTTTAAGCGGATTGTCCTATTTATAGTCGCACAAAATTGGGCGGAGTTAAAATTAATTTTCTGGAAGCTCGTTGAACGAGATACCATTAATATTTTTTCGATTGATACTTTTAAGGTTGAATTATATTATCTATTAAAACAGGTGAGCGCGACGCTTCAACCATCCGATGTCAAGAAAATAAAAGGCATCATTGAAGCGGGCCCTGTTGGCGAACTGCATTACTCAAACACCAAAGAGACCTGGGCGCATCGCTGGTACGATGCTCTACAGGAGCATCCTGACTTTTCCGAAGCTTTTAAATCAATATCTTCAAATTTATCACGCACAAAAGATTATGAAGAAGATGGTCGTGTACAGTTCAGAATAGGCCATGTTGCTCCTTACACAGCCGATGAGTTACTTAATATGTCAGTAGATGAGGTGGCCAATATCGTATTAACTTTCAAAAATATTGATCGTTGGAATGACCCGACAATTGAGGGGTTGGGCGAAAGTCTTAGTTTGGCTATTGAAGCCAGCCCCCAACGATTTGTATTGGGCTTATCGGCCTTTAACAAGGTTATTTATTTTTATGCTTATCAAATATTGTGGGGGTTGCTTAAAGCTGTCAAAAAGGGAGAAAGCCTAGATTGGGCGGCAATATTGAGGTTTTGCAATGATTATATCAGCAGTAATGAGTTTCAAGAAGGTGCGTTATTTTCAGAAGATGAGCCGCGTGCATCGAAAGAATGGGTTTACGGCCACATTGGAAATCTTATTTCTGATGCTACAAAAGATGAGCAAGAAGGCTTTGATAACCAATGCTTAAAAAATGCAAAAAACATACTCACGTTTATTGCTTCAAAACTTTCTCCGACTAAAACAATTAACAAAGACAATTTCGATTTTGTCATGCACTCGCTCAATTCCACTCAAGGCAAAACCTTAAGGGCGTTATTGGATTGTGCTTTAAAAGAAGCGCGGATGGAACCAAATGCGGAACAGCCGTGGTCAGGCACCTTGTTGTTAAAAAACATATTCGCGAATACCATGCAACGAGGTATTGTTGACGGTTACATTTTAGAAGGAATGTACCTTTCTCAATTTATGTTTTTGGATGACGCATGGTTGAGAACAGAGATTATCAGCCATCAATCGGCCGATTTTTTTCAATGGGCAGCATTTATGAGCGGGGTAGCGTTCGGTAAACCAATTTCCGGTGATTATTACTCGATTATGTTACCCCATTATCAAAGGGCAGTAGAAGCAAATTATATTGATACGCATCATCAATCCGGTATTCTTCGGCATCTCCTTGCTTTTTATTTTTGGGACTACGATCCTTCCTTTGAGGAAACCCTGCTTTATAAATGTTTAAATAACGCAGAACTGCCACTTTTGACTAGTGCAGTACAATTGCTTAATCAACAACAACACGCCATTAAAACCTTGCCGGACATCGATTATAACCATTTGTCCGTTAAATTTTTTACGATATGGAAATTGTTGATTGAAAAGTTTGAAAACACAGAGTTAACCAACAAAAGGGATGTTCAGCAAATGATCCATTACATGGAAATGATACGATCTGAAGACCTTGATGCGGAAATTACTGAATTGATTTTAAAGACAATCGCTCTTTCAGGCGAATTTGCAGCGAGTGTTATCTTAAGGCAATTATTGCAGTTTGTTAAAGCGCCAATTGCAGCTCCTCAAGTGGCGAGAATCTTAGCACAAATTAATTATTCGTCTTATTTTGAACAGGACGTTTTAAAGCAATTGGTCGTTTATTTATATGACCAGGGCCAAACGCAAGCCGCAAATGAAATTGTGACAAAGCTCACTATTAAAGGCCATGATTATTTGAAACCAATTTATTTCCAGTATAATACCTGATAATAGAAAGACTGTTAAAAAAGGTTGGCATCTTCTGAATCGCTCACAATTTCCGTTTCACCATTTGTTGCTAAATAAATAATCGCTATCTCCGCCACAACACCGACAAACAATTTGGCGTATTTACTTTCCAGGCCTTTAAAATCCGCATCCTTTCCATGCCCTGAACCATACGCATTACGTAGTTCAGTGATTCCTTGAACAATAGATGAAATACCCCCTAAAATTTGCTTGATGGAACGTTCGGCGGCTTCAGGATCATCTGCTTCTTTCGGTTTAAAATCAAGAGCATTTGTAGTTGCCTTTAGCAATTGGGAAAGGTACCAAGCCTTATCCGTTGTTATGCATTTTGCTTTAAGAATAGATTTGCAAGTCACTTCCAATAATTCCTTACCGGTTCCAAGCGCGACATCCGTGTCGGTAAGAATTGCCTTATTCATCTGCTCAATCTTTTTACTTACATATTCAGTATTCAGGTATCTTTTAATTTCGGTTGCCTTTGCTGCTAATTGAGTATAACCTGAATTTTCTTTTGTCCAATTGAATACCGGCTTTCCGGAAATTTCATCTGATTTGTATAGCTGAAATCCATCAGTGCTTAAATATTTGTTATGAATAATAAGCATTTTTTCAGTGTCATCATTATCCGGCCTAACGTGAGGGCTTAATGTTTCTATCAGAAACTTTAAGTATTCGTCATCGCTGCAATGCATAAGATTAAAGCGTTCATCGGTAAATATCCAGTCCGGCTGCCAATCGCCTGGGTTGTTGTCTGCGTGTTGAAGAACATCTTTATAAGCAGTATCATATTCCGGCCTATAATCAGTCGATGACATCTTTTTCAGGTCATAAAGCCGATTTAAAAAATCTGCTTCCCTTAATCTACCTGAGTAGGACAAATTGGATGTAGTTAATGCATCAGCTATATTTCTGCGTGTTACGGTCGTAATTTTATTGTTCATAATCTTCGGTTTATTGTCTTTTCCGATTGAATTTTTAATTAATGTTGCCAGTTTATTCATTGCTCTGCATTCTGCGATATGAACAGCTATCAAATTAAAATTCTTCGATCTTAACAAGCAGTATTCAGCAATCGAATTATAACAGGTTTTTATGTTTTTATCGGACTTCCAAATCTCGCCAATTTTTGTTGTAACATATCCGGATGAGTTTTTTTCTTCATCAATATCGCGCATTTCAGGCCGGTTACATATTTGTTGTAAATAGGTGTATAAATGATGCAAAACCTCATTTTTTACTTCTATTGGGCGTCGATGCTTTTTTATTCGTTCTTCATATCGCTTAGTTTTCAAGTAGCTATTTTGGAAATCTATTTTTATCTTATTAAAATCTCTTTCGTTGATTTGGGTGTCAGCACCCAGCTCTTCTAATACATTGTATGCGTCCATAATTTGCTTCTTAATTTTATATAAAGGAAATGACATAAGGTGTGATCCTCCCCTCCCCTTAAACATTCCCCTTCCTTAACTCCCCAACCGCATAATTACACGCCCGGGCGGTTAGTGCCATAAAGGTGAGCGAAGGGTTTTGTGTGCCGGTGGAGGTCATGCAGGCGCCGTCGGTTACAAAAACATTCGGGCAGGCGTGCAGCTGGTTCCATTTGTTGAGCAGGGAGGTTTTGGGGTCATTGCCCATGCGTACGCCGCCAACTTCGTGGATGTCGAGACCGGGGGCTTGTTTGCTGTCGTTGGTGCTAATGTTTTTGCAGCCGGCTTTATCCAGCATTTCGGCGCCTTGTTGTAAAAAATCTTTTAGTGATTTTTCGTCGTTATCGTCGTAACCCACTTCAATGGTGAGCAGCGGGATCCCCCATTCGTCCTTTTGGTCTTTGCTTAAATAAACATGGTTGGTTTCTTTCGGGATGGTTTCGCCCTGCATCATCATGTAAATCCGCCACGGACCGGGTTCGGTGAGGTTGTCTTTATAGTCCGCCCCTATTAGCGGGCCGTCGGTATAATGTTGCCAGCCGGGTCGTGTGGCCGAATAAAATGTCATATACCCGCGCAGGAAATCGGTTTCCTGCCTGTGCACATTCCTGAAGTTGGGCATCATCACCGCACAGGGCCTGCGACCGTAATAGTACGAATCTTTATAGCCTTCCATATTTGCACTAAGCGAGCCGCGGTAGTTTTGGAAAGCGATAAACTTGCCCAACAAACCATTATCGTTCCCCAAACCATTGGGAAAGCGGCTGGAGGTTGAGTTGAGCAAAATCAGATTGGTATTTAATGCCGCCGCGTTCACGAAAATTATTTTGGCATAATATTCCGTGGCTTGTTTGGTATGGGCATCAATCACCCTTACCCCGGTGGCCCTGTCCTTTTTATCATCATAAATGATGGAATGCACCACGGCATCGGGCAATATGGTGAGGTTACCGGTTTTAGCGGCCGTGGGCAGCGTGGACGAGTTGGAGCTGAAATATCCCCCGAAAGGGCAACCCCGCTGACATAAGTTGCGCGCCTGGCATTGCCCGCGACCCTGCGCCAAATGGATCTCTTTTGGCTGAGTAAGGTGCGCGCAACGGCCTATAATTACGTTGCGATCCTTATAATTGTCCATTATTCCTTTCCGGATCACCTGCTCCACCTTGTTCAGTTCCCAGGCGGGCAGAAACTCACCGTCGGGCAGGGTGTCGAGGCCGTCGTAGTTACCGCTGATGCCCGCAAACGATTCTACATGACTATACCAGGGCGCCAAATCATCGTACCTGATTGGCCAGTCGACGGCGAAATTATCCCTTGCCGGGCCCTCAAAGTCGTATTTGCTCCAGCGCTGGGTTTGCCTTGCCCAAAGCAATGATTTACCGCCCACCTGGTACCCGCGGATCCAGTCGAACGGCTTTTTTTGTATGTAGGGGTGTTCTTTTTCTTTTACAAAAAAGTGCTGGGTACTTTCGTCGAACGCATAGCAGCGGTTGGCGATGGGGTTTTCTTCTTTAACCTTTAGCGGCAATTGGCCATGATGCTGAAATTCCCATGGATTTTTGGTGGCTGTGGGGTAGTCCTTTAAATGCACCACATTTTTGCCGCGCTCCAAAACAAGGGTCTTTAAACCGCCTTCGCACAGTTCCTTAGCCGCCCAACCTCCGCTGATACCGGAACCGATAACAATAGCGTCGTAAGTGTGGTTGGAGTTGGGGGTGTAGTTGAAATTGGGGTTTGACATGGTGGTTTGTTTGGATAGCTAAGATAGAGAAAAGTGTTAAGTCCTAAGTCTTATGGCTTGGTGCTTTATGATGCTTCTAACGTTATTTTTGGGTTCAATTGATGTTATGCCCGCTCATAGCCGCCATAGCCGTTAACCTAAGGATTAAAGATGTCGAAAACTATGTCAAATGCCGGCTTTTTTCCTTTTTTGGGTTCTAGGAGTAGGTTTTTGATAATTGGAAAGATGAATATTTCGCACCAGTTTTTG